>JAPPCX010000054.1 GCA_028875655.1 Chloroflexota bacterium | reverse complement strand
GTCTTGCGGTTTGGGATTTGCTGACTGGTTGGTGGCCGTTGACGACCGTAGTGATTTGACCTCGTGGCAGGCGGTGATGATTGAGTGATTGGGTACACGTGTAAGGCTATGATAGAACGGGCGTTTGGGCGCGTCAACAAGCCGGTGTCACTGTCAGAATCAGGATTTTGGGGATTTGAGGATTGGCAGGATTATAGATTGGGCAACATCATCCCAGCCCTTGGATTCCGGTCGGCGCGGGAATGGCATGAGCTGCCGCAGATTGCACAAAATCGATGTTGTCGCAGGTGTATTGCCAGGCCCGGAACAAGCCGGGGATGCCATCCCGCCACGCTTCGGGGGCGCGCCAGCCACGCCCTCGCGCGTTGCGGCGGGCCTGGGGTGGAAAGCGAGGGCGTTGAACACTACCAGGCAGCCGATACGCAGGGCTTTGGCGCGGTCGCTTTCCCGGTCAGTTTGGGCGACAACGTCCCGGACGCGGCTGCCGGTACAATCGCTTGCCGGCGAGTTCCGCTGTGCTCGGGGTTTTGGTACGGGTTGCTGTAATGCGCAACGTTTGTTACGAAAAACGCTGTAATGGGACGCATATTCTACGAAACGTCAAATTGACAGCCAAATCAGGGTGAATATAAAATCCGCGCCAGTCTTAAATTTGTAGGAGGGTCGGATAAGATGCCTCGTCTTCGTAAGTTTGGCAGAGCGATTGCGCTTCCCGCCTTGACGCTGATTTTGCTGCTGGCGTTCGCCTGCGGCACCCCGGCGGAACCCACTGCGGTTCCCGCCGAACCCACTGCCGCGCCGGAACCCACGGCCATGCCCGCTGCTACGGAATCGGCGGCTGCGCCGGCGCCGGCAGCCATGACGACCGTGTCCGAAGCGGAAGTAGCGCCGCCGATGTCAGAATACTGGAACCCGCCCACCGACTACTACGGCGATCCGGTGTACGGCGGCACGCTGCGCATCAACTACGAGGACCCGCTGGAGCACGCCAACGCCTGGGGCGCGTTCTCCGGCGTGACGGTGCGCTACCGGACCCCCACTCACAACAACCTGGTGGAGACCGACCCCTACGACGATGGGAAGATCATCCCCGACCTGGCCGCCGGCTGGACCAACCACGATGACGGCCAGGGCATCACGCTGTATTTCCACGAAGGCATCACGTGGCACAACGGGGACGCCTTCACCTGCGAGGACGCTCGTTTCACCCTGGAAACCATGGTGACGGGCAACGGGATTACCGCCAGCGAGATGCGCGGCAAGCTGGGCTTCCTGGACATTGACAACTCCCAGTGCGTAGACGACGGGACGCTGGAGCTGCGCTTTACGGAGCCGAGCGCCACCGCGCTGCTGGCCTTCACGGACCGGGCCGGTCTGATGTTCAACAAGGCCTGGTTTGAAGCGGGCGGCGAGGAGGCCATGTTCCAGGACGTGTCCGTCGGCACCGGCCCCTTCCGGTGGGAGGAGGGCCAGAGCGTCGGGGTTGACGAGCAGAACTTCGTCAAGAACGACGACTACTTCAAGGACGGCCTGCCCTACGTTGACCGAGTGGTGGTATTCGGCATCCTCGACGAGTCCATCCAGCAGTCGGTGATGCTGGCGCACCAGACCGATTGGCACTGGGTGCGCAACTTCGGGCAGTACGACGCGTACGTGGAGCATCCGCAAATCAGCACGGTGATCCGGGCCACGCGGGGGCACCATTCCCTGTGGCTCAACGCGCGCAACGCGCCCTTCGACAACGTGCGCGTGCGGCAGGCCATCATGATGGGGATCGACCGGGACACCGGCATCAGCATCCTGCAGGCCGGACACGCCTCCGCCGGGTTCATGATGGCGCCGGGCAGTCCCTGGAGCCTGGACGAGGCCCAGGGCTGCGCCGTGCCGGGCTGGTGCGCTCCCGCCGACGGCGACTGGGACTCCCGCCGCGCCGAGGCCAAGGCCATGCTGGAAGCGGAAGGCTTTGACTTCGACAAGACCTACAAGTTCACGGTCGAGGCCGACGCCCAGGTGCAGGCCCGGGCCACGTTCTTCCAGGAACAGCTGCGCCTGCTGGGAGTGAAGACGGACTTTGACCTGGTGGAAACGGTAGCCTACCGCAAGCAGACGTCGGACGGTTCCTGGGGCGACATCCTGCCGCGCAACGACACCATGCCGGCGGACGACCCGGCCCTGGGCATGGGCTTCTACTTCCGCTGCGTTTCGCCCAACAACCACTGGACGCCGGGTCTGGATTGCGACCAGAAGGCCGAAGACCTGCTGGACCGGGCATCCTCCACTATTGACCAGGCGCAGCGCAAGGCCATTTCCGACGAGCTGCAGCTCTACGCCATGGAGCAATACTGGAAGTTCCCGCTGTACTGGGAGCAGGAGGCGGTGGCCTTCTGGCCCGAAGTGCGCGGTTATTTCCACCACCCGCAGCCGTCCAGCTCGTTCCTGCGCTGGGAACACCTGTGGATTGACCCGTCCCACGCGGACGATTCCGACAAGAGCGGCCAGACCTCCGGGGTTCCGGGCGGCATCTAGCCGGCCCGGTCCGGAAATGCCTTGCCCGTCGGGGTGAACCATCGTTCACCCCGACGGCCATTCAAAGGCTGAAACCAAGCCATGCGCACTTATCTGCTACGCCGTCTGGCCCTGTTCGTACCCACCGCATTCGGGGTGTCGGTTTTCATTTTTCTGATGCTCCACGTGATTCCGGGGGATTACGCGACCACGCTGCTGCTGGGCGGAAGGGACCGGGCGCTGGTAGCCACGGAGGAAGACTTTGCCCGTGTCCGCAGCCAGTTGGGGCTGGACAAGCCGCTGCATATGCAGTACGTGACGTGGGCGGGCAAATTAGTGCGCGGGGATTTGGGCATCTCCTGGATCAACCGCCAGCCGGTGCTGGAGCGGATGCTGCCGCGCATTGCGGTCAGCGCGCAGTTGGGCCTCATGGCGGTGTTGATTGCCTCCATAATCGCCATACCGGGGGGCGTGATTGCGGCGGTGCGGCAGGACACTTTCATCGACTACGTGCTGCGGTTCGTCAGCATGATTTTCGAGTCAATGCCCAATTTCTGGATTGGCCTGCTGCTGATAGTGGGCCTGCTGACGATTTTCGACTGGATTCCGCCGATTTCATACGCCAACTTGTGGGAAGACCCGTGGGACAACCTGATGATACTGATTTTCCCCGCAATGGTGGTGGGGGCGCGCAGCTCGGCGGGTATGCTGCGGATGACCCGTTCGTCGGTCCTGGAGGCGCTGCGGGAGGACTACGTGCGTACCGCGGAGGCGAAGGGCCTGTACCGCAGCCGCATCCTGTTCATTCACGTGCTGCGCAACGCGCTGCTGCCGGTGGTTACGCTGGCCGGCTTTGAAATCGTGTTCCTGATGGGCGGACAGGTGGTGATCGAGCAGGTGTTCAACATCCCCGGCCTGGGCAACCTCTTCATCCAGGCGGTGGGGTCCCGAGATTTCCCGGTGATCCAGGCGATAGTAATGTTCATTGCCGGGGTGGTGCTGGTGGCCAACCTGGTGGTGGACTTGATGTACGCCTGGCTCGACCCACGGATACGGTACACGTAGGGGCATGAAATGACACTGCCCAACATCGCAAGCCAACGGGGTGAATCTGAGGGCCAGGCCCTGACCCGGCGGCGTTTGTCCTTCACCCGCCTCACCCTGCTCTACCTGCGTTCCAAGCCCCTGGGGACTGCCGGCCTGCTGATGGTGCTGGTCGTGGCCGTGTTGGCTATTTTCGCGGCGGTCATCGCGCCCTTTGACTACCAGGAGCAGAATTACGAAGCGGTGCGAAGCTCGCCCAACACAACCTTCCTGTTCGGCACGGACCAGTTCGGACGCGACGTGTTCTCCCGAGTGGTGTACGGGGCGCGTATTTCCCTGATTGTCGGGTTGTTCTCCGTGCTGGCCGGCACGGGAGTGGGGGCGGTGATCGGGCTGTTTTCGGGCTACTTCATGGGCAAGACGGACGCGGTGATCCAGCGTCTGGTTGACATGTGGATGTCGCTGCCCGACCTGATCCTGGCGCTGGTATTCGTGGCGGCGCTGGGCAACTCGATACCCAACATCATCCTGGCCATTGGGGCGACGATACTGCCCCGGGGCGTGCGGGTCATTCGTTCCTCGACCATATCGCTGCGGGAAAGCGACTACGTGATGGCGGCGCGGGCCATCGGGTCTTCGGACCTCCGCATCATCCTGCGGCACATCGCGCCCAACACGATGGCGCCATTCCTGATCATCATGTCCTCGATGTTCGGCACCGCCATCCTGACCGAGGCGGGTCTGAGCTTCCTGGGCCTGGGAATATCGGAGCCGACGCCCTCGTGGGGCCGGATGCTCACGGGCCAGGCGGCGCAGTACCTTTCCACCGCGCCGTGGATTTTGATCTTCCCCGGGCTGGCCATCAGCGTGACCGTGCTGGGGTTCGCCTTCGCCGGAGACGCCCTGCGGGACATACTTGACCCCAGACAGCGCGGACGCTAATCTCGCCGCCCCAATCCTGAACACGACCGGGGTTCCGGGATGTCCCGGAATACCGCTGGAGGGAATCGTGCGCAGTATCGATATTCATGCCCACCTGACGCCGCAGTGCTTCTTGCAGGCCATGGCGGCCGGACAGTCCTGGCACGGCGTGAATCCCGGCGACATGTTCGTCGCGCCCCGCAACGTCTGGACGCCGCAGCAGCGCATCGACGACATGAACTCGCTGGGAGTTGACGTGCAGGTGGTTTCCACCGGGGCGGCCTTCTACTTCTACGACCGGGATGCGCAGGTCATTTCGGAGATGCACCGGGAGTGCAACGAGGAAGTCCACCAGATGACCATGGACTACCCCGACCGCTTCAAGGGCTTCGCCCAGATTCCGATGCAGGACGTGAACGCGGCCATCGCCGAGCTGGAGTACGCGGTGACGCAGCTGGGCCTGGTGGGGGCGATGATCAACGACACCGCCAACGGGCTGCCCTACGACGACCCGTCGCTGCTGCCGCTGTGGCAGGCCGCCGAGCAGATGGGCGCGATACTGTTCATCCACCAGCAGGGTGGCGACACGCTGGTCACGCCGCGCTCCAACCGCTACCACCTGCCCAACACCATCGGCAACCTGGTTGACCGGGCAGTAACCTTCGCGTCGTTCGTGTTCGGCGGCGTGATGGACAAATGCCCCGACCTGAAAGTGTGCCTGGCGCACGCTGGCGGCTACACCTGTTTCGGCGTCGGGCGGATGGACCGGGGCTGGCAGGTGCGCTCGGAGGCGCGGGTGAACATCCAGCAGCCGCCCAGCGCCTACCTGAACCGCTTTTACTACGACTGCCTGACCCACAGCGAGGCGGCGCTGCGCATGGTGATTGACACCGTGGGCATCGACCGGGTGGTATTCGGCACCGACTGGCCGGCGGACATGGCCATCGACCAGCCGGTTTCCTGGGTGCTGGGGCTGGAGAGCCTGACGCAGGATGAGAAAGATGCCATCCTGTGGAAGAATTTGGAGAAGCTGCTGAACATCTGACCATACCCGACGAGGCCGGGGCAACCACAAGGGTTGCCCCTACGAGCAAACGACCGGCACGGCCCGCAGCGCCAGCAGGGGCCAGATCACCCGGTTGCCCCTACGAGCAAACGGCCGGCACATTCAGATAGGGAGAGGCGCAAAATATGCGAGCCATTGACATTCACGCCCATTCCACGCCCCAGTGCTTCCAGCGCGAGGTATTGCAGGGCCGCACCTGGCACGGCATGACCGCCGCCGAGGGCGAGCTGTTCAACCCCCGCAACGCCTGGACTCCCGAACAGCGCATCGCCGACATGGACTCCATCGGCGTGGACGTGCAGGTAGTGTCCACCAACGTGGCCTTCTACAAGTACGACCAGGACGTGGACACCACCGTGGCCATCGCCACCGACTGCAACGACGAAGTGCACCAGATGACGCTGGACTACCCGGAGCGGCTGTCCGGGCTGGCGACGCTGCCGATGCAGGACGTGAGGGCGGCCATCGCGGAGCTGGAGCGCGCCATGACCACGCTGGGGCTGAAGGGCGCGATGATCAACGACCACGTGAATGGCCGCACCTATGACGACCCGGCGTTTCTGCCCTTCTGGCGGGCGGCGGAGCAGATGGGCGCCGTGCTGCTGATTCACCAGGCCAACCCGACCATGGTCGCGCCGCGCATCGACCGCTACCATCTGCCCAATACCATCGGCAACCTGGCGGAGCGGGCCGTCACCTTCGCATCTTTCGTGTTCGGCGGCGTGATGGACCAGTGCCCCGACCTGAAGGTGTGCCTGGCCCACGGCGGCGGCTACACCTGCTTCGGAGCGGGGCGCATGGATCGAGGCTGGCTGGTGCGCCGGGAGGCGCGGGTCAACATCACGCAGCCGCCCAGCGAATACCTGGACCGCTTCTACTACGACTGCCTAACCCACAGCGAGCCGGCCCTGCGGATGCTGATTGATTCGGTGGGCATCGACCGGGTTGTGCTGGGCACGGACTGGCCGGCCGACATGATGATCGACTGGCCGGTGGGCTGGGTGATGGGCCTGCCGTCGCTGACCCAGGACGAGAAAGAGGCGATCCTGTGGAAGAACCTGGAGAAGCTGCTGGGTATTTAGGCAGGCAGCCCACCACCTCGCTCGTCGCTACTCTCAACCCGCTATAATCGCTGCATTCCAAAACGCAGCGAGGGAGGCAATCCCATGGATTTGACCCTGAACGGGAAGGTAGCAATCATCACCGGCGGCAGCCGCGGCCTGGGCCGCCAGTGCGCGTTGGCGCTGGGGCGAGAGGGCTGCGCCGTGGGCATCTGCGGACGCGACGGCGAGCAGGTGGGCAGGACGGTGGCAGAACTCCAGGGCCTGGGCATCAAGGCCAGTGGCAGCCAGGCCGACGTGACGAAGGACGATGAGTGCGCCCGATTTCTCCGGGAAACCACTGACGCCCTGGGCGCGCCCGACATCCTGGTCAATAACGTGGGCGGCCGACGCGGGTCCGTGCTGTTCGACGAAACCTCCATGGAGCAGTTTCTTGAAGGGCTGGAGGTCAACCTGATCTCGGCGGTGAGGATGACCAAACTGGCGCTGCCTCACATGCAGACGCAAGGCTGGGGTCGCGTCATCAACATCGCGTCGATCTACGGGCGCGAGCACGGCGGGTCGGTGGACTACATGACGGGCAAGGCTGGTATGATCGCCTTTTCCAAGCACCTGGCGCTGCAACTGGCGCAGACCGGCGTGCTGGTGAACTGCGTCGCGCCCGGCAGCATCGACTTTCCCGGCAGCAGCTGGGACCGATTCCAGCAGAACAACACCCCCGAAGTGGTGGCCGAGTTCATTGACCGCAACCTGCCCATGGGCAAGTTCGGCTGGCCGGAGCCCATCGGGGAGACGGTGGCGTTCCTGGCGTCTGACCGGGCCGGGCTGATCACCGGCGCGTGCATCAACGTGGACGGCGGGCAGTCGAAATCGCTGTTCTAGCCGGGTTGGTGCACCGTTCCCACGAACTCCTGCCACGCTAACACGCACTGTTCCGGCGCTGAGTGCTGTACGTAGCCGCCGGCGCCGGGGATGCGGGCCAGCGTGCAGTTGGGCATCAGGTCGGCCTGCCCCTGGGCGCGGTCGGGTATGTCGCCTTCGCTGAGTTCGCCGACCATGGCCAGCGCCGGCGTCTGGATTGACGGCAACCGGTCGGTGAGGTTCTGTGTGCCCAGGTAGGCCAGGGTTTCCAGCACCACGTGGCGGGCGGTCTGGCCCATCTGCTGGATGTACCACTCGTGATGCTCCGGCGCGGCGTCGGCGCTGACCCGCCGGCCGCCGGTGGCGCGGGCCCAGCCCTCCGTGCCTTCCTCGGCCACCAGCCGGTAGTAATTCTGGTAGGTGTCCACGCCGGTGAAGTTGTAGGGCGACGTGCAGGTGGTGACGGTGTGCAGCCGTTGGGGGTACTGGTAGGCGAACTGCAACGCGATGGTGCCGCCGATGGTCTCGCCGATCAGGTGAACCTTGTCCACCTCCAGGTAGTCCAGCAGGTTCCGCAGGTCTCCGGTGAACCCCTCCAGCGACCAGTCGTAGCTGTCCGGCGCCGGCACGGTGGAACGTCCAAAACCGCGAGCATCCACCCGGATCACGCGGTATTGACGGGCCAGCAGCGGCGGCCAGGCGTACCACAGCCGGCCGCTCTTGGCGTTGCCGTGGTGCAGCACGATGGTTTCCACCGAGTCAGGGTCGCGCCACGGGTCGGTGAAGTTATCGTCGTCGTAGTACATCTCAAGGTTGTCGGCAAGGGGCGCGATGGGCATATCAACCTCCGTTTGGCGCAGGACTCTGGATTCCCGCTTTCGCGGGAATGACGGTGTGGTGCGCGGGAATGAGGGATTACTTTGGAAACTCTATGATCGGTGGCAGTTACACGCCCAAACTGCCGCCGGGCGTCTGGTCGGCGAGGGGTATTTGCACACTGACGCGGTCAACGTCGCCGACGCTGCGGGTGGTGTGGCCGCGGCCGGTAAGGTCCTCGCACAGCTCGATGTCGCCGACGTTGAAGATGCGCTTAGCGCCGTCGCCGAGGCCGATTTCCACCTGTCCCTGTAGGGTGATGACGTACTGGCGGCGCGGCGCGGTGTGGAAGTCCACCAACTGGGTGGGCTTGAGGCGGCTGAACTGCACGCCGATGGCATCCTGCATGGCGGTGCGCATGGCGTGGCCCATCTGCTCGAAGGGGAGTTCGATATCCTCAATGTGGGATTCGCCGTCTTCTCCCGTGTAAATCCTGACTACCTGCATCTGCTCGAACCTCCGGTCCCGTTTTGGATGCGGGCATGATAGCACCTGAGAAATTGACGCGGGTAGGTTACTCACCGGCGTGAGGGGGCCGGTGTGGATGGCGGAATATGTCGACGGGAGCGTACAATCTTCGCGCGTCCAGGGACAACGCGACAATCACGTTGCGTGGTCATACTGCAACTCCTCATTCAACGGCAACCGATGCCTGCCCGGTGGCGCATACGTCTCGCAGACAGCATTCGCTACAGCGTGGCGCGTTCTTGGTGCAGGCTTCCTTGTGGTGGCGGTCCAGCAGGGCGTGGTACTCATTGTACACTTGCACGTCCTCGGGTACGCCGGCGTGAAACATGGCCTGCCATCCGGCGTAGTCGTCCTTCCCTTCCGGCGTCAATCCCACCCGCCGCATGATCCTGATGGTGTAGGCGTCGATGACGAAGGACGGCTTTTCGGCCGCGTACACCAGGATGTCGTCGGCCGTCTCCGGCCCGATGCCGTGGATGCCCAGCAGTTCGCGGCGCAGCGTTGCCGTGTCCGCCGCGAACATCGCGTCCAGGTTGCCGTCGTAGTCCTGGCACACGTGGGCGGCGAACGCCTTGAGCTTGCGGGCCTTGGCGTTGTAATACCCGGATGGACGCACCAACTCCGCCAGCGCGTCGATTTCCATGTCATGTACGGCTGGCCAGTCGTCGATCCCCGCTGCCTTAAGGTTCGCCAGCGCGAGCTCCACGTTGCGCCACGCCGCCGCCTGGGTCAGGATCGCCCCGGCGATCATCTCGAAACGGCTCTCGCCCGGCCACCAGCCCTGCGGCCCGTAGGCGTTCAGCAGGCGGTGGTAAATGTCCATCAACTGCGTCATAGCAGCGTGGGAATTTCGTCGGCCAGCGTGATGCTTTGCTCATCGACGCGACAGCGATATGCCCAGACCTCGACGCCCCTGGCCGCCGCCGTTCTCAACGTCTCCGCCAGCAGCGGGTCGGCTTGGTCATGGGGCGCAAACGCTTCGACATCGGCCCGCTGGATGACGAAAATCACACCGGCCCGGTGTCCCTCGTCCAGCGCCGCCATCAGGCTGTGCAGGTGCTTCACGCCGCGCAGCGTCGGCGCGTCGGGGAACAGCCCGACCCCATCCTCCACCAGGGTCACCGACTTGGTCTCCACGTAGCAGGAACCTGCCGTCCCTTCAAGTAGGAAGTCCAGGCGGCTCTCGCCAAAGGCGCTTTCCGGACGTACGTGGGAGTATCCGGCGAACTGGGGCAGCCTGCCTTCGGCGATGGCCTCGGCCACCAGTTTGTTGGGCAGCCGGGCGTCGGCGGATGATAGAGCGTCCCCGGTGTCAACCAGGGCCAGATCGAACGCGGTCTTGCGGGCCGCGCCGGCCGGCGCCGGATTCAAGAGCACCCGGTAGCCCGGAACCAGCAACTCGCCCATGCGCCCTGAGTTGGCCACGTGAACCAGGTACTCTCGCTTCTCAACGTCCACCAGCGCGGCGAAACGGTTGAGCCGCTTGATGAACCTGCCTTCAACTAATGAGGGAAACCGCAAAACGGGACTCCAGGCGCGGGCGGGATGCCGTCATAGTAGCAACGGCCCGAACGCCGTGGCAACGGAAGACGGTATTTCGCTTCGGTTTCCAAAACAAGGTTGCAACACGGATAAAAGACCGGGTGGAGTATAATATCCGGCGATGTTGCCCGGGATTCTTGCGCAGCATCCCGATGCCGGCGGTTTCCGGCGGGAGTCCCCGGTTGTTGCGAGCGAATGAAATAGCCCATCCGGTGCGGCTGGCGCGAGGCCTGTTTTACGGGTGGTGGCTGGCGGTCATCGGCGCTGTGATCATGGTCATCGGGACGGTGCCGCTGTTCCAGGCGCTTTCCCTGTGGATGCCGGTGCTGCAAGGGCATTTCGGCTGGACCACCACGCAACTATCGTGGGCGTTCACGCTGACGCGCGTGGAAGGCACGGTAATGGGGCCGATTGCCGGTTGGGGCGTGGACAAGCTGGGCCCGCGCAAAATGGTTGCCATCGGCCTGCTGGTGTTTGCCGCCGGATTCATCCTGTTCAGCAGAACGTCCAACCTGTGGATTTTCTACCTGTCGTTCGTCATTATCAGCCTGGGCGCGGGCCTGGGCTCCTGGCTGCCGGCCAACACCGCGTTGAACAACTGGTTCCGCGTCCGACGCTCCACAGCCATGTCGATACCCATGCTGGGTTTCGGCCTGGGCGGTGTGGTGATAGTCCCATTGATGGCCTGGATGATGGGCTGGGACGCCCAGGCAGCGGCAGCGATTCCCGGCCGGCTGGGCTGGCAGAACACCGCGCTGGTGGTAGGCGCGGTTGGTCTGGTAGCGTCGTTCCCGCTGGCCTGGCTGGTACGGAACCGCCCCGAAGACCACGGGCAGCACCCGGACGGCATCGACCCGGCCACGTTGAGCGACACCGGGCCCCGGCAGTCGGCCAATGGCGGAGCGGTGGCGCCGGACTACACCTGGCAGGAAGCGGTACGTACGCGGGCTTTCTGGCTGATCACCATGGGCCACGCCAGTTCGTCAATTATCATCATCAGCGTGATGACCTACCTGGGCCTGGTGATGGTGGAGCGCGGGTTCAACCTGGTGCAGGTGGGCCTGGTGATTTCAGTGCAGACGGCGGTATCCACGGCGTTCATGGTGATCGGGGGCATGGTTGGCGACCGCATACCCATACGGATCGCGATATGGGGGTTTTCGTTCCTGCAATCCATCGCCATCACGGTGCTGCTGTTTGCCGAAACGCTGCCGCTGTTCTTCCTGTTTGGCATCCTGATGGGGATCGGATTCGGGGGACGCACGCCGCTGACCACCTCGATACGCGGGGTCTATTTCGGGCGGAGCAGCTTTGCCCGGATCACCGGCATCTCGATGATTCCCATGAACATAATGTTCATAGTGGTGGTTCCATACATCGCGTGGATGCGGGACAGTGTTACCGGAACTTATACGCTGCCGTTCGCCACCATCGCTGCCGTGAGCGCGATTGGTTCGTTCATGTTCCTGGTGCTGGGCAACCCGCAGCTGTCGCCTTCGCAGCGCCGGCAGGCCGACGTTCGCCGTCTGGTGACGCGAGGAGCGGGAGCGTCGGATTGAACGGGGACGCCGGTTGATGGACCCCAGCGCGGACGACGCCCGCCCGGGGCCGATGGTGTGGCTGTCGGACTTCCTCCGCAGCGATAACACCGGCGGGATGTTTTACGGGTGGCGGCTGGTCCTCATCGGGATCCTGGTCATCCTCGTGGGCCGCGAAATCGGCAATGGGTTGACCGGAACGGCGTGGAGCGCTACGCGTTTCGCGGGTGATGGGATCGGCCCGCCGTGGAACATGCTTGTTATCGCCGGGGGCGTTATCGGCTGGCTGCTGTCCCTGTGGATCGCGGGGAGAGGAGTTGACCGGTGGGGGCCGAGGCGGATGGTTTTGATCGGTTTGTCGTTGGCGGGGCTCGTCGTGCTGTTGGCAACCGTGCCGGTGGGTTTGGGCCCCTACCCTGCGGTGGCGGGTGCGGCCGCGCTGGCTACGATAGCCGCTTACATGCCCACCATCACCGCGCTGAACAACTGGTTTCGGAATCGGCTGGCGTTGGCGTTGGCCTTGATGCTATTCGGATCATCAATCGGCGCCACCGTCATACGATATCTGTTTGCCGCTCTGTTGCTCGTGATGGACTGGCGACTGCTGACGTTGGCGGCCGGCGCTGTGATCGTCGTGGGGGCGCTACCGTTGGCCCGGGCGATACGCGACCGTGCGGAGGACTGGGGTGAATATCCCGATGGTCTGGTTCCGGCCGCCGCCGAAACCAGACCGGACTACGCTTGGCGAGAAGCGGTGCGGTCGAAAGAGTTCTGGATGCTCATGGCGGCCGGCGCCTGCGTGGGTGCGTCCCATACGGTAGCAGCCTTCTACGACTGGCAGATCATATTGCACAGCAGCACCGCCTACGAAGACATCGCTACGTTCGGAAAGTTTGAGAAGTTCACGTCGACTGCGGGCATTTTGGTGGGAGGTCTGGCCTGCTATCGTTTCCCGGTCCGGCCGGTTCTGTTGGCCGCGGCCATTGTCCAAACGGCTGCCATACTCGTGATGCTGACCGGATTCGTGCCGGCGCTCTTGCCTGTGGTGGTTTTGTTTGGCCTCGCGTCGGGAGCGGGCGCTGCGCCGGGCATCGCCGCGGTGGGAATCTATTTTGGCCGTCGGAGTTTTGGCATGATCACTGTAACCGGGATGCTCATCGAACAAGCAGCGTCGTATGCATTGCTGCCCGCCGCCGGTTATATCATCGCTTTCGTGGGAGGGTACGTTCCCATTTTCGTGGCGGCTGCCATCGTAACCTCGGTCGGCGCCGGCTTGTACCTGATGCTGGGCCAGCCCCGATTGTCGCCATCCCAACGCGCCGGGAGTCCGGCTACCCGTTGAACTTCGCCATCACCTCATCGGCGAACAGGGCGAGGGTTTCGGACGGCGTAGGATACGAGAAGACTATGCAGAAATAGCGAATGCCGAATTCAACGTATTCGTTGATGCGGTCGGCCACCTGCTCCGGGGTTCCGGATAAGGTGTTCTGCAATCGTTGAGATTGGTATTCGTAGGCGGTCACCCCGGCCTCCTGAGCGAGTTGCGCCACCAGCGCGTCGTATTCCCGCTGGGTGGGCGCGATGACGCAGTCGGCGTTGTGGGTCCACTCGATGGTGGACGGGTCGCGGCCGGCGTCTTCGGCGGCGCGAAAGACGATGCTCTGATGCATGAGATGATCGTTCACCGTGTCGTTGTTGCCCACGTTGGCGATGTCGGCAATGCGGCCAATGGTGGGCATGACATAGAGCGGGCCGTGGCCTCCGACGAATATGGGAGGCGTGGGCTGCTGAACGGGTTTGGGCTGGATGGTCGCGCCGTCGATGCTGTAATAACGTCCTTCGAATGTTACGGACGGTTCAGTCCAGAGGCGGCGGATGAAATGTACCGACTCCTCCAGCATCTCGCACCGTTCGCTGGTGGAAGGAAACGCAAGACCGCTGGACCGGGTGTCGCTGCGACTGCCGCCGGCTCCGATGCCGATGGTCACACGACCTCCGCTGATGACGTCCAGGGTCGCGGCCATCTTGGCAAGGAGGGCAGGATGGCGGTAGGGGTTGGCCAGCACCATGGGCAGGGCGCGGATGCGTTGGGTCTGGGCCAGTAACGCGGTAAGGGTGGTCCAACATTCCAGGGCGTCGGTGTTGAGCAGGTCGAACACGCTGGCCGAGTAGTAGCCCAAGCGATCCGCTTCCAGCCAGATGCGCCGCAAATCCTCGTAGGAGTAGCGGTACTGGTTGACGCGGACGTTGAATTTTACGGAGGGAGGGCTGTTGAGTGAAGTGGACATAATGGTCACAAAGTAGTCGCCAGAAATGTAGGGGCGAATAATTATTCGCCCCTACGGAAGCCAGGGAATTGTAACGGCGGCTACTTGGAGCCGTTGCCGTTTCGGAAGGCCGGGATGACTTCCTTGCCGAACTTCTCGATGGAGGCCATGACCTTTTCGTGGGGGATGGTCTCGGTCTGCATGATCAGCATGACCTGGTCCACGCCGATGTCTTCATACATCTGGCAGGTCTTGATGCAGGACTCAGGGTTGCCGGCGATGATGACGCCCCGGTCGGAAAGGGTCTTGCCGTCCAGCTGGGCAATGGCGGCGCGGGCGGCGCCGGGACCGGCGTCCAGCGACAGGCCGACGTCCTGGGCCAGCTGCTGGTGCTCCTCGTCGGACTGGCGGAGCCAGCGGCTGAAGTCGGCGGAAAGGTGCTCGGGCACCCCGCCCCAGGCCTCCAGCAACTCCTCGTAGGCCCCGATGCGGCCGGCGATGTAGGGCTTGTCGGGGCCGAAGAAGGTCTTCATGGACTCGGCGGCCAACTCCTTGGCGTAGTCGTCATCATCGTCGCAGAAACCGTGGACGTTGTTGCCCCAGAACTCGGTGACAAATTCGCCTACCGGCTCGCAATCCTTGAGGGCGTCGCGGTAGATCTGCACCTTTTCCTTGAGGACTTCCACGGCGTAGGAAGCGGAGGACAACACGCCGATGCCTTTCTGGGCGGCCAGGCGGAAGCTGTCTTCCGACGTGCAGGCCAAGTAGAGGCGCGGGTGCGGCTGCTGGAAGGGCTTGGGCAGCACGCGCCGCTTGGGCACGCTCCAGTTTTCACCCTCGTACTCGTACTCGTCCGACGTCCAGATTTTGGGCAGCATGCTGATGGACTCGTTCCACAGGTTGCGGGTCTCCCGCGGGTCGATGCCCAGGCCGGTCTGCTCGTAGGCGTTGGAGCGGCCGGTGCCGACCTCGATGCGGCCGTCGGTGAGCTGGTCCAGCAGGGCGACGCGCTCGGCCACGCGAACGGGGTGGTGGTAGGGCAGGATGCAGACGCCGTAGCCGATGCGGATCTGCTTGGTGATGCGGCTCAGCGCGCCGAACATGGCGTCCTGGGAAGGCGAGCCGGAGAAGCCGGTGAGGAAGTGGTGTTCCACGAACCAGAGGTTGTCGAACCCCACCTGGTCGGCCAGCTCGCACTGTTCCAGTGTTTCCTTATAAAGGGCGTTCCAATCGATCTCAGTGCCCTGGAAAGGGCGCTGGCATTCGTAAAGCAGGCCGAACTGCATGGCTAATCTCCTCTCGTGGTGACGGATTACATCAAGCGCACACGACGCAGCGGCGGTTTATGAAACCGTAAGAGGCGCTGCCGGCCTTGGGCGCGAATTGGCCGCAGTATAGCGCAAAACGGTTTGGATTGGGAAATCCATGGCCGTATGATACAGTGGCGCAGCGACTCTCCCGCTTGCCGGCGATGGCGTAAGCGGCGATAATCCGCACAAGGCAAAACACGTAGGCGTCCACCAGGAGGCGTAGCGCAATGAAGTATGACGTGATCATCATCGGCGCCGGATCGGCCGGCTGCACGATGGCAGCCCGCCTCACCGAGGATCCGGACCGTTCAGTGCTGGTGCTGGAGGCCGGACCGGACTACCCGGACTTCGAGCTGTACCCCGACGACCTGAAGTACGGCTACGACCAGACGGCCTCGGCGGTCAACGCGCCGCACAACTGGACGTTCTGGGCGAACAACCCCGGGCAGGCCAATCCCATGCCCGTGCCGCGCGGCCGGGTCGTGGGCGGTTCGTCGGCCATCAACGGGCAGGTGCTGCTGCGTGGCGTGCCCGAGGATTACGACGCCTGGGCGGCGCTGGGAAATGACGAGTGGGGCTTCACCGAGTGCCTGCCGTACTTCCGCAAGCTGGAAACCGACACCGACATCACGGACGATTTCCACGGCAACACCGGCCCGATTCCGGTGCGCCGCCACCGCCGGGAGGACTGGCTGCCGGCCCAGGTGGCGTTCTGGAACGCCTGCCGCGCCGCCGGATACCCCGACGACCCCGACATGAACCACCCGGATTCGGGCGGCGTTGGCCCCATCCCCATGAACAACCCCAACGGGGTACGCATGAGTACGTCCATCACGTACCTGCGGGAAGCGCGGCACCGGCTGAACCTGACCATCCGCGCCAACGTCACCTGCCGTCGGATCGTTTTCGAGGGCAAGAAGGCCGTAGGCGTCGAGGTGGAAAGCGGCGGTGAAGTGTTCACCGTGGAGGGCGAGGACATCATCCTCAGTTCGGGGGCGATAGGGTCGCCGCAACTGCTGCTGCTGTCCGGCGTGGGCCCGGCCGACCACCTGCGGGAGATGGGCATTCCGGTGGTGCATGAGCTGCCCGGCGTGGGCCGGAACCTGCGCGACCATCCCAATATCCGCGTGCCGGTGAAGGTCAGGGACGACTTCCCGCTGGACCCGTCGGTGCCGCGCACCCAGGTTTGCCTGCGCTACACGGCGACAGGCAGCCACCTGCGCAACGACATCCAGATCATGCAGTCGTCGTTCTCGTCGCCCATCGCCGGCGACCCGCTGGAAGCCGAGGGCATCCGGTTCACCTGCATCCTGGAGCTGGCGGTGGGTTCCGGCCACCTGCAGCTGGCCAGCACCGACCCGCACGAGCAGGTTGCGCTGAATTACAACTACTTCCAGGAGGAGTTCGACCTGTCGCGGATGCGCGAGGCCGTCCGGCTCTGTGTGAACCTGCTGGACAGCGAACACTATCGGGACGTGGCCGACGAGTTGCTGGACCCGCTGCCGGCGGACCTGGAGAGCGACGAGGCGCTGAACGACTGGATGAAGCGCACCGTCAGCACCTCGCAGCACATCTCGGGCACCTGCAAGATCGGCACGCCCGACGACCCGATGGCCGTGGTTGACCAGCACTGCAAGGTGTACGGGCTGGAAAATCTGCACGTGGCCGACGCGTCGGTGATGCCGGACTGCATACGGGCCAACACCAACTGCACGACGATCATGATCGCTGAGCGCAAATCAGACTGGTTCCGCGCCGGCGAATAGGAGCAGGTTTTATTGGTCATTCCTGCGGAAGCAGGAATCCGGTGACCCCGCTGATGCAAAGACTCCTGGATTCCCGCCTACGCGGGAATGACGGGTAGGACATTAAGTAGGAGAGGAAAATGACAACCGCAGTACGAGAAGTCCACGTTTACACCAACCCTGGTTGATTCAGCTGCCGGACGCTGGAGGAATTCCTGGCGTCCAACGGTGTTCAGTATGAACACCACGACCTGCTGACCGACGACGCGGCCCGCGAGGACCTGAAATCCCGGGGCGTGCTGTCCGCGCCCGTGACCATCATCGACGGCACCGAGGTCATCATCGGATACTACCCGAAGAAGCTCATTCCGGCGCTGGGCCTGGAAGATGCTCCCATCGACCTGTCGGGCAAAACCGCCTGGCTGGCGGACAAGTACCGTGTGATCCTGGAAGCCGCCGTCCGCGCCACGCTGGAGCTTTCCGAAGAGCAACTCGCACAGCCGGTGCAGTGGCGGCCCGAGATGCTCCGCGACACCCTGGTGCACATCGTGTCGTTCCCGGAGCTGGCGTACACCAGCCGCACCCGCGGCTCCATGAGCTCGGATGACATGCGGGCCTGCCGAGAGAGCCTGGCGCACCTGGTGAAGCCGCAGGATATTGCCGACTATGCCAACGGCGTTGCCGACGGGATCGTCGCGTTCCTGAACAGCGGGGACGCCGAGGGATTCGACCGTGTGGTGCCGGCCCACTACGGCGGGGAGGTCACCGTGCTGGAACTGCTCAACATCATCCTGAGCCACAGCACGCACCACCTGAAGCAGGTCTATTGGTTTATGGATACCAACCTGAACCAGCCGGCGCAGACTCCCGCCACTGAGGAAGACATGGAGGGCATCTTCACGCCGGCCCAGCTGATATAGGTTGGGCCAGGCGGGAGGGTTGAAGGACTATGGCCGAACCACTGATTGCGTTGGACGAGGTACCCGAGACCCGGGTAGTCATAGCCGGCTGGCGTCGTCAGTGGTCGGACGGCGGCAACATATCCAGCGGGATGCCGCGCTGGTTGATCGACAAGCTGTCAGCCCGCAGCATCGGACAGATGACCGATGAGATTTCGAGGATGTGCTTCCCGTTCCAGGTGGCCGGCACCCACGACCTCTATCGTCCCCGCGCCGCCTTTAGCGACGGCTTGCCGAGCCGCCCGATGCAATGGGACAACAGGTTCTGGGATGCCGGCAACGGGCTGGTAATATTCCTGGGCATCGAGCCGTGGTATCGGATCGACCTGTATGGGCAGGCGTTCTTTGAAGCGGTGGCCGCCCTGGGCAATCCCAAGATCGCGGCGGTGGAAGGCTACAACGGCCCCGCCCCTCCCGAGCAGGAGCGGCGGATCTCGTGCGTGTACAGCAAGGCGTCAATGGCCGATGAGCTGCGACAGCACGGGATGTTGTTTTCCAGCTACGGGTCTCAGCAGCGGCAGGGGCCGACGGTCGGAATGGCCATGGTGAGCATGGCCCACTACCAGCATCCCGACGTCGAGATGGTGCGGGTGGGTGCCATGGCCCCGATGTTCCCATTCAGCGGCGGCAGCGGCGGCCAACTGGGTATTACCACCGACCACCGGGCCTTTTACGACATCATGCGGCGGTTGCGCGCGTTGTACTCGCTGGACATCGACCTGTCGGACCTGCGGCCCCGGTACGAAGAGGAAGCGCAACGCCTCCAGGAATCACTGGACCGGGTGGCGCAACGCAACGACGAAGCCCGGCGTTACATCGACCGGGTGCGGAGCGAGCACAATTTCCAGGCCTTTGAGGAACCCATCGAACTGCCGCCGAGCATTGAGGGCACGCTGGCCGACATCCTGGGGCAGTTTGACCTGCCGGGCGACGATGACGAGGGCCTGGCCGGGGCGCGGTGACGGGCATCCCGACGCTACCGGAACGGAACAGGGGCGGGCACAAGGCCCGCCCCTACGCATTCGCGCGACGAGAATTGTGGGCTAGTCAATGACCAGCACGGTGTTCTCACGACCCTCGCGGCGCATTTCGGCGAGGCCCTCTTCGGGAGTATCGAACTTGTCGTAGTAGAACTCGATGCCGTTGCCGTCCGGGTCCTCGAAATAGACGCTGCCGGTCATGCCGTGGTCGGTGGTGCGGTCCACCTTGATGTCGTTTTCGATCAGGCTGTGGTAGAGGTCGCGCAGGGAGTCGAAGTCCTCGACCTGCACGGCGAAGTGGTTCAGGCCGATATTGCCCTTGCCGGTGGCCGGGGAATCGTCGGACGCCTGGAACAGGGCCAGGTCGTGGTGAATCTCGCCACAGGTGAGGAAGGTTGCGGTGGGGCGCTGGACGGCGATTTGGAAGCCGAGAATTTCGGTGTAGAACTTGGTCGATGCCTCCACGTCGGAGACGTTGATTACCAGATGGCCGACTTGCTTGGGTTTTACCATTTTGCTGCTCCTTTCGTGAATAAGATGGGCGCCTGTTGATGGTTAATATACGATAGTTGACACCGGCAGGCAAGAATACGGCGGCAAGGGGGCGCCGTCAGATTTCGTCCATCCGGCGCACCATGGGGCGGTACATCCACCCGGCGATCGATATGACCAGCAACACCGCCGCGCCGCTGCTGATGGCGATGGACCAGCCGTAGAGCTGCGCCAGCCAGGTGAGGGGCCACGCGCCCAGGAAGTGGAACACCGGGGCGAGCTGCATCATGGCCATCATGCGCCCGCGCATCTCCGGCGCGGTGGTCAGCTGCATCAGGGAGCTGGATACGGGCCAGAAACCGCCGATGCTGGTGGAGCCGACCATGGCCACGAGGACACAGCCGGCCCAGAACCAGGGCGTCCAGGCCATGACGATCAGGCCGACGCAGCACAGGGTGACCTCCAGGTACATCAGCAGCCCCTTGCGCTTGCGGTCGCCCCAACTGGCCACGACCATCGACCCGAGAAAAGCGCCGCCGCCGCGCGCCATCATGAATATGCCGGTCTGCGTGCCGTTCAGCTTGAGGAATTCCTGGGTGAAACCAACGACCACCTGCATGTAGGCCATGCCGAAGAACCCGAAGGACGCGGACATAAGGATCAGGACGGCGGCCATGGGCGTGCGAATGGCGTGCGAGAACCCTCCGATGAGGTCGCTGACCGGCGACGAGTTGCGCCTGGTCGTGGTGGGCGGCTTGGCCATCATCAGCAGGAACACAATGCCCAACAGGTAGCTGGCGCCGTTGATCATAATGGCTGCCCAGGTATCGATATGGTCGATGGCCCAGCCGCCGACCAGCGGGCCAATCATGTTGCCAATCTGACCGATGGAGGTGTGCAACGCCACCGCGTTCATCATGTCCTCGCGGGGCACCAGGTCGGCGGCGAGGGCGAAACGCGCCGGCATCTGCACGGCCATCAACCCGCCCAGGATGAAAACTACGACGTACACGTGCCAGACCTGCGCCAGGCCGGTCAGAGCGAGAAAGGCCAGGGCCAGGGTGATAGCGGCGTTGCCCAGAACGCAGAAAATCAGGAACAGCTTGCGGTCCACCCGGTCGGCCAGCACCCCGCCGACAAAGGTAAAGAACAGGTTGGATACGCCGAAAATGCTGACTGCCAGACCCAGCGACGTTTTGTCGCCCGTCAGGTCATAGATGAGCCATCCAATGCCCAGGAACTGGATGCCCTGGCCGAAGGACTGGACCCCGATATTCAAAAAGAACCACCGGAAATCCCGGTGGCGCAGCGCGGAGAAGGTGCTGAGCCGGCCAGCGATGGCAGCGGCAGCCATGGCGATCAGGCGGTCTCCGAAGCTGATAGCAGACGGTCGGCCAGTTGGTTGAAGTCCGCCACCTCGAAGTCGGGCAGGTACGCCGACTCCTCGTTGGGCAGGTCGTAGCGGTTGACGTAGGCGGCGCGATACCCGCAGGCCCGGGCGCCGGTAATGTCGAACGAGTGGGCGGCGACCATCATAATCTCGCCGGGCGCTTTGCCCAGGATGCGGGCGGCGGTCCGGTACACCGCAGGATGGGGCTTGAAAGCGCCGGCCTTTTCCACGGAGATGATGTCGTCAAACGGCACGCCGATGTTGTCGCGGACCAGTTTTTCCAGGTAGGTTTGCTCGCCGTTGGAAATGGCTACCATGCGGAAGCGGCCGCTGTCGGCCAGCCGCCGCAAGCCGGCCACCGCGTCGTCGTAGGGGCGCAGACCGTCGTACGCGGCCATGAATTTCGCCACGTCATCGTAGGTGAAATCCACCTTGTGCAGCCTTAGGCAGTAGATGAAGGAACGGCGGCAGGTTTCCAGGTAACCGCTGTGTCCCAGCATGAACAGGTTGTCCTGGTACTGCTCGATGCGCTGCCGCCCGCGCCAGTCGGCCCAGAGCTGGTCGCCGGTAACCGATGAACCGCAGGCTTTGAGGAACGTGTCGGCGGGGCCGATCAGACTGCCGCCCAAGTCCAGTACCGTGCCGAACATGTCGAAGGCAAGGGTATTGACCTGGGCGATGGGGTTGCTTGGCATGAACGAGTTCTCCGGCGTAGGCGTTATTCGGCGGGTTTGATGTTGTCGATATTGGTCTCATCAACGTTGATCTGGCGCTTTACGCTGTCGAAATAGACGATGAGCCAGGTGGCGGGGCCGATGGTGCGCTTTTCGCGCACTTCGCCAACGTCTCCGGTGGTGATGCTGCGGACGGAAGAGCCGACCGGGGAGGCCATGACTTCGCGAACCTCGAAGTCGGCGACGGCTTCGACTTTCATTCCCTTTTCGTACAGGTCAAAACTCATCGGGATACCTCCTGGGAGAAAAGCGGCGCCAAACGGACTGGGCGAATACTGCCGTTGCAGTGTACGAGCCGACGGTAGCAGTGTCAACGAAACGGGCTGCTCGCCAGGGCTTGTTCAAAGGCAACTCAAACCTTCCTTACGCTCATCCTGAGCTTGTCGAAGGATGCCGGCCCCTTCAGGTAGATGGTTCGACAGGCTCACCATGAGCGGATGGACGCAGGACATATCGTAACTGGACGGGGTAAGCGGCGGCGGGTATGATTGGTTCGGCAATCGACCCATCGCAAAACTATCCGGAGGTACACTGCTGCAATGAAAATCGTAAAGATGTCGGATGTGGAACGGACTGAAGGCACCGCGCCCCTGTTCACCGGGCCGGTGGGCCGGCAGGCGATCCTGGACCCCGACGACAGCAACAACTTCAACTTCGGCATCGTCCACTTCGGCGCCGGCGTGCGCAACAAGTTCCACACCCACAGCGGCGACCAGATCCTGATCGTCACCGAGGGCACCGGCATCGTCGCCACCCGCGACGAGGAAGTGACCGTAACCGAGGGCGACGTCGCCATCATCCCGGCCGGCGAAGACCATTGGCACGGCTCCCGCGAGACGGCCATGTCCCACATCACCATCACGGTGAAGGGCAGCCAGACTCAGCAGAACGAGGACTAGTCCGGTTTCACAACCTGAGCGTTGCAGGGGCGGGTCCCAGACCCGCCCCTGCATTTTTGTCGGCTTACCTGCCGGACCTAGTGGCGATGTCCGTGCCCTTCGTGCCCGGATTCGCTGTGGTGGTCGTGACCGTGGCCCTGGTCATGGTCGCCGTGGTGGTCATGGGCATCAGCCGAATGGGGCGCGTGTCCGTGCTCGTCGTGGTGCTGATGATCGTGGTGGTCGTCAACCGGAGCCAGTTGCGGCAGGCGAATCATGGCCAGAATTATGGCGGCGGCCACGTACAGTACGGCGGTGTAGTAGAAGAGGTACGAAGCCTCCTGGGTGTACAGCCAGCCGGCGATGATGGGCGACGCCGCGCTGAGGATGAACCGGGAGGTTGACAGCAGCCCCAACGTGGTGGCCGCCGTCCCCTCGCGCACGATGTCCATCGCCGCCGCCGTCAGGATGGGCTGGTCGCTGTACAGGAACAGGCCCAGGGCGGCCAGCAGGACGGTCATCAACGCCAGGTTGCTACCGAATGGCGCCATCAGCAGTGTCACCACGGCAAGGAACAGCATCCCTGGCACCAGGATAATTTTGCGCCCGAATCGGTCGGACAGGTAGCCCATCACCGGGCTCGCGAAAATGCCGACGAACACCAGCAGGCCGATGAGTAAGCCCCGGAAGCCGGTGCCGCTCAGGAAGTTGAAAAAGAAGTTTTCAAAACCTTTTGCCCCACCTTCCGTCTTCAATCCCAACACGTCGGTCAGGTAGAGTGGCAGGACGGTGATGAATCCAATGTAGGCCATTCCCCGCAGACCAGCCACCACGGTGATGCCCCACACGCGAGGATTGCGAACCAGCAATTTGGTTTCGGCAATCTGGGTTTGCATCGTGCTGACGGCCTTTTCCTCCACCGCAGCCTGCGCCCGCTGTCCGATGTCCCGGAACGCCCAGAACACCAGGAACGTCAGGAAGATGGGCACCGCGGCGTAAATGGTGATAATGGACTGCCAGGCCAGAGACAGCAGCAGGATGCCGGTGAGTACGGGGCCAATAACGTCGCCGATGTTGCCGCCCACGCCGTGGAAGGTCAGCACAGTCCCTCTCCGGTGCGTGAAGTGCGACGACAGGGCGGCCATGGCCGGCAGGTGCCATACCGATGCGGCAATCGCTACCACCGCCATGCCGATTAGCAGCAGCGTATATCCCACTGGATTCAGCGACGTGGACGTGGCTGCCGGCTCGCTGCCAGCAACCCAGGTTGAGCCGGGTACTTGCCAGCCGGCGGCGGACATCAGCAGCCAGCCGACGCCGAACAAGGCCATGCAGACTGCCATTACCCAGCCCCAGTAACGGCGCAGTGCGTCAGTCAAAACGCCGCCGGGCAAGGCCACAACGCCTGAGGCAATTTCACGGGTGGTTTGGATGCTCGTAACGGCCAGGTTGCCGACGAGAGTGTCGCCGCCCAAAAGCACGTTGCGCACTTCAGGAAGCACCACTATGAAGCTCTGTTGGATGGAATGGAAAACGCCGTGCCCGCTGGACAGGCCGCCGATGATAAACGCTGCGCCGCGTCGGAACCCGGTGCGGCCCTCCGTTACCGAAGGAGCGGCGTGATGGTGATGAGCGTGCGCCATAGCGACCTCCTGTGGCCCGTGGTTGCCCGATGCGCGGATTGGGGTGTTTACTCGAACGTTCCTGCGGATTCCCGTGGCAGGCTGGACAGGTCTTCCGCCTCTGGGAACCAGTTGCTGCGAATTTTGGACCAGGCCAGTACTGCGACGAATACCGCCGCTGAAAGCAGCACTACGCTGGCTCCTGATGATACATCAACGAAGTAGCTGATGTAGATACCCAACACGGAGCAGATTATGCCGATTGCCGTGGAGAGCATAACCATCTTTCTGAAGCTGTTGGTGAGCAACCGCGCAACGATAGGGGGGATGACCACGGCGGCAGCGATCATTGTTACGCCAAGCACCTGCATCGACACCACGATGGTGCCGGCCAGCATGAGGGAAAACAGCGTGTCAACCCAGCCTGTGGGGACTCCGTAGAACTGGGCAACATCGGGGTCGAAGGTGGCAAAGAGGAACAGCTTGTATGCTACGAAGAAAATCACGGCGATCACCAAGGCGGCAACGGCTATGGCGATCAGGTCTTCCCGGTCAACGGCCAGGACGCTCCCCCACAACGAGGCTTCGAAGTTGTGGGTAGCGGTGTGGCTGCGGCTGACGATGGCGATGCCCAGGGCGAAGCTGGCAGTGGTGATGATCCCGATGGCGGCGTCTGAGCCTATGGGGTTTTTGCGAGTGGTCCACGCGATGAGCAGAGCCGACAGGAAACCCCAAGCCGTCGCTCCAATGAAGAAATTTATCGACATGATGGAACTGACAACAGCGCCCCCGAAAACGGCGTGGGAAAGCCCGTGCCCGATGTAAGACATGCCGCGCAGGACGATGTACACCCCCATCAGGCCGCACAGCCCGCCGACCAGGCTGGCCGCAATGATCGCCCGCACGAAAAAACCGAACTCAAAGGGTTCCAGCAGCATGGGTTGTGGAGAGCCTAATCGCTGCTGGCGTCGTGATGGTGGTGAGCAGGCACGTTGTCGCCCGTGGGGTGGGTGTGTGGCAGGATGGGTTCCCGGTGGCTTTCGTCCGGCACGGTTGCCAGGGGTTCGCCGCCGTTGCGGTCGATCCAGAAGTGGGCGCTTTCGGCGACCATGGGCATCCCGTGATACTGGATTACCGGCATCTCGGCGCCGTACACCTCCCACAGAATGTGGGGCGTGATCACCCGGTTGGGCGGGCCGTCGGCGACGATGGCTCCATTGATGCAGACGATCCGCGGCAGATGCACGGCCACCGTGTTGATCTCGTGGGTGGACTGGATGATGGTTACGCCGGCGTGGTTAAGGTCGTGCAGCAGGTGCATCACGTCGTCCCGGGTCTTCACGTCCACGCCGGCGGTGGGCTCGTCCAGCAGCAGCAGCTCGGGGCTGCTCACCAGGGCGCGGGCCAGGAAGACCCGTTGCTGCTGGCCCCCTGACAACTGGCGTATGTGCCGTTTGCCGAGACTGGCGATGCCCAGCCGCTCCATCATGTCGTAGGCCAGTTCCCGTTCCTGCTTGCGGAACCAGGGGAACCAGGTATTGGACATGGTGCGCCCCATCATCACCACTTCCTCCACCGTCACCGGAAAGTTCCAGTCGATGGTTTCCAGTTGCGGCACGTAGCCGGCGGGCATGCGCCTGGCGCGCGTGGGGATGCCATGCACCCTCAGTTCCCCGCTCTGCGTCGGCACCGCGCCCAGGATGGTCCGTAGCAGCGTGGTCTTGCCGGAGCCGCTGGGTCCCAGCAGGCCGATGAAATCGCCCGGCATTATCCTGAGATCCACGTCGCTGAGAACCGGCACTCCGTTATAACCGGCCGATACGTTTCTCAGTTCGACGATGGGCCTGGCATTGGGATCCGGCCTGTGGAGGTGTTCCAGTTCGGGCGGGTGCAGCATGGCGTATCCGTGTTGATTGGTGAATGACTCGCCGGCGTTACTGAGGATAGACCGCGTTGGATGCGCCTTCAAAGACGGGAGAGATGTCAACTTTGTCCAAAGCGGAGGCATCGCCGCCCAGGGCAGGAATGATTATCCTCAAGTTCGCCACCTCAAGCCCCAGGTAGCTGTGGTCCGGGTCCCCTGGGACGCCGGGCAGGTCATCGTCGCTCAGTTCGTCGATGTAGGTGGCTCCCGATTCCGCGGCGATGGTTTCCATGATGTCGTTGGGGAACACCTCAGAGCCGAACACGGCCGGGATGCCCTCGGTCTGAATCTGGGTGATCAGGTCCGCTACCTCCTTGGCCGAAGGCTCCGAGAAGTCCTCCGGCTGGGCGGCGCCCACGACGGTTATACCATACCGGTCGGCGAAGTAGGCCCAGGAGTCGTGGTAGGTGAGGAGTTTGCGATTTTCCGGCGGTATGGTCGGTACCGCCTCCTTGATGGCGGCGTCCAGTGACGCGATGCGTGCCGCAAACGCATCGTAGTTGGACGAATAGTAGTCGGAGTTGGCCGGGTCCCGGGCGGTCAGGTTGTCCCGCACTATCTCAGCGTAACGCAGCGTAAGGATGGGGTCGGGCCAGAGGTGCGGATTGGGATGTCCAAGCTCTTCCGGGAAAGAGAAGTCGAACTCCCATTGGTCGCGGCTTATGGTCTGTTCCCCCAAACTCACGATGGACGCCCCGGGCTTGAGGTTCGCCTTGGCCATCTCCAGGGTGGGCTCCTCCAGGAACAGGCCGTTGAGGAAAATCAAGTCCGCCTGCGATAGGGTGGCGGCGACGGAGGGAGCCGGATCGAAAGTGTGCGAGTTGACGCCCTCGGGCACCACGCCGATCAGGTTGATGCGGGTTCCGCCGATGTTTTCCACCACGCTGGTGATGGGAGAGACCGTGCTGACAACATTCAGCGCGGATGTGGTGGTTGAGGGTGATGATGCCGGCAGTTCGGTTGGCGCGGGGGCCGGCGCCGCCGCTGGCGAACAGGCGACCAACACCGCGGCGGCGAGCGCAATCAGCGAGGCCGCAAACAGCTTGTAAAACATGGAACTATACCTCATGAGGGGAGAGTTGGGCAGACGCAATCTACGTCACTGCCCGGCATTGATTGCACACGCCACCAATGGTTATGTTGTCCAGGCTGGGGGAGAAGCCGAACTCCTGCTCCAGGCGCTGGCTGAATTCGGCCAGGTAGTCGGGGGTGAGGGTCTGCACGCCGTCGCACACGGAGCAGACCATGTGGTTGTGGGGGTTGTGATGGTCGGACATTTCGAAGTGCAGCTTGTTGCCGATGATGACTTCGGTGACCACGCCCAGGCCCTTGAGCCATTGCAGGGTGCGATAGATGGTCGCCAGGTCAACGTAGGGGTGTTCTTCCCGGGCCAGGTTCCACACTTCATCCGCTCCGACGTGCCCGGTGCGCCGGGCGACGATATCCAGCACGGAAAGCCGCTGTGGAGTCATTCGATACCCTTGAGCGCGAAGCCGTGAAACCGCTGAGTCGTGTCCGGACATATGCGAACCTCTGTTGTTGCATAGATTTGCGGAAACAAATCATAGCATAACATTGGCGAGTGTCAATAGCGCTGGCGAGATTGCCGCGCTACGCTCGCAATGGCAGTTTACGCAATCTTGAAGGACGGACCGCGCAAAAGGGGCGGGTGATAAACCCGCCCCCGGCGTAAGCGACCTGTGAGGTCGTCGGTTACGCGCTGCCCGAAGCCGCGCTGTCAGATGCCGCGCCGCCGGCGATGTGGAGCCGCCGGGTCTGCGCCGTTTCGGCCACGGGCACCGTCACCGTCAGCACGCCGTTGTCCAGGGCCACGGCCGCGTCGTCCAGCTTGAGGTCGCTGGGCAGCCGGATGGCCCGGGAGAATCTGCCGGTGCGACGCTCCCGCATCAGGTACTCCTCGCTCTCACGGGTTACCTCGGACTGGCGAGACGCCTTGACCGCCAGTACCCGGTCGGGGCTGATGGACACGTCCACGTCCTCGGCGGCAAAGCCGGGGAGCGACGCTCTCACGGTCAGCGCCTGGTCGTCCCGGCGCACGTCCATGGGAATGGACCACGTGTCGGAGGGCTGATCGTCGTCGCCCTCCATGGGATCACCCCAGCGTTGGCCAACCCAGAGCGGGCTGGACATCAGGCGGTTGAAGCGGCGCATTTCGCGGAAAGGATCAAATCGCTGCATGGTCATAGTCGTTCCTCCATCAAGTCGGCTCTCTGGCCGGAATCTCCGTCGGTCGGCTTTTGCCAACTGACAGTGACTACTTTATAAACTTGATGGTAATTTATCAACTATTACGCTACAATCACATTATCTTATTGACTAAATGGCCATTGCCATGTATGATGGTAGCAGCACCATTTTATCAGGATCATTGACCGAAATGGCCGATTACTATGACATATTAGGCGTGCCGCGCGGCGCCGACGAGAAGGAAATCCGTCAGGCGTACCGCCGGCTGGCCCGCCAGCACCATCCCGACGTGAACCCGGGCGATGACGCCGCCGCCGAGCGGTTCAAGTCCATCAATGCCGCCTACGAGGTGCTGTCCGACGCCGATAAGCGGGCGAAATACGACCGCTACGGCGACCAGTGGCAGCACGCCGAGCATTTTGAGCAGCAGGGCGGCCCGGACTTTTCGCAATTCTTCCGGGGCGGCAACGCCGGCCACGGATCGGGCGGCTTCTCGTTCAACATCGGCGGCGCGTCGCTTTCCGATCTACTCGGCGGCCTGGGAGGGATCAGGGACTCGGGCGGTATGGGCGAACGGCCGCGGCCGCGACCGGCGGAGATTCCAGTGGACATTTCGCTGGAGGAAGCCGACGCCGGCACGACGCGCCGGGTCAACCTGCCCGGCGGCCGTCGGCTGGAAGTCAAAATCCCGCCGGGAATCGCCGACGGCGGCCGGGTGCACATCGCAGCGGGCAATGAGTCCGGCGGCGAGTTCAACCTGGTGGTATCGGTGTTGCCCCACCAACGGTTTGAGCGGCAGGGCGCCGACCTGCACACGTCGGTGGATGTGCCGCTGTTGGACGCGATGCTGGGCGGCACGGCGCAGGTGCGCACGCTGCGCGGCCAAATCGAGTTGACGCTGCCGCCCGAAACGCAGAACGGCCGGCGGTTCCGGCTGGCCGGCCAGGGCATGGCCCGGTTGAACGACTCTGAGCGCCGGGGCGACCTGTACGCCACCGTCAACGTGATACTGCCTTCCAACCTTACCGAAGAACAGCGCGATCTGTTCGAGCGGATGCGCGCGCTGGAAACCGAAAAAGAACCATCGACAAAGGAGTAATTTGCCATGACGCCAAATGACGATTTCACCACCGAACCCTGCTTCGTCATCAGCGTCGCGGCCCGCATGGTGGGATTGCACGCCCAGACGCTGCGTTACTACGAACGCGTGGGCCTCGTAATGCCGTCCCGTTCCGGAGGCCGCCAGCGGCTCTACTCCATGGCCGACGTGGAAAGGCTGCGGCGCATCAAGACTTTTACCGACGAGATGGGCGTGAACCTGGCCGGAGCCGAGATCGCCCTGAAACTGGTTGACCGGATCCGGGAGCTGGAGGCGGAAGTGGACGCGTTGGCCAACGAAGTGGCGCGGTTGAGAGCCGCCGGGCATAACCGGACCGTCAGCCCGTCCCGCAATAATTAGAGTGGAGGTGACCGATATGGTACTGAGCGCAGAAAAATTCACCCGCCAAGCGCAGGAAGCCCTGCAACGTTCCCAGGAACTGCTGAGGAACTACCAGCACACCCAATGGGACGTGGAGCACGTGCTGCTGGCGCTGGTCGCCCTGGAAGACGGGCTGCCCGAGCGCATCCTGCGCGAGCTGGGTGTGGACCCGGAACAGGTCAAGAGCCGGCTGCACCAGTCGCTGGAAGGTATGCCGAAAATGGTCGCCGGATCCCAGCAGATTTTCATCACGCCCCGGCTGCAGCGCATGCTCCAGGTGTCGGATGAAGAGGCCCAACGGCTGCGCGACCAGTTCATCAGCGTCGAGCACTTGCTGGTCGCCGCCGCCCGGGAAAACTCGGGCGATTCCGCCCGCCTGTTCCAGGACCTGGGCATCAACCAGGAGATGGTCTATCAGGCGATGCAGAAACTGCGCGGCGCCCACCGGGTCGATGACCCCAACGCCGAGCAGTGCTACCGCTCGCTGGAGAAGTATAGCGTTGATCTCACGGAGCTGGCCCGCGTCGGCAAGCTGGACCCCGTGGTGGGCCGCGAGCAGGAAATCCGCCAGGTTATGCAGACGCTCACCCGGCGCACCAAGAATAACCCGGTGCTGATCGGCGAGGCCGGCGTGGGTAAAACGGCCATCGCGGAGGGCCTGGCCAGCAAGATCATCTGCGACGACGTGCCGGACTCCCTGCACAACAAGCGAGTGATGGCCCTGGACATGGGCCGGCTGGTGGCCGGCGCCAAGTTCCGCGGCGAGTTCGAGGAACGCCTGAAGTCGGTGATTGACGAGGTGACGTCGTCCAACGGCGAGGTCATCGTGTTCCTGGACGAAATGCACACGCTGGTGGGCGCCGGCGCCGGCGAGGGCGGGCTGGACGCCAGCAACATGCTCAAACCCGCCCTGGCCCGGGGCGAGCTGCAAGCCATCGGCTCCACCACCCTGGACGAATTTCGCAAGCACATCGAGAAGGACCCGGCGCTGGCCCGCCGGTTCCAGCCGGTGTACGTGGAAGAACCCGACCAGGAACAGGCCCTTGCCATCCTGCGGGCGCTGAAGCCGCGCTACGAGGCTCACCACAAGGTGACCATGACCGACAACGCGCTGGAAGCGGCAGTGCGCCTGAGCGACCGCTACATCACCGACCGCAAGCTGCCGGACAAGGCCATCGACTTCATCGACGAGGCGGCCAGCAAGGTCCGCATCGACGCCGGTTCCCTGCCGCCCCAGGTGCAGGAGATGGAAAACCGCCGCCGGGAACTGCTGGACCTTGAAGAGCGCGCCAACCAGATGTCTGACTACGAGCGGTCGGCCCAGCACCGCACCGAGCGGATGCGCCTGGAAGAGGAGTTGAACGCCGAGCATCGGCGGATCGAACACGACTCTGGCCCCGACCTGGTGGTGAACGAAAAGGACATCGCCGAGCTGGTGTCCAACTGGACCGGCATCCCGGTGGGTCACCTGATGGAAGGCGAGGCCGAACGCCTGCTGCGCATGGAAGACCATCTGCACCAGCGGGTCATCGGCCAGGACGAGGCTATCAACGCCGTGTCCGACACCATCCGCCGCGCCCGCTCCGGCCTCAACGACCCCAAGCGGCCCTACGGCAGTTTCATCTTCCTGGGCCCCACCGGCGTGGGCAAGACGGAGCTGAGCCGAGCGCTGGCCGAGTTCCTGTTTGCGGATGATGACAACATGGTGCGCCTGGACATGTCCGAGTACGGCGAGCGGCATACGGTGTCGCGGCTGATTGGCGCGCCCCCCGGCTACGTCGGGTATGACGACGCGGGGCAGCTGACCGAGGCGGTGCGCCGCCGGCCGCACCAGGTGATCCTGTTCGACGAAATCGAAAAGGCGCACCCGGACGTGTTCAACCTGCTGCTTCAGATCCTGGAAGACGGCCGGCTGACCGACGGCCAGGGCCGCACCGTGGATTTCCGCAACACCGTGATCATTATGACCAGCAACCTGGGTACCGGCGACCTGTCACGGCAGCCCTTCGGCCTGGGCCCCGGCGCCGACCGGGAGCAGGATGCCGGCAAGGTCACCGCCGAGCAATCCCGCGCGGTGCATGAGGCGTTGCGCCGGGCCTTCCGCCCGGAGCTGCTGAACCGCATCGACGAGACCATCGTGTTCCACCCGCTGAGCCGGGCGCAGATTGGACAGATCGTGGGGCTGCTGGTCACCCAGGTGCAGGAGCGCCTGGCCGAGCGCGGCATCACCTGCGAACTGACTGAGGCCGGCTGCGACTGGCTGGTCAAGGAAGGGTTCGACGTGAGCTACGGGGCCCGCCCGTTGCGCCGCGCCATCCAGCGCCACCTGGAAAATCAGCTGTCGCGGGGCGTGCTCTCCGGCGAGTTCTCCGAAGGCGACCACGTGATCGCCGACGTGAATGAAGCTGGCGACGGACTGACGCTGTCGGTCAGCGTCCCAGCGCCTGAACCGGAGAAGGAACTGGCCGGGGTGGCATAATCCCGGATGGAACAATGTAGGGGCGAATCGCCATTCGCCCCTACGCTATGGCGGTATTGGCAAGGATAGCAGGTTGGCGATGAAACGCTGCGCAAGATTCCACGAATTGCGTACTTGGTGGTCACGTAAATGGCCCCGGTAAAAATGCTCGTGCAGGGATTCCGCCTGGCCAAAATCGCTGGCAAGGTACAGTTCCGAGAATTCTGCATCCAGCTGATCAACGGCCAATCCGACATGGTGATGGCTGTACGTGGGCATCCCATCGCGCTGATGGGCAACCCACTTGACTGCATGAGAAACCGCGCCCCACGCCATTTCCGCCCCGGTTACAGTGCGCCGCGCGGTGAACTCACGTTCCGCCAATTCAGAGCAGATTTGCACCCATTCACGATGCTGATCCAGGGTCATAACCGTTACGTTAGCCCGTATTGGCGGCAGCAAAAACGCGTTCGATGAAGGGAGGAGCTAGACTGGCGTAAAATTCAGTCCGGTCCGGCGACAGGACATAACCGTCGTGTTTGGCGTTGTCCAGGAGTACCTGAGCGTTTTGCAATCCGCCTATCATGGTGAGCTTTTCGTCATAGTCGCCGGTTTCGTCGCCCAACCGCTCCACGACCTGCTCCAACTCCCGCTCGTCCCCCGCCGGCCAGCCGCGTTTGGCGGCAACGTGTCTGATAGACCATTCCACCGCTTGCCACAGCAGCCGCGAGCCTTCGCAGTAGTCGTAGTGTCTGAACCGCTCGTCGGCTTTCACCAGCATTGCCCGCGCCTCTTGCGGGATGGATTCGCTGGCGATCATATCGCTAATCGGGGAAACCTTCCGTGGCGCAACGCGCTCGCTGGCATAGCGCAGGCAGGCCCTTATGTCGTCGGAGCACAGTTCCTTGTGGGCGCTCAGCAACGTGGCTTCGCTTTCGCCGTCTGCCAGCCGGTCCAGGATGAATGCTACCGCCAGCCCGGTTCCTTTAACCGTCGGCTGCCCCGATAGTATCTCCCGGTCGGTAACGATACGCTCCTGCCAGTCCATAACCACCTAACCGATAACCCACTGCAAAGCATTGATTGAGTTCATTATAGCGCAGCAGCCAGCAACGTTCAGTTCAACACCAATACCCCCCCGGCAACCACCACCCACGCGGCTATCGACAGCAGCAGCGGTACGTCCCGCAACATCAGTATTTCAGGCGATTCGGCGTCCCGGCTGTGGTTGAGCAGATACAGGTAGCGGAACAGGCCAAAAATCACCAGCGGCACGGTGAGCAGCATGGTGTTGTTGTCCGGGAGGTTGTCGGCCTCCACGGCGTACAGCGTATAGCTGACCAGCGCAGCCGTTGCCGAGAGCACCAGCAGCTGACCGCCCACCGGCGGCCCGTAGTGTTGCAGGGTGGGCCGCTGCGCGTCCGGGTCCGGGCCGGCCAGCCGCGCCTCGGCGTAACGCCGGCCAATCACGATGAACAGCGCACCGGCCGCCGTTACCGCGTAGAGCCAGGGCGACGGCGTCGCGCCCACCGCCACCGCGCCCGCCACGGCCCGCATCACGTAGCCCGCAGCCACCAGCATCACGTCCACCAGCGCGACCCGCTTGAGCCGCAGCGAGTAGGCCACATTGACCAGCAGATAGACGGCGCCAATCACCGCCAGCGCTCGGTACGGTGGCGCTGATATTGCGTACAGCCCGACCATACCCGCAACCACCAGCGCGGCAAACGCGGCCCAGGCCAACGCCGGGGACACGTCGCCGGACGCGATGGGGCGGAACCGCTTGGTCGGATGCTGACGGTCTGCCTCGCGGTCGACCAGGTCGTTGATGATGTACACGGCCGACGACAGCGCGCAGAAAGCGGCGAACAATGCGGCCAGCCGCGGCGCATACGCCAGCAGCGTCATCAGTTCGGTCGGCGACCAGACCAGGTCAACGGCGAACAGCAATGGCAGGAACACCAGCAGGTTCTTCACCCACTGCCGTGGCCGCATGGCTTTGCAGAGTCCGACAACGGAGTTCATCGATTGTCCGCCGTGATCTCCTGCCGCGCTTCAGGTTGGCCCTCGGCGCCTCCGGCCCGGCTGATCCATAGCCACGCCATCAGGCCGATCAGCACCGCGAACCACAGGGTTGCCAGCCTGGTCAACAGCGTAGCCAACGCCGCCTCCGGCGCGCCCAGGCCGGCCTGCCGCAGCAGCGCCACCATGCTGCCCTCGAAGCCCACCAACCCGCCCGGCAACGCCGTTACCGCACCCACCAATGCCGCCGCCGCCGAAATCGGTATCGCAGTCAGCGGTGATACCCACTCGCCAATGCCGACGACGATGATCCACAGCGCCAGCCCCTCGGCGGCCCAGGCCAAAGCGCCCAGGATCACCGCTACGGTGAGCATGCCGGGCCTCATCAAACGTCGGAAACTGTCCAGCGATTGCTCCAGCGGTTCCCGCCACCGTCGCAGCACCGGCAATCGCAATGCTGACGCGCCCATCCGCGACGCTGCCATGATCCCGATGACCACCGTCACCGCCACAACGCCGCCGACCATCAGCGCCACGGCAGTCGGCAGCAACAGGATGCCGGTGAGACCCAGCAGGCCGACCGATACGACATCGGTGAGGCGTTCCATGACCACGGCCGGCGCGGAGGCGGAAACCGGGACGCCGGCCCGGCGGTTCAGCCAAACGCTCTTCAGCAGTTCGCCGGCCTTCCCCGGCGTGATGGACAGGGCGAGTCCGGCAACGAAAACCGACGCGCTTACCGATTGGGACACGCGGATATCCAGCGCCCGCAGGTATATCGCCCACCGCAGGTAGCGCAGGACATAGTTGGCCACGGCCAGGCCCAGGGCAGCCGCCAACCCCTCGTAGGGCGACGGCGCGCTCGCCAACAGGCTGCTCACCTCCCGCAGGTCTCCGTACACCAGCAGCCCGGCGAACGCCGCGACGGTCAGCAGGATCAGCAGCAGCCAGTTGCGCCGGTTCAATCCGCCCCCGCATTTGGCATCAGGCAAATCTGCGCCGCCAGGTAACCGGCCCCGAAGCCGTTGTCGATGTTCACCACGCCGATACCCGGCGCGCAGGAGTTCACCATTCCCAGCAGCGCGGCCAGGCCCTCGAAACTTGCCCCATAACCCACGCTGGTGGGCACCGCGATGACCGGCGCAGGTACCAGGCCGGACACCACGCTGGCCAAGGCGGCCTCCATGCCGGCAACCACCACGATCGCCCGGGCCTGCTGCAACCGTTCCAGCTGGTCCAGCAGGCGGTGCAGCCCGGCGACGCCCACGTCATTGAGCCGGCCGGGGCGACAGCCCATCAGCTCAGCGGTAACGGCGGCCTCTTCGGCCACCGGCAGGTCAGCGGTGCCGGCGGTGACGATCAGCAGCCCGGCGTCCCGTGGCGCGGCCGGCGGATCCGCAGGAACCACGATGCAGCGGGCCAACTGCCGGTACTCCGCCGCCGGAACCGCGGCCGACACTGCCCGATAAGCGTCCGCTGAGGCCCGCGTGACCAGGACGGGATGCCCCCGGCCCGCCAGCGCCGGCACGATTCCGGCGATTTGCTCCGGCGTCTTGCCCTGTCCCATCACCACTTCGGGCCAGCCCGTGCGCAGTGGCCGGTGATGGTCCAGGCGGGCGTAGTCCAGGTCCTGGTAGGGCAAACCCCGTAGGGCAACCACTGCGTCGGACACGGGAACGCTCCCGTCGCGTACCCCTTCCAGCAGAGCGAACAGAGACGCCGAATCCATGACTCAACCCGTTTCGGACGCTGGGGCGGTTGCGGCGGTTTGCGTTTTGATCAGACGGTAGAGGCCGCCCAGCGTGCTCATGCCGGCCACGTATGCCGAAAACACCGCCACCGCGATCCAGGTGAGCGCCACGAACCGGCCGGGTATGGGCAGCGCGAGGGTCACGATAATGGCGATTGCCGCCAGGATCAACGCCGACACCGCTCCAACCACGCAGCCGAACCAGGCCGCAGCCACCAGCGGCGCGCGGTCTCCCGTGTCCACGGATCGGATGCCGTAATACGCGCCCAGGAACGGGCCGAAAGGCGCCAGCAGCACGTTGGCAATGGGTATCACCGTGCAGATCAGCATCACGGCCAGCGCGGTGAGGACGCCCTTAGCCATGGTGGGGCAGCGGGTCGGGGGTTGGCGATGACAAGGTTGGCATGGGAGCAATCAGTATAGCCGGCCGGGGACGGCGGCGCATTGGCGTTTCGGCTTATAATCGGTGCTATCGCATATGAAACTTCAACCTCGTCATTCCCACTCACCACCCGTCATTCCCGCGAAAGCGGGAATCCAGGGAGCGCAAAAAAAGGCCAACGTTCTTCCCGCAAGGGATCTTCTGGGTTCCTGCTTTCGCAGGAACGACGGTGTGCCTCTGACAATTAACGCGCGCCGACCACGGACGCAGGAGGAAACAATGACGCAGCAGGAAACATCGTCGCCGGCCGACCAGGATGGGCCGTTCGCCGAATTGCTGGACATACGGCCGGGCGAATCCGCCGCCGGCGTAGGCACGGCCTTTATGACGGTGGCGGACAAGCATCGCCAACGCGCCGGCGCGGTGCAGGGCGGGATTCTGGTGGCCCTGGCGGATTACGCATTTTTCCGCGCCTGCCGGTCGGTGCTGAAAGAGGGCGAACATGCCGTCACCATCGAGCTGAAACTGAACTTCATCGCCCCGGCCAGGGAAGGCGATCTTACGGCCCGGAGCGTCATTAAGAGCCGGGGAGGTCGCATCATAGTTGCGGATATGGAGATCATGGGACCGGACGGCAATCTCATCGCTACGGGTCTCGGAACCTACATGACGGTGTACGACCGGCGGGTGAACCCCAGGACGGATTGATTGCGAGTTGTCGGATAATCGACGGTTGGCATTCCCGTCGGAGATTCGGTATAATCGGTAAGCGACGGAGGTGTCGGTTTGCGCATCCCGATGAGAGTCGATTATGGGGTTAGGGCGTTGGTCGAATTGGCCATGCGCTATGGCGACGGCCCGGTGCAGACCTCCGCCATCGCCTACCGGCAGGGTATCCCCGAGTCTTATCTGGAACGGCTGATGTCCGCGCTGAACAAGAGCGGCTTCGTTCACAGCCGGCGCGGCCCCCAGGGCGGCCACCTGCTGGCCCGTCCCCCGCAGCAAGTGAACCTGTATGAAATCATGCAGGAACTGGACGGCAATTCATCGCCCCTTGACTGTCTGACCCTCCCGACGGACTGCATGTTCGCGGACTGCTGCGCGCAAAAGGAAATCTGGCGGACGGTGGAGGACTCCATTCAGAAGGTTCTGGAAGGGACCACGCTGGCGCACCTGGCCGAGCGGCAGTGCGCGTTGATCGAGGAATCCGACCTGCGCGCCGACCGTTGGGAGCCCGTTGCCGGTCCGGTTTCGGCATCGGTTTGATCCCACTTTTCCGCTCGTCCTGAGCCTGTCGAATCATCCTGAGCCTGTCGAAGGATGCCTTTTCACTTGACAAAAAATCCGGCCCGGCGATAAACTCGCTGGAAATGCTGCAAACGCCACTCTCTACCTTTACCTGCGCCTGTCCCGACACATAGGGACGGGCCAACTGCAACTGCAAAGCGCCTGTGCCCGCAAGAACCGTGCCACGGATTGGGGCGCGGGTTTTCTTATGTAATGGCGCCCCAAACGGAGGAATCCCAAATGGTGCAACCCCTTCGGTTGACCCCGGATCAGGTCAAACGCTACAGCCGACACATCATCATGCAGGACGTGGGCAGTGCCGGACAGCGCAAAATGATGGAGTCCAGCGCGCTGATCATCGGGGCCGGCGGACTGGGTTCCCCCTCGGCGGTGTACCTGGCCCTGGCCGGCGTCGGCAAGCTGGGCATCGTTGACTTCGACGTCGTCGAATTGTCCAACCTGCAACGGCAGATCCTCCACCACACGCCCGACGTGGGCCGGCCCAAAGTCCAGTCGGCCCTGGACAACATCAAGTCCTACAACCCGGAAGTTGACGTGGTGCTGCACGAGGCGTGGCTCACCTCCGAGAACGCCTTTGACATCATCGGTCAGTACGACATCGTGATCAACGGCGCGGACAACTTCGCCACCCGATACCTGGTCAACGACGCCTGCTATCTGCTCAACAAGCCGCTCATCGACGGCAGCATCCTGATTTTCGACGGCCAGGCCACCGTATTCCTGCCGGGACAGGGCTGCTACCGTTGCCTGTTCCCGGCGCCGCCGCCTCCGGGCATGGTGCCCAACTGCGCCGAGGCCGGAGTGCTGGGCGCGCTGACCGGCCTGGTGGGTTCCATTCAGGCCACCGAGGCGCTGAAGCACATCCTGGGCATCGGGGAGAGCCTGTCCTCCCGCCTGCTGGTCATCGACGCGCTGAGCATGCAGTTCCGGGAAGTCCGGTTGCGGCGCAACCCCGACTGCCCGCTGTGCGGAGAGAATCCGACGGTGAAGGAACTCATCGACTACGAAGTGTTCTGCGGAGTGGCCGAGGAAGCCCCCGAACCCCTCGCCGTCGCGGCCGGGGCTGTCTAGAATCAAATTGTTGAGACGCCGCTGATGCTCACCAAGGGCGCCTACAAGGGTCTGATTTCCACTATCGGCAACACGCCCCTGGTGGAACTGGAAAACCTGAGCCCCAACCCCAATGTCCGCTTGTACGCCAAGCTGGAGGGGCAGAACCCCACCGGCAGCGTCAAGGACCGCATCGCGCTCAAGATGATCGAACGGGCAGAAGCGGACGGCGAGATCTCGCCAAACCGGACTATCCTCGAACCGACGTCGGGCAACACGGGTATTTCTCTGGCCATGATCGGCCGGCTGAAGGGTTACAAGGTGTCCGTGGTGATGCCTGAGAATGTCTCCGTGGAGCGGACGCAGCTTTTGGAAGCCTACGGCGCGGAGATCATCTACTCCGACGGCACCCTGGGCACCAACGGCAGCGTGGTGGTCGCGCAGGAAATCGTCGAGAAGAACCCCCACGACTACCTGATGCTCTACCAGTACGGCAACGAGGGCAACCCGGAAGCCCACTACGAAGGAACCGGCCAGGAAATCGTGGAAGCCCTGCCCGACGTGGACGTGTTCGTGGCCGGCCTGGGCACCGGCGGCACCCTGATGGGCAACGCCCGCCGCCTCAAGGAGCACCGCAGCGACATCAAGATCATCGCGGTCGCCCCCGAACCGGATGACTTCATCTCCGGCCTGCGCCGCCTCGAAGACGGGTTCATTCCCCCCATCCTGGACATCAACCTGCTGGACAACCGCCTGCTGGTGAACAGCTTCGATTCGTTCTACATGACGAAAGATCTGATGGACAAGGAAGGCATCTTCGCCGGCATCTCCTCCGGTTCGGTCATCGCCGGCGCGTTGAAACATGCCGAGCGGATGGAAAGCGGCAACGTGGTCTGCCTGCTGGCCGACGGCGGCTGGAAGTACCTGAGCAGCCAGCTGTGGACCCGGGACTACGAAACGCTGGCCCAGGAAGCGCAGGGCAAAATCTGGTGGTAGCGCCGTGGGCTGCCTCGCCTTGCCCACTGGTGATAGCGGTGGTATAATCCCGACATACAAACGCCCGGTTGCGGGATACGAAGGTTGTATGACCTCCGAGCCGGCAACGAGAGGTTCAAGGATTGATTAGGCGGGGCGTACACCCGCCTTATTTCTATCCATTGGACTGGGGTACCAGATAAAAATTCGGAGCGTTCGGCCAGCGGAGGACAAGCATGAAAAGCGATTTCATGATGGCGTTAAATCAGTTATCTGCCGAACGCGGGCTACGCAAGGAACTGGTCCTGAACAAGGTGGAGGTGGCGCTGGCCACCGCGTTCCGCCGCGACAGCGTTGCCGGGGCCAAGAACCTGTCGGTGAAACTCAACCCGAACACGGGCGACATCAGCATTTTCCCCCTGCGGACGGTGGTGGATGAAGTGGACGACCCCGAGACGCAGATCCTGCTGTCCGAAGCTTTGAAACTCGTTCCCGACGCCCAGGTGGACACCGAAATTCCCGAATCCGAGGAGGTATCCTACGACACCAGCCGCATCTCCGCTCAAACGGCGCGCCAGGTGCTGATGCAAGGGTTGCGTGAGGCGGAAAGGGAAAAGACCTTTGAGGAATACTCCGGATACCAGGGCGAAATAATCAGCGGCAGCGTTGAGAGCATTGAGAAAGGCCCGACGGTGTTCATCAACCTGAACCCCCACCAGGCCCAGAACCAGAATCGGGCGCGAGGCATCATGCGCCCCGACAACCAGGTCGGCAACGAACGGTACCGCAAGGGCCAGAATCTAAAGGTGCTGCTGGTAGAAGTCCAGCAAACCACGCGGGGACCCGAGGTTGTGGTCAGCCGTTCGCACCGCGACCTTTTGCGTCGCCTGATGGAGGCGGAAGTCCCCGAAATCAGCAACGGCACCGTGGAAATTCGCGCCATTGCCCGGGATCCCGGGATCCGCAGCAAGGTCGCAGTCGCATCCCACCAGGACGGCGTTGACCCGGTAGGTTCCTGCATCGGGCTGCGGGGCAACCGCATCCAGAGCATCGTCAACGAGTTGCAGGGCGAGAAGATCGACGTCATAGAGTGGGACTCGAACCCGCAGGTTATGATCTCGCGCGCCCTCAGCCCTGCGGATGTGGGTGCAGTGGAGCTTGATGCCGATGAACGCACCGCGTACGTGGTGGTTCCCGAAACCCAGATGTCGCTGGCTATCGGCAGGGACGGGCAGAACGCAAAGCTGGCGGCTCGCCTCACCGGGTGGCGGCTGGACATCAAGAACGTTGAGCAGTGGGAGGCTCTGCGGGCGGCCCGGGCGGCAGAAGCTGCACGCATAGCGGCCGAACAGGCGGCCGCATTGGCTGAAGCCGAGGCGCAAGCTGAGGCCGAAGCCCTGGCTGCCGCTGCGGTTGCGGAAGAGACCGAGGTGGAAACTCTCAGCGTCGCCGAGGCCGCGGAGGCTGCGATTGCGGAAACCGGCCTGTCCGTCGAAACGCCCGAAACCGCCGAACTCCACGAGGAGTCTCCGGAGGTCGAAGCCACCGCTGCCGTGGAAGCTCCGGCGGTGATCGAAGAAAGCGTGTCCGAAGTGGCTGAGCCGATTTTGGAAGAAGCTGAGGCCGCCCCGGATTACGATGAAGAAGCCCTCTTCGCCGCCCTGCTGGCGGAGGAAGCGGCCGCCGCTCCGGTGGAAACGCCGAGCCAGGAAGAGCCGGAATCAGAACCGGAACCCGTGGGCCTGGGCGTCGAAGCTCTTGAGAACCTCACCCTGGACGACGTAGTTGAAGATTACGACGACGAAGATGATGAACTTGAAGACGAAGAGCTTGACGAGGAAATGAGCGAACTGCTCGCCGGCTTGCCTAACCTTGCTCCCGACGCCGGGAAGATCCGGTTCGCAGAAGACATAGTTGGCGACTTCAGGGGAGGCTCCGGACGCCGGCGCCGTGGCGGCGGCAACCGGCGCGGCGGCAACGTACCGGGCGCGCGCGGCCCGGGCCCCCGCCGACGTTAAAAATAGCGCACAGCCGTATCACGACTCTCGACCGACGAAAGGTAATAGGCATTCCCAAAAAGCGACACATACCCGAACGCAGTTGCATCGCCTGTGGCCGGAAAGGGCCGAAAGGGCAGTTGGTGCGGGTCGTCCGCACGCCGGACGGTCCTGTGCTGCCCGACCCCACCGGGCGAGCCAACGGGCGCGGAGCATATTTGTGCAACCGAGTGGGGTGTTGGGAACGTGGGTTGGCGAAACGCGCCCTGGAGCGCAGCCTTCGCGCCAGAGTGACGGATTCAGACATCGAAACGCTACAGAATTACTACATTGATACCATCGCGTCCGGCGGCGCCAGGAGGTGTTATCCATGACAACAACCCAGCAGCGCACCGCAGGCGCCCGGCGGCCCAGGCGCGGCGAACCCCGCCGCAATACCCCTCGAGTGCTGGTGCTGCCCGAGACCATGACCGTGAAAGAGCTGGCGGAATTGCTGGACCAATCGCCGGTGGACGTGATCAAGCAACTGATGCGACACGGCATCATGGTATCGGTGAACCAGGTTATCGACCACCAGGTCGCCACCGTCGCCGCCGCCGCATACAGCGTCAGGACCCGACTGGCGGAAGTTGCCGAGGACACGTCGGCCATCAACGCCGGCGCCGCGGAAGACGACGAAGACCTGCTGGAATCCCGCCCGCCGGTGATCACCATACTTGGACACGTTGACCACGGGAAAACCAGCCTGCTGGACTACATCCGGTCAACGGCGGTGGTGGAAAAAGAAGCCGGCGGGATTACTCAACACATCGGCGCCTACCAGGTTTCACAGGACGGGCAGCCGATTACCTTCCTGGATACCCCCGGGCACGCCGCCTTCACGGCGATCAGGTCCCGCGGCGCGCGGGTGACCGACATCGCCGTGCTGGTCGTCGCCGCCGACGATGGAATCATGCCCCAGACGGACGAGGCCATCGACCATGCCCGGGCGGCCGAGGTGCCGATCGTCGTCGCAATCAACAAGATGGACTTGCCCTCCGCCCAGCCGGACGTTGTCAAGCGGCAGCTCAGCGAGCGCAACCTGCTGGTCGAAGAATGGGGCGGCGACATCATCGCCGTTCCCGTCTCGGCGCAAACCGGCGACGGCGTTGACGATTTGATCGAGAACCTGCTGGTCCTTTCGGAAATCCTGGAGTTGAAGGCCAACCCCGGGCGGGACGCCGCCGGCGTGATTATCGAAGCCACCCTTGACCGCCGCCGGGGACCTTCCGCAACCGTGCTGGTCCAGACCGGAACCCTGAAAGTGGGCGACCACATCGTGGCCGGCGGCGCGTGGGGAAGAGTCCGGGCTATCACCAACGAACGCGGTGAGACCATGGAGGCAATCACTCCAGGATCGCCGGGCGTGGTCACCGGCCTCAACGCGACACCGGAGGCCGGCGATATTTTGAGGGTGGTATCCAACGAACGAACCGCCCGCCAGACCGCGACGCGGCACGGCCAGCGCGGCAGCACGGGCAATCTGGACACCGTCCTTACTCTTGACAATATCGTGAAGCAGATCGATGCCGGCGACGTCAAGGAACTGGTCCTGGTTCTCAAAGCCGATGTCCAGGGCAGCGTTGAAGCGGCGGTGAATTCCATTGAGAAACTGTCCGACGGAGACGTGAAAGCACGTATCATCCACGCCGGCTCCGGCCTGGTCAGCGACTCCGACGTGCAGTTGGCTTCAGCGTCGGGCGGCATCATCCTGGCGTTCAACGTGGGGTTTGAAATCGGCGCGGAGCGCACCGCCGAACGCCTGGGCGTTGAAGTGAGGAACTACCAGATCATCTACCGTCTGCTGGAGGACGTGGAACAAGCTCTCCACGGCATGCTGGAACCGGAATACGAGGAAGTGGTCGTCGGACGGGCCGAAGTGCGCGAAATCTTCGCGGGGCGTCGCGGCGTCCAGATCGCGGGTTGTCGCGTGCTGGATGGCCGGATCACCCGCCAAGGCTCGGTCAGGGTGATGCGGGAAGACGATATCCTGGTCGAAACCGAGATGTCGAGCCTGCGGCACTTCCGAGATGAAGTCAACCAGGCGACGGCCGGCACCGATTGCGGTATCGTGCTCGAATCCTTCAACAACTATGAGGAAGGCGACGTGATCCTCGCCTACCGCATGGAGCGGGTCAACTGAACCGTCCGAGGTGAACATGGCCGACCGCCGCCGCGTTGAACGCGTAAACGGGCTGCTGCGCCAGGAGATTTCCAACCTGGTAGCCTCGCAGGTCAACGATCCGCGTCTCAACGGGATAATCACCATTACCCAGGTCAGGACCGCGCCGGACCTGCGCAATGCCCGGGTGTACGTCAGCGTCATGGGGCGCGAGGCGGTTCGCCAGGAAGCGTTGGCCGGAATCCAGTCCTCAGCCTCCTACTTGCGGCGCGAACTGCGCAACCGGGTATCGCTCCGCTACATACCCTTCCTGCGTTTCGTGCTGGATGACGCGATGATCGAGGCTGACCGCCTGATGCGAATTATCGACGACCTGCCCGCATCGGAAGCGTCCGGCGATGGTGGCCATGCTCCTTCGTCCGGCCGGGGTTGAGCCGTGGCATCCAATCGACAGGCTGAGCCACCGGTCCACGGGTTTTTGAACCTGTACAAGCCGGCGGGAATCACCTCCATGGCAGCCCTGCGCCGGGTGAAGCGCGCCACGGGGCAACGCAGGAAGGTAGGACACGCCGGAACCATAGACCCGCTGGCCGAAGGCGTGTTGCCGATCTGCTTCGGCCAGGCCACGCGCCTGATGGAGGATGTGGTATCCGGCCGCAAGCGGTACCGCATGACCATGCGCCTGGGCGCCACCAGCACGACTTACGACGCCGAGGGCGACATCACGGAAAGCGCATACTCCGTCGAACTAACGCGCCGCGAAATCGAGACCGCGTTGGTCAACTTCGTCGGACGGATCGAGCAAGTGCCGCCCATGTACAGCGCGATTAAAGTGGATGGTCGCCGCCTGTACGAACTGGCGCGGGCGGGGAAAGAAGTGGAGCGGGCGCCGCGTCCGGTTCAGGTGTACGAGATCCATATTGACGAAATCAGCCTGCCTTACCTGCGCCTGACCGTTGACTGCGGCAAGGGCACATATCTGCGCTCCATCGCCCACGATCTTGGGCAGGCCCTGGGCTGCGGAGGGTATGTCACCGAGCTTTGTCGATTGAGCTGCGGCCGGTTCAAGGCCGAGCACGGAGTTACATTGGAAGGGTTGGAAGATTCCGCCGCGGAAGGAGACTGGCGCGTTCACCTTCAGCCGGTGGACTGGGCGCTGCGAGATTATCCCGCCTTGCGCGTGACCAGCGACCAGGCGACGGCCATCAAACACGGGCAAGCCATCCTGCCCGTAGGCGACGCAGCGGCCGGCCCCGAAGCGCCGGGGATGCGGCGCGCTTACGATCCCGACGGCGTTTTCCTGGCGCTGCTGCAGTTCCAGGGCGAGACCGACCGCTGGCAACCCAGGAGGGTGTTTCAGGGTTCCGACGTGTCTCCCTACGCTCCATCGCCGTCGAACGCGCGTCCCCGGCCAGCAGGGGTCTGAGGATGGATGCGACCGACGCAACTTGCCGGGGATGCGCACGGGCCCTTGACGGTTCGAGTTACACGTTCCGCCCGACCAGCGGGTCCGACGTAATCACCAAGTGCCTGAGGTGCGCGCTGCGCCACTGGCCCATGCTGCGGCGGTCCCTCATGGCGAGCGTAGTCGTGGGAACCGTGTTGACCGCGTTGAACCAGGGCGACGCCATTCTGTCCGGCCAACTGGTGGGCGCGCTGGCGTGGAAAATCCCGTTGACCTACTGCGTGCCCTTCGTGGTGGCGACTTACGGCGCGCTGTCCAACAGCCGTAACTAGGCGCCCGGACCCAAGGTAAAGGGCGCACCGCCATCAACGATGCGCCCTGCTGACTCCAGGAAGGATGTCGCCTAGAACTGGCGCAGCACTTCCACGACACGCCCTCGCACTTCCACGTTGGCGGCGTCGGCGTATATGGGTTCCATGGTGCTGTTGGCCGGTTGCAGGCGGACGCGGCTGCCCTCGCGGTAGAACTTTTTGAGCGTGGCTTCCTCTTCCTCTTTGAGCCATGCCACGACCATCTCGCCGTTCTGGGCCGTGTTGGTCGGCGTGATCACCACCACGTCTCCGTCGTCGATCAGGGCGTCGATCATCGACGTCCCCTTGACGGACAGAGCGAACAGGGTGCCGTGCTTCTTCTTCAACTCCGGCCGCACCTCGACGATGTCGAATTCGGCAGCGGCGGCAGCGCCTTCGGTCGAGAAAGCGGGTATCGGTTCGCCGGCCGCGATGCTGCCCACGATCTGGACGCGGGTGGAACCGGTGTTGACCGGCAAACCGGTCTCATCAAGAAGCTCGATGCCGCGAGCGATCTCCGAGCGGCGCTTGAGATAGCCATAGCGTTCCAGCAGTCGGAGGTTGTAGTCCACAACCGAGGTGCTGCTGATTTCACAGCCGCGCTGGATGTCGCGCACCGTGGGCGGCATGCCGTTTTCTTCCAGGAACTGTTCGATGTATTCAAGGATGCGTTGCTGCCGCGGTCGCAGTTCGCGTTTCGTCGTCATAAGTGGATACCTCCGGGTTTGTTCAGGCGTTCCATTGTGCGGAAACTTTGTTCGTTGCGAACATAATACCCGACTTGAACCAGGGTGTCAACGAAAAACCGGCGTGTGCCAAACGCCGGCCAATACGGGTATCGGGTGCGGGCATCCGGTTTGCGCGATGCCACTACTCCCCTTGAGCGCGATTGAGAGCGGCGGCGAGGCGAGCCTTGCGGCGCGATGCGTTGTTCTTATGCAGCACGCCTTTGCGAGCGGCAATGTCCAACTGACGCATCGCCTTGTGTACTTCTTCCGCAGACTCGGGTGCTCCGGTGGCGATGGCGCGGCGGGCGCGTCCGATGGCGGTGCGGGTGGCGCGGCGCACGCTCAGGTTGCGCGCGTAGCGCTTTACGGATTGACGGTGGGCCTTCTGTGCGGGCAAGGGAACGGCTCCTGCGATCTGGTTTGTGGCCTGGTATGGTACCAAAGGATGACCGAAATGTCATCCTTCGGTTGACAATAGCCGCCCTGTTGCGGACAATTGTAGCGCCAAACTCTGCGCGATCCGATTGCGTCCAATCGGGACATATCGTAACGTATCGCCGAATCGCGCGCATCAATTCGCCGAGTCCGGAGGATTCCCGCAATGCCTGAAAAGCAACTGATTTTTGACGAAGACGCCCGACAGAGCCTGATGAGCGGCGTTGACCAACTGGGTCGCGTGGTCGCGCTTACGCTGGGCCCCAGCGGGCGCAACGTGATCCTGGGTCGCGTCTGGACCCTGCCCGTGGTCTGTAGCGATGGCGTCACCATCGCCAAAGAGGTCGAATTGCCGGACCCCTACGAAAACATGGGCGCGCAGGTTGTCAAAGAGGCCGCTGCCAAGACCAACGACGTCGTGGGCGACGGAACGACCACGTCCGTGGTGCTGGCCCGCTCCATCATCCAGGGCGGTTTCATGAACGTGGCCGCCGGCGCCAACCCTCTGGCCTTGAAGTCGGGCATCGACCAGGCCGTCGGCGCGGTCAGCAGCGAGATCAGCGCTCAGGCCGTGGCTGTCGAGAGCCGCGAGCAGGTCGCCCGCGTGGCTGCGCTATCCGCGCACGAAGAGGCCATCGCCGAGCTGATCGCCGACGCTATGGACAAGGTGGGCCGCGAGGGCATCATCACCGTTGAGGAGAGCCGCGGCCTCACCGACGAGCTGGACGTGGTTGAGGGAATGCGCCTTGATCGCGGGTACCTTTCGCCGCACTTCATCACCGACGCCGACCGGATGGAAGTTTCCCTGGACGAGCCGCTGTTCCTGCTCACCGACCAGAAGCTTTCTTCGGCGGCCGACGTGGTGCCCACCCTGGAAGCCGTGGCCCAGGCCGGGCGGCGGCCATTGATCATAATCGCCGAGGACGTGGAAGGCGAAGCGCTGGCGACCCTGGTGGTCAACAAGCTGCGCGGCACCGTGAGCAGCCTGGCCGTCAAGGCCCCGGGGTTCGGAGAACGACGCAAGGCGTTGCTGGAAGACCTGGCCATCGTTACCGGCGGCGCGGTTATCACCACCGACGCGGGTATGCGCCTCGACGAAGTTTCCCTGGAGAACCTGGGCTCCGCGCGCCGCGTTCTGGCCACCAAGGACGAAACTACCATCGTCGAGGGGCGAGGCCACGAGGACGCCATCACCGGCCGTGTTGCCGAGCTTCGAGTGCAGATTGAGGAGACCACCTCTGACTACGACCGAGAAAAGTTGCAGGAGCGCCTCGCCAACCTGGCCGGTGGCGTTGCCGTAATCAAGGTCGGCGCGGCCACCGAGCCGGAACTGAACGAGCGCAAGAGCCGCACCGAGGATGCCCTGGCCTCCACACGGGCTGCCGTCGAAGAGGGCGTCATCCCCGGCGGTGGCGTGACCCTGTTGCGCGCGCAGGCTGCGTTGGACGACATCCTGGAGCGTGCCTCCGGCGACGTGGCCGTGGGCATACGCCTGGTGCGAAACGCGCTGGAGGCTCCGTTGACCACCATCGCGCAGAACGCCGGTTACAAGGGCGATGTGATCGTGGAGAACGTCCGCAACGCCGAAGGCGACTATGGATTCGACGCTGACCGCGGGGAGTACACCAACGTGGTCGCTCGGGGCATCATTGACCCGGCCAAGGTTACCCGCTCGGCGCTGCAGAACGCGGGCTCCGTCGCCGGAATGCTCTTGACCACCCAGGCCGTCGTAACCGAAATTCCCAAGTACGAGCCGCTGCCGGCCGACATTCAGGACTTCATGCACGACTAGCCGCACCGTAATCCGTTCGGATTCCCAACGTAGGGGCGACGTCCGCCATCGGCGGATCGCCCCTACCGATATATCTACATCCTAGCCTTGGTATGAACCCGCAACCTCAACTCACCAGCGCGCTCAGCCGGACGACCATCGCCCGTCTCATCGCCGGCGACCCGCCGCTGCTGAACGAATACCGCGATATCGACGCGCAACTTCAGCCCAACGGGTTCGACGTGACAGTCCGGGCCGTTTCCGCTTCTGGCGACGTCTCCGCGCCGGGCAGCATCGGTATTTCCGACGACGACCGGGCGTTGCCCGAAAGCGCGGAGTTGTCCTTCGATTCGGATGGTTGGCTGCATCTCCGGCCCGGCCCTTATCTACTCACATTCAACGAAATCGTCAACTTGCCCAATCACATCATGGCCCTGGCCCGTCCCCGTTCCAGTCTGCTGCGCTCCGGCGTTGCCATCCACACCGCCGTCTGGGACGCCGGCTACTCCGGACGCTCCCAGGCGCTGCTGACCGTCCATCACCCCGCCGGGTTCAGAATCCGGCGCGACGCCAGAGTGGCCCAGTTGGTATTCTTCCCATTGGACGCCGATGATGTACAGGGATACACGGGACGGTACCAGGGCGAGAACTTGTAAGCATGACACGTCAGGGTAACGGGAAACCTGCCGACCTGCGACTATTGATCGACGGGCTGGCGCGCGAGGTCGGTTTCGATTTGGTGGCGGTGACCGATGCCGCCGATTTCGGCGCTGATCGTGAAACCGCCATGCGCCGCATTGACGACGGGCTGATGGACGGCTTGCCGTGGTTCACCAAAGCGCGTGTTGCGCGGGGATCGAGTCCCGACGAACTGCTGCCCGGCGCCCGTTCCATCATATCCCTGGGGCTGAATTACTACCCCGGCTCAACGCCAGCGCCGGAGCATGGCTCGGGACTGGTCGCCCGCTATGCCCAGGCGCGCGATTATCACCGCGTGATGAAGCGGCGGATGCGCCGGTTGGTCATTGCCCTCTCCGAGCATCCCGCGCTGCAACAGGCCGATGCAGAGCTGGCGGCCCGCTGGTACGTGGACGACGGCCCGATGCTGGACCGCGCTGCTGCCGCCCGCGCCGGACTGGGCTGGTTCGGAAAGAACGGGAACATCCTGAACCCGACCTACGGCTCGTGGCTGCTGCTGGGCCAGATTGTCACCAACCTGAAGCTGGAACCGGATGCGCCCCTGGCCAAGACCTGCGGCCAATGCGCCCGCTGCATTCCCGCCTGCCCCACCGACGCCATCGTTGCGCCCTACGTGGTGGACAACCGCCGGTGCATCAGCTACCTGACCATTGAGCACAAGGGCGCCATACCCCGAGAGTTTCGTCCGGCCATGGGAACCTGGGTGTTCGGCTGCGACATCTGCCAGGAGGTGTGCCCGGTCAACCGCAAGGCCAAAGCGACGTCGGACTCCAACTTTGGCCGGCGTGACCTGACGACTCTGGATCTGGTTGAATTGCTGGACATGGACGAGGAGCAGTTTCGCGAGCGCTTTGCCGGCACGCCCCTGATGCGCGCCAAGCGGATCGGGATGCAGCGCAACGCCTGCGTGGCGTTGGGCAATCTCGGTGATGCGGATGCAGCGCCTGCGCTTGAACGTGCCCTGGCGTCGGGTGATCCGTTGGTGCGGCAGCACGCAGCCTGGGCGCTGGGGCGCATTGGCGGAAACGAGGCTATCGCGGCCCTTCGAACCGCGGAAAGCGTCGAACCTGATGAGGAAGTCCGAACCGAAATCCGTCTGGCGCTGACCGAGGCCGGTGCAACCTAGCCGTTGTCGAACTTGGTGTTGTTGGGCGCGGGCTGACGGTTGCGGCCTCTGCCCTGACTTCGCCGGCCGCGCGCGCTTGCCCGACCTCGCCCCGTAGCCGGCTGATCGGTTGGGGCAGCGGTTGCCGTTTCGCCGGCCGCCGGGGGTTCTTCAACTCTCCGGTCCGTCGTCTCGGCCGTGGCTCCATTCCTTGGGTGTGCCGCGCGCGCAGGGTCGCGTTCCGCGTTGCGGCGCCGGCGTTCGCGTTGGGCGTTGGTTCGTTCCGCTTCCGCCGCCAACTCCTCATCGACGCGACGCAGGGCCGCCTCGCGCCCGTCCCGCAACTTGAGCATCTCGGTTTCCAGCAGGAAGAAGTCACCCTTGGAAAGCAGGTGCAGGTTGCCCTGGAACGCCATGTGCCAGTCTTCGGGCGGCCACTTCCGCAGATATTCCAGGCGGTATGCGATCAACCCGGCGTCGATATACTGCTCCTGGTTCAGCACCACGTCCGGTTTGATGTGGATGCGGTAGGGCCAGGACGTTTTGCCCTCTTTGATCCAGGGAGTGGACCTGACTTCCTCGTACCCCTTGGTTACGGTGGCGGTGGCGGTGAACACGCGCTGGCCGCTGACGTAGTAAATGATGCGGTCGCCGGGTTCAACCCGCTGCACTTTGCGTCGGTACTCGGCTTTCAAGCCCTGTTGCGAAAAGCCCAGGTCCCGAGTGATGTCGAAGTTGTGATTGTTGCAGTTAATCATCCAGAAGTTATGCGGCATATCTAGATCCCGGTAAATGGATGGCGCATCCGGAAATTGGGGGCATTCTAGCACACGACCGGACGGCGTCCGGGCTTGCGCGGGAATCCAGTGGTCGAAGTCGTAAGCAATCCTTCCGGTTTCTTCATACGGGGGAGTTTTACATCGATATACAGGATGGACAGGATTTTTGGGTTTTCCGGTTATTTCCGCGCATTTCCTATCGTTCGTGCGGGGCCGAGGGCGGGTTGTAGGGGTGAATGGTCGGGGATTGGTGAGATTTTGGGGGTGATTGCAGGGGTTTTGGCGGGCGGATGGGCGGATTTTGAGGGAGGGTTTGGGATGGTACGTGATTGTCTGAATCAGGATTCACGTGATTATAGGATTTTCAAGATTGGTGGGCCGGTCATTTGGGTTGGGTGGCGGGATGGAGTTGGGTGGTTCGATAGTTAAATAGTACGGATGGGTGGCGGGTAGGGGCAAGCGGTGAAGCGTCACAGGATTGTGAATTGCCGAGACGGGATTGCCACTCCCCGCATCAAGTGCGGCGCGACGTTATCAAGCGCGGTGTCGGGATGGCAGTTCGGGCGAAAGTGGGTAGGCGTGAGCGTCCGGTATCCGTTCGCCGGGCTGTCTCGCTCGCGCCGCCAGGTGTCGGCGTGGGTGTCGCGCAAGCATTTCAACATCGGCGACTAAAAGCGTGCTATCTCCGTCGCCGATTGGTGATGTGTTCAAATTTCCGATAGTCGTTCAGGTTGCGGCAAATGAAAAAAGCCGCTACTACGCCACATAGGTTGGCCGCCGCCAACCCGCCTAAAAAGATGTTGAAATTGAGACGGGCCAAGGAATCGGTCGCCACCAACAACAAAACGGTCCAGAGCGCGGCCACGCCCAAACTCACCAGCATCGCCTTGAAACCCTGACTCAGGCCATGGTCGGGGTTGATATTTGCCATGAAGCCGCCGCAAATCGCGCCAGTGATGAGTGGCAGAAAAATAGGAGCCAACAGATTGCCGACGATGACGGCGTAGAGAAGGATTGTAATGTCGTTTCCGGGATCGAAACCTTGCATGGTAGTTGCTCCATTCCCAGACTAAACCACGGAGAGAGCCGATTTCGCTACTCAGATTCGGGAGCAGACAAGGTGCACATCCGCAACCGGCTAATCTCACTAGCCGCCGGCTATCTCGGCATCGACCTCTTGGCACGAGATCCATAAGATCATCGTGGGCTATCCCACGCAACGTAAAACCACCGCCAGAAAAGTCAGTTTCTCTTAGCCGGGACACGCCGGTGGCAAGACACTCCTCCTGGCACGCACGAACGCAGCCGCCGCCCCAGGCATGTCTACCGTGAAACCCAACAGCCCGAACAAGATGGCCACGTCCGCCACGTTGAAGACAAACCAACGCATCACGTCGATGAAGTCGGTGACATGCCCCAGGATCACACGATCCGCCAAATTACCGGTCAGACCGGCCAGCATCAGCCCAAATGAGACCTGGGCAATCATCCCTGTTTTCGGGCGAGGCCAGTACAGGGCGAACAGCAGCGCAACCCCAGCTGCCGACACGGCGACTAGAGCAACCGAATGGCCGCTGAATAAATCCAGCGTATTGCCGGAGTTCGTTACGTGAGTAAGACGCAAGAGTCCATCAGCCGGCCACGATTCGCCGATTCCCAGCACAGCGCTCACCGTGTGCTTGGCAATCTGGTCAATGCACAGAATGACAATCGCTGTCCAGACACCGACCCGATGCCTGAATACGAAGCTCAATATCTGTAGGCCCGGAGACACTGGCCTACCTCACTGGCCCGCGAGGGCTACACGGCCCGCCTTGAAATACGGCCCGTCGCATTCGCCCGAATAGGCGGTTCCAACCTTGCTGTGCCCACCGCCCAGCAGAACACGGTCACCCAACTTGGCGACCACCTGCCGGCCTCCGTTCAGGATGGAAAGGCCAGAACCAGAACCCTCCAAACTGAACCCCGGAGGCCAGATCACCAGATATTCTTTTGGCACATCAACTGATTCAACGACCAAGCAACGGTCGTGCAATCGCAAGTGCCCTTCCAACTGCGCCACATTCGATATAATAGGCCCACGCTGCTCCGCCGAGGTGGCAAATAATACGCCGTCATACGACTCAACGCTCAAGCCCATTCTCTCCTTTGACGGCGATACCTCATCACCCACCAGCCAGAAAGGGCCAGAGCAACTATCCGGCGAACCAGTCCAGTCCCATTCGCCTGCCGAGAAAACCTTCTTGCCCGACATCCTAATCGACTGGCCCACAGAGGCAACCAAACTGCCGTCAAGGTCGAACACCTTGACCGTCTCGCCGTCATCATCCGCGACGAATCCCGTTGGCCAGACCACCAACAAACCGTCGCGAGTCGCCACAGGGTCCACTTGGTCTGCATAGGAAACCCGCAAACAATCTCCCGACCGCAAAAGTTCGCCGTAAACGTAATAGTCCCCGCGATTCGCGGGCAATACCTCATCATGGCGCGGAAGCGACAGCATGGTCGCAGCAGCAGGAAATTCGCCAGGGTCGCCGACGGCCTTGCCATCCTCAGATGCGAGAGAGGAGAAATCGGCCGTCTGGGGAATGCCTGCACGAGCATTCCCCAAGACTTCCAGCGTGGGAGTTGGAGCCACGGGAACGTCCACCCCGCCCCGGCATGAGGCCAGGGACAGTGCGATCATCAGCATCAACAGAAAGCGGAGCATACGAAACCCCCTCGCAGCATAAGGCTCGACATCGCAGGACGACCCGTAGCGGAGCGCCATGCTAGTCAGTGTCCAAAGTCAACCCCTTGTCCTCGATGAGATCAAATGGCATGTAAATGGCTTTCGTTTCATCAACGCCGTGCGTCAATATTCCGAGGGCCACGTTGCCGTCAAAGAACGGACCGCCGCTATCCCCGCCTTGCGCCAGGTCGGAGTCGTCGCCATCAACGTTGCGCACCAACACCCAAGTGTTGCCACGCCCCTTTATCTCATAACGCGTGCTCTCGATCTCTCCGCAGTCGTACTTTGTGGTCTTGCCATACTTGCACACATAATTCCCCTGCGGACTGGTCCCTTCTGGCACGTCCAGAATTGATATACCGATGATTCGTGCCGTCGTAAACCAGATTGCGAATTGTCTGGTCGCTTGGGCCGGTATGCCATTGCAGGTCATACGAACCACCATCCCACTTTTTCACGAGAGTCAACGTTGTTCCGGACCGCCGCTGCTCATCATCACAGTGCCCTGCAGTTGTAATACCCTGCGTGCCCACGGAATTCTTCACTGCAAAACCGGAAGTGCAACCCGTGATGTGTTCTCCCCCGTGAAGTTCACTACCGTGAGCCGGCGTGCTCAAAACGGAAACCTCCTTGACACGAGACTTCGTGGGTAGAACGGCACCCGCAGAATCAAGAGCCCGCTCCAACGCAGCCTTGTCCAAGGTGAACACGTGAACCGCGTTCTCCTGCACCATGACGCCAGACTCGGCAGCAACACCGGTGCTGGCAACCGCTGACGCGGCACCAGATTGCGCAGTGATCAACGCCTCAAGGGTAGTGTCAACCGGCACCACATCAATGACACCGGCGAGCGCTTCACTCATGTTGTAACCCTCCAAGGTTGCCTCACCGTCCCCAGTGAACGCCACCTTCACAGAGTATTGCGGGGTATGCACAATCCACAGACCGCCGAACGTAGAGACCTCACCGGAAGTCAGAGCCGCACCAAGCTTACCAGCCTCAGCCCGCAAGCCCAGCCGTCTCTTCGCCTCATCTACGGATACCCCGTAATCGTCCGCGTAACTCGCTGCGTCACGCGCTGCGCCAACGTAGCTTTCCCCACCGCCGACTGCGGCGATGCTGATCAAGAGAGCCGCTACCAACGCCGCAAGCGCCGGTACTACGACCCACGGTGCCCATTTGCGTACTGCCATTTCCTGTCCTCCTTACGTGTGAGGGTTGTCGCTATTGAGCCCAACCAATCGGGGCTCACATGCCAACAAAAAGCCCCGCCGCGAGCGACGGGGCTGGACACGCAGAGGGCACAGGGCTACTATTGAGCCCGATGGCGGACCCCAATTCCCCATCGACCGCGGCCTCGGTGTTAGCAGCACCGGGGCCGTTTTTGTTGGCTCGCAGATTCTATGGCCTTAACCGATTCCTGTCAATTTCCTGTCAATTCGACGATTATCGTTGCCGGAGCGGGCCAAACGACAATCAATTATCGTAGCTTGCACGCAACGGCCCTACGGAAATAATCCGTGCTGAGCTCCGCAACGGTACAAATCCATCGTGAAAAAACTGAGCCACGCAACGGTGCAAAATTTGATATGTAAAATAGTTATCAAATTAACGACTATCGCATAAATTTTTATCAACAACTGCGCCTAATGAAGGCCAGTACCGCCATCCGTAACGGCGCTGCCCGCGGCGCGTAACTGTTCAAGTTTGAGGTGGCGGCCCCGCACCAAAACCGTCATACCGGCGAAAGCCGGTGTCCAGAAGATGCTGGTGTTCAAGGAACGCTGTCGGTAATAGGAGATTGCTGGATGCCGGATCAAGTCCGGCATGACGGTGATAATCGAAAGGCGTTGGGTCGCGCCGCAAGGCAATTGTCGGGGAACGGGTAATGTTGTACCATCCCTGCGCTGATAAACCGGCAAACCGACCACCGGGAGTGAATCTATGGCCAGCACCGCACAACGTGAACGCGACATCGCTATCGTGGGAGTCGCCGAGTCCGACGTTATGGGCACCGTACCCGACAAATCCTCGTTGCAGCACCACGCCGAGGCCGCGCACAACGCGCTGGAAGACGCCGGAATGTCCCTGTCCGACGTGAACGGCCTGATGACCGCAGGATTCAGCACGCTGGTCACCGCGGAGTATTTCGGCTTGCAGCCCTCTTTCACGGATAACACGTCGGTGGGCGGTTCGTCGTTCGTGATCCACGTCGCGCACGCCGCCGCCGCCATCCGCGCCGGTTACTGCGACACGGTGCTCATCACCCACGGGCAGGCCGGGCGGTCCACCCGTGCCCCGGTGCCGCCGGACCGCAACCTTCCCGTCGCTCAGTACGAAACGCCCTACGGGATGATCGGGCAGCCGATCAACTACGCCATGGCCTGCACCAGGTACATGCACGAGTACGGTGAGGAGCGAACCCGGCAGGCGCTGGCGGAAATCGCCGTGTCCACCCGCGCGTGGGCCAATCTGAACCCGGTGGCCTACATGCACGAAACCCCCATGTCCTTCGACGACTACCACAACTCCCGCTGGGTCGCCTGGCCCTTCCACCTGTTCGACTGCTGCCTGGTCACCGACTCTGGCGCGGCCATCATCGTGACCACGGCGGAGAAGGCGCGCAACTGCCGCAAGGAGCCGGTTTGGGTGCTGGGCGCGGCGGAAGGCCACGACCACAACCTGATCAGTTTCATGCCCGACCACACGTCCACCTGGTCCCGGGAGACCGGCCCCCGGTCGTTGGAGCGGGCCGGCTTGACCCACGCCGACATCGACCACACCATGATCTACGACTCCTTCACCTACACCACGCTGGTTACCATCGAGGGTCTGGGCTTCTGCGGGCCCGGCGAGGGGCCGGACTTTGTGGCCGACCAGCGCACCGCCCCCGGCGGCGAGTTCCCGCTGAATACTAACGGCGGCGGGCTGTCCTATTCGCATCCCGGCATGTACGGCAGTTTCCTGCTGGTGGAGGCGGTGCGTCAGCTGCGCGGCGAGTGCGGCGACCGGCAGGTGCATCGCAAGGGTTCCACCGACCAGCCGGCCGCCACCAGCATCGTGAACGGCACCGGCGGCTCGCTGTCCTCAACCGGAACGGTGGTGCTGGCAACCGGCTAGTCGGCGGTGGGAGAGCGGCTGTTGTACAATAGAGCCGCTGAAAAGCATCGGGGAACGCTACTGGATAGCGTATTACCTGGTGTAGGTCATCGCGGCGGGCGTCGGACTCTGGCGATACCGGCCCTGGCAACAGTCGGGCAATGACGAGTTGTACGCGCTGGTCGCCGTCTTTGCCCTGGCCGCCGGCGTAGCCCTGCTGGCGGCAATCCTGATGGAGGTGATCGGTCGCATGGTACTGCTGATACCGGCTGAGATTAAGAGACTCAAAGAGATCGGCCGCAAAGAGGGACGCGTCGAAGGTCGTAAGGAAGAGCGCCAGCGTATCCTCAATGAGGTAGCGCAGCTGGGCGACCAGGTGCCTCCCGAAGTGCTCGAAATCTTGAAAGGCGACTCCAACGCCAACGGCTCTAGATAAAGGCGATTGGAAATCGACCGGATTGGGATAGAAATTCGGCCCATTGCCTTGGGAGAGATTCTCTGAATTTTATGGACACAGTAATCATCGGCCTGCCCCAATCCGGCAAAACCACCCTCTTCAACGCGCTCACCCTCGGCAAGTCGGACGCCAGCGGCGCGTCGGGTTCGGCAACCGAAATGCACATGGGCGTAGTCAAGGTCCCCGACCCGCGCCTGGACAGCCTAGCCGAGGTATATCACCCCCGGAAAGTCGTACCCGCCGAGATTCGCTACATCGATCTGCCCGGTCCTGAGTCCATGGCGAAATCCCAGGGCATCAGCGGGCGTTATCGCAACATACTCCAATCCGCCACCGCTTTTCTGGTAGTAGTGCGGGCCTTTACCAACGACGCGGTGGCCCACCCCACCGGCGACTTGGACCCCGCTCGGGACCTCGAAACCATGCTCAACGAGTTGTCCTTCGCGGACCTCGAAGTTCTGGAGAGGGCATCAACTCGCCTCGCTGACCAGATGAACAAGACCAAACCCGCAGACCGGCCCGCCGCGATCCGCCATAAAGACGCGGTTGACAAGGCACGGCAGGGGCTTGAGGACGGCATCCCGGTGCGGTTGCAGAGCTTCACGGATTCGGAGCGGGCGATATTAGTCAACTACCAGCTGCTGACCGACAAAAAGATCATTGCGGTGTTCAACACCGACGAAGACGCCGCCGACGTGTGCATCACCGACCTGGGACTCGACCCGGAACTGACGCGCGGCGTTGGGTCGGTGAGCATCAGCGCGCGCATCGAGGCCGAACTGGGCATGATGGACGTGAAAGAGGCTGCCGAGTTCCGCGCCGACCTGGAATTGGGAGAGCCGGCAACGAGCCAGGTCATCAGCGCCAGCTACGATACGCTGGGCCTGGTGTCGTTCCTCACAGTAGGGGACGACGAGGTGCGAGCGTGGAGCGTGCCCGGGGGGATGCCGGCGGTGGACGCCGCGGGCGTGATTCATACCGACTTTACCCGTGGTTTCATCCGCGCCGAGGTGATCGCCTACGACGACTTCTCCCTCTGCGGCAGTATGGCCCAGGGCCGCCGGGAAGGACTGCTGCGCTCAGAAGGCAAGACCTACCCGGTGCGCGACGGCGACATTATCAACTTCCTGGTCAATACCTGATGCCCGGTTGATGCCTGATGATAGATATTCGCCTTTACCGTTCCAGAGACTACGAAGCCGTCCGGGAAGTTTTCAGCCACGAGCAGGACGACTTCGCCCAGAGCTATCTGCACTCGGACGAAGATCGGCAGGAGTTCACCGACTACTTCGAGGGCGCGCTGACCCGCGACCTGGCCGACATCCGGCGCAGCTACCTGGAACATCCCGGCAGCAACTTCTGGGTGGCCGAGCGAGACGGCGAAACGGTAGGCTGCATCGGGGCGTACCAGCGCAGCCACGTGGAGGCGGAGATCCGCCGGTTGGCGGTGCTCCGCGACGCCCGACGCCAGGGCATCGCCTCTCAACTGTTGGACCAGGCCGAGGCTTTCTGCCGGGACTACGGCTACGTCCGAACCACCGCGTGGACCTACAACCACATGCCAGGAGCCATCGCCTTCCTGCGCCGCCGGGGTTACCGGGAGATCGAGGACCACGCCTTTCCCCATACCAGTCTGACGCTGTACCTCTACGCCCTGGAATTGTAGCCGGCGAGCGTTAAACGGGCCCCGGCGCTTGCCCGACAATCGTAACCAAGTTGACAAAATCGGACATTGACGATAGTATAAGTAACGATTAACAACAGGATATGCTGCTGGAACCCTTATCCAGACAGGCGGAGGGAACGGCCCTGTGAAGCCTGGCAACCAATCCCGCTCACCCGGTGGGATCAGGTGCTAATTCCGGCGTCCCGCGCGTAGTGTCGCCCTGCGGCACGTCAGCAAGCGGTATGACGAAAGATGAGGGGAGAACTGTACTGATGGGCTCTCCCGGCGTGGGTGAGCCTTTTATTTTTGTCCATCTATCAGGAAACGTCATTCCGGCGAAAGCTGGAATCCAGAAACCGCGTGTCCACCGTCGCCATGGGCTGACTTGCTGCCATGACCGAAATTAGACCTATCAACTGGACCGGAAGCAGTATCCAGTTGCTCGACCAGACGCTGCTGCCCCACCAGCACGTAACGGTCACCATCACCGACTACCGCGCCGCCGCCGCCGCCATCACCGAGATGCGAGTACGCGGCGCGCCCGCCATCGGCGTAACCGCTGCCTATGCCGTGGTTCTCGCCGCGGCGGAACTACAATCCCGCGAACGCGACCATTTCATCGACGCGTTGCGGCAGGCCGGCGCCCACGTCGCCGCCGCGCGTCCCACTGCCGTCAACCTGGGCTGGGCCGTCCGCCGGATGCTCAGGGTCGCCGACGCGGAACCGGACCCGGGCAGCATCCGGCCGCGCCTGGAAGCGGAGGCCCGCCGGATTCAGGAAGAGGACGAAAACATCAACCGTCGGATCGGCGAGAACGGCCGGCCGCTGATGCCGCCCGACGGTCAGGGCGTGCTGACCCACTGCAATACCGGAGCGTTGGCCACTTCGGCCTTCGGCACCGCCTTGGGCGTCATCCGCGCCGGTTGGGAAGCCGGCGGACGCTTCCGGGTGTTCAACACGGAGACCCGACCCTGGCTGCAGGGAGCGCGGCTCACGTCCTGGGAGTTCCAGCAACTCGGCATCCCCGCCACGCTGGTGGCCGACTCTGCCGCCGGCATCCTGATGCAGCGGGGCGAAGTGTCCTGCGTCATCACCGGCGCGGATCGCGTCGCCGCCAACGGCGACACCGCCAACAAGATTGGCACCTACTCCCTGGCCGTGCTGGCCCACGAGAACGGCATCCCGTTTTACATCGCCGCGCCCACCAGTACCGTGGACCTGGCCATCGCTCACGGCGACAACATCGCCATCGAGGAACGTCCCGAGCACGAGGTTACGGGGTATGGAGGCGCTCGAATCGCGCCTGAAGGCACTCCCGCCTACAACCCCGCCTTCGACGTAACGCCGCACCGTTACATCGCCGGCATCGTTACCGAGGCCATGGTCTGCCGCCCGCCCTACACCGAATCGCTGCAACAAGCCGTGGACGCCGCCTAGTCCACCGCTGTGTCATTGCGAGCATAGCGTGGCAATCTCGAAATCGTATTCATCCTGTTTATCCCGAAAAAAATGACCATTGACCAACAAACCCGCCGCCGCATCGCCCGCACCGGCCTGACGGCCCATGACCCGGCGCAGGCCAGTCCCGGATACACCCTCTACGCGCCCCTGTCGGGCAACGGTGAGGTGTACCTGCTGGACGCCAACGGAGCGGTGGCGCACCAGTGGCAGATGCCCTACCCGCCGGGTCTCTACGGCTACCTGCTGCCCAACGGCAACCTGTTCTACGGCGGCAAGGTGCGCGACGATGGCGGCTGGGACCTCTTCGAGGCCATGAAGCGGTTCAAGGGCGGCGTAATGCTGGAAGCCGACTGGGACGGCAACATCCTCTGGGAGCACCGCGACCCCTACCACCACCACGACGCCCGCCGCACCGAATCCGGCGGCTGCTTGTACATGACCGTCGAGCGGATGGACGACGCCCAGGCCGCAAAGATCCAAGGCGGCCAACCCGGCACCGACGCCGGCGGCATGTACGCCGACGTGCTGGTGGAGGTGGACGCCGATGGCAACCGCATCTGGGAGTGGTACGCTGCCGAACACCTGGACCCCGACCGCCACGTCATCACCTTCAACGACCTGCGCGACGAATGGAGCCACGGCAATACCGTTGTGCCGCTGCCCGACAATCGGGTGATGTTCAGCTTCCGCAACATCTCCACCGTCGGCATCATCGACAAGGCCACGGGCAACATCGAGTGGCAAATTGGCGACGACACGCTAGCCCAGCAGCACGACCCGTCCCTGCTGGACAACGGCAACGTGCTGATCTACGACAACGGTTCCCACAGCCGGCACAACCCGCTGCCGGCCTCTCGCGTCATTGAGGTCAACCCGGCAACCAACGAGATAGTCTGGGAATACCGGGACAACCCGCCGTTCAACTTCTTCAGCGCCTACATTTCCGGCGCGCGCCGTCTGCCCAACGGCAACACACTGATCACCGAGGGACAACCTGGGCGCATATTCCAGGTCACGCCGGCTGGCGAAGTGGTGTGGGAATACATCAACCCCCACTTCGCGCCCAACGAGCAGGGCTACGTGGTGAACAGCGTTTTCCGCTCCAACCACTACCTGCCCGAGCAGATTCCGCAGCTGCGTTAAGCATAGGAAACAATCAATGCCCAACCATCCCCAGGCAGAAATAGCCATCATCGGCGGCAGCGGCCTCTACGAAATCCAGGGTTTCGAGGAAACCGCCGTGGTGGACATCGACACCCCCTACGGCAAGCCCAGCGACGTCATCACCGTCGGTGAGCTGCTGGACGTGCCCGTCGCGTTCCTGCCCAGGCACGGCCGGGGCCACCGCGTCAGCCCCACCGAGCTGCCCTTCCGCGCCAACATCTACGCGCTGAAGACGCTTGGCGTGAAGCAGATCGTATCCGTCAGCGCCGTGGGCAGCCTGCAAGCCCGCCTGGAGCCGCAGCACATGGTGGTGCCCGACCAGCTGATTGACCGCACCCGCGGGCTGCGTCCCAGCACATTCTTCGAGGACGGCGTGGTCGCGCACATTTCCTTTGCCGACCCGTTCTGTCCCGAGATGGGCCAAATCCTCGCCGATGGCGCAAAGGGCCAGGGCATCCCGACCCACCAGGGGGCAACCATGGTGGTCATGGAAGGCCCGGCTTTCTCCACCAAGGCCGAATCCGAAATGTACCGTTCCTGGGGCGGCGATCTGATCGGCATGACCGCGCTGCCGGAGGCCAAGCTGGCCCGTGAAGCCGAGATCTGCTACGCCACCATGGCATGGGTCACCGACTATGACTGCTGGCATCCCGACCACGACGCGGTGACCGTCGATATGGTAGTGGAAAACCTGATTGCCAACGTGGCCAACAGCCGCATCATCCTGCGCCACATCATGCCGGCGCTGGCCCAACTCGGCCCGTGCGAGTGCCAGACCGCCCTCGCCAACGCCATCATCACCGACCGCGACATGATTCCCAGCGAGGTGCGCCGTCGCTTGCAACCCATCGCCGGCAAGCGCCTTGACCCGCCACCCAATTAACTTGCATGGATGAACAGGATAAACGGGATTTTTGATTTGGGATTTATTCAAGCGAATCATTCCATCCCATTCATCCTGTGTATCCATGCCAAATACCGAAGGAGGTAACCGAATGCCACGACAGAATCCGGGGGAACCCTACTACCGGGTTGATTCTCCCGAAGCCCTGCAAATCCTCAACGCCGACCCGGACAACACCGTCGTCGTCGATGTCCGACGCGATGACGAATGGGTCACCGGCCACGCCAGCGGCGCGATTCACATCAACGTCGATGAGTTCATGGACCGTGTGGACGAGCTTCCCGAAGGCAAGAAGCTGCTGTTCATCTGCGCCGCCGGCGTCCGCAGCGGCGTTGCCTGCGAGTATGCGTCCGCGCTGGGCATCGACTCGGAACTGCTGTACAACGTTGACGACGGCACCCCCTCGTGGATTGCCGCCGGCAACCCCACTTCCTACGGAGACGATCCGTAACTGGCCCATTTTCCGCAACACCTGAAATCCGCCATTTTCACGGACCGGGATAACCAGGGATCTTACGTCGAGCGACTATTGGAAATCCTGGCCTTTTCCCGAGTGGCGCACTAGAGACTGACAACAAAGTACGTCATTCCCGCGAAAGCGGGAATCCAGAACCCCCGCCTAGATTCCGGCTCAAGGCCGGAACGACGGCGGGAGAATCGGAGGTAAAACGATTTGACTGTTCAAAACACCAAAGGCGACGTTAAAGACCTTTCCCTGGCCGGCGCCGGCGTTGATCGCATCCGCTGGGCCGCCCGCGAAATGCCCGTCGTCAACCTGATCACCGAGCGGTTCCAGAAGGAGCAGCCCCTGGCCGGCGTCAAGATGGCCGCGTGCCTACACGTGACCACTGAGACGGCCAACCTGGCCATCGCCCTGAAAGCCGGCGGAGCCGACCTGGTGATCTGCGCCAGCAACCCGCTCAGCACCCAGGACGAAACCGCCGCCGCGCTTGTGCAGGAGTACGGCATCCCCACCTACGCCATCAAGGGTGAGGACAACGAGACCTACTACCAGCACATCAACGCCGTGCTGGACCACGCGCCCAACGTCACCATGGACGACGGCGCCGACCTGGTGGGCATCCTGCACAAGGAGCGCAGCGACCTGCTGTCCAACGTCATCGCCGGCACCGAGGAGACCACCACCGGCGTGGTGCGCCTCACCGCCATGGCCGCCGCCGGCCAGCTGAAATACCCCATCATCGCCGTCAACGAGGCCGAGACCAAGCACTTCTTTGACAACCGCTACGGCACCGGCCAGAGCACGCTGGACGGTATCACCCGCGCCACCAACATCCTCTGGGCCGGCCGTCGCGTCGTTGTCGGAGGCTACGGCTGGTGTGGCCGCGGCGTGGCGTCCCGCGCCCGCGGCATGGGCGCCCACGTCATCGTCACCGAGGTCAACCCGGTGCGCGCGCTGGAAGCTGTCATGGACGGATTCCAGGTCATGCCCGGCGTAGAGGCTGCCAAGGTCGGCGAGGTGTTCATCACCGTGTCGGGCGGCTGGCACGTCATCGGCAAGCAGCATCTTGACGTTATGCCCGACGGCGCGATCATCTCCAACAGCGGCCACTTCAACGTCGAAATCGACATCCCGGCCCTGCAAGCCATGTCGGTCAGCCACCGCGAAGTGCGCCCCTTCGTGGAGGAGTACGAGACTACGGACGGACGGCGTTTGTACCTGCTCGGCGAGGGCCGCCTCATCAACCTGGCTGCCGCCGAGGGCCATCCCTCCGCCGTGATGGACATGAGCTTCGCCAACCAGGCCCTGAGCGCCGAGTACCTGGTCAAGAGCTACAAGGACCTGTCCAACGGCGTCCACGTGGTACCCCGCGAAATCGACGCCGAGGTTGGCCGCCTCAAGCTCGAAACCATGGGCATCAGCATCGATACCCTCACCGCCGAACAGACGGCGTACAACGAAAGCTGGGAAGAAGGAACCTAAGGAGGAAACCAACCAATGCCAATTCGATTTATGACCTCGCCCAAGTACCTGCTCACCTCCGAGTCGGTCACCGAAGGGCACCCCGACAAGGTATGCGACCAGATTTCCGATGCCGTTCTGGACGCCGCCTTCAGCGAAGACCCCATGAGCCGCGTCGCCTGCGAAACCGTCGCCGGCAAGAACCTCATCATGGTCACCGGGGAAATCACCACCCAGGCCGACCTCGACTTCGACGCTATTACCCGCAAGACCCTGCTGGAGATTGGCTACACCGACGTCAAGTACGGCATCGACGGCCATTCGTGCGGCGTCATCCGCAACGCCAGCCAACAGTCGCCGGACATCAACGCCGGCGTCAGTACCGCGCTGGAAGCCCGCAATAACGGCGCGACTGCCGCCGATGCCCGCCGCGCCACCGGCGCCGGCGACCAGGGCATGATGGTCGGCTTCGCCTGCAACGAAACCGAGAGCCTCATGCCCATCACCGTTGACTTGTCCCACCGCCTGGTGGAGCAGTTGGCCAAAGTCCGCAAGGACGGCACCCTGCCCTACCTCGGCCCGGACGGCAAGTCCCAGGTCACCGTGGAATACCGCTACGGCAAGCCCCACCGCGTCGATGTGGTGGTCATCAGTACCCAGCACGACGACGCCGAAGACCGGGCCGCGTTCAACGAAACACTGCGCTCCGACATCATTGAGCACGTCATCAATCCCATCGTGCCGGCCAACCTGCTGGACGCGGACACCAACTACTACGTCAACCCCAGCGGCTGGTTCGTCGTGGGCGGCCCCCAGGGCGATACCGGCCTCACCGGCCGCAAGATCCTGGTGGACACCTACGGCGGCATCGCCCGCCATGGCGGCGGCGCGTTCTCCGGCAAGGATCCGACCAAGGTTGACCGCTCCGGCGCGTATGCCGCCCGCTACGTGGCGAAGAACATCGTGGCCGCCGGCCTGGCCGACCGCTGCGAGGTCATCGTGTCCTACGCCATCGGCGTCGCCGATCCGATCTCCGTGGCCGTGGAAACCTTCGACACCAACAAGGTGGACAACGACACCATCGAGGCATTGGTGAACGAGCACTTCGACCTGCGCCCCGGCGCAATCATCGAAGACCTGGAGCTCCGCCGTCCCATCTATCGCAAGACGGCCGCCTACGGACACTTCGGGCGCACGGACATCGACCTCCCCTGGGAGCGCACCGACAAAGCCGATGCTCTGAAGCAGGCTGCCAGCGACTAACTGGCCCAACCAACCCTTCGCTCTCCCTCGTGCGCGCCCTTCACCCCAGCGGTGAGGGGCGCATTTGCGTTGCATCAGTTCAGTCCTGGGCGCACCGCCGCGAAAGATTCGCCAAACATGACTATCCTGCATATCCGGCTCGTCCGGTTCATCCCGGTAAAATTGCGTCCACCGCCGGAACGCTGATAAACCACAAGCCGGCGTATGGAAATGAGCCATGGATCGAATCGTTCCTCTGCGACGCTTTACCTCCTGGGTGATTGACCGGTTGGTATTTTTCGGTGCCGGTGCAGCAATCCTGTTCATCATTCGGGAGATTGACAGTCGGCTGGGTATCAGCGGCCCCGAGTCCGTGAACTTCGACGTGTACGATTTCTTCGCGATCCAAATGCCCCTGGCTGTGGTGATGACCTATGCCATCTGGCTCCTGATTATCATCAAGCTTGGGCCTCCCGGTCGTCTGTTGACTAACACGGAAATCCGCAAGCATCGCGGTGGCGGGGCCGGCCCGCCCCGAAAACTGGTCCGCGCCCTGATCAAAATCGGCCTTCACCTGACCCTGATCGGCTTGATCGTTGACGCCGTGTTCATCCTCCGGGATCAGCGGGAACGACGCTCCGTATCCGACATACTGGCCGGAACCATGGTGACGCCCCGCCGCCGCTGAATCGGATTCGCGCGCACAATCAATATCCCCTCTCCCATCAGGGGAGAGGGTCGGGGTGAGGGTGAAAATCTTTGTGCTAGAATTATTTTATGGTCACCCCCATAAAATTCGGCACCGACGGATGGCGCGGCATCATCGCCGACGACTTCACCTTTGCCAACGTGGCGCGCTGCTCCCAGGGCGTGGCCGACTACCTCCGCGCCACGGGAGTCTCCCGTCAGGGGCTGGTCGTGGGCTACGACACCCGGTTCGCGTCCCGGGAGTTCGCCGAAACCGTGGCGTCGGTAGTGTCGGGCAACGAGATTCAGGTGTTTCTGTGCCGCGAGCCGGTACCCACGCCCGTCGTCAGCCATCATGTCGTGCATCGCGGCGCGGCCGGCGGCGTGGTCATCACCTCCAGCCACAACCCGGCGGCGTGGAGCGGCTTCAAGTTCAAATCCTCCGAGGGCGGCAGCGCCAGCCAGGCCGTCACCGATGTGCTGGAGCTGTGTATCGAGTCCTCCGGCGAGCCTAAGAAATTGCCGCTGCCGGAGGGCCGCGACGCCGGCCTGGTGCAGGATACCGACCCAACGCCGGCTTACCGTGAATCGTTGGCCGGCTTGGTTAACCTGGATGCCATACGCGCCGCCGGCCTGAACGTGCTGGTGGACGCCATGCACGGCGCGGGAGCCGGCTATTTCGCCGACCTGCTGCGTGGTGGCGATACCTCAGTGGTGGAGCTTCGATCCGAACCCAACCCCGCGTTTCCCGGCATGGCGCAACCCGAACCAATCGCCCATAACCTGGCCGAGCTTTGCCGCCGCGTTCCTGACGATGGCGCAGCCGTCGGCCTGGCGCTGGACGGCGACGCCGACCGCATCGGCATGGTGGACGAAAACGGTCGTTTCGTCAGCACCCTGGAGGTATTCTCCCTGCTGGCCCTCTACCTGCTGGAACGCGGCGACCGCGGCCCGTTGGTGAAGGGCGTCACAGCATCCTTGATGCTGAACAAGCTGGCGGAGAAGTACGGCGTCGCAATATCCGAGATGCCCGTGGGCTTCAAGAACATCGGCCCCCGTTTCGTTGCCGACGACGCCATCCTGGGCGGCGAGGAGAGCGGTGGATACGCCTTCCGGGGGCACATCCCGGAGCGGGATGGCATCCTCAGCGGCCTGTACCTGTTGGAGTACATGGCTACCGCCGGTCTTTCCGCGTCGGGCATGGTTCGCCATCTTTTCGAGACCGTGGGCGAGCACCACTACCAGCGACGCGACGTGAGTTTTGACCCTGCCGCCCGCTTCGCCATCACGGACCGATTGACGAATTCCCCGCTGACCGAGCTGGCCGGGATGCCGGTGCGAGGCATGGATGAAATCGACGGCCGGCGATGGTTGGTCGACGCCGGCTGGGTCGCCGCCCGTTTCTCCGGCACCGAACCCCTGCTCCGTATCTATTGCGAGGCCGACACCACCGCCAACGTGCAAAAACTGCTTGACGCCATGGAGGTTCATCTGGGAGTCTGACATAAAACCGCGATCGCCATCCCAACGTATCTTACATGGAGGCCACGCCATGGAAACCGCCAGCCCGATACGCAGGTTGTTTGCCAACATCCTTGACGGAATACTGTTCTTCCTGACTCTCATCATCGGCTACGTCATCTGGTGGCTGATCGTCCTGGGGCGCGGCCAAACCCCCGGCAAGCAGCTGCTGGGAATCTACGCAATCAAACGCGACGGAGACCGGGCCGGTTGGGGAACCATGTTCGTCCGTGAGGTCGTCAAGTGGATCGCACACAGTTTCGTGATCGGGTTTTTTGCCGACGCTGTCCTTCTGCTCATGGACGATGAAGAACACCGTTCGCTGTCCGACCGGGTGGCCGGTACGATCATAATGAGGTGAGAAAATGGCGATCCCAGCCAACACCGCCGAAACCGCTCCGTCTTTCATGGATCGCATCCAGGCCCGCCGCGGCATTTTAATCGCGGTGGGCATTGCTGCCGTTGCTTACGCCATCGCCGTCCTGGGAGCGCTCTGGCTGCGCAATGCCGAGGGTATCGACGGAGTCAACAGATTTGTCGAGCTGTTGTCCGGATCCTCAGGCAGCAGCATCAGCAACGTGGGCATCAAGCTGGGATTCGCCTACGCGGTTGGCGCGGCGTCCGCCGTTAACCCCTGCGGATTCGCGATGCTGCCCGCCTACCTGGGACTGTATGTTGGCGGAGGAAATCAGGACGATGATCGGAGAAATCCGGTGCGTCTCGTCAGCCGCGCCGTGATGGTCGGCCTGTCGGTGTCGCTCGGCTTTGTCGTCCTCTTCGGAGCCGTCGGCTTGATACTGGGCTTAGGATCTCAGGCGGTGGTTGTGGCCGCGCTGCCCTACGTGGGTCTGGCTATCGGCGTCCTGCTCATCGGGGCCGGCGCATACATGGCCAGCGGCGGCAAGATTTACACCAGCCTGGCCCAGCGCGCCGCATCACGGGTAGGAGATCCGAACCAACTCAACATACCGGGCTACGTGCTGTTCGGCGTCAGCTACGGCCTGGCCTCCCTGAGTTGCACGCTGCCGCTGTTCCTGGCCGTGCTCGGCGTGGGCGCCGGCCTGTCCTCCGGGTTCCTGGACACGGTCGGCCAGTTCGTCCTTTATGCCGCCGGCATGGGCAGCGTTATCATGGCGCTGACGTTGGGCATGGCCGTGGCTCGCTCAGTGTTGATCCGGTGGATGCGAGCGGCGCTGCCCTACGTCGGAGTGGTCGGCGCCTGGCTGATGGTGGTAGCCGGCACCTACATCGTGTTCTACTGGCTGACCCTGGGCGACTTGCTGTAAAGCGTGGGGGCAACCGCAACGGTTGCCCCCAATCCTGTTAATCAATAATCAGGCGAGTCCTGATTGGGACGATCTCCCTTAGCGCTTGGTGTACTGCGGCGCGCGACGGGCGCGTTTGAGGCCGTATTTCTTGCTCTCCTTGACCCGCGCGTCCCGGGTGATGAATCCGGCGCGCCGGAGACTGGGCTTGAGGCTCTCGTCGGAAACCACCAGGGCGCGCGCAATGCCGTGCCGGATGGCCTCCGCCTGGGCGTTGACGCCGCCACCCTTGACCTGCGCTTGCACGCGGAATCGGCCGGTGGTTCCCGATACCGTAAAGGCCTCTCGGATGGTGGACTGCCAGGGAAGCCAGTTGAAGTACTCCTCCATCGGCTTGTCGTTGACGATGATGGCGGTTCCGTCGTCCGGGAAAAGGCGCACCTTGGCGATGGCGGACTTGCGCCGGCCGGTGCCGTAGAAGTACTGCTGCTGCGGTTCAGCTTGCAACGTCATTGAAAACCTGCCTGTTTATTGAAGTCACTGACTGCGTAATGGCTATTCGGCGGCGCCCACCTGGGCCTCGTGCGGGTGCTGGTCTCCGGCATAGATCCGGAGCCGGCGCAACATCTGGCGCCCCTGCTTGTTGGATGGCAGCATGCCCTTTACGGCCAGGTAAACGACGCGCTCGGGCCGCTGTTCCATCATGTCCCTCATCAGGAAGGACTTGAGATTGCCAACGTAACCGCTGTGCCGGTAGTACATCTTCTGCATCAACTTGCGGCCCGTGATCCGAACCTTGTCCGCGTTGATGACCACGACGTGGCTGCCCGTAATCACGTGAGGCGTGTAGGTCGGCTGGTCCTTGCCCTGCAGCGCCACGGCAACTTGCCGAGCCAGGCGGCCGAGACTGATCCCGGTGGCGTCGATGACTCGCCAGTTGTCCGGCACGTCTCCGGCTTTGGCGAAATATGTGCTAGTGCGTTTCATGTTTGTCTTCAACCTTTGGAGCAAAGAGATGATCGTAACCAGGGTAATGAACTGACTTCAGGCACAATCCTTTGGCGGGCAGGGTGCGAATCCGGTGTTGGATTGGTGTGCGTCCCGCTAGTGTTTCCGCCATGGCATGAATTGGGAGTTTACCTTTTCCGATCTCAATAAGCACCGCATTGGCGCGCCTGATTTGATGACGCAGGAATCCGTTGGCGGCGCAGTCGATGGTGATGACGTCCGGGATGCTCGGATGGCGTTTAGCCTCCCACCTGAGAACCTTGCGCACCGTGCTTCGGTCGGCCGGATAACTTGCCGATACTCGCCGGAAGTCCCTGATCCCCAGCAGGCTGGTCGCAGCTTTCCGAATATCCGACAGTTCCAACGGCGCCGTTTCCAGGTGGTGGGTCCGACGCAACAGTGGCGACGCAACGTCCCGATTGAGGATGCTGTACCGGTATTCCCGGTGAGCGGCGTCGTACCGGGAGTGAAACTCCGGCGGTACATCAAGAGCGGATGTAACCCGTATCGCCTCGGGGAGGTAGTAATTCATCGCGGGCACAAAAACGGAGGAATCCAACGCGCTTTCGGTAGTGAAGTCAACCACTTGTCCGCAAGCGTGGGCCCCCGCGTCGGTGCGGCTTGCCCCCCGAACCCTGCTCGGAGTCCCGGTCAGCCTGGAGATGGCCGTTTCCAACTCGCTCTGTATGGTTGGTACACCAACCTGAGACTGAAAACCTGCGTAATCCGTTCCGTCATACGCCACAACCAAAGCAATCCGCCGGGCCGTTCCATGTGCGGCGTTCTCAGATGTCATGTCAACGTTCAGCGATGGCAATCCCTCACGAGCAGTAGGCTATTGTGAAAACGACAGGCAAGGGCTTGGCGCTCGCCCTGCGGTCGATCACACCAATTCGATGACCGCCATTGAGGCTCCGTCGCCCTGGCGGGGACCCAGCTTGATGATGCGCGTGTATCCGCCGGGCCGCTCAGCGTAACGCGGCCCCAACTCATCGAACACCTTGGCCACGGCCTTCTTGTTCGGCACCTTGCTCAGCGCGACGCGCCGGTTGTGCAGGGTGCCTTTCTTGCCGTGGGTAATCAGCTTTTCGGCCATTACGCGGGTTTCCTTGGCCTTGGCCAGCGTGGTGGTGATCCGTTCGTGCTGGATCAGGTCCACGGTGAGGCCGCGCAGCAGCGCTTTCCTCTGGTCCTTGTACCGGCTGAGCTTGCGGCCGGTTACGCGATGGGAAGCCATCGTTATTCTCCGTCATCATCGTAGTTGAGGTCATCGTCGTCGGGGTCGAAAACCAGTCCGCCGCCGGTCATGCTCCGGACCTCTTCAACGAGACCCGGTTCGGCCATCGGGTCGTCCGCGGGCCTGGAGGCACTCACCCCGAGTTCGGCCAGCTTTCCTTGCAGCTCTTCCAACGACTTCTGTCCAAAGTTGCGGATGTTGAGCAGATCGTCCGGACTCAGGTCCAGCACCTGGCCCACCCGGTCCAGCTTGGCCCGCTTGAGGCAGTTGAGCGTTCGGGATGACAGGTCCAGCCGCTCAATGGGCATCAGATACACTTCGGACGCCACCGGCAGATTCGTCGCATCCAGAGGAGCATCGCCGGGACGGCTGAGCTGGTTGAACATGTAAAAATGCTGGACCAGGTTTTCCGACGCTTCCTGGATCGCGGACAACGGAGTAATGGCCCCGTCGGTCCAAACCTGGAGGATCAGCCGTTCCCAGTCGGTTTGTTGGCCCACCATCATGCGCTCGACGGAGTATTCAACCTTCCTGACCGGGTTGTAGATGGCATCCACCGGCAGCACGCCTACCGGCAATCCTGAATTGTTGTCGCCCTGGGTCGCCTGTTGATAACCCTTGCCGGTTTCGATGTTGAATTCGATGGAAAGGGTAACGTCGGGATTGTCCAGCGTCGCCAGATGCAACTCCGGATTCACGATCTGAAAGTCGCTGGCCGTCGATATGTCGCCGGCGCAAACGCGGCCCTCTCCGGTAACGTCAAGGCGCATTTTGCCCGGGCGCTTGGCCAGGGCATGGATTCTGATGCGTTTGATGCTCAGCAGGAGGTCCATCACCTCCTCTTTTACGCCGGGAATCACTGTGTATTCGTGCGGCACGTCTTCGATTTTCACCCACGTGACCGCGGTGCCCTGGATGGAGCTGAGCAGCAGCCTCCGCAGCGGGTTCCCCACGGTGGTAGCGAATCCGCGTTCCAAAGGCTCCAGCGCGACACACGCGTAAGTGTCGCCGCTTTCGATCACCCTGATGGAGGGAGTGGGAACTTCGGGTTCTGGTTCCCGCATCGGCGGGAGAATTTGGGTATTCAGCATTCAGTTGCTACCTCGAGTAGTACTCGACAATGAGACGGGAGTTGATCGTGTCCGGCAGCTCGTTGTCCGGTGGCAGGGATACCACCTGACCTTCCATGTTGGCCAGGTCCAGCGTCAACCAACTCGGCAAGGTTCGCCGGGGCAGACCCTCGGTCCGTTCGGCAAAGAAATCGCGACTCTTTGAACTTTCGGTCCAGGATATGGTCTGGCCAGGTTTGACGAGGAACGATGGTATGTCGGTCTTGCGTCCATTGACGGCGAAATGGCCGTGCTGCACCATCTGGCGCGCCTGTTTGCGCGAGTCGGCGAAGCCGAAGTGATAAATCACGTTGTCCAACCGGCGCTCCAGGGTGCGCAGCAGGTTGTTGCCTGAGATCCCGGGCGCGTTGAAGGCGTCGGTCATGTACTTGCGGAACTGGCCTTCCATGATGCCATACATCTGGCGGGCCTTTTGCTTTTCCCGCAGGTGAACCCCGTAGTCCGAGACTCGTCGGCGCCGGTTGCCGCCACCGCCCGGCGGCGTATGCCGGCGTTCGATGGCGCAGCGCGGCGAAAAACAGCGGTCGCCTTTCAGGAATAGTTTTTCGCCGGCGCGGCGGCAAAGGCGGCAAGATGGTCCGGTATATCTGCCCATTTCAGTCTTTCCGTTTTGGTGTCGGTTACGGCCCGGCATACGCCGGAATTTGGTGGCGAGCCTGTCGATCAGACTCTGCGGCGTTTCGGCGGGCGCACGCCGTTGTGCGGTATCGGGGTAACGTCCCTGATGCTGGTGACGTACAGTCCGGCAGCTTGGAGCGCACGGATGGCCGGCTCTCGCCCGGAACCCGGCCCCTTGATGTAAACGTCGACGTTCCGCATGCCCATGTCCACGCCGCGCCGCGCGGCCTGCTCAGCAGCGCGTTGCGCCGCGAACGCCGTACCCTTTCGGGAGCCGCGGAATCCGACGGTGCCTGAACTGGTCGATGCGACGACGTTGCCGTCGGGGTCGGTCAGGCTCACCAGCGTATTGTTGAACGTCGAGTAGATGTACGCGCGTCCCTGTGGGATCGAACGGCGCTCTCGCCTGCGGGTGCGTGGTCGGGGCATTATATTTCCTCTCCGTCATTCCGGCGCTGTAGTTCGTCATTCCGGCGCTGTATAGTTCGTCAGTCCCGCTCTTCAGTCTGTCATTCCCGCGAAAGCGGGAATCCAGCGCACGATACGATTACTTCTTCCCGCCAGTTCGGCGACCGCGACCGGCAACCGTGCGCCGCGCGCCTTTGCGCGAACGAGCGTTGGTGCGGGTCCGTTGGCCGTGCACCGGCAGGTTCCTGCGGTGGCGCAGGCCTCGATAGCTGCCGATGTCGATCAGGCGTCGGATGTTTTCGTTGTTCTCCCGGCGCAGGTCGCCCTCGGTGATGTAGTCCTGGTCCACAATCACTCGGATTCGGTCCAGCTGCTCATCGGAGAGCTCGCTCATGCGAGGCGGCATGTCCATGTCCAGGTTGGCCTTGCCGACGATCTCAATCGCCTTGGTCGGCCCTATTCCGTAAATGCTGCGCAACGCGATATGCGCGCGCTTTCGATCCGGTACGTCAACTCCGGCGATACGAACCATGATTACTCTCCTGAACCTGCTGTTTCGGCATTCCGGACTTACTTTTTCTTCCTTCCGGCGAAAGCCGGAATCCAGGTGCTCGGCAAATCCGGAAAAGCCTACCCCTGTCGCTGCGCGTGCTTGCTGTTGACGCAGATGATGCGCACTCTGCCCTTGCGCCGGATTATCCGGCAACGGTCGCAACGAGGCTTTACCGATGCGGACACTTTCATAGTCGCTCTCCCTTCACCCTTACTTGAATCGATAGGTGATCCGGCCGCGAGTCAGGTCGTATGGCGAAAGTTCCACCAACACCCGGTCGCCGGGAAGCACGCGGATGAAGTGCATCCGAATCTTCCCGGAAATATGGGCCAGCACCTGGTGGTCATTCGGCAACTCCACGCGGAACATGCCGTTGGGGAGCGCCTCGGTAACCTGGGCTTCAACTTCTATTGCTTCTTTTTTAGCCATAAATCATCCTTATTCGATCCGCCGCGCCATAAGACTGGCGCGGGAGACGGGTAGTAAATTAGTCGTGAACGGTGAGAATTTTCGGGCCGTCTTCGGTAATGGCCAGCGTATGTTCAAAGTGGGCCGACAAAGCGCCGTCGGCGGTTACCACCGTCCAGTCGTCGTCCAGCACCTTGGTTGCATCGGCGCCGAGGTTGAGCATCGGCTCAATGCAGATGCACATGCCGACGCGCAGCAGATGGCCCTTGCCCGGTTCGCCGTAGTTGGAAACGTGAGGGTCTTCGTGAAGGTGTCGCCCGATGCCGTGGCCGCCGTACCCCCGTACCAGGCCGTAGCCTCGCTCCATGGCGTAGCCCTCAACAGCTGCCCCGATGTCGCCGATGCGATTGCCGGGCTGCGCGGCAGCGATGCCGGCGTAAAGGCTGGCTTCGGTATCGTCCATCAGGCGCTGGGCGGACGGGTCAACCTCGCCAACGGCTACGGAGATTGCAGCGTCGCCGATGAAGCCGTCAATGGTGGCGCCCACGTCCATTTTGATGATGTCGCCTTCTTTCAAAACCCGCTTGCCCGGAATGCCGTGCACGATTTCCTCGTTCACCGAGGCGCAGATGGTGCCCGGGAAGCCTTGGTAACCCAGGAAGGCAGGCACTGCTCCCATGCTGCGGATGTTCTTCTCCGCGATGCGGTTCAACTCGCCGGTGGTGATTCCCGGCTCCACTGAACGCTTGAGCAGTGTTAAAGTGGCGCCGACAATAGCGCCCGCGCGTGCCATGGCTTCCAACTCCCGGCGGGACTTGATTGTGATTCCGCCAGTGTACGACGACGGGGCATTGGAAGCGGTTATCCTTTTAGGCTGGTCTTTCACCATTATAATTATACCTCAGCCGTCAAGCCCAGGGCGTTCAGAACCAGACCGTTCACGGTTTCCACCGAGGATTCCCCCGGTATGTCGGCCAATATCCCGCCCTCGCGGTAAAAGTCGAGCACCGGCGTGGTTTCCTCGTGATACACGGCAAGCCGGTTGGCCACCGCATCTGGCGTGTCGTCGTCTCGTTGGTAGATCTCGCCACCGTCGGCGCAGTCATCGCACCGTTTCGGAGCCTCCCCAGACCTGGGGTCCCGGGTAAACGGCTTTTGACAACTGCGGCAGATGTAGCGGTTGCTGAGCCGGCGAATCAACTCGTCGTCGGCCACCTTGATGTGCACCACTCGGTCGATGCGCTGGCCGCGTTCCGCCAAAGCCTCGTCCAATGCCGCCGCCTGGCTGGTGTTGCGCGGGAACCCGTCCAGCATGAAACCGCGCCCCTCCGGCATCGTTGTGATGCGGTCCAGCACCATCCCTATGGTCACCGTATCGGGAACCAGCGCGCCCCGGTTCATGTACTCGCGCGCCAATTCGCCCAGTTCAGTGCCGTTGGAGAGATGGTGGCGGAACAGGTCTCCGGAACTGATATGGTCGATGGGCAGCCTTTCCTTGAGCAACTGCGCCTGGGTGCCTTTGCCGGCGCCCGGCGGGCCGAAGAGGACCAGCCTGAGCGTTTCCGCCGCTTCTGCCCCGGTCATCTCAGGAATCCTTCGTAGTTCCGCATCATTAACTGCGCTTCCAACTGACGCAGCGTGTCCAACCCCACGCCAACCATGATCAACAGGCTGGTGCTGCTCAGCGCGATCGCTTCAACGTTGGTAATGAGCGAGGCGATATATGGCACGATGGCGATGAAGCCCAGGAACAATGCGCCGCCCAGCGTCAATCGTACGATGACCCGGTTCAAGTAATCCTGCGTCGGCCGGCCTGGCCGGATGCCGAGCACGAAACCCCCGTTGCGTTGCAGGTTCTCGGCGATGTTCTGCTGCTGGAACACGACCAGCGTGTAGAAGAACGTGAACGCCACCACCAGGAAGAAGGCCAGAACCCAGTAGATGGGACCGGACGGGCTGAGCGCCGTCTGCAAGTTGCCGGCGGCATTGCCGACAAACCCGCCGGCGGAACTCATGTACTGCGCCACCGTGCCGGGTAGGATCACGATTGAAAAAGCGAAAATCAGCGGGATCATGCCGGCCGAGTTGATCCGCAGCGGTATGTACGTGGAGCCGGATTGTCGATACATCTGCCCGCCCCGGAAGATGCTGCGGCCGTACTGCACCGGTATGCGCCGGTGCGCCTCGTTGAAAACCACGATGAGGGCAATGATCAGCAGCCCGATGATGGCGAAGAAGAAAATCCCGATGATGTTGTCGCGGGCCAGAAAGCCGGTGGTCAACAGGCCGGGGAAGCCAACCACGATTCCGGCGAAGATGATCAGGGAGATACCGTTCCCGATGCCTCGCTCGGTGATCTGCTCGCCCAGCCACACCAGGAACATGGTGCCCGCGGTCATGGAGAACACGGCCGCTATCGTGGGCAGGAAAGCGTCGCCGGTGAACCCAACGTTGGTCAGCACGTTGGCCTGCTGCAGCAGAATCAGCTGGGCAAAGGCTTGCGCGATGGCGATGGGAACCGTGCCCCAGTGGGTGATCCGGTTCATCTTGATGCGGCCGGCCTCGCCCTCCCGCGACATGTTTTGCAGCTGCGGAATCACCGGCGTCAACAACTGCATGATGATGGAGGCCGTGATGTATGGAAACACGCCCAGCGCCACAATGCTCATGCGCGCCAAAGCCCCGCCCGAAAACAGGTCAAGGAACTGGAGCAACTGGTTGTTGTCGAACAGGTTGCTCAGCGCCGCCGCGTCTAGTCCCGGAATCGGGATGTGAGCGACCAGGCGATAGACGGCCAGCATACCCAGAGTGAACAGGATCTTCGCCCGGAGGTCGGGCACGCTGAAAGCGTCAATCGCTGCCTGAACCAGTCGCGGCCATCTGCCGCCGCCCTGCACCTCAGATTGGATCATGCTCGCCGTAACTCGCCCGTCGTCAAATTATCCCGCATTCTTGCTTGTCCCGTCATTCCTGCGAAAGAACGTCACCCCGTACTCGATACGGGGCAGGAATCCAGGCGTTGCCATAACTAAACCGTTCCGCCTAGATTTCTACGGCGGAGCCGCCCGCCGCTTCAATCTTGGCCCGGGCCGCTGCCGTGAACTTGTGCGCGTTCACGGTCAATGCGTGGTCTAGCTCGCCGTCGCTCACTATTTTCACGGGCAAACTGGTGCGCCGCACGATGCCCAGGCCGTGCAGCAGTTCGGGAGTCACCGTCGTGCCGGCTTCAAACCGCTCCTGAAGGGTGCTCAAATTCACCAGCGCGTAGTAGGTCTTGTAGCGGTTGTTGAATCCCCGCTTCATGGGCAGTCCCTTAATCAAGGGCAGCTGACCGCCTTCAAAACCGATCCTTACGCTTTTGCCCGACCGGGACTTTTGACCCTTCATGCCGCGCCCGGCATAGCTGCCGCCCCCGGCCGCGTCGCCCCGGCCCACCCGTTTCCGGCTGCGGCGGGCGCCCTTTGGTGGCGATACTTCGTGCTCCATCATGGCTATGTCTTGCTCCGTAAGTCAGCTGCTGCCTGTACCCAGTCCCCCGGCAGGAGGAGATACCCAATCCTGAAAAATCCGAAAATCTCGTAAATCCTGATTCAGACGATTCCAACCGTCGAGCGTCACTCGACGGGCTCAACCACCACCAGGTGCTGGACCTTTTTCACCATTCCCATGATGGTCGGGCTGTCCTGGTGAACAACCGAATGGTTCAGCCGCTTCAGGCCCAGGGATTCAACAATGCGACGTTGGTAAGACGGCCTGCCAATGCAACTTTTCTTCCAGGTAATCTTAATCTGCGCCATTTCCGTTCTCATTCGCCGCTCTGGGCTGTTTCGTCGGCACCGGTTTCCGCCGAAGGTTCCGTTGCCGGTGCATCTGGTTCGGAGGCCGGGGCCGCTTCGGAAGAGTCGGTTCCGGACGGCCCGGTTCCGGAAGGATCAGTTGCAGACGCTTCGGCAGTGGCTTCCGTTTCCGCTGTGGTCTCCGCCCCCGCGGTAGAGACCGGCGCTTCCGCCGCAGCCGGCCGCGAACCCTCTCCGCTTGCTTCGGACGATTCGGCGGCGCCGTTGGTCGCCGGTTGGTTGAGTCCCAGCCGGTTGGCACGCTCCGTCTCCGGATCACGCAACAGGCTCAGAGCCTCAAGAGTGGCCTGCACGATGTTAATGGGGTTGCGCGAGCCCAGCGACTTGCCAACCACGTCCTGAACTCCGCCCAGTTCCAGCATCGCGCGCATCGCGCCGGCCGCGATGATTCCGGTGCCCAGCGGCGCCGGCTTGATGATAACGATCGACGCGCCCTTGCGCACGGAAATCTCGTGAGGAATGGTGCTGCCCTTGATCGGAATGTTGATGGTGCTCCGGCGGGCTACTGCGGTTCCCTTGCGTACGGCGTCCGGAATGGCCAGCGCCTTTCCCATGCCGGCGCCCACCCGTCCCTGGCCGTCGCCAACCACCACCAGCGCGTTGAAACGGAGCCGGCGGCCCCCTTTCACGACCTTGGCGATCCGGCGGGTGTGCACCACTCGCTCGTTGAATCCGCCGCTGTCGTCATCGCGTTGTCGCTGTTCCCGGTCGCGGCCGCGTCCGCCGCGTCCACCGCGACGCTCACCGCCGCCCCGGTCATTGCGCTCACCTCTGCGGGATGCTGGGGATACCATCAGAACTTAAGCCCTCCTTCCCGGGCCGCATCGGCCAGTGCCTTCACCCGCCCGTGGAATTGATAGCCTCCACGGTCGAAGACGACGGACGTTACTCCCGCCGCAATGGCCCGCTCAGCCACCAGCTTGCCCACCGCCACGGACGCGGCGGTCTTGGGCGTGGCGACATCGCCGGCCAACTCCTGGCTCGACGCTTGGGCCAGCGTATGGCCGCGCGCATCGTCGATCACCTGGGCGTAGATTCCCTTCAGGCTGCGGAAGACGCATAGCCTGGGCCGCTCGGGTGTCCCAATCACTTTGTTCCTCACCCGGCGGTGCCGCACGACACGCAGTTTCCGGGCATCCTTGTCTTTAGGCATTTTTAGATCGCTCTCAAATCCGTACTTCGGAACTTTGGAATCCCGTCATTACCGCAACTCCCGTCATTCCCGCGAAAGCGGGAATCCAGAGCGCCCCGCTTTATACGGCGCGCCGCGCTGCGGCCTTGCCGGGCTTCAGGCGCAACACCTCACCCTGGTACCGGATTCCCTTTTCTTTGTAGGCATTCGGCGGACGGACCCTGCGCACCTTGGCCGCCAACTGGCCGACCTTCTGCTTGTCCACTCCGCTGATGTGCACCCGGTTGTTGCCCTCCACCTGCATGGTCAGGCCGGCTTCGGGAAACACGTCCACCGTGTGGCTGTACCCCACGCTGAGCGTAATGCCGTCCCCGTTCTGCTGGACGCGATAACCTACGCCCATCAACTCCAGGGTGCGGTTGTAACCTTCGGTAACGCCAACCACCGCGTTGGCAATGAGTGAACGGGTCAGGCCGTGCAGCGAGTGATGAAACTTGCGGTCAGTGAGGCGCTCAACGATGACCTCGTCACCTTCGACGGACACCTTCACTTCCGGGTGGTATTTCTGGGTGACGGTTCCCTGCGGCCCGGTGACCACCACGCCGCCGTAGATCACCTCTACCGTGACGCCCGATGGAATCGGGATGGGCTGCCGCCCAACGCGGGACAGCGGACGCTCTTCGGGAGGAATCCGCTCCGCAACCCCGGAGCTAATCATTGTTTCACTACCAGACATAGCAGACCAATTCTCCCCCGATACCCTTGCGCCAGGCTTCGTAGCCGGTCATCATGCCTTGCGAGGTGGACACTATGGCAATGCCCAGGCCGCCGTACACCCGCGGAATCTCGCCGCGCCCAACGTGTACCCGCAGGCCGGGTTTGCTCACTCGTTTCAGCCCTCGAATGGCATTTTGCTCGTCGTCTTTGTACAGGAGTTGAATCCGCATGGTCGGGAATTTCTGGTTCCGGGCCAGATCCCAGTCGCGGATGTACCCCTGGGCTTTCAGGATATCGGCAATCGCCGTTTTGATTTTGGACTGAGGCACCAGCACCGTTTGGTGCCGGGAATGAATGGCGTTGCGGATGCGCGTCAGCATATCCGCAACCGGGTCGTTAATCGGCATCGCGGTACCGCTCCATCAGTTTTGTTCTCTCTTTCCTGCCGCGATGTCCGATCCGGCGGACATCTGCGATTTCAATCCGTGTTTGCTACAGGCTGGCCTTGCGGACACCGGGCAGCAACCCGTCCAGCGCCATTTCTCGAAACGAAATGCGCGAAAGGCCAAAGTGCCGGATGTATCCCCGTGGTCTTCCCGTCGCCCCGTCCCGGTTGCGAATCCGGTTGGGGTTGGCATCGGGGGGCAGCAGCGCCAGCTTCTGCCTGGCCTCGAACCGTTCCCGCATGGGCCGCGACAGGTCCCTGGCCTGCGCCAGCAGTTCAGCCCGCTGCTCCGCGTACTTGGCGACCGTGCGCTTCCGTCGTTCGTTTTTCGCTATGGATGATTTCTTGGCCAATTAGTTCACCTGCATACCTTGCGCTACTGTCGAATAAACGGCATCCCGAAGTGCTCGAGCAAACGGGTCGCTTCAGCATCGTTGTCGGCGGTGGTGGTTATGGTGACCTGCAAACCCCGCAGCCGGTCAACGCTGTTGTAGTCAATCTCCGGGAATACGATCTGTTCCCTCAGCCCCAGGGAAAAGTTGCCCCTCCCGTCAAATCCCCGTCGGGAGATGCCGCGAAAGTCCCGGATGCGGGGCAGCGCCGTGATAATCAACCGCTCCAGGAAGTAATACATTCGGTCGCCGCGCAGCGTGACCGCGGTGCCGATGGGGTTCCCCTGCCGTACTTTGAAGCCGGCGATGGAACGGCGCGCCCGGGTGATGATCGGCTTCTGCCCTGATATCGTAGTCAGGTCTCGAACGGCGCTTTCCATCGCGCGGCCATTGGTCAACGCTTCGCCCAGGCCAATGTTCAGATTGACCTTTTGCAGGCGCGGAACCTGCATCGGGCTGGAGTACTCGAACTCCGACACCATGGCCGGGATGATTTCCTCCCGGTACCGTATCTTGAAGCTCGGCGGTGGCAGCTCGGTCGCGCCGTTGCTGCCGCTCTCGGCCTCTTCCTGCCGCCGGCGTTGCCGTCGCCCTCGGCCTTCCTGTTCCTGCGCTGCTTCCGTTTGCTGTTCAGTCGTCATGGCAATCACTCGTCCCGGCTTCGGAATTGACTGCCGGGTTCGGTATAGTTGCTTTGGATCAATTTGATGTTCGAAATGTGAATCGACGCTTCCTGTTGCACCCGGCCGCCCTGCCTGATTCCCGGGCGCGGCTTGTAGTGCTTGGTGACGATGTTCACGCCTTCAACGATGACCCGGTCCTTCTCGGAAATCATTTGCAGCACGCGGCCGGTTTTCCCCTTGTCCTTGCCGGCGATCACCAGCACGTCGTCGCCCCGGCGAATCTTTGCCCTCGCCATCACACCACCTCCGGCGCCAGGGAGACGATACGCATGAAGCCCTTGTCGCGCAGTTCTCGGGCCACCGGGCCAAAGATGCGCGTGCCCCTGGGCAACTGGTTGTCGTTAATCAGCACGGCGGCATTGTCGTCGAACTTGATGTAGGTTCCGTCCGGCCTGAGCAGCGGCGCCGCCTGGCGTACCACCACGGCTTTGACCACCGATCCCTTGCGGACCGGCGAGTTGGGCACCGCTTCCCGAACGGTGCATACGATGATGTCGCCCACCGACGCGTACTTCCGCCGGCTGGAGCCCGGTATGTTGATCAGCCGGATGCGGCGCGCGCCGCTGTTGTCGGCCACGTGGAGCCTGGTGTAACTCTGGATCATTAATGTCTCCGCTCGTCCTGAGCTTGTCGAAGGATGCGACCTCTAGGCGTCCTCGTTTTCTTCATTGACCGAATCGCTGACGTAGTCCGCATCGCCAGCAACGGGTTCAATAACAATGTCGGTTTCCAGTTCGATGGGGCGCACATCTGCCACTTCCCGGCGAGCAATTATCTCCAGCAGCCGCCAGTGCTTGGTGCGCGAAATCGGCCGGGTCTCCTGGATCCTCACCGTGTCCCCAATCTCGCACCGGCTTTCCGGGTCATGCACGTAGAAGCGGGTCACCCGGCGCATCTGCTTGCGATAAATCCGGTGCCGCTGCTTCCACACCAACTCCACCACTGCGGTCTTGTCCATCCGGGTGCTCACCACAGACCCCACCCGAATTTTTCGCATCGCTTTCGCCATTGTGAAATGTCCCTTCCCTATCGGTCAATCTGCTAGAGTTCCCGCTCGCGCAAGCAGGTCAACATGCGGGCAATGTCCTTTCGGGTCTTGCGCGGTTGGTTGGTGTCCGTAAGCTGGTTGGTGGCGTCGCGGAAGCGCAGGTTCATGAGCTCCTGGTACGACTTGTCCAGTTCCTCGCGAATCTGATCGTCGGTCAGCGCCCGTATCTCGTACATCTTCATGGTGGACTAACCTCTGGAACCCGACAGCAGCGAGTTCACCCGGTCCCGGTACACCACCTTGGTCGGAATCGGCAGCTTGTGCGCCGCGCGCTGCAACGCCTCTTCCGCCTGCTGTATCGGCACGCCGCCCACCTCGAACATGATGCGACCCGGCTTGACGACCGCAACCCAGTGATCGTTGGCGGCTTTCCCGCCGCCCATGCGTACCTCGGCCGGCTTCTTGGACACCGGCTTGTCCGGGAAAATGCGAATCCAGGTTTTCCCGCCGCGCTGCAAGTGCCGGGTGATGGCAATACGCGCCGACTCGATCTGCCGAGCGGTAATCCAGTCCGGGCTCATCGCCTTCAGCCCAATCTGGCCGAACTCGACGGTGTTGCCGGTGGTGGCGGCGCCCCGGCGCTTGCCCCGGCCCATCTTACGGTATTTGGTCCTCTTGGGTTGCAACATGATCTCAGACTCCCAACTCCGCGTCCATCTCGGCATCAGCGTCAGCGTCCTGGCTGGAAACCCGGAACTCGATGCTGTCCAGTTCTGCGTCCTCTTCCGGCACCGCGGGCATGATTTGGCCCTTGTAAATCCAGACTTTGATTCCGATCCGGCCCATGGCGGTGTGCGCCTCGGCCAGCGCGTAGTCAATGTCGGCGCGTAGCGTGTGCAGGGGCACCTGGCCCATCATCAACTTTTCGGTGCGGGCGATTTCCGCGCCGGAAATCCGTCCCTTGGTGATGATTTTGATGCCTTCCGCTCCGGCCTGCATGGTGCGCAGCGCCGCCTGGCGCATCGCCCGCCGGTAGGCGACTCGACGGCTCAACTGGTCGGCGATGTTCCTGCCCACCAGGTACGGGTCCATTTCCGGCTGTTCGATCTCTACAATGTTCAGGCGCAGTTGCCCGCTGTTCATCGTCTCCAGCCGGGAGCGCAGGCCCTTGACCCGGTCGCCGTCCCGCCCGATCAGGATGCCGGGGCGTGCCGAATGGATGTTGATGATCGTTTCCTGGGCGGTACGGTCAATCTCGATTCGCGCGATCCCGGCGTCGGAAAAGGCTGCGTATTCATCGTGAATCGCCCGCCGCAGGCCCAGGTCCTGCTGCACGCCGTCCCGGTACTGGGCGCCGTTGTTGGCGTACCAGTGGGTTTTCCAGTCCTTGATGATTCCCAGCCGGAACCCCAGGGGGTGCGTCTTATGGCCCATCGGCTAGCCCTCCTGTATCTCGTCAACTTCGATGATGATGTGACTGGAGCGCCGCGTCACGCGACCTATCCTGCCCCTGGCCCTGGCGCGAAATCGCTTCAACGGTCGCGCCTGGTCCGCCGAAATGCGCGTGATGCGCAGTTCGTTGCGGTTCATGAACATGTTGTTCTCCGCGTTGGACGCTGCCGACTGCACCACCTTGGCCACCGAGCGGGCCCACGGCGACGTCATCAGGCTGAGATGGTCCAGCGCGTCGTTGACGGTCATGCCCCTGACCGCGTCCATGATCGGCTTGAGCCGCTTGGGGGAAGCCCCCACCTGTTTGGCCATTGCCCGTACCACTGGCATCGCGTCACCTCACCCTACTGGATCGCTCGGACCGGGCGACGTGCCCCCGGTAGGTGCGCGTGGGCGCGAATTCGCCGAAGCGATGCCCCACCATATTCTCCGTCACAAAGACGGGAACATGCCGGCGCCCGTCGTGGACTCCAAAATTCAGCCCAACCATTTCGGGCATGATCATCGAGTCCCGCGACCAGGTGCGGATTACGGTGGCCTCACCGGATTCGCGTACCCGGTTGACCTTTTTCAACAACTTCGGATGGACGTAAGGTCCCTTTTTTACTGAACGTGACATAATGCAATGTTCGCTGGTAACCCCGCGCAACGGCGCAGTGTGGTCTCATTCCTAGCGACGCCACCTTCGCCCGCGGACGATGAACCGGCTGGACGTCTTCTTCTTGTTTCGCGTCTTGTGACCCAGGGTCGGTTTGCCCCAGGGGGACTTGGGCCCTGGCATCCCGATGGGAGACCGGCCTTCTCCGCCGCCGTGCGGGTGGTCCACCGGGTTCTTGGCGACTCCGCGCACGTGGGGGCGACGCCCCAGGTGTCGCTTGGCCCCGGCCTTGCCCAGGCTTTCGTTCTTGTGGTCCGGGTTGGACAACTGGCCAACGCTGGCGCGGCAGTTCAGCAGTATCCGGCGCATCTCGCCCGAAGGCAGCCTGATCAATACGTAGTCGCCTTCGCGCGAAAGCACTTGGGCGCCGGTCCCCGCTCCTCGCACCAGCTGTCCGCCGCGCCCCGGCGTAAGTTCCAGGTTGTGCACCACCGTGCCGGTGGGAATGTTGCGCAGGGGAAGCGTATTCCCCGGGCTGATCTCGGCGCTGGGGCCGGACTCAACCTTGTCGCCTACTTTCAGGTTCACCGGCGCCAGGATGTATGACTTCTCGCCGTCGGCGTAGTGCAGCAGCGCGATGCGCGTGGTCCGATTCGGGTCGTATTCGATGGTCTTTACGGTGGCGGGAACGCCGTCCTTCCGCCGCTTGAAGTCGATCCGGCGGTACATTCGCTTCGGACCGCCGCCGCGATGGTACGCCGTGATGCGGCCCCGGTTGTTGCGTCCCCCGCGCTTCTGCAACGGTTCCAGCAGCGATTTTTCCGGCTTCTTGGTCGTGATCTCCTCAAAGGAAGGCCGCACCGCGTTGCGTGTGCCGGGGGTGATTGGTCGTAAGTTTTTCAGTGGCATCGGTTGCTCCTCGCTTTTACGCCAATCCTCTTACAGGCCCTCGATCAGGTCGATGCGGTCGCCCGCCCGGAGCGTCACCACCGCCTTCTTCACGTCGGGCCGCTTCTTGAATCGCGGGCCGTATCGCTTGCGCTTCCCCCGATTCACGGTGATGTTCACCGCAACCACCGTAACGCCGAAATGCCGTTCAATGGCCTGCTTCACCAGCGTTTTGTTGGCCTTGGGCGCAACTTCAAAGGTGTACTGCCCCTCTTCCTGCAGTAGGGTGCTCTTTTCGGTAATGGTGGGCCTCAGCAGCACCTCGCTGATGTTCATGCCTGGGCCTCCTCACCGCTGGCCGCGCTGGCCGCCGCCCTGGCGCGAAACCTAGGCGCGGTGCAAAGCTCGGCTATGCGACGGATGCCGCCCACCTCGACCAGGACCGTTTCCCGCTTCAGCACGTCGTTAGCGTTCACCAGGTCCGACGGCAACGTCCATACCTGCTTCAAGTTGCTGCCGGCCCGGACCACGTCCTGGTCGGCGTCCTCGGTAATCACCAGCACCGAGCCGCTGATGCCCAGGTTGCCCAATAGCCGCTTCATCGACTTAGTGCGGCCGTCCAGTTCACCCAGCGAATCTATGCAGATCAGCCGGCCGTTGCGGATCTTTTCGGACAACACGCACTGGAGGGCTTTCCGGCGCATCGCCCGGGGCAGCGCCTTGCGGTAGTCTCGCGGCTTGGGCCCGAACACGATGCCGCCGTGCCGCCACTGGGGCGAACGGATGCTGCCCTGGCGTGCCCGGCCGGTGTGCTTCTGTATCCAGGGTTTCCTTCCGCCGCCCGATACCTCGGCCCGCGTTCGGGTTGAATGAGTGCCTTGCCGCTGGTTCAACTGGTAGATCACCATGGCCTGGTGCACCAGGGTTTGATTCATCGGCACGTCGAACACGCCATCATTGATGTTGATGGTATCGATGGCGTCGCCGTTGCCGTTTACTACGGGCAGTTCCATTATGCTTGCGCCTTGCTCTTGCCAGTCTTTCTGATTGTCACCGGGCTGTTCGGCCCGCCGGGGATGCCGCCCTTCACCATCAACAGGTTTCGCTCAGCGTCCACCCGCACCACTTCCAGCCCCTTGCTGGTCACCCTGCGGTTCCCCATGTGTCCGGCCATTTTCAGCCCTTTGAATACCTTGCCGGGCGTGGTGCCCCCGCCGATGGAACCGGGCGCGCGCGCTCGGTCCGATTGTCCGTGCGTTCGCGGGCCGCCGCCGAAACCGTGCCTCTTCATCGTGCCCGCGAAGCCGCGGCCCTTGGACCTGCCGCTCACGTCCACGATCTCGCCGGGTTCGAAGATGTCCACCGAAACCAGCTGACCCACTTCGTACTCCGAAACGTCGTCGGCGCTCACTTCCTGGAGCCTCCGCCCGATTTGGCTGCCCTTCAGATGGCCGGCCTCCGGCTTATTCGGTCGCCGGACTCGCCCGAACCCCAACTGCACCGACTCGTAACCGTCCGTTTCATTGGTGCGAATCTGCGTCACCGCGCACGGGCCGGCTTCAATTATCGTAACGGGCACGACCTGCCCGGCGTCGTTGAACACCTGGGTCATGCCGATCTTTTTACCGAGAAACGCCTTCAGCATTTTCTTTGCCTGTAATTGGTTGCTTCTGCCCGCCGGTCGCTCGCGCGGTTTTGGCCACGCGCGGTTTTGACCAGTAGATGAAACGGCGGCAGAGGCAAATGCCTGCCGCCAACGGAACAATGATTTTACGACGGGTCTAGTATTTATTCAAGCCTGATGGGTTGCCGACTTGATCGCTCCCCCTCGATCGTTCCCAGATGAGAGGGGCGGCCATGCTAGAGCTTGATGGAGATGTCCACCCCCGCCGGCATGTTCAGCCTGGTCAACGCGTCAATGGTCTTGCTGGTGGGCTCCATGATGTCCAGCAGCCGCTTGTGCGTGCGGATCTCAAAGTGCTCCCGGGAGTCCTTGTCAACGTGTGGCCCCCGAATCACGCAAAAGCGTCGAATCTGGGTCGGCAGCGGGACCGGCCCGGCCACCCTCGCCCCGGTCAACTCGGCGGTATCCACAATCTGCGCGCTGGACTGGTCCAGCACCTTGTGGTCAAACGCCTTCAAAATTATCCGCATTTGCTGCCTGGCAACCATGATTATCTTTCTTCAACTCTCCGTAGTTCGCGCCGCCCGGTCCGGGCAGCCCTCTGGTCAGATGTTTGCCACCGTTCGTAGCAGGTTCTCCGGCACCGGTTCATAGTGCCGGAACTCCATTGTGTAGGATGCCCGGCCCCGGGTCAGCGACCGCAGCGCCGTGGTGTACGCGAACGTCTCCCCCAGGGGAATCATCGCGCTCACCGTCTGCAGGTCGTCCTGGCCCTCGATGCTGCGAATCTGCGCCCGTCGCCCGCCAAGATCGCTGAGCACTTCACTCAGGAACTCGCCCGGCGTAACTATCTCGATCTCGAAAATCGGCTCCTGCAACACCGGCGCCGCCCGCCGCGTGCCGTCCCTCAGGGCCATCATCCCCGCCGAGCGGAACGCCATGTCCGACGAGTCCACCGTGTGATAGCTGCCGTCCACCAGCGTGACCTTCATGTCAACCAGCGGGAAGCCGGCCAGTGGTCCGTTGTCCCAACCCTGTTTGACTCCGGCTTCCACCGCCGGGATGAACTGGCGTGGAATCACCCCGCCGGAGATGCCATCCACGAATATGTTGCCTTCGCCGCGCTCCTGCGGTTCGATTTCCAGCCACACGTGCCCGAACTGGCCATGCCCGCCGGTCTGTCGCACGAATCGCCCTTCCACCCGGACCGGCTTGGTGATCGTTTCGCGGTAAGCCACCCGCGGCTGGCCAACCCGGGCCTCCACGTCAAACTCCCGCCGCATCCGGTCAACCAGGACCTCCAGGTGCAGCTCGCCCATCCCGGAGATGATCGTCTGCCCCGTTTCGTCGTTGTAGCGCACTACGAACGTCGGGTCTTCCTCCGAAAGTTTCCGCATCGCCTCGCCCAGCTTGTCCTGGTCGGCGCGGGTCGCCGGCTCAATGGCCACCGACACCACCGGCTCCGGAAAGTGGGGAGGCTCCAGGATCAAGGGCTTGTGGTCGCTGCAAATCGTGTCGCCCGTAAAGGTATCCTTCAAACCCACGGCGGCGCAGATGTTGCCGGCGGTGATCTCCGGCAACTCTTCCCGGTGGTTGGCGTGCATCCGCAACAGCCGGCCCATGCGCTCCCGGTTGCCCCGAGTAACGTTGCGCACGGCGGCGCCGGCTTCCACCGAGCCGGAGTAAATCCTGAGGAACACCAGCCTGCCGACGTAAGGGTCCACCACCACTTTGAACGCCAGCGCCGACAAAGGCTCGCTGTCCACAGGTTCCCGCAGCTCCACCTCGTCGGTTCCGGGCACGGTGCCTTCCACCGCCGGAACGTCCAGCGGAGACGGCAGATAGTTGATTATGGCGTCCAGCAGCGGGTCGATCCCCTTGCCACGCATCGCGCTGCCGCACAAAACCGGAACCAACTGCCGGTTGATGGTGGCGTTTCTCAGCGCGGAACGCAGGTCGTCGGCGCAGATGTCTTCGCCCTCCAGGTACTTGATCAACAGGGCTTCGTCCGTCTCGACGATCTTCTCGATCATTTCCTGGCGGTAGTCGTTGAAGTCTTTCTCAACCTCGGCCGGCACCGGCATCAGTTCGGGCGGCTCCGCAACGTCGTCCCGACCGTCCGAATACATGATGGCCTGGCCGTCGATCAGGTCCACCACGCCCCGGAATTCGTCCTCCGCTCCCAGCGGAATCTGTACCGCCACCGGGTTGCCCTTCAAGCGCCGGCGCACTGACTCAATGGTGCGCTCGTAGGACGCGCCCACCCGGTCCATCTTGTTCACGAAACAGATGCGGGGCACGTTGTACGTGTCGGCCTGCCGCCACACCGTTTCCGACTGCGGCTGCACCCCGGCCACCGCGTCCAGCACCACGATGCCGCCGTCCAGCACCCGCAGGCTCCGTTCCACTTCGGCGGTAAAGTCAACGTGGCCCGGCGTGTCGATGATGTTGACCTGGTGGTCGTGCCAGTAAGCCGTGGTCGCGGCGGCCGTGATGGTGATCCCCCGTTCTTTCTCCTGGGGCATCCAGTCCATCGCCGTCGTGCCCTCATCGACGCCGCCAACCTTGCGGATACGGCCGGTCAGGTAAAGCACCCGCTCCGTAACGGTGGTCTTGCCGGCGTCTACGTGCGCTATGAATCCGATGTTGCGGATTTTGCGCGCGGATGTTTGTTCAGCAATCATTACATTACCGCCGGTAGTGTACGAATGCGCGGTTCGCCTCTGCCATCCGGTGCAGTTCATCCTTCCGACGTACGGCCGAACCCTCTCCTCGCGCCGCGTCCATGAATTCGTTGGCCAGTCCCCGGGCCATGCGCATTCCGTTGCGCCCTCGCGCCCCGCGAATGATCCACCGCATCGCCAGTGCCTCACTGCGGCTTGTGCGTAGCTCCACCGGCACCTGGTAGGTCGCTCCTCCCACCCGCCGGGGTCGCACTTCCACCAACGGAGTGGCGTTTCGCATCGCGCTGGAGAAAACCACAATCGGGTCCTGGTTGGAGTCTTGGCGCACCAGTTCCAGGGCGTCGTACACTACGCGCTGGGCCGTTGACTTCTTCCCCTTGATCATCACCCGGTTGATGAACTTCGCCAACTCCAGGTTGCTGTACCTCGGGTCCGGTTTGATTACGCGCGGTTCTGCGCGGCGTCTTCGCGACATGTCAATCTACCTTGAGCTTCCGTTTCCGCGTTGGGTTTTAGATTAAGCCACCCCCCAACTCGGGGGGTGAAGAATCGTGGCTTCTGCCGGGGCCTCGTTTTATCCCTTACGGGTTCCGTACTTGCTGCGGCCCTGTCGGCGCCCGCTGACGCCTTCGGTGTCCAGGTTGCTGCGTACTACGTGGTAGCGTACGCCCGGCAAGTCTTTCACCCGGCCGCCGCGTATCAACACCACCGAGTGCTCTTGAAGGTTGTGGCCTTCCCCACCGATGTACGCAGTCACTTCCACGCCGTTGGTCAGCCGCACGCGGCAGATCTTGCGCAGTGCCGAGTTCGGCTTCTTGGGCGTCATCGTCCGCACTTGGATGCACACCCCGCGTCGTTGCGGGCATCCGGGACCCCAGCGGGTCCGGTTCCGCAGCGAGTTCTGCACCCAGTGCAGCGCCGGAGCCTTGGTGCCCTTGCGCACCGGCTTGCGCCCCTTTCGTACCAGTTGATTCACTGTAGGCATAACGTTCCCTGCTTTGTGCGCGGTTAAAATCCCGACACAACACCGAAAGATGTTATCCCTACTGAGCGTCCATGTCAACCGCGCCCGAACGCCGCCAGACCCCTTTCAAAGCCAATCCGCCATCCCTGCCCAACCCCCCATCATTTCCGCTCCCTCACCGTCATCCCCGGATCCGCCCGGCCCAGGCCCGCCGCGTTGACCCGGCGTCCCCGCTATGGCATAATTCGCCCATCGCATAATTATTATGCCAATATCACATAACCTGGCGGCATCGTGCCTTGCCGCATGAAAAGGAAGGTTGCCTGAGCATGTGGACCGGCGACGATTTACAACGGCTGGTCAGCAGAGAACTGAGCGATTACCGACTGCTGGTGGTTTCCAACCGTCAGCCCTACGTTTTCAATATCGATGAGTCCGGAAATCTCCACGGCGAAATGCCCCCCGGAGGTCTCACGGCTGCCATCGACCCCTTGATGCGCGCCTGTGGCGGCACCTGGATCGCCCAGAGCAGCAGCGATGCCGACCGCGCCGCCATGGACCAGCACGGTCGCATTCCGGTGCCTCAGGATTCGCCGGCCTACCGTATGCGCCTCCTCAGCCTTACCGAGGAGGAAAACAACGGTTACTACTACGGCTTCTCCAACGAGGGACTCTGGCCCCTTTGCCACATCGCCTACACTGAACCCCTTTTCGACTCCGAACACTACGGTTTCTATCAGTCCGTCAACCGCCGCTTCGCCGACCTCGTTCTCGACGAAATCGACGACGACCCGGCCATCGTCCTCATCCAGGACTACCATCTCGCGCTCCTTCCCCGCTACATCCGCGAAGTCAATCAGGACGCCATCATCGGCCAGTTCTGGCACATCCCCTGGCCAAACCCCGATATCCTCCGCATCTGCCCCTGGCAGGAAGAAATCCTCGACGGGATGTTGGGCAACGACCTCCTGGGGTTCCACCTCTCCGGCGATTGCCAGAACTTCATCAACTGCGTGGACGCCAATCTCGATGCCCAGGTTGACCCCGACTACGGCCTGGTGGACTATCGCAACGAGACCACCTTGATCCGTCCCTTCCCCATCAGCATCGACTTCGACGGCATTGACACCGAGGCCCGCACTCCGGAAGTCGAAGCGGAAATGTTCCGACTGTCCCGGGAACTCGGCCTCAATCGGGGGCGGATCCTGGGCTTGGGTATCGACCGCCAGGACTACACCAAGGGCATCCCCCATCGCCTCCGGGCCGTGGAACGACTCCTGGAGAAGTGGCCCCAATACCGTGGCCGCCTGGTTTTCCTGCAGGCCGGAGCCACCAGCCGCACCAACATCGACTCCTACATGCAGCTCACCATCGATATTGAATCCATCGTCAACCGCATTAACCAACGGTTCGGATACGATGGCTGGCAGCCCATACTCTACTGGCCCACTTCGCTCCCCTCGGCAACCTTCTCGGCCCTGCGTCGTCTGGCCAGTTTCTGCGCCGAAAGCAGCCTGCACGACGGCATGAACCTGGTCGCCAAGGAGTACGTGGCCTCCCGCGTCGATGAGGACGGCGTGCTTATCCTCAGCGCTTTCGCCGGCGCCGCCCAGGAGCTTACCGGCTCCCTGATCATTAACCCCTACGCCACCGAGCAGTTCGCCGACGCCATCCACCAGGCCCTCAACATGAGCGACCTGGAACGCCGTATGCGGATGCGCCAGATGCGCAACACCGTCCAGGAAAACAATATCTACAAATGGGCCGGCCGCATCATGATGCACCTCATGCAGGCCAGCACCCCGGACCATTCCCGCCTCGCCGCCACCATCGCCTCCACCGCTTGACCCGCCAACCACCCGCCGACCCGCTGCCAAGTCGATGAATCCCCCCGACCCGCTCATCCTGAGCTTGTCGAAGGATGTATCAACTCAATCATCCCTCCTCCTCCTGCTCGATTTCGACGGCACCCTTTCGGAGATCGCGCCACGTCCCGAAGACGCGGTATTGCGCCCCGGCAACTCCAAACTGCTGGAAGCCCTGAGCCGAAAACCCGGATCTACCGTCGGCATCCTCAGCGGCCGTTCCCTGGACGACGTGGCCCACCGCGTCGGTGTCCCCGGCCTGGTGTACGCCGGCAACCACGGCCTGGAAATCTCCGGCCCTGACCTGCAATACTTGCATCCCGCCGCTGCGGCATCAATTCCTGCCTTTTCCGAAATTGCCAGCCGCCTTGTGTCCGCTCTGTCCGACGTGCCGGAAGCCCAGGTGGAAAACAAGACCCTGACGCTGACCGTGCACTACCGCCGGGTCCCGCCGCAGTACCACCACCGGGTCGAGTCAATCGTCCACGACGTCGCCGGCTCCGCAATCACGGCTGGCCGGATCCGGTCTTCCACCGCCAAAGCGGCCATCGAGTTGCGCCCTGCCGTGGACTGGGACAAGGGCCGCGCGCTGGACTTGGTGCGTTCCCGGCTGGCCCCCGGCGCATTTCCCATCTACATCGGCGACGACGCCACGGATGAAGACGCTTTTGCGGCGGCGCAGGCCGTCGGCGGTTTCGGTGTCTTCGTCGGCCCGGCCGGCTCCGCTACCCGCGCCAAATACCGGCTGGATTCGCCGGCAGCGGTGAGCGACGCGCTTGCGAAGCTCGCCTCGGGACAAAGCCTCCGGCCCGGTTGATGCTGTGGTCAATCCCACTATTGGTGTATTCGGCAACCACCAATGCGGCTCAATTCGGTTGTGCTATTATTGGCGGCGTCCGACCGGGGCCATTGGCCACTCTCGCTAGTCGGGGCGCTCCTCTAACCCAATGATCGACGCGATATTCTTCGATTTCTACAACACTCTGGTGCGATTCTGGCCGCCTCTGCCCCAGATTCAACACGCCGCTTGCCAGAACCTCGGCATACGGGTTCCACCGGAACGCCTGGCCCGGGGCTACGCCATCGCCGACCTCTATTTCAACGAGGAAAACCACCGCATGCCCCTGGGCGACCGCGACGCCGCCGACCGCGATGCTTTCTTCGCCCGGTACGAGCAGATCATACTGGAAGAGTCGGGAGTCGCCGTTTCCCTGCGCATGGCCAAGCAAATCTGGGACATGGCCATCTCGGTCCCCAAGGAACTGGTCGAGTTTGAGGAGACCCGGCCCGTCCTGGCCGAACTCAAAGCCCGCGGCTACCGCCTGGCCGTCCTCACCAACCTGCGGCGGGACATGGAGGAACTCACCCGCCGGATCGGGATCCACGAGTACCTGGAGTTCTGCATCACCGGGCGCGAGGTGGGCGAGAAACCCGCCACCGCTATCTTTGAAGCCGGACTGGAGCGTATGGCCGTGTCGCCGCACCAGGCCATGCACGTCGGCGACCAGCCCCGCTCCGATGTCCAGGGCGCCCGCGAGGCCGGCCTTTATCCCGTCCTGATCGACCGCGGCGGTTTCCACTCCGACGTGGCCGGCTGCGACCACATCGACAGCCTGGAAGGTCTGTACCCGCTGCTCGACCGTCTCGCCATGTGCTGATCAAACCATCTCGCCGCCATTCTCCCATCTGACCCTCATTCCCCTATCTGACCGTCATTCCCGCGAAAGCGGGAATCCAGCCCCGCTGAGGTGCCGCCATGTCCACCGCCCAACAGCCGCCTGCTCACAGCCATCCTGACGACCCCAACCCGGTGCACGTCATCGTCTGGTACGACTATATTTGACCCTGGTGCTACGTCGGCCTGGAACGCGTCGACAAACTTGCGGATGAGTACGACATCACCGTCGAAGGCCGGGCCTACCTCCTGCGCCCCGACACCCCGGTGGAAGGCCGCGTGCGGGAACCCCGTCCCGGCGAATCCGACGACGAACTTTCCGACCCGCTGCGCACCCAGGCGCGGGAAGCGAACATCGTGATGCGCCCGCCCCAATACACCCCCAACAGCCTGAACTCCCTGCAGGCCACCGAATACGCACAGGAGCACGGCAAGTTCCTCGAGTACCACCACGCCGCCTACGAAGCCTATTGGGACCGCCGGGAAAACCTGGGCGACCCCTCCGTGCTGGCCGATATCGGACGCAGCGTCGGGCTGGATGGCGCGGAGTTGAAGGAACGGGTCGAATCCGGCCATTATGCTCAGCGCGTCGTGGACCAGTACCACGAGGCCCTGGGCTACGGCATCCGTGGCATCCCCACGTTCGTGTTCGACAACCTTCTCTTCACGGGCGCGCAGCCCTACGAAGTCTTCCAGCGGGTCATGGACAAAGCCCTGGAAAACCGGGCCGCCGATCAGAGTTGACCGCGCTATTACGGCTGCAACCGACCGGTATGCCGCTGGCTGTCGTTGCCCGCCGGCATACCGTGTGCTAGACTGGCGACGACCAACTCCCTTGTACCGAATTTCACAAAGTACCCCGTTGCACCATGGACGCCGCTACTCAGTCCCTGATTGCCGACGCAGTCAACAATCAGCCGCAATCCACCGTAACCGTCCTCTCGTCCCTCCTGGCGGTCGAGGACGCCATCGGCTACATCCCCAAAGAGGCCGTTGAAGCCGTCGCGTCCCGCATGGACGCCACCGTTAACGACGTTTGGGCCGTCGCAACCTTTTACCCCAACTTTCGGTTCGATCCGCCCATGGAGCACCGCGTTGAGGTCTGCTGGGGCCCGTCGTGCCACGTCATGGGCGCCGGCCGCATCATAGCCGCGGCCCAGGATGCCCTGGGCCTTTCCGACGAGGGCGATACCCCCGACGGCAAGGCTACGCTCCGGTACAATACGTGCCTGGGCGCGTGCGCCCACGCCCCGGTCATGGCCATCGACCACCACCTGGCCGGCCGCGTCACTCCCGAATCCGCTCGCGATAGAATCGCAACCGCCCTGCAATCCGCTCCGTCCCACTGAATCCGGCTTTCGTCGTGGCTATTTCTACCACCACCGCAGATTTCGATTCCATCCTCGCCGAGGCCGAACGGCGTTGGCAGGCTTTGACCAACGGTGACCGCCCGTGGGTTCGCGTCGGCACCGGCCTTGCCGGCGAGGCCGCCGGCGGCTTTGAGGTTGTGGCAGCAGTGAACGCGGTCCTGGCCGAGCGACAGATCCAGGCCAACGTGTCGGAGGTTGGCACCCTGGGACTGTGCTTCGCCGAGCCGCTGCTGGACGTTCAGATGCCCAACGGCCCGCGCATCTTCTATCGCAACGTCACACCCCAAATCGCACAGCGCATCGTGAGCCAGCACGTAACCGGCGGAGAGCCGGTGTCCGAACACGTTCTCGGTTACCTGGGCGACGCCGGCGCCGCCCAGGACGGCATCCCCGATCTCAACGATCATCCCATGCTGGCGCAGCAGCAGCGCATCGCCCTGCGCAACGCCGGCCACATCGACCCCTCGGACCTGTACCAGTACATCGCCAACGGCGGGTACTCTGCCTTGAACAAGGCCCTCACCGCCATGACACCGGACGAGGCCCGCCAGGAAGTGCTCACTTCCGGCCTCCGTGGACGCGGCGGCGCGGCGTTTCCCGCCGGCGTCAAGTGGGGGTTCCTCGCCGGCAACCCCGACCCCAACAAGTACATCCTCTGCAACTGCGAGGAGGGCGATCCCGGCGCGTTCAACGACCGGGGAATCCTGGAAAGCGACCCTGCCACCGTGGTGGAGGGCATCACCATCGCCGGCTACGCCTGCAACGCCAACCGTGGCTACGTCTTCATCCGCCACGGCCACAACCAGCCCATAGACCGCACCCGCGCCGTCATCGAGCAAGCCTACGAGCTTGGGTTGCTGGGCCAGAACATACTGGGGAGCGATTTCTCCTTTGACGTTGAGGTGGCGCTCACCGGCGACTCCTACGTTTCCGGCGAGGAAACCGCGCTCATGGAGGCAATTGAAGGCAAGCGTTCCATGCCCCGCTACCGCCCGCCTTTCCCCGCGCAAGTGGGCGTCTTCGGCAAGCCTTCCAACATCAACAACGTCAAGACGCTGGCTTACGTGCCGGAGATCGTCGCCCGCGGCGGCGAGTGGTTCGCCGGCATCGGCACCCGGCCCGACCCGGACAACCGCATCAACGGCAGCAGCGGCACCGCCATCCTCTGCCTTTCCGGCGACATCACTTACCCCGGCCTGATCGAGGTGCCCCTAGGCATGACGTTCCGGCAGGTGCTTTTCGATATGGCCGGCGGAGTTCCCAACGGCAAAAGCATGAAGCTGCTGCAAACGGGCGGCCCCTTGGGCGGCGTGCTTTCCGCCAGCGATGCCAACCTTGATCTGGTGCTGGATTTCGACGTGTTCCGCGCAGCGGGCGCCATCCTCGGCTCCGGCGGCATCATCGTTTGCGACGAGGACACCTGCGCCGTTGACCTCACCCGCAACCTGATTGCCTTCTGCCAGTACGAATCCTGCGGCAAGTGCTTCCCCTGCCGCATGGGGATGAGCCACCTGCTGGAAATCCTGGAGCGCATCAGCAACCTGGAGGGCACCGAGGAAGACCTGGCCCTGATGCGGAACATCGGCGAGAACATGCAGGCCGGTTCCCTGTGCGGCCACGGCCAGCTGGGCTTCAACCCGGTATCGTCCGCCCTGCGCTACTTCGGCGACGAGTTCGAGGCCCACATACGCGATAAGCGACACACCGGCGACTGTCCGGAACAGGTCTTCTCACCCAAGTTGACTCGCAGATAACCCCGCTCCGTATGTCAATCGTACCGAGCAAATGCAATCAACCCATGACAGCCTTACGCAGCACATCGTTAAGTCTGGTTTGCCAACCTTTTCCCTCACGGCGAAAGTGGGCCAGTATGTCGGCATCGAGTCGGAGCGTGACTTTCTCTTTGACGGGAGCCTTCTGCTTGCCTCGGGTGCGCCGATACTCCGCGACTAGATGCGGCAGAACCTCGCTGGCTGGCCGCGCTCTAGCCCAGTCCTCATCCGTCCACTCCGGGGCGTCTGGATCAAGGGCGATTTCCCGTTGCGCTTCGGCTTCTTCTTCATCGGTGAGGATGTATATTTCACGGTCGCTCTCTGTCATACGTCCTCCTCTCCGCTCTGCTCACAAATTGTACCGACAATTTATTCATCTGTCCAAGAACTCCGCTTGGGATTTCTCCTTCAAAGGTAATGCAAACCGGATTTGGGAGCGCACATGCCTGACGACATAACCATCTCAATCGACGGGGTGGAAATCCGTACGCAACCCGGCAAGATGGTGCTCGAAGCCGCCATCGACGCCGGCGTTTACGTTCCCTATCTGTGCTACCACTCCGGCATGAAGCCCTACGCGGCCTGCCGGATGTGCGTGGTGGTCGCGGAAAACGAGCGGGGCAGGGTACCGGGCTTCCCGGCCGCCTGCACCCTGGCCGCCACCGACGGCATGACCGTCTGGAGCGAAACCCCGGACGTCAACGAGCTGCGCCGCTCCGTCATGCAGATGCTCATTGCCGAGCATCCCAACGGCTGCCTCACCTGTCACCGCGTGGACATCTGCGGCCCTTCCGACGTTTGCCTCCGCCACGTCTCCGTCAACGACCGCTGCGTAACTTGCCCCAAGAACGAGCGCTGCGAGTTCAAGGACACGGTACGTTATCTGGGGATGGAACTGGAATCCCCGATGACCTATGCGTACCGGGACATTCCTCTGGAAGTCAGCGATCCCTTCTACGACCGGGACTACAACCTGTGTATCACCTGTGGCCGTTGCGTCCGGGTGTGCGAGGAGGTGCGCGGCGACAATGCCATCTGCTTCACCGAACGCTCGGGCAAGGCCCTGGTGGGTACGTCTTTCGGCACCTCCCTTCTGGAATCCGGTTGCGAATTTTGCGGCGCCTGCCTGGACGTTTGCCCGGTGGGAGCCCTCACCGAGCGGGAGAACAAGTGGGAAAAGGCCGCCAGCGTGCAACGGACCATCTGCACCCATTGCCCGGTGGGCTGCCAGATGAACCTGGAAATCAACGAACAGGGTCGCGTGATCCGCGCCATCCCTGAATACAACGCCCCCGCCAACCGTGGGCAGGCCTGCTACAAGGGCAAGTTCGGCTTGGGCCATCTCACCAATGGACAACGATTGCGGCGTCCATTGATCCGGCGGAACGGGATCCTGCAGTCTGCCACCTGGGACGAGGCCCTCGACCTGATCGCCGAACGCCTGCGACCCCACCGGTCAGGCAACGGATTCGGCCTGGTGACCGCTGCCGACAGCACCAACGAAGAGTTTTACCTGGCCCAGAAGTTCGCCCACATCGGGATGAACACCCACAATCTGGACCACTCCGGCAACGTCCAGCCCGACTTGACCAGGGGCCTGGAGGACGTGCTCGGTTATCCCGGAGCGACCAACTCCATCTGGGACCTCAAGAACTCGGATTGCATCCTGGTTTTCAACACCAATCTCACCGAGAGCCACAACGTCGTCGGCGTCCCCATCAAACAGGCCGCCCGCGACGGCGCTTCCCTCATCGTCATAGATACCCGGGAAGTGGAACTGACGCGGTATGCCAACCTTTGGCTGCGCCCCGTGCCCGGTGCCGAATTGCTCCTCATTGGCGCGATACTCAAGACGGTGCTCGATGAAGGTCTGGTTGATGCCGAGTGGATGGCGGAAAACGTGGACGACCACGACACTCTGCTCTACGAACTGGAACGCATCGACGAGGCCGCCATCGCCTCTACCGGCGTCCCCTATGACGATATTGCCCAGGCTGCCCGGCTTTATGCCAACGCCGCGAATTCGGCCATTGTGTACGGATTGGACAACGTGCCTTCGGCCATAACCCGCGACTGCGTTGTGGCCCTGTGCGACCTGGCCCTGTTCACCCACAACGTCGGCAAGCCGGCCGGCGGTCTCTTCCCCATGCGGCAGGGCGCCAACACCCAGGGCGCTACCGACATAGGCTGCATCCCCAATCGCCTGCCCGGCGGCGGCCCGCTGTTTGATGATGAAAACCGCGCCCGCGTGGAAGCGGTTTGGGAAGCCACCCTCCCGCCGCCGCAGCACAGCATGGGCGTTGCCGAAATGCTCGAAGCGGCCGCCTCGGGGGACATCCAGTCCATGATTGTCGTCGGCGACAGCCCGAATTTCACCAACGGCCTGCTCGGGGACGGACTGGCAGTGCTGGAAAAGCTGGACTTTCTGGCGGTGATGGACACGTTCCTCACTCCCGCGGCCCAGATCGCGGACGTCGTCCTTCCCAGGGTTACGTTCGCCGAAAAAGACGGCACGTTTACCAACCTGGAACGCCGGATCCAACGCGTCCGTCCGGCGGTGTCCGTGAAGAACAACGACGCCAAACCCGAAGGCTGGCTGTTCGAGCAACTGGCCCAGCGCTTGGGTATCACCGGTATCAGCTACGCCGACCCGGCGGCGCTGATGCATGAGATCGCTTCGGTTACCCGGAACTACGGCGGCGTCAGCTACGACCGGCTGGCTCGGGAATCGGCCCTGGTGATGCAAACCGGTGTCGAATCGCCCCGTCCCACCCAGATACTCTATACGTCCCGGGAAGAACGCGGCATTCAATGGCCGTGCCCGGACGCCGACAACCCCTCCTCCCCGGTTCTCTACGCCGATGGTTTCCCCAACGGCAAAGCGGAGCCCGGAGCGCCGCGCTTCCGGGCGGCGGACTGGCCGGCCGATCCCGAATTTCCCGCGCTCCTGGCGCCGGGTCGGGTCCTGCTGCAACGCGAGCGAGAAACCGTCATCGAACCCGGCGACTCCAACCGAGGCGAACTCAATCGAATTGTCCGCGACGAAGAGGTGCGACTCAATCCGGATGACGCCGCCGCATGGAACATCGTGGACGGAGTGCCGGTCAACGTTGTAACCGCTGCCAGCAGGATTGCCGGCGTCGCCGGAATTGACGCGCTGGTTCCGGCCGGCGTCGTCGCGATCACCACCCTGTTCGGAGAACTCGCTGTGGAGTTGCAGGTTTCGGAGGACGTCAATCCCATGGCCCGCGTGCCGGGTTTGCTGATCGAACCGTGCCGGGTGGAACCGCTGGACCGGTAACGAAGTCGGCAACACCGGCGTAACATTTACGGGGTATCATGGCTAAGTTATACCCCAACTGATTACGGAGCAATAATGACGAGCGTCCAACCCGCAGCCACCGCTACCCGCGACCGTACCGTCAACCTCCCCCGCGCCCGTCTGGTCGAGCGCTTCGACTACACCGATGATCTCATGGTCATCAAACTGGAACCCCAGGGCTTTGAGTTCAACTTCAAGCCGGGCCAATACTGCACCTTGGGCCTGGATGGCATCGAGCGGGCATATTCCATAGTTTCCGCTCCCCACGAACCCCTGCTGGAGATTTTCGTAGAGTTGGTGCCCGATGGCGAGTTGACGCCCCGTATGTGGCGCATGGACGTTGGCGACACCATGTCGATCCGGCCCCGGGCCAAGGGCATCTTTCTCATGGACCGCTCCGCCACGCAACACCTGATGCTGGGCACTGTGACCGGCGTGGCTCCCTACATCAGCATCGTGCGGGACTACCTCCACCGGGGACACGCCGGTCATCACTTCTACATCCTCGAAGGCGCCTCCTATCTGGACGAGTTCGTCTATGACGTCGAACTGTCCGGCTTGGCCGCTGAATATGCGGAAACCGTGTCATTCGTCCCCGCCGTCAGCCGGCCCACGGAATCCCGCAACTCCGCGTGGGCGGGTGAAACCGGCCGCCTGAACAACATCGTCGCCGCCTACCTCGACAAGTTTGACCTCAACCGCGATGACACCCTGATCTACGCCTGCGGCCATCCCGGGATGATCGAATCCAGCCGCGAAATAGTAACCGCCGCCGGCTGGCGTTGGACCGAAGAACGTTTCTGGAAAGAGTAAATTCGCGGGCAACGATTGTCAGCCCTCTTGGCGCCTTAAGGTGGCAACCGGCGCCGGCGTATTCCGCCGGTTTCCGCTACCCAAAAGAAGCCCTCCCAGTCTCGCTCCTCTCGCAAGGTTTCAGCCACAAACTCGATCAGTTCGTGGCCGGACAAATTTGCTACGCGAAACAGAACCACTGCCGGGGGCGACGGTAAGCCCTGATGGTAGATCAAAGCGCCGAAATCGTTATCGGATGTGACCAGTATCCGGTCTTCTCGCACGGCCCATTCCATAACCGCCGGGTCGGGCAACCGTGGCGATTCCTCAGCCACCGCTATGACGTCGTGCCCGTAGTTGCGTAACAGCGTCGCGATAACGGGGGACATATTTTCGTCAATGACTAACCGCATCACCCATTAATGCCTGTCGCGTCCGACTTTCTTGGGACCGTCTCTGGGCCTCCTTCTACCCATTCCCAATCGCCGGTGTCCAAAAAGCTGGCTCCGTTCATCCAGGCAGGCTTGTCCCAAGCCAGGTTCTCGCTGGCGTAAAGGCAACAGGCCCGGATGTCCTCAACCGTCAGGTTCGGGTAGTACTTGACGATTTCGGCCTCACCCGTCCCGCCTGCCAGCAGGCTGAGCACGAAGGCCACGGAAATCCGCGTTCCTTGCACCGCCGGCTTGCCGAGCAGAATGTCCGGGTCGCTAACGATACGCTCACGCAAGTCCATAATGCAGTCTCCAGTCAGTGGCCCATCGGTTACGGTAGTCCTCACGCCATTATAGCAACGTTCCCGAAACCGTCCCTCCATGCGACGCCTCCCCATTGCACCGGTGGGGTAAAATCGCCCCATGACCACGTCCACGGCCGGCGCGCGCCTCACCCCCGTCCGGCGCCAATACCTCACCATCAAGCATTCCTACCCGGACGCCATCCTGCTGTTCCGGATGGGCGATTTCTACGAGTGCTTTGACGACGACGCCAAAACGCTTTCCGACGCCCTGGAAATCGCGTTGACTTCCCGCTCCATGGGGAAGGACACCCGCATTCCCATGGCCGGCGTGCCGGCGGTTTCCCTGGAGTCCAACCTGGCCCGCCTGATTCGCCAGGGGTACAAGGTGGCGATTTGCGAGCAACTCAGCGACCCGGCGCTGTCCAGGGGAATCGTGGAACGCGGGGTCGTGCGGGTGGTGACGCCGGGTACGATCCTGGAGTCTGCGCTGCTCGATCAGGGGGTCAACAACTACCTGGCCGCCGTCTGCGCTGCGGACGACCGGGCTGGCCTGGCCTACGTTGACGTCACCACCGGCGAATTTGTCGTCTCTGAGATACCGTCCGGGGAACTGCTCCTGGAACTGTCGCGACTGGAGGCATCCGAGATACTGGTTCCCCCCGGCTATGAGCTGCCGGAGATTCCAGCCGGCAGCGGCGGAGAGGCGACCGTTACCGCGCTGGACGCCTCGGCGTTCAACCCGGATGTTGCGCGACGAACCCTGCTGGACTACTACGGCGTGCTTTCTCTGGAAGCTTACGGCCTGGAATCTCATGGCGCGGCCTTGTCCGGTACGGCGTCCGGGCCGCTGGCGGTGCGCGCCGCCGGCGCCATCGTTGACTACCTGCGATATACCTGGCAGGGCGAGCGGCCTCCGCTGGCGCCACCCAGAGTTTGGGACAGCGACGCCTACATGACCCTCGATCCGCAGACCCGCCGGAACCTGGAGCTTTTTGAAGCCGGACGGCGGGAATCTCAGGACTTCTCATTGCTGGCCGCCCTGGACAGCACCCGCACCGCGATGGGCGCCCGGCTGCTGAGAAGATGGTTGAGCCGGCCGCTGCTGGACCTGGAGCGACTGGAACGCCGGCTGGATGCCGTGCAGTTTTTCTTCGATGACGCATTCCGTCGGAACGACGCAGCTGCCGCGCTGTCCGACGTCGCCGATCTGGAGCGCATTCTCACGCGCGTCCGGACGCAGAACTCGCCGCCCCGGGACCTGCTGGCGTTGCGGAAGAGCCTGGCCGCCGCTGAACAATTGGCGCCCATCCTGTCCGGCGAGAATGCCGCCGCCGTCGCCTGGCTGGCGGACGGCCTGCGCCCGCCGCCCGACGTGAGCAACCTTATTGATGCCGCCATTGCGGACGAGCCATCGGCACAACCCGGCGACGGCGGCGTCATCAGGCACGGGTTCTCTCCCGAACTGGACCGCATCCGCGCCATGGCCAGCGATGCCCGGGGCTTCATCGCCAACCTGGAGGCCAAAGAGCGCGAGCGCACCGGCATCCGCAGCCTCAAGGTCGGTTTCAATCAGGTATTCGGCTACTACATCGAGGTCAGCCGCGCTAATCTCGATTCCGTGCCGGACGATTACCAGCGTCGCCAAACCCTCACCGGTGGAGAACGCTACATCACCCCGGAGCTGAAGGAATACGAAAGCCAGGCCCTTGACGCCCGTGAAAGGCTGGAACAGCTGGAGCGCACCTTGTACCGGCAGGTTTGCCAACAGATTGGCGACCACGCCGAAAGCATCTCCCGCTTCGCCTCGGCGATTGCGCGCATCGACGTGTTCGTCGGGCTGGCCGGTGTCGCGGTGCGCCACGGCTACGTGCGTCCCGTCCTGGACGACGGAAACGCGATTGCCATCACCGGCGGCCGGCACCCGGTGGTGGAGCGGGTGCTGGATCCTTCGACCGGTCCCGCCGCCGGCGCGTTCGTGCCCAACGATGCGGCCCTTGACTCGGACGATGCCCAGATCATGCTGATCACCGGCCCCAACATGGCGGGCAAGTCCACGTACATCCGCCAGGTCGCCATCATCGTGTTGATGGCCCAGATCGGCAGCTTCGTTCCCGCCACCTCTGCGACCATCGGCCTGGTGGACCGCATATTCACTCGCGTCGGCCTGCAGGACGACCTGGCCACGGGGCAATCCACTTTCATGGTCGAGATGGTGGAAACCGCCGCCATACTCAACCAGGCCACCTGGCGCTCGTTGGTCATCCTGGACGAAATCGGCCGGGGAACCAGCACCTACGACGGGTTGTCCATAGCCCGCGCCGTCGTGGAGCACCTGCACAACAACCCTCGGGTCAGCTGCAAGACCATGTTCGCCACGCACTACCACGAGCTGACCCAACTTTCCGCCACGCTTCCGGGCGTGCGCAACTACCGGGTCGCCGTGTCGGAGGAGGACGGTAACATCGCTTTCCTGCATCGCATTGTCCCCGGCGGCGCGGATCGGTCATACGGCGTGCACGTGGCGATGCTGGCCGGAATGCCTCCCTCCGTGGTCAACCGCGCCCAGGAACTCCTGACGGAGCTGGAACGCGACCGTCCGGCCGCCGGTTCGAAGCGCGACGGTAAACCTCCTCCGCCCCAACTGGCGTTGCCCCTGTTCGCGGCGGACGAAGAAAAACTCGCCGAAGCCATCCTGGACTTGGACATCGGCAATCTCACCCCGCTGGAGGCCATCAACAAGCTTTACGAGTTGCAGGAGCAGGCTCGCCAGGTCTGACCCCACCGTATGATAGCCACTCGTGCGCGAAATCCGTGGAATTTCCGTTTATACTGTCCTTCCGGGTAAAATACGGAAATTTCTGATCACGGGGAGACGATAAGATGAGTGATACGGCAACAATGTATTGGTGGCCACGTTGAAGCAGTTGCCGCAAGGTGCGGGAGTTGCTCGTACAAAACGGTCTGACCGTAACCGAAAGAGATTATTTCAAAGAACCGTTCACGGAAACGGAGCTCAATGACCTGGTTGCCGAGGTAGGGGAACCAGGCGTAAGCGCGATGTTCGCCAGCCGCAGCCCGTCGCTGAAGAAGATGGGCCTCAACGCGGCGGAGCTCTCCGACGAGCGCAAGCTGGCCTTGATGCTCGAAGAACCCCGGCTGGTGCGCCGCCCCATCGTTAGGCTGGGAGACCGGCTCCTGATCGGGGCCAGCGTCAAGGCGATTACCGAGGCCCTCAGCGACTGACCGACGGAACACCCGCCACGGACCGCAAAAGCGACGACCTGCCATGAAAATCTTTTTTGACGTTGACTACACCATCTTGGGACTGGACGACACTCTGCGTCCGGGCACCGTTGACACCTTCCAGAAACTGCTGAACGACGGGCACGAAATATACATCTGGTCCGGGATGGGTGAACGATGGGAAGTCATCGAAAAGCACGAGTTGCAAAGGTTCGTCAGCGGGGTGTACGAGAAGCCGACCCACCACTTCCACGAACGGCTTGAGGAACTGAAAATACCCTTCGAGCCGGAATTCGTCATCGACGACTATCCGGAGATAGTCGCCGCTTTCGGCGGCGTTTGGGTGCCGCCCTACTTCTTCTCCCGCAGCGTTGACCACGAGATGGACCGCATTTACCGCATCATCTGCGACTTCGCGGAAACCGGGGATTCCGAGGACCGCCAGTACCGGGCCAAGGGCACCAAAGTCCCCCTGTTCTAGGCCATGCCCATACGCCAACTCCCTCCCAACGTCGCGGCACAGATCGCCGCTGGCGAGGTTGTGGAGCGTCCCGCCTCCGTGGTCAAGGAGTTGGTGGAAAACTCCCTGGACGCCGGGGCCACCCGCATTGCCGTATCGGTCAGCAGTGGCGGCATCGCCGAAATCCGCGTCACCGACGACGGCTGCGGCATACCCGCCGATGAACTCTCCCTGGCGTTTCGCCATCACGCCACCAGCAAACTCGCCACGGCCGGCGACCTGGAAACCGTGGCTACCCTGGGGTTCCGCGGCGAGGCGTTGCCCAGTATCGCGGCGGTGGCCAGGGTTGCCTGCACCACCAGAGTAGCCGACGCGGAAGCCGGCTCGCGCATCGAATTTCGCTACGGGGAACCGGTCGGCGAGGGGCCGGTCGGATGCCCGGTGGGAACGACCGTCCAGGTCGTCGAGCTCTTCGGCAACCTGCCCGCCCGTCGCAGGTTCCTGCGCTCCGACGCCGCCGAAACCGCCCGCATCCAGGAGGTGGTGACCCGCTACGCCTTGGCCTGCCCCGAGGTGCGGTTCACGCTGGCCGCGGACGGACGCGAGCAGGTCAACACGCCGGGCAGCGGCAACCTGCAGGACGTCATCCTGTCGCTGTACGGCGGCGACGTGGCGGCCAGGATGCTCCCGGTATCCGGCACGGACGCCCACGCCTCGATATTCGGGTACACCGGCGCGCCCGATCTCAGCAGGCATAACCGCTCCCACGTGACATTGCTGGTCAACCGGCGCTGGGTCTATCACCGCTCGATCATGTACGCTATCGAGCAGGCCTACCAGGGAACGCTGCCCGACCGGCGCTACCCGCTGGCGGTCATCAATGTTAACCTGCCGGCTGCAGAGGTCGACGTCAACTCGCATCCGACCAAGCGCGAGGTGCGGTTCCGCAACGAGAACCGAATCTTTTCGGCGGTGCGGCGCGCCGTCAGCGACGCGCTGGTGGCCCACGCTCCCGTGCGGCCGGCGAGCCGCGCGTTCAGCGTGCCCGGTGAAGCGCCGTCCGGCGCGGGGCTACCGTTGAACTATCGCTCTGCGCCGGCCCTGGCAATCGGGTCGGGAAGTCCTCCGACGGACGGCTTGGCGCTGCCGAGCGCCGAACTCACGTCGGTCGGCGGTTCCCTGCGGGACGTGCTGGTTGGGCTGCGAGTGGTGGGCCAGATTCGTCAGACTTACATCGTGGCGGAGGGTTCCGAGGGCATGTACTTGGTTGACCAGCACGCTGCCCACGAGCGGATCGTATATGACCGGATCAGGCCCCGCGGCCAGTCGCGGGATAATGGGTCGCAGCCGCTGCTGGCGCCGACGCCGGTGGATTTGAACCTGGCTCAGGCGGCCACCCTGCAGGAGTACGCCGATATGCTCTCCGAGTATGGGTTTCTGCTGGAACCGTTCGGGGGAGAGGCGTGGCTGGTGCGGGCGGTTCCGGCGACTCTCACCGGGCGGAGCAATCCCGACCCGGCGCTGGCCCTGACCAATCTGCTGGACGCCGTAGCCGTGGAGCAGGTGGTGATGCAACGGGAGGACGCGCTGGTCGCCACCATCGCCTGCCACGGCGCGGTGCGGGCCGGCGATATCCTGAGCACGGACGAGATGGATGCGCTGCTACGGCAACTGGAAACTACCGAAAACCCCCACCACTGCCCCCACGGCCGGCCCACGGTGATCCACTTTACGGAGTACCAGTTGGAGCGGGAATTCGGCCGGCGTTAGAAATGCGCCAACGAATAGGGCGGGTACCGGACCCGCCCCGACATGCAATATGTTGGCTGCCTACCGTCGCGGGTCGGTGCGAGGGTCCTGCGCCGGGTGGAACATCGACCCCGGGCCCGGGAACTCGCTGGCGGCCTCGGCGGTCTGGGTGCGCCGGCCGAAGGGCATCAATCCGGCCACCACGGCGGCACCGGCAATGCCTATGCCGAGCACGCCCAGGAAACGGCGGCGAGAGGTTCTATTGTGGACGTTTTCGTTCTGTTTGGGCACGTTGATATATTCTCCGGTCGGGTCTGGCGATGCGGGGGAAAGCGTACCAACAGGCCCTTGCGATGTCAATGAAACAATACGGAACGCCACCTGGTGACACTTCCCCCTTGCCCTGACCCTACACCCATCCGTACCATTTAACTATGCAACCGCCCAACTCCATCACGATTCTCCCGCCGCCCGCTCATGTAGCCCGCCACCCGCTCAATCCGCCCCCATTCACCCCCATAACCTACCCCAACGCCCTACTCAAACGAACGAAAATGAGCGGAAATAAGCGGAAAATCCCATAATCCCGTCCATCCTGTTGATCCATGCCAATAACTCTCCGTAAGAGGTGATCCCATGACCCTTTCCGAAATCCGTCGCCGCGTCAACGCCCTCAACCGCAGGTTCGCCCCCGAATTCGCCATCATCAAGATGCGCCGCCTCGCCCAAGCCGTCAGCGACGACTGGGATCCCGGCGAACCCCCGGAACCCCACGACGTCATCCAGCGCGTCGCCAAAGCCGGCTTCCGCCTGCCCACCTTCATGCGACTGCGCCGTTACCTCGACGACACCATACGTCAGGGCGATGTCCCCGAGCCTGAGCGCATCGTCCTCGACCTGCTGCCCTGGGCCGGCGGCGACCGCTACCGCAATTTCCTCCGCTGGGACCTGCCCGCCCCGGCGCCCTGATCTGCGTTGACCTTGAACGGAACGCTGCCATACGACCAGGAATCATGGACCATGACGACGTTGGAAAGGCTGACGAATCAGCGGAATATCACGACAATTACCTTTGACATGGACGACACCCTGTGGGATTTTCAGGCGGCCATGGGGCGGGCCCTGGAACTGACGCTGGAACGGTTGCGGGTCATGGCGCCGGGAGATGCAGCGCGGAAGCTTACCGTCCGGCGGATGATGGAAATTCGAGATGAGGTTGCGTCGGAGTTGGGAGAAGGAGCGACAACGCAGGAGGAAATCCGTTACACGGCCATGGTCAGGACCGTGGAACACGTCGGATTCCGCGCTCGTGGCGCGGCGGAAGAGTTGTACCGGCTTTACTGGGAGGCTCGCGTCGCCGGAGCAAGGCCCTACGATGACGTGGCCGGCGTCCTTGAGGCGCTCCAGGGCCGTTTCCGGTTGGGCATCATCTCCAACGGGAACAACACGCCGCAGATGGTTGGCCTGGACGACGTGTTCGATTTCACGGTGTTCGCCCACGAGTGCGGGTTTCCCAAACCCGACCCGCGCATTTTTGAGTTTGCCCTTGCCGGATTCGGCGACAAGCCGGACAGCGTGGCGCACGTGGGCGATTCGCTGCAAAGCGATGTGCTGGGGGCGAACAACTACGGCATGCTGAGCGTGTGGCTGAACCGCGATGGCGTCGCCAACGAGACCGGGATAACGCCGCACCGGGAGATCGGGAACCTCACCGAGTTGCTGGACATACTATAAAACCATCGCCCCCGCCCCGTCTGCTATGATGTTTGCCACCTCAGTCAAGGAGCCCGTTTCCCATGCAGGAGAATAGAGTCAAACGCGCGCTGCGCGAAAATCGGCTGGCGCTGGGCACATACGTGACCTTCGCCGACCCGCAGGTCGTGGAGATCATCGGGTTGGCCGGTTTCGACGCCGCGTTTATCGACATGGAGCACACCACCTTTGACCTGGGCCTGGTCACGCAGATGATCATGGCCGCGGATCTGGTGGGCGTGACGTCCATGATCCGCATTCCGGGCAACGACGAAAACCTGATCCTCCGGCTGCTGGACGCCGGCGCGCAGGGCATCATCATCCCGCACATCGACGGGCTGGAAGGGGCCAGGCGCGCCGTGGACGCGGTGCGGTATGCGCCGCTGGGACACCGGGGTGGGGCCGGCGGCACGCGCGCGGCCCGGTTCGGCACCGTAAGCTGGGACGAACACACGCGCACGTCCAACGAGAATATCGTCCTGTCGGTGATGACCGAGGACGAGAAAGGCATCAGCGAAATCGGGCAGATTGCGCAGTTGCCCGGCATCGACCTGGTGTCCATCGGGCCCACCGACTTCTCCGAGTACATGGGTATCCGGGATCCGCAGAGCCCGGTGATCCGGGCGCGGCTTGAGGAGCTGGCGGCGGAGGTTAAGGCGGCCGGCGGCGCCAAACTGTCCATGCCGATGAATCACCCGGCGTTCCCGCTCACGGCCAAAGAGCTGCAGGACATGGGCGTGGGCTACACCCACGTCGCGCCCCCGCCCACGGCGCTGCTGCTCCGCTCGCTGCAACAGCGCATCTCGGATATAAGGGCAGATATTGGCTAGATGCAACTTGATTTGCTTCCGGCGGGCCGTCATTCCCGCCCGAAAGACCGTCATTCCCGCCGTCCACCTGTCATTCCCGCGAAAGCGGGAATCCAGTGGCTCAAGGCGACGGTTTTGCTGGCAGTGTTGCTGTTGGCAATGACGTCGTGCGGCAACTTGTCAGAGACTCCGGGGGCCGCTGCTCCTACCCAACCTGCGGGCCGGACGTCAGCGCCAACGGCGACGCATTCGCCTCCAACGCCTACCGCACAGCCTACCCCTATGTTGACGACGCTCACGGTAGGCCCCATTACCACTACACCACCCACGGCGACCCCGGCTCCCGTGCCCACCGACACGCCGCTGCCCGATGCTCCACTGCTGCGTATCGGAGACACCGTCTATACGGTTGACCTGGCGATTACTCCGACAGAACGGCAGCAGGGGCTGTCGGGCCGGCCGTCGATGCTCGAGGATCAGGGAATGCTGTTCGTGTACGAAGCGGATGGGCCACGCTCGTTCTGGATGCCGAACATGCACTTTCCGCTGGACATGGTTTGGATCCGGGCGGACTGTATCGTGGCCGGGGTAACGGCGGACGTGCCAAATCCGCCGCTGGACACGCCCCGGGACCGGCTGAAACTGTATCCGTCGGCCGGTCTGGTGCGCTTCATCCTGGAGCTGAACGCGGGCCAGGCAGCGATGCACGGGATTGAGGCCGGCGACACCGTCAAGTTCGGCGGCGAAATCGCCGGCCAATGGGGCTGCTGAGTCCCGTCGCGTTTCAACAAACCCCGCGCATCCTGAGCCTGTCGAAGGATCATCCCGTACATCCATGTCAAAACTACCTGAAGGAATGAACGTAAATGGAAATACTAGTATCCGGTTCCCTGGCCATCGACCGCATCATGACGTTCCCCGGACGTTTCGGCGACCACATCGTCCCCGAGCGGGTCCACCAGATCAACCTGAGTTTCACGGTGGACGGGTTCAACGCCTACTTCGGCGGCACGGCCGGCAACATCGCGTACTCACTGGCGATGCTGGGGCAGACACCCCGTCTCATCGCGGCCATCGGGAATGACTACCGGGACTACTTCACCCGGCTGAACTCGAACGGCATCCCCACGGACGACATAAAGATCGTGGAGGAGGAGGCCACGGCGTCCGCGTTCATCGTGACCGACCTGGCGGACAACCAAATAACGGGGTTCAATCCCGGGGCGATGAAACACGCGGCGGGGTTTGACTTCAGCCAACTTGATCCCTCAGAGGCCATCAATATAGTAGGCCCGGGCAACCTGACCGATATGTCCAACTTCACTGCGGACGCGAAGAAGGCCGGCATCTACACCATTTTCGACCCCGGCCAATCGCTGCCGGTGTGGGAGGCTGAAGGCCTGACGGAGTGCATACGCAACAGCGACCTGCTGATCGCCAACGACTACGAAATGGCGCTGATCTCCGAGCGGACGGGCATCGACAAGAGCGGGTTGATGCAACTGACGGGCGCCATGGTCACTACGCTGGGCGAGCAGGGCACGCGCATCACCACTGCGGAGGGTGAGGTCATCGTGCCCTGCGTGCCCACCGAGAACGTGGTGGACCCCACGGGCGCCGGCGACGCCTTTCGAGGCGGTCTGATCCTTGGGTTAATCCGCAAGGAGGGGCTGGAACGCGCCGCGCAGATCGGCTCGGCGTGCGCGCATTTTGTTATCCAGCAGCGCGGCACGCAGGAGTACCGCTACACAATGGACGAACTGGACGCGGTGCTGGAGCGAGCCTACGGTGGATAGCCATCGCATTGACGAACCGGGCGGGCTGCGCTAGGCTTTTCGGCAGTACAGCATCCGCAAATTTCGGAGCGTTTTGTTATGACACAACAAGCCCCTCCCACCGCGCTGACGCCGGAAGTGCAGGCCATGATCGGCGTCAGCGGGGATATCGTAGAATCCTGGGGTGTGGTGGACGGCGAGTACATGCGCCGGTTCACCCAGGCCCTGATGGACCCCGACCCGCGCTACTGGGACGATGATTTCGCCAGCTCAACGCGCTACGGTGAGTTAATCGCGCCTCCGATCATGGTCAGCTACCTGGCCAGCCGGATCCGGCCGGACATGGACGACCCCATCACGGCGGCGTTCGAAGAGAACCCGGAGTCCGACGGCATCGGTTCCGTGGCCCGCCCCGGCGAACTGCCGCCGGTGCCCACCGACCTGGTGCGGGTGCTCAACGCGGGCAATGAAATCGAAGTGTACGCCTACCCCAGCATCGGCGACACGATATTTTTCCAGAATAGCTATTCCGACATTCGGGAACGGCTGGGCCGCGACGGCACGCCCTTCCTGATCATCACCCGGGAAACGCGCTACTGGAATCAGGACGACGTGACGCTGTGCATCACCCGCGCGTCCACCATCCGCCGCTAACTTTTGGAACGTCATTCCCGCGAAGGCGGGAATCCAGGAGTCTTGACGATGACCACACTGCTTGACGACCTCCTTAACATGGAACCGGAAGAAATCTGGCGGCGCAACGAGCGGCCCGACGCCGACGGCCTGCGCGACAAAGGCCAGATCTACTACGAGGACGTGAACGAGGGCGACGAACTGCCCAAGTACATCTACAAGCCGACGCCCACGCACCTTTTCCGGTGGAGCGCGGCCATCGAGAACTTCCACCGGATCCATTACGATCTGGACTTCGGCCTGAACCACGACCGCAACCCCAGCATCCTGGTGCATGGTTCATGGAAACAGAGCGTGGTGCCCCAGTACTTGAAGGACTGGACGCTGCCCAACGGTTGGCCGTGGAAGGCGCGCTTTGAGCACCGTGCCATGCTGGTTCCCGGAGACATCCTGATCATGTGGGGCCGGGTGACCAGCAAGTACGAAAAGAGCCAAATGGGTTTCATCGAGCTGGAAATCGGCATGAAGACCCAGGACGGTATCGAGAGCATGCCCGGCACGGCGACGGTGGTGCTGCCGCTCAAAGACGGGCCGCCGATTCCGTATCCCTTCGTACCGCCGGCCGACTAGCCCTCCCGTCATTCCCGCTAACCCCCCGTCATTCCCGCGAAAGCGGGAATCCAGGACTACGGAGCTTGAAACAATGGCACGATTCATCGCCGTCCACAACATACCGGGCATCACGGAAGAGGACTTTCGCAGCAAGCTCGACGCCGTGAAAAAATGGCGGCCTGACCGGCGTACCACAATCCTCAAGGTGTACGGGGACCTGGAAAACGGCAAGCTGATTTCCGAATGCGAGGCCGTGGAACAGTCGCATTTCGAGGACTGGCTGAACATGGTGGGCTGGCCGGCGGAGTCTATCAACAAGGTGGACATAGTCTGCCAGGTTGGGAGCTTCTGGAAACTGTAGCCGGCCCGCGACGGCAACGGAACCGGGGCGATCCGCCGAGGCTGGATATCGCCCCAGTTCCGTTTGTAAACGGCTTGGCGGGCGGGGTCAACTGCCCAAGAACCAACCGGGGCCTGGGGTTGGTCCGTCGCCGTCATACACGCTCTGCCCATAGGCTGCCACCGCCGCGCCCGACGCCAGCGTCACCGATGACGCGAAGAGCCAGACCAGAACCAGCAGCACCGATGCCAGCGGACCATACACCAGGTGGGACGGAGCGAGGTAGGCGATGAAGATCGCCACGCCGATGTTGACCATCTGCAGCGCGATACCGGCCACGCCGGCTCCGATAGCGGCCCAGCGCCAGCGCACCGGGCGTTCCGGGACGTACCGGTAAACGATCAGGAAAGCCGTTCCGGCCAATAGTCCTGCGATCAGGTTGGACCACCAGCCCCGGGCGGCGGAGGATATTAGCGTGTCGCTCCAACCGGTCAGGTCCAGTTGCCGCAGCACCCAGGGAGCCACGTCCTGGGATATCAGGTAGGTGAAAACGCTAGACAGCAACAGCACGATAGCGGTGGCGCTCATCAACAGGTACTGACGAGTCTTGCCGAAGATTCCCACCTGTGCCGGCGCGATGCCCCACATCCGGTTGACGACGACGCCCACCGCCCCGAACAGTTTGTACGATCCCCAAACCAGGCCGAGCAGAGCGAACACGCCGGTAATACCGACGATAGCGGAGTCCCCGGCGGCCAGTAATCCGCCCAGGTCGATGCTGGATGGAAGCAGCCGGGATGACCATGACTCGAACCAGCCCAGCGACAGCTCGGGCCCCAGGGCCAGCCCCAAAAATTGCAAGAGGGCGACGGATACCGGAATCAGCGCCACCATGCCGTAGTAGGCCACGCCGGCGATCAGCTGTTGCGCGTCGTTCCGGGTTACGGCGGCCAGGGTGGCCAGAACGACCCGTACCGGTCGCCATCTGGCGGCCGCTGCTTCCATCTGCCGGTTGAGGTGCAGCAGCCATGAAATGCCGCCGACCCAGTTGGAGACTTTCTCGGAGGCTCGATCCAGGATCATTGCTTCTGCCCTCGGCTCGATGGAACACTCCGGCGAGGCCAACGAAACCACACCCGGCCGATGATCGCTCGCGACGACACCGGCCCGTAGCGACGGCTATCGTTGCTGTCGGCCCGATTGTCGCCCAGCAAGAAATATTCATCGTCGTCGCACAACCAGGAAGGCGAAATTTGCCGCTCACCGGGCGTTTCTGGCTCGTACGGAGTTCCTGAGCAGTACGGTTCCTGCAGGGGATCGTCATTTATGAGGATGGCACCGTCGTCGGCGAAAGCCACGAATTCGCCAGGCAGTCCGACTACACGCTTTACCCAGAACGAACCCGCCGTAACCGGCGACGTCGCCACTACGACCGCGCCCCGTTCAAACCCGCCGGGCGTCCATGATCCGGGCAATACGTGCAACAGGTCGCCATGCAACAAAACCGGCCTCATGCTGTCGCCGTGAACGCGAAAGTGGGATCGGAAGAGGAAAGCAGGCGCGCCCACAACGAACCCGGCGGCGGACCGGAACAAACGCATAGGGTCGTCAGCGGCCGGGAGGTTCCCAGTGCGGATAGGAACCCAGAATTTTGAACACGTCGGCAAACTCGCGCAAGCCCTGTAGCGCAGCCTCAATTTCCGGCTCCTCGCGGTGCCCGTCGCAGTCAATCAGGAAAATGTACCGGCCCAATTCCTGTTTGGTCGGGCGGCTTTCAATTTTGACCAGGTTGATGTTGCGCTCGGCAAATTCTCCGATGGCGCGGTAGAGACTGCCCGGACGGTCCACGGCAAAGGCGAAACAGATTGAAGTGCGGTCATGGCCAGTGGGCGGGTGGTCCTCGTGGGCCAGCGCGACGAAACGAGTCTGGTTGGCGGAGTTGTCCTGGATGCTTTGGGCGAGGATCTGCACGTCGTAGATCTCGGTGGCGCGCTGGGGACAGATGGCCGCGGCCGGGACCCGGCTGGCCTGCATGTCGATCACCGCTGCCACGGTGCTCAGCGACGCTTCCCGGGCGACGGTGGGAAAGTTTTCACCCAGATAATCCCGGCACTGGGCGAGAGCCTGGGGATGGGAGTAGATTACCTCCACCGTTTCCGCCGACACGCCGGGCGGAGCGACCAGGTAGTGGTCGATGGGGATCACTATTTCGTTTCTGATTGACAGGCCGGACTGGGCGATCAGGAGGTCAAGGGTAAAGGTGACCGAACCTTCCAGGCTGTTTTCTATGGGCACCACTCCCGAGTCCAGCTCGTCTTCGGCGACTGCGGAGCCCACCGCGCTGATAGTAGGGTAAGGCTCGAGTACGGCATCGGGGGCGTAGAGCAGGGCGGCCTGCTCGGTGTACGTTCCGGCCGGCCCCAGGTAACCGATTAGGTCAGGCATCAGTGTTCACCGCTGGCAGCGTGTTGGTTTGCGGTCATCGTTCGAAGGTACGGGCAATCTGCTCGTGGCTGCCGACAACGACGAGGATGTCGCCGTCTCCGATGAGCTCGTCTTCGTCGGGATTCATAATGTACTCGTGCCCGCGCTGTATTACCATCGCCATAATGCGGTGGGGGTTGTCGCCTCCCAACCCCACGTCGCGCAGGCTGCGTCCCCGCATATGCTCCGGTGGGCGCAGCTTGTGGATCCCATCGGTCTCGGTAATTCCGATGAAGTCGATGGAATTGGGAGTGAGGTCCAGGCTGGCGGCGCGTATGGCGGCTTCCTCTTCGGGAAAGATCACTTTGTCGGCTCCAACCCGGTGCAGGATCTCCGCGTGCCGAGTATCGGTGGCGCGGGCAATGACGAAGGGAAGGCCCATGGTTTTCAGCAACATGGTCGTGATGATGCTGGACTGGATCTGACTGCCGAGGGCTACGACGGCGACGTCCATGTCGGCTACTCCCAGGTCCCGTAATACGGTTTCGCTGGTCGCGTCGGCCTCAACGGCGTAAGTTACCCGGCCCAGCATCGCCTGCACTTTCAGGTCGTCCTGGTCAATAGCCAGGACTTCATGCTGACTTTGGAACAGGGTAGTAGCCAACTTGGCGCCGAATCGGCCCAATCCGATGACACAAACTTGATTCGCCATGATTGCTACCCAATTCTAACGGGTTCTTCGGGATAACGGTAGGATGCCCCTTCCCGAGGCACCAGCAGCATCACCAGGGTCAGTGGGCCGATGCGACCGGCCAGCATGGTTACCATGAAGATTATAGACCCGGCCAGGCTTAGGTCGGCCGATACCCCGGTGGACATTCCGTTGGTGCCGAACGCAGAAACGGCATCGAACATCAGCTTCTCAAAGTTCAAGGCCGGGTCCGTGTAAGTCAATATCGGAACTACTATGCCGAGATACGCAACGGCAATCAGGGCGATCATAAGGGCCCTAGCAACTAGGGTTGCGCCGATTTCACGCCGGAATATTTCGGTCCTGGGCTGCCGGAGGGCCGCGGAACGAGCCGCGGCCAGCAGCACCGCCACCGTGTTAACCTTGATGCCCCCGGCTACCGACGCGGTGGAACCGCCGATAAACATCAGCCCGCCATAAATCAGCAACGTAAAGTCCCGCACCCCGCTCCATTCCAGCGCCGCGAAGCCGGCGGTGCGGCCGCTGGCGCCGTGGAATATCGAGGATCCCGCTTTACCCAGCAGGGAATGGCCGGCGAGCACCCCGTTCCACTCCGCGAACAGAAAAGCAGCGGCGCTGAGCGCGTACAGGCCCAGGGTCAGGATGAGGACCAGCTTAGTGTCGAGGGTGAATCGGGAGAAGTTGAACAGGTACAGCCCGGCGAGCTGACGGCGTCCGAACCCGGGCCGCCAGTTTCTTCGCAGGTCCACCATCAGTGGCCAACCCAGCGCGCCAAGAATGATCATGGGCGTGATGACTCCGGCGAGATATGGATAGGCGCCGAGAGTGTCCAGATTGTTGCCGCTGGCGGCATTGGGCAGGATGGAGAGGCCAGCGTTGTTGAAAGCCGATACCGACAGAAACAGCGATTGCCAGGCGGCCTGGGCCAACGGCATGTCGGGCATGGTTCGCATCTGGTAAAAAATCAGCGCCGCGCCGATGAAGTAGCCCAGCATAAAGGCGAGGACGATGTTGCGGGCGACCCTGGCGACGTTGGAGGTATGGCCGGAGCCGACCGTGTCCCGGTACACTTCCTCTTCCAATACCGTCGTGCGGCGGCCGAAAAAGACCAGTACGGTGGCCGCAGTCATGAACTCCAGGCCACCCACGAGCATGAGGAAAAACAGGACAACCTGACCGAACGGCGACCAGAAGGTCTGCGTGTCCACCTGCGTTAGACCGGTGACGGTCGAGGCGGAAATCGCCGTGAAGAAAGCGACCTGGAAACTGGCACGGTCCCCGTCGGCGGCCAAAGGAAGGCACAGCAAGACGCCGCCTACGATGTTCAGCAGAAGGAAAATACCCAGGAGAATTGCGGGCGCTGAAGTCCATCTGCGTGGCGGGACTCGCCTCCGGATTGGCACCCGCAGTGGCGGCGCTCCACGCCAACGGGCGACGGGGATTGCCGACTCGGTAGGGCCTTCGTTTGGTTGGTTCACGACGCGAGTGTCAGAAAAGACGGAACTGGTTGCTGTTGGTGGAGGCCCTGCCGCGTTACGCGGCCAGCGTTATTATCAGCGCAACGGGGAATATGTCAATTGTGCTATATTGGACGACACCGTATTCATAGCAGCATGAGGGACCCCTTCTAATGACGACCACAGCCCAGCGTCAAGTCGAACCCCGCTACGACGCCGTTGCCATCGACCGCAAATGGCAGGAGCGGTGGGAAAGAGACCGGATCTATCGGGTTGAAGACGACGACCCGCGCCCGAAGTGGTTTGAGATGACCATGTATCCCTATCCTTCGGGGGATCTGCACATCGGCCATTGGTACGCCATGGCTCCGTCGGATGCCCATGCCAGGTTTCGGCGGATGCAGGGCTACAACGTGCTGCATCCGATAGGTTTCGACGCATTCGGATTGCCGGCCGAAAACGCCGCCATTTCCCGTGGCGTGCATCCTTACGAGTGGACCATGTCCAACGTGGAGAACATGCGCCGGCAGTTGCGGTCGCTGGGGGCGATCTACGACTGGGACCGGGAAGTAGTGTGCTGCCTACCGGAATACTACCGCTGGAACCAGTGGTTTTTCATCAAGCTCTACGAACAGGGTTTGGCCTACCGGGCCAAAGCTCCGGTAGTGTGGTGTCCGTCCTGTCAGACCGTGCTGGCCAACGAGCAGGTGTTGAACGGCGTCTGCGAACGCTGCGACACGACGATCACGCGGCGCGACTTTGAGCAGTGGTTTTTCAGAATCACCGATTACGCCGACGAACTGCTGGATTTCGACACGCTGGACGACTGGCCCGACAAGATCCTTACCATGCAGCGCAACTGGATCGGCCGGAGCGAGGGAGTGGAGATCGGTTTCGACATCTCCGACTACGGCCTGGAAGAGCGTGAAATCCGCACCTTTACCACGCGCATCGACACCATATTCGGCGTGACCTTTATTGTCCTCGCTCCCGAGCATCCGCTGGTTGCCAAGCTCACTTCGGCGAGCAAGCGCGCGGAGGTTGAGGCGTACGTCGAGCAGGCCCGGGCTGCGTCGGAAATCGACCGCCTTTCCGCGGAGCGGGAAAAGACCGGAGTGTTCATTGGGGCCAGCGCGCGCAATCGGCTGAACAACGAGCAGGTGCCCATTTACGTGGCGGATTACGTACTGACCACCTACGGCACCGGCGCGGTGATGGGCGTACCGGCTCACGACACCAGGGACTTTGAATTCGCCCGCAAGTATCGGCTGCCCATTCGCACCGTCATCGCTCCCATCGAGTGGAACGGCAGAGAACCCGAGGAAGCTCACATCGGCCCGGGATTCATGACCAACTCGGGCGCTTACGACGGGATGACTGACGAGGAAGGCGCCATCGCCATCGCTAACGACGTGGAGCGTCGCGGGTGGGGACATCGCGCCGTCACTTACCGCCTGAGGGACTGGCTGATTTCGAGGCAACGATACTGGGGCACGCCGATTCCCATGGTCTATTGCAACGAATGCGGCGTGCAGCCGGTGCCGGAATCGGAGTTGCCGGTGCTGTTGCCGGAGGACGCCGAGTTCCGCCCCACGGGAGAATCCCCACTGGCGATCAACGAGGCGTTCGTGAATACGGTATGCCCCAAATGCGGCGGGCCCGGCCGGCGGGAAACCGACACGATGGATACTTTCATGGACTCGTCCTGGTACATGCTGCGGTACTGCACCCCCCAATTCGACGGCGGGCCTTTCGAGGCGGAAACCGCCGCCGACTGGATGCCGGTTCAGCAGTACACCGGCGGCGCCGAGCACGCGGTGATGCACCTTCTGTACAGCCGGTTTTTTATCAAGTCTTTGCGCGACATGGGGATGCTGGACATCGACGAGCCCTTCATGCGGTTGTTCAACCAGGGTGTGATCCTGGGGTCCGACCACGAAAAGATGAGCAAGAGCCGAGGCAACGTGGTCAATCCCGACGACGTTGTGGGCCAGGTGGGAGCGGACGCCGTGCGCTGCTTCCTCATGTTCATCGGTCCTTGGGATCAGGGCGGCCCGTGGAGCGACGAGGGCATCAACGGCGTGGTGCGCTGGCTCAACCGGGTCTGGAGCCTGGTGGAGTACGACGCCCGCGAGCTGGACGCGCATCCCACGGATCCGGTAGCCGTCCGCGACACTCAACGGGTTCTGCACCGGACGATTCGGAAATGCTACGATGACTTGGACAAGTTCAAGTTCAATACTTCCATCGCCGCTTTGATGGAGCTGGTCAACCACCTGAGCCGGGTGTGGAACGACCAATCGGTGGACGCAGGCACGTGGCGGGACTGCATAGAAAACTTCCTGTTGATACTGGCCCCAATCGCGCCCCACGTGGCGGAAGAGTTGTGGGAACGCAACGGACATGCCTACAGCGTTCATCAGCAGGCTTTCCCAATCTGGGACGACGACCTGGCCGCAGAGGAAGAGATCACGCTGGTGGTGCAGGTGAACGGCCGGGTGCGGGATCGTATCACCGTCTCGGCCGGCATTGGTGAGGACGATGCGCGGCAACTGGCCCTGGACAGCCAAAGGGTGCAGGCCCACGTGGACGGCAAAACCGTGCGCAACGTCGTGTACGTGCCGGGCCGGCTGGTCAATGTGGTGGTGGGGTAGGGCAATACTGCCATTGGTGACGTATTCCCGTATGACTCTCGTTGACAAATACGCGCTGCTGCCGGAGGAAATTGACCGGCAGAGCCTGGTGATGGTTGCGGAGAGCCTTGAGGGCGATGAGTCCGAGGCGCGGTTGTCGCCTGCCGAGCGGTATGTCCTGCACCGCATCGTGCGCGCGGAAGGCGATCCCGCTATCTCGGCCGATGTCAGGTTCGCAAACAATGCAGTCGATGCCGGCCTCAAATCGTTGCAGGACACCCGGCGGGTGGTGACGGACGTGCGGATGGTGCAGGTGGGCATCTCGAGGGCGGCTCTGTCGCGTCGGGGCGTCGAAACCGACTGCCTCATCGACGCGCCCACGGTTGCCGAGCGCGCGCGACGGGAGGAAACCACCCGCAGCGTCGCCGCCGTGCGAGAACTGGCCCCGCAGATGGATGGTGCGGTGGTGGCCATTGGCAACGCCCCGACAGCCTTGCTGGCCCTGCTGGATTTGATTGACTCGAAGCAGGTGTCGCCGGCGATGGTAATCGGGATGCCAGTAGGGTTTGTCGCCTGCCCGGAATCCAAGGCGGAACTGGCGGCACGGGTTGTGCCGCACATCACAATTTTGGGAAGGCGTGGCGGAAGTTCGGCTGCCGCTGCCACCGTCAACGCCCTTCTGGATCTGTTAGAGGAGTGACGTATATGGCTGCCGAAAGCCTCGAAAACGGCACCTCCGGCGGTTGGGGTGTGGTGCTGCTGTGCCACGGCAGCCAGCGCGGAGCCAGCCGTGACGAATGTTCCTGCGCCTGGGCCGCCGACGGCGCGAGGTTCCCCGCCTGGTGTTTGGGGTGTCCCAACACGCCCGTAGGATTGCGGCAGGCCGGCGAGCGGCTGGCAGAATCGTTGGCTGGCGACGCCGAGCAGGTGATCGTATCGTGCCTGGAGTTTCTGCCGCCCCATCCCCCCGAAGCCGTCTCGATACTGGCCGAATCCGGCGTCAGTCGCGTGGTCATCGCGCCGTATCTGCTGGGCAACGGCAAGCACGCCACCCTGGAAATGGACGAAGTGCTGGAGGAAATCGCGGCTGAAACGCCGGGCGTCGAATTGCGGCTGGCACAGGGCCTCGGGGCGGATATCCGCATTGCCGACCTGGTGCAGGACCGCATTGCCACGCTTCCGGAATACGTGACGCCCCCGGATGACAGCCGACCCACCGGCATCATACTGGTAAAGGCAGGCACGCAAACGCGCTATGACGACTGCCTGTGGCTCAAGGAACTGGGCAGCTGGGTTGAGCGTGACCTGGGCGAAAAGTACGCCGTTTCAGTAGCGCAATCGCACTACGGCGATCCGACCATGGAATCCGCCGCCGCCGAACTGGTTGACCAACGCGGGGTAGGCAGCATCATCTGCGCGCCGTACCTGTTCTTTCCGGGCCTGATATTGCAGCGCAACGTGCTGGGTACGATGAACAAGTTGCAGCAAGCCTATCCCGATATTCCCATGTCGGTGGCGCCGCCCTTGGGTGTGGATGACCGGCTGGTGCAGGTCGCCAGCGACCGGGTGCGAGAAGCGCAGGCCGCCGGCTGACACGGTGTGTGAGACAACGATCCCGTCAACGTCGATCGCGATGATGGGTTACAATCATAGATACCGGAGTAGGCCGAATCCGCAGATCAAATATGTCATCCGAACCGGAAAATAACGTCAGTGCATCGGTGCGCCCCGAAAGCGACTACTCCCGCCCCACCAAGCGGGACCCGCGCGGTATGCGTACCGGGTACACCACCGGCACCACCGCTGCGGCTGCCGCGAAAGCGGCGGTAGTCCTGATGCTGTCGGGCCATGCGCCGGGTGAGGTATCGGTCCCGCTGCCGGGCGGACGCGGCTACGCGACGCTGAAGGTACACAACAGTTGGGCGATGGAACCCTCTGAGGGAGTCCGTTGCTCGGTCATCAAGGACGGCGGCGACGACCCGGACGTTACCCACGGGGCAGAGATCGTCGTCGGGGTCTGGCGGCTGCCCGACGGCATCAAGGGGTTGCAGATCACCGGCGGCCCCGGCGTGGGCACTGTAACTCGCCCCGGCACGGGCATTGAGGTTGGGGAGCCGGCGGTAACTCGCGTGCCCCGTCGGATGATGGCTGACGCCGTCGCCGAAGGGCTGGAAGAATGTGGCTGGCCGGCGGACACCGGCGTGCGGGCGCGCATTTCGGTACCCAACGGAGAGGAGATTGCCAAGGAGACCACCAACGCGCGACTCGGCGTGCTCAACGGCATCAGCATCTTGGGCAGCACCGGCATTGTGCAGCCGTTCAGCACTGCGGCGTGGCGAGCCAGCGTCCACCTTGCCATCGACGTCGCGGCGACTAACGGACTGGACCACCTCGTTCTCTCCACCGGCACCCGCAGCGAACAGTACACGCGTGAGCTCTTGGATCTGCCTGATATGGCCTACGTCGAAGCCGGCATATTCTCCGGCCCGTCCATGAAGCGGTGCGTGAGCAAGGGTATCAAGCGGGTGGCCCACGTGGGCATGGTGGGCAAGTTCTCTAAGATGGCCATGGGCTATTTCGTAACCCATGTGGCCGGCAACCAGGTGGACTGCGGTTTCCTGGCCGAGCTTGCCGGGCAATGTGGAGCGTCGCCGGAACTGCAAGAAGAAATGCGGAACGCCGCCAGCGGCCGGCACTTCCAGGAACTCGCACAGGAACATGGGGTGATGGAGGTGTTTCCGGTGATGTGCCAACTGGTGTGTCAACAGGCGCGAAAGTACCTGGGCGATGATGGCGACGCTATTGTAGTGGACGCTCTGTGTTTCGATTTCGAGGGCAACCTGCTGGGTTCTGCCAGCACCTCGGCGGACGGCATTCCCATGCGTGACCCAGCGACTGTGGCGGCCAATGTTGAAAGCTGATTCGATGGTGGGAGCAGCGCCAACCGTCCTTGTGGAGGGCGACCCCGGTCGGGAGCGTCCGTTGGGACTCGCCGACGACGCATTTGAGCAGCGCCGGCCGGTACGGGGCCAGATTACCAAGTCCGAAGTGCGCGCGGTGAGCCTATATGCGCTCGGTTTGCGGCTCGACAGCATCGTGTGGGACATCGGTGCCGGCACAGGTTCGGTCGCGGTTGAGGCGGCCAGGATCGCGTACCGTGGGCAGGTTTACGCGGTGGACAAGGACGTGGAGAGCGCCGGACTGCTGGAGAGCAATGTAGCTCGCTACGGCGATGGACGAGTCAACATAACCATCGGCGCCGCCCCGGAGATATTGCGAGAACTGCCCGATCCCGACTCGGTGTTCATCGGCGGCGGCGGGATTGCAATGCCGCAGATCATCGCTGAGGTGGTTGACCGGCTGCGGCCCGGAGGCCGGGTGGTCGCCAATTTCGCGGCCATGGAACGGGCCAACGCAACGTATCAAGCAATGAAACAGGCGTCGATGTCGCCGCAGTTGACCATGGTTGCGGCGTCAAGGGGACGCGAGCTACCGGATGAAACCCTGCGATTGGAAGCCATGAACCCAGTTTTTGTAGTGTGGGGGCAGAAATGACAACCGCCTCCAACCCCGGACGACTTTATGGCGTCGGCGTGGGGCCGGGCGACCCGGAGTTGCTGACCGTCAAGGCGCAGCGCGTGTTGCTGGCGGCGCCGGTAATCTGGGTGCCGCAAGCCGGGATCAGCGCCGAAAGCTACGCCTACAGCATCGTCAAGAACATTATCGACGAGAGCCGTCAGGAAGTGGTGCGGGCCAAGTTCCCCACCAACGACGAAGAGGCCGCCGGCGAAGTCTGGCGCAACGCTGCCCGCGACCTGGCCGCTCATCTGGAGGCGGGCAAGGACGTGGCCTTCATCACTGAAGGCGACCCCATGCTGTACAGCACCTTCGCCTACGTGCTGGAGACCATCCAGGAAGAATACCCGCACCTGCCGGTGGAGGTAGTTCCCGGCGTGTCGTCGGTGATGGCGGCGGCGGCATCGGCGGCGGCTCCGCTGGTGCATCACGGCCAGCGTCTCGCCATCCTGCCGGCGGTGTACGGCATTGACGACCTGCGCGAGGCCATCGCCCTGTACGACACCATCGTGCTGATGAAGGTCAACCGCACGCTGCTGGACGCCCTGGCCAACCTGGAGCGGTTGGGGTTGGCCGGCCGCACCATCTACGTGCGCCGCGCCACCACCGAACGCGAGCGAGTGGTGCGCAACATTCAGGAACTGTCCGCCGAAGACCTAGACTACTTCTCTCTGCTCATCATCCGGCGCTAGCCGGAGAGAGCGCCCCGGAGGGACACCACATGAACAACCACGGCAAGGTTTACATCATCGGGGCTGGCCCGGGCGACCCTGAACTGCTGACCCTGAAAGCAAAGCGGATCATCGACGATGCCGACGTGATTATCTATGCGGACTCGTTGGTGCCGGCCGAAATCGCCGGATTTGCCAAGCCGGGCGCGCAGGTTTACGGCAGCAAGGAGATGGCCCTGCCCGAGATCATGGAGGTCACCCTGCGGGCGGTGAGCGAAGGCAAAACCGTAGCCCGCATCCAGAGCGGCGACCCTGCGCTCTATGGCGCGACGCTGGAACAGATGCGGATCCTGGAACGGGAGCAGGTTGACTACGAAATCATCCCCGGCGTCAGCGCGGTTTTCGCCGCCGCTGCTGTGCTGAAGGCCGAGCTGACCGTGCCCGAGGTTTCCCAGACCGTAATCATGACCCGCGCCGAGGGTCGGGTACCGATGCCAGAGGGCGAAGCGCTGGTTGACTTGGCGCGCCACCACAGCACTCTGGCGATTTTCCTCAGCGTCACCCGGATGTTCCGCATCGCCAACCAGTTGCTGGAAGCCGGTTATCGTGCCGACACACCGGTGGCGGTGGCCTATCGCGTCGGTTGGCCCGACGAGAAAATCATACGCGGCACGCTGGCGGACATCGCTGAGAAGGTACGCGAGGCCAAGATCACCCTGCAAGCCCTGATCATCGTGGGCAAGGCGGTTGATCCCGAACTGCTCAATCCAGATTCCGAAGAACAGGTCGCGGTCTCGCATCTGTATTCGGATGAATACACCCACCTGTACCGCCGCGCCGGGCAAGGCTCCCACGCCGATGCCGACCGCGCCGACCTATATGACGCCGGCGGCTACGAGATCCATCCGGAGCCGGCCGCGCCGACGCCCGCGTCCACCGGCGACGACTAGCAGCAACGAGCCGTGTCGTCCGCTTATAGCACGAAAACGGCGATTGTCGCCGTGTCTAAACCCGGCGCTGCGCTGGCCCGGCGTTTGACATCAGCAGTACCTGACGCGGAACTGCATCTGGAGCGGAAACTCGTCGCCGGCGAGGATGACAACGCGCGGTATTACGACCTTCCGTTGCGTCCGGTATTGCAGAACCTTTTTGTGAACCGTGACGCGCTGATCGTATTCCTGCCCGTCGGCGCTGCCGTCCGCCTGCTGGCGCCTGTGTTTGCCGGCAAAAAGCGAGACGCTGCCGTGGTATGCGTGGATGATGGCGGCCGTTATGCCATCAGCGTCCTGTCCGGCCACGTTGGCGGCGGCGACGAACTGGCCCGGCAGGTTGCCGAGGCGATTGGGGCGCAACCCGTCATCACGTCAGCGTCCGACGCGCTGAACGTCACCGCCATTGACCTGGTGGGCAAAGCGCAGGGCTGGCGAATTGACGCCTCTTCAACCGATCTGACCCGAGCCGCGGCCGCCGTCGTGAACGGCGAGCCCGTGGCGCTGTGGCTGGATCCTGACTGCGGCGTAGCGTGGCCGGAAGAGTCTTCAAAGTCTGACAGCATAGTTGAGGTGAACAGCCTTGCCGAGGCGGTGGCTGACGAATACGCTGCTACGCTGATAGTGTCGGACCGGCTGTTGCCGGTCGAGGTCGATCATCCACTGGTCGTGTACCGACCGCCTACGCTGGTTGCTGGCATGGGATGTCGCCGGGGCGTTGCCGCCGAGCATCTGCGTGAATTACTGGAAAGCACGTTGCAAGCGCACGGCCTAGCCATGTCCAGCATAGCCAGAATCGCCACGGCCGACATCAAAGCGGACGAACTGGGGATCATCGCTCTATCGGAATCCCTGGGCGTTCCGCTGGCGATTTATACCGCCGAGGAATTGAACGTCGTGGGTAGCCGAGCCATTGACTTGGAAACCGGCGGGGAGTTGAACCGTCCCACGCCGTCGGCGGCGCAGGATCTGCTCGGCGTGTTCGGCGTTTCCGAACCGGCGGCGATGCTGGCGGCCGGAGCGGATGGGCTGGTGGCGCCGCGCACCAAGTCGGACCGCGCTACCGTGGCCGTGGCGCGCGTCCCCAAACGGTCAAGTTGACTGGTGAGTCGAATATGAACACAGGCAAACTCTACCTGGTGGGTCTGGGACCCGGCGATGCCGGTCATCTGACGCCGGCCGCCGCCGCCGCCATCGTGGACAGTGACGAGTTGGTCGGCTACCACTATTACATAGAGCAGATAGCTGGCGAGGTGGCGGGCAAGGTCAGCCACTCCATGGAATTGGGCCAGGAGCTGGAACGGGCCGCCCTGGCCGTGGACATCGCGTATTCCGGTAAGACCGTCGCCGTGGTGTCATCCGGCGACGCCGGCATTTATGGGATGGCCGGGCCAGTGTTTCGCGTCCTGACCGACCGGCAGTGGGACGGACAGTATCCGGCGGTGGAAACGTTGCCGGGCGTTTCAGCCTTGCAGTCGGCGGCGGCGCTGCTGGGATCCCCGTTGATGCAGGATTTCTGCGCCATCAGCCTAAGCAACCTGCTCACGCCCTGGGAGCAGATACGGCGACGCCTGGAAGCTGCCGCGACCGGTGATTTCGTTACCGTCCTTTACAACCCGCGCAGCCAGCGGCGTGTGAGTCAGTTGCAAGAGGCTCGCGAGATTTACCTGGAGCACCGCAACCCCGATACGCCGGTGGGCATCGTGAGGCACGCCTTTCGGCCCGAGCAGGCCGTTTCGCTGGCGGATCTGGGCGGACTAGATGGGGAAAAGCTAGGTGTCGATATGTTCACTACCGTGGTCATCGGCAATTCCAACACCTACGTCCACAACGGCAGGATGGTGACGCCCCGGGGCTACGAAGCCAAACAATAACGGGATTGCCGCGTCGCGTCGCTCCTCGCAATGACAGAGTGGATACGAGGCCAAGCGGTAGTTGCTGTTATACTGCGCCGAAATTTGAGACAGACTCCCGCGAACAGGAGGCCCGACCGTGCCAGCGATACGTCCCAACCCGGTGAAAGAAAAGTTGCAGCGAGGCGAACCCGCAACCTGCATCTCCGGCCTTATGAGCAGCGAGATCATCGACTTTCTGGGCCCCGTGGGTTTCGATTCGGTGTGGATGGAGTGCGAGCACGGCCCGGTGGACTGGGAAACTCTCGGCGACATGACCCGGGCTTGCGACCTGTGGGGCATGGCGTCCATCACCCGCTGCAACGCCAACGACGCGGGACTCATCACGCGCACGCTGGACCGTGGCTCCATGGGCGTGGTGCTGCCCCACGTGAACACCCGGGAAGAGGCGGAAGCCGCCGCCGGCGCGGCCAAGTTCGCCCCCTTGGGCTATCGCGGGATGTTCGGCGGCCGGCAGTCTTTCGGTGTGCCTGACTACGTGCATAAGGCCAATGACCAGACCATGGTCGTCGTCCTCATTGAGGAAGTGACGGCGCTGGACAACCTGGACGAAATCCTCAAGGTGGACGACATCGACGTGTTCTTCGTCGCTCCCACCGACCTGTCACAAACCATGGGGCACATCGGCAACGTGGGCCACCCGGAAGTCCAGGCCTCCATTGACGATGCCATCGCCCGTATCGTCAACGCAGGGCGCACGGCGGGCACGCTGGTTAACGACGACAACGTGGCCGCGTATGTTGACAAAGGAGCCCGGTTCCTGATGACGTCCTGGAACGCTTGGGTGGCGAGAGGGGCCGGCGAGTTCCTGGCGCGGATATCATGATTCACTGCGTGGCGACGGCGATGCTCTCGGTTCGCGGCTCGCCGCCGTGATCGACGTCCCAGTCCCACAGGTCGGCGTGGAATCCCGACAGGTTCTCGGCCAAGGTGTTGATGAAGTTGCGCACGCCCCGTCCGTGGAACTTGCCACGCAGGGTGCAGACCCCGATGTTCGCCGACGGAAAGAGGTGGTCCAGGCGCACCACGGCCAGCCGGTCGTGGTCTTCCGGATGCAGGGTGAAGTCGCTGACGATGGCGATGCCCATGCCGATGGCGACATACCGCTTGATCATCTCGGTGTTGTCCATTTCAAGCACCACGTCGTAGTTGACGCTGCGCTCACGGAGTTTCTGTTCCACGCGCCGCCGGCTCAGGCTCTCCGGGCTGTTCAAAATCAAGGGGAACTTGGCCATGTCTTCAATGGCGACGGGGTCGCGCTGTAACAACTCGTGGCTCGGCTCGGTGATGAGCACCACGTTGTAGTCAAACAGCTCGGAAAATTCCAGGGACGGGTCATCCGTTGGAGGAGCGGAACACAGCGCCAGGTCAACCTCGCCGGACTTGACCAGTTGAATTAGGTTGGCGTAGGAACGGGCCACCAGCCTCATGCGAACGTCGGGGTATCGGGAGCGGAACTGCCGTATCGGGCGGGGCAGATGGTAAGAAACGATGTCGGGGTAAGCGCCCACCACGAATGAGCCGCGTCCTTCAGAGTAGTCCATCTGAGTTTTCAAAGTGTCAATGGACTCTACGATGGGCGTGACCAGTTCATAGAACAGGGAACCCTCGGACGTGAGTTGAATCGGCCTCTTGATGCGGTCGAACAGGGTGATGCCGAATTCGCCCTCCAGTTTCCGCAAGTGGGTGGTAACCGTCGGCTGCCCAAGTTCCAGCTTGCGAGCAGCCTTGGATACGCTGCGCAGGCGGGCTACGTGGTAAAAACTGATGATCTCTCGCAGTTCCATGAGCGGTCCACCTTTTGTATCAACCTGTTGCGGGCAAATCCGTGCGATTGAGCGATATAATATATCAGAATAATGGATAATGCAATGTGGAAGTAACTCCCATATCGCTTTCGGCGATAGCGATATAGTGTCCGTATGCCTTGACAAAATATCGGAACAAACCGCAGAATACGGCTTACTAACGGGCTACTCACGGTTCGCGTCGGTTGGGCAACCGGCGCCCGAAATTGCCGCGATTATTCGCCCGTATGCCGAGGTAATCTGATGGCATTCGTGATCACACAGCCTTGCGAGGGAGTCAAAGACGCCTCTTGCGTTGACGTTTGCCCCGTGGACTGCATCCATTCCGACGACGACGCTCCGATGTACTACATCAACCCCGATGACTGTATTGACTGCGCTTATTGTGTGGCTGTGTGCCCGGTTTCCGCCATATTTGATGAGTTCACCGTGCCCGCCAATATGCGCGAGTACGTCCGCACCAATCGTCTCTACTTCGCCCGTTAGCCCTCCCTCGGGAATTCTGACATGGCCCGCTTCCTCACCAACGCGCAGGTCGATGAGTGCGTCGGCATCGGCGACGTCCTGCCCGCCATCGAGACGATGGCCGCCAACTACGGCAACGGAGAGGCGGCCAACCTGACCCGACGCCGGATCGCCACCCCCGGCGGCTACCTGGCGGTAATGGGCGGCGCTCTGATGTACGACGGCGTGTTCGGCGTCAAAACGTTCACCCACACCCGGAACGGCTACTCGTTCCAAGTGAGCCTTTACGACGCCGAGAGTGGTGAATTATTGCTCTATACCCAGGCCAACCGGCTTGGCCTGCTGCGGACCGGAGCCACGACGGCGGTAGCCGTGAAGCATTTGGCGAACGATGACGCCGCTACGGTGGGGATTATCGGGACGGGCAACCAGGCCGGCGATCAGTTGCGGGCCACGTGCCTGGTGCGGCAGGTACGCGAGGTGAGGGCTTTTAGCCGCAATGCCGAGAACCGACGGGCTTTCACAACCCGCATGACCGACGAGTTGGGGATTCCGGTGATTGCCGCCGATACGAATGAGGACGCCGTGAGGAACTGCGACATCGTCATCGCCATCGCTTCGGCCCAAACCCCGGTAGTACAGGGCGAGTGGCTGTCTCCCGGAGCAACGGCGATCGGAGCCGGCCCGACCCTGCGGAGATACCGCGAAGTGGACGACAGCACGCTGGTCAGGGCGAGCCGCCGGTTCGTGGACTCGTTGGAGCAGGCGCCGCTCGAATGTGGGGACATCTCCGCCGCTGTGGACCTGGGCCTGGTGCAATGGAGCCAGTTCCACGAGTTGCGCCACGTGGTGGCAGGAACCGTGCCCGGCCGCGCCTCCGCCGACGAAATCGTCTATTGCAAGTTAATGGGCACCGGACTTGCAGACGTGGCGGCGGCCAAAGTGGTTTGGGAGCAGGCCGAAGCGCGGGACATTGGCATGGTGATGGACTGGTAGATTACCTGTCTTCTCCGCTTCTTCCACAGACACTCCTGCGAAAGTGGGAATCCAGCGCCAAATCCGGATTGCGATGCTTATCGCGGTGTCGCCAGGTATTCGTCGGTGGTCAGGATGTTGTAGTTGTCCAGGCCGCTCAGCATGCTTTCCATGGCGGCGCGGGCCGTGTCCAGCGAGGTGAAGCACGGTATCCGGCGTTCCACGGCGGCGCGGCGAATGAAAAATCCGTCCCGCATCACCGAAGTGTCGCCCGACAGGGTGTTGACTACTGCGCCCACGGTGCCGTCGTTGATAACGTCCAGCACGTCGGGAGAGCCTTCGCCGATGCGCTTGGTAATGGTGGTGACCGGCAGGTTCATGGCCGCGATCATCGCTGCCGTGCCCTCGGTAGCGTACAGTTGGCATCCGGCGTCGGCCAAGCCGCGAATCAACGGCAGGGAGTCCGCCTTGGCATAGTCGGAGATGCTCAGCAACACACCCATGCCCGGCGACAGGTTGATACTGGCTGCCTGCAACGCCTTGGTGAGCGCGCCCGTGAAATCCCAGTCGATGCCCATCACCTCGCCGGTTGATTTCATCTCCGGCCCCATGTACCAGTCCACGCCCACCAGCTTGGACATTGAGAACACCGGGGCCTTGATGCCCACCAGCTTCTGACGCGGCCACAGCCCGCCCTCGTAGCCCAGGGTCGCGAGCTTGTCGTCCAGCATGACCCGGGTCGCCAGGTTAGCCACCGGCACGCCGGTCACCTTTGAGATGAAGGGAATGGTGCGACTGCCGCGGGGGTTGACCTCCAGCACGTACACCGTTGACTGCTCCGCTGCGTCGGAGTCCGCCACCGGCAGGCTTGGGCTGCGGTAAGCGCTGCCGCCTTGCAGCACAAACTGGATGTTCATCAGCCCGCGCACGCCCAGGGCCAGCCCGATGCGCGTGGTGTAATCTACCAGCGTATCCACCTCCGCCTCCGTTAGGTTCAGCCCAGGGTAGATGGCCATGGAGTCGCCGCTGTGGACGCCCGCCCGCTCCACGTGCTCCATGATGCCCGGAATCAGGACCCGTTCGCCGTCGCAGATGGCGTCCACTTCGCACTCGCGGCCTTCCATGTAGTGGTCAACGAGGACCTCGCGCTCCGGCGTCACCTCGGTAGCGATGGTCAGGTAGCGGATGAGTTCGGTGGCATTGCGAACGATTTCCATGGCCCGGCCGCCCAGCACGTAGCTGGGCCGCACGACCACCGGATACTCAATGCGTTGGGCCACGCGTAACGCCTGGTCCACGGAGTGGACGGTTGCGCCGGGCGGCTGAGGGATGCCCAGGTCCACCAGGAACCGCTCAAACTTCTGGCGGTCGCTGGCGATATCTATGGCCTCCGCGCTGGAGCCGAGAATCGGCAGTCCAGCGGCGGCCAGGGACTGGGAAAGGTTGATAGCGGTCTGCCCGCCGAATTGGACCAGGCTGGGCGGTGGGTTGTCGTCCACAGTCTCATTGTCGATGATGTCCCGTACCGCCTCCTCGTCCAGCGGCTCGAAGTACAGTCGGTCGCTGGTGTCAAAATCAGTGGAAACGGTCTCGGGGTTGGAATTGACCATGATGCTGGAAACGCCGGCCTGCGAAAGCGCCCACGCCGCATGCACGCTGCAATAGTCGAACTCGATGCCCTGGCCGATGCGGATGGGTCCGCTGCCGATGACGACCGCTTTCGGCCCTTCCAGCGGCGGCGCTTCGTTCTCGGTGTCATAGGCGCTGTAGTAGTACGGGGTGGCCGCCTCGAACTCGGCGGCGCAGGTGTCCACCATCTTGAACACGGGCCTGACGTTGTGCTGCCGGCGCATCTGCCGCACCTGCTCCGGGAGCAGGCCGGATAAGGTTGAGATGTCCAGGTCGGGGAATCCCAGCCGCTTGGAGGCCAGCAGTGTCGCCGGCGTCAAGGGGTTGCCCAGCAGGCGTCGTTCCTGGTCAACGATGCGTTCCAGCGCGGCGACGAACCAGGGGTCGATGCTGGTGTGCGCCACCAACTCGTCGCGGGTGATGCCGCGGCGCAGGGCGGCAGTCAAGGCCCACAGCCGCAGGTCGTTGGGATGCAGGGGCAGCGAGTCCAGCAACTGCTGGCGTCCCTGCCGCGCGTTCAGCTCCCGCCAGTCCTTGTCCTCCCAGAGCAACGACGAGTTGGGCTGTTCCAAAGCGCGCGTGGCTTTCTGCAAGGCCGACTCAAAACTGCGGTCAATGGCCATGACCTCGCCGGTGGCTTTCATCTGGGTGGTGACGTTGCGGTCGCCGTTGGGGAACTTGTCGAAAGGCCAGCGGGGGATTTTGACGACGCAGTAATCCAGGGCCGGCTCGAAGGCGGCGCCGGTGCTGCCGGTGACGGCGTTGGGGATTTCATCCAACCGGCGGCCCACGGCGATCTTGGCCGACACCCGGGCGATGGGATAGCCGGTGGCCTTGCTGGCCAGGGCGGACGAACGGCTGACCCGGGGGTTGACCTCGATGACGTAGTAATCCGATTCAGGTTCCCAGTCTCCCGGCCGGTTGCGCAGGGCGTCGGGATGGGGGCGCAGGGCCAGCTGGATGTTGCAGCCACCCTCGATGCCCAGGCCTCGGATGATGTTGAGGCTGGCGGTGCGGAGCATCTGGTACTCCTTGTCCGTCAGGGTCTGGCTGGGGGCGACGACGATGCTGTCGCCGGTGTGCGCGCCCATGGGGTCCAGGTTCTCCATATTACACACGGTGATGCAGTTGTCGGCCCCGTCCCGGATGACCTCGTACTCCACCTCTTTCCAGCCCACCAGCGACCGTTCCAGCAGCACCTGGCTGATGGGGCTGGCCGACAACCCGCTCTCCACGATGGCGACGAAATCCTCGTCGGTTTCGGCGATGCCGCCGCCGGTTCCGCCCAGGGTGTACGCCGGTCGCACCACCAGCGGCAGCCCGACATCGTTACGATAGTCCTTCGCCTCTGCCATGGTGGACACCGTGCGGTTGGGCGGCATGGGCTCGCCGATGTCCAGCAGGAATTGCCGGAAGAAGTCGCGGTCTTCGGCCTTGCGAATAGTCTCCAACGGGGTGCCCAGCAAACGAACCTGGTAGCGGTCGAGAACACCGGCGTCGGCCAGGGCAACGGCGAGGTTGAGGCCGGTCTGACCGCCCAGCGTCGGCAGGATTCCGTCGGGACGTTCGGCAACGATGATGCGCTCCAGCACCGGGACGGTGAGTGGCTCGATATAGACGCGATCCGCGATGTCCCGGTCGGTCATAATGGTGGCCGGGTTGGAATTGACCAGTATGGTGGACACTCCCTCCTCGCGGAGGGCTTTGCAGGCCTGGGTGCCGGCGTAATCGAACTCGGCGGCCTGGCCGATGACGATGGGGCCGGAACCGATGACCAGGACTTTGTGGGGTGGCTGGGGGAGATCGCTCAATGGAGTGTCCTTGCTGTGTCGTGCGGGCGATTACCGATGCCGCCCCAACGGCTGCGCGTCGTCAACCATGTCGAGGAAACGGTCGAACAGATACTCGTTGTCCTTCGGCCCGGGGGATGCTTCGGAATGGTACTGGATGGTGAAGAGCGGCAGTTCACTATGGCGCAGCCCTTCCACCGTGTTGTCATTCAGGTTGATTTGGGATACCTCCAAACCGGAAGGCAGATTATCGGCATCAACGGAGTAACCGTGGTTCTGCGCGGTGATGTGGACTCGGCCGGATTCCAGGTCTTTGACGGGGTGGTTCCCGCCTCGGTGCCCGAATTTGAGCTTGTAGGTGTGCGCGCCCAGGGCCCGCGCCGCCAACTGGTGCCCCAGGCAGATGCCCATGATGGGCACGCGGCCAATCAACCCTCGCACGTTCTCGACGATACTGCCCAGCAGCTCCGGGTCGCCCGGCCCTGGAGAGAGCAGCAGGCCCGACGGCTGCATAGCCAGCATCACATCGGCCGGCGTGGTGGCTGGAACGGCGATCACCTCGCAACCCCGGCTTTGCAACAGGCGCAGGATGTTGTACTTCAGGCCAACGTCGGTGACCAGGATGCGGCGTACACCATCCGCAGGCGGTGTGGCAGGATAACCCGCAGTTTCGGAACCGTCCCAGGCGTATCCGCCTGGCGTGGTGACCGTGCTCACCAGGTCGAGGTTGTCGTAGCGGGGCAGTTCATTTAGCTTGTGCTGGGCCACGTCCGGGTTGTCGCATGTGATCAGTCCCATCATCACGCCGTGCGTGCGCAGGCGGCGGGTCAAGGCGCGGGTGTCGATGCCGCTGATCCCGGGTATGTCGTACTCTTTAAGGAACGCGTCCAGTGTCATATTGCTGCTGCTGTGGCTGGGCAGGTCGCAGTGCTGCCGCACGATGAGGCCGGCGGCCTGGATGCGCCGCGACTCGAAATCGGCGCGATTGATGCCGTAGTTGCCCACCAGCGGGTAGGTGAGCGCGACCATCTGCCCGGCGTAGGACGGGTCGGTCAACACTTCCTGGTAGCCGGTCATCGTGGTGTTGAACACCACCTCGCCCCAGCCGTCCCGCTGCGCCCCGAAGGACTCGCCGGTGAATACCGAGCCGTCCTCCAGGACCAGATGTATCAGACCGCTCACGCCACGTCTCCTTTGTTCAGCGCCTCAGGTTCCTCGAACACCACACGTCCGCCCACCATCGTCGCGGCGACCCGGCCGCGCAGTTCGACGCCGTCTAACGGAGTATTGCGCCCCATCGACGCGAACTTGCTCACGTCCACCGTCCAGGCAGCGTCGGGGTCGAACAGCGTCAGGTCCGCAGGCGTACCCGGGGTGAGGGCGGTGTATGGTGAAAGCCCGTTGCCCAGCACCCTGGCCGGCCCGGTGGTCAATCGCTCAATCATCGTGGGCAGGCTCACATCGCCGTTGTGTACCGTTGACATCAGTGTGCCTAACGCCGTTTCCAGTACGCTGATGCCGAAAGCCGCGTCGTGGTAGGTGCATTCCTTGCTCACCGGCTCGTGGGGCGCGTGGTCGGTGGCGATGCAATCGATGGTTCCGTCGGCCAACCCCGCCACGCAAGCCGTGACGTCTGCATCGGTACGCAGCGGCGGGTACACCTTGGTGTAGGTGTCGTAGGCTAGCGGGCCGGCCGCCACGTTAGGATCGCCCTTGCCGCCTAGAGCCCAAGCATCCGTGAGCAGCAGGTGATGCGGGCACACCTCGGCGGTCACCGGGATGCCCCGGTCCTTGGCCTGCCGCACCATTGCCACGCTGCCGGCCGAGCTTAGATGCGCCAGGTGTAACCGCCCGCCGGTCAGCTCCGCCAGCGAGATGTCCCGGGCGACCATGGCTTCTTCCGCCACCGCGGGTATGCCGGCCAAGCCTAAACGGCTGCTGACCCAGCCCTCGGCCATCACGCCACCGGGGCAAAGAGCATGATCCTCGCAATGGTTGCTGATTGGCACGCCCAGGTCCCCGCTGTACGTGAGCGCGAGACGCATCACTCCCGCGTCGTACACGGGGTCGCCGTCGTCGCTGAAGGCTACCACGCCGGCGGAGAGCAGCTCTTCCATGTCCGCTAATTCGCGCCCGGCGCGCTGCTTCGTGACGCACCCGAACACCCTCACCCTCGCCGGCACATTGGCGGCGCGGTTCGCTATGTAATCCACCACCGCTGCGTTATCAATGGCCGGGTCGGTGTTGGGCATGGCGCAGATGGTGGTGAATCCGCCGCGCGCCGCGGCCGCCGCGCCGGTGGCGATGGTCTCTTTGTACTCGAAACCCGGCTCACGTAGGTGGGTGTGGATGTCGATAAAACCCGGGCACACCACCAGGCCGCCGGCTTGAATTACGCGCACTGCTCCGTCCAGGGAGTCGGCGGATATGGAACTGTCAACCGCCTTGATTTCTCCGTCCGAGAGCAGCACGTCGAACACGCCGTCTCTGCCGTTGGCCGGGTCAATCACCCTCCCGCCGGTAATCAGGATGGTTTTTTGCTGTGGCAATGCCATCGCTCAGTTCTCAACCGCCACGGCGCCGGCCAGTTGGTACAGCAGCGCCATGCGAATTGCCACGCCGTTGGTGACCTGCTCCTCAATCAGCGAGCGCTCGCCATGTGCCAGGCCGCTGCTCACCTCAATGCCTTCGTTCATCGGGCCGGGGTGCATCAGGAGGGCGTTGGGGTTGGCGCGAGCCATGCGTTGGTCGTTCACTTGCCAGCGACGGATGTACTCGCGGAGGCTGGGGAAGAAGCCGCGCTGCTGGCGTTCCGACTGCAACCGCAGCGCCATCACCAGATCCGCGCCCTCGATAGCGGCGTCGAGGCTGGGTTCGATGCTGACATTGGCTAATGGGTTAGCGACGCCGTTATTGCCGGTGGTTCCCCATCCGCCCGGCGTCAAGGGATCGGGCATGAGTGTGGGAGGGCCGGACAAAATTACCCGCGCTCCCGCTTTCGCAAATCCCCATACGGCGGAGCGGGCGACCCGGCTGTGCAACACGTCGCCGACAATCACGACCTTGTGCCCGGCCAGGCCGCCCAGGTGGTCCCGGGCGGTGTACAGGTCCAGCAACCCCTGGGTCGGGTGCGCGTGGGCCCCGTCCCCGGCGTTGATCACGGCGACGTTTTTGAGGTTGCGAGCCAGGAAGTGCGGCGCGCCGGCGTGGGGGTGGCGGATCACAATCACGTCCACGCCCATGGCCTGCAAGGTCAGCCCGGTGTTCAGCAGCGATTCGCCCTTTTCGATGCTGCTGGCCGACGCCGTCATGTTGATTACGTCGGCGCTGAGGATCTTGCCAGCCTCTTCAAACGAAATGCGCGTCCGCGTGCTGGCTTCATAGAACAGGGTCATGATCACGCGGCCGCGGAGGGCCGGGACCTTTTTGACGTCCCGTTCCAGCACCGCGCGCATGGCAGCCGCGTTGTCCAGCGTCGCCGTGATCTCTTCGGCGGTGAAGTCGTCCAAATCCAGGACGTGCCGGCGCAGACCGGGAACGGGTACTGCGTTCCCCTGGAACAATTCGTTATCGTTGGCAACGGTGGCTACCATCAGGCCGTCCCCCGTTCCAGGATGCATACGTCGTCTATTCCGTCGGTCTCGTTAAATCGCACGCGCACCAGTTCCATTTGCCGGGTGGGTATGTTCTTGCCCACGAAATCGGCGCGGATGGGCAACTCCCGGTGCCCCCGGTCAACCAGCGCGGTAGCCTGTATGCGGAGGGGCCGCCCCAGGTCGCTGATGGCGTCCATGGCCGCGCGCACGGTTCGGCCCGTGTAGAGCACGTCGTCCACCAGCACCACCGTCCGCCCGGCTACGTCAACGGGCATCGTGGTGGGACGGATCCGCATTCGGGGCCGTTCGGACAAATCGTCGCGGTACAGGTTGATGTCCAGCCGTCCCACCGGAACGGTTACGTTCTCGGCCTGCCGGATCTGCTCGGCCAGTCGCTCCGCCAATGGTACCCCACGGGTGCGTATGCCGGCCAGCAGAAGCCCATCAGCCCCGTGATTGCGCTCCAGGATCTCGTGGAACATCCGCGTCACGGCGCGCCGGATTTCGTCGGAGTCCATAATGCGGCGCCCCGGCAGGCTGGATTCGTCCGTTAGCCCTGTGTTGGGCGCAACTGCTATGTTTTCTGCGGTAGTTATAAAAAAACCCCGACTCGCCGTTAGTCATTCCGGCGGCAGGGTTGCGTTCTCATCGCGGATACGGGCCATACATTTCCCGATCCGGTTCACACGCATGCTTTGCCAGCCTCGCCGGACTGCCTTAAAAGCGGCGTACTATTTCGTGCCATTTATTCTAGCACGGTACGACGGTTCCGGGAATAGTAGAATGGCTGATTTCGTAAGCTATACGTCGGATTGCGTAACCCAGGTCAGCCGGCCACCCGTTTGCGGCGGTTGTTGATGTAGTCCACCAGCACGTATTCGCCCAGGTTTTCGCTGCTGCTGTAGAAGGCCCGGCCCCGGTTGATACGGGTCATGCGATCCACGAAGTTGACCAACTGGTAGCTGTTTTCCAGCATGAAGGTGTTAATGACGATGCCCTCCTGAGTGCAGCGACGCACCTCTTTCAGCGTCTCCAGTTCGGTGCGGTAGCTGGGCGGATAGGCAAAATAGGCCTGGTCGCCTTCCAGGTGCGCGGTGGGTTCGCCGTCGGTGATCACCAGGATCTGGCGGGTGCCGCCCTTTTCGCGGGACAGGAGCTTGCGGGACAGCATAAGCGCGTGGTGGAGGTTGGTGCCGGAGACCCAGTTGTTCCAGGTCAGCCCGGCGAGGTCTTCCTCTTCCAGTTCGCGGGCGTAGTCGGAGAAGCCAACCACGTGCAGCGTATCCCGAGGATACTGCTGGCGGATGAGGGCGAACAGGGCCAGCGTCACCTTCTTGGCGGCCGCCCAGTTATTGAACAGGCCCATGGAGCGACTCTGGTCGAGCAGGACGATGGTGGCAGCGCGCGTCATGTGCTCGTTGCGGTAGATTTCGAAGTCGTCGGGGCGCAGCTTCACGGGAACCTGGGGGCCGCCGCGGACGATGGCGTTCTTCACCGTGGTTTGCAGGTCAAGTTGCAGCGGGTCGCCAAACTCGTAGGTCTTGGTGTCGCCGAGCAGGTCGCCGCCGGCGCCGCGGGTGTCCAGGTCGTGGTTGCCGATGCGGTCCTTCTTGAGATGCTGGAAAACCTCGCGCATGGCCTTCTGGCCGATGCGGCGGATGCCCCGGGCGGTGAGGGATAGATCGTCGTCGCCGGTGATGTAGCCGGCCTCTTTGAGCATTTGGCGGAGACGGTCCATTTCCTCCCAGGCGCGGCGGGCTTCCTCGCCCAGCAACTCGGCCAGCTGCTCCGGGTCAACGTCGTCCAGGTTGCCGGTGCGCATGGCCTGCTGCAACGACTGCTCCAACTGGTCCAGCGACTGCATCTGCTGCATGGCCTCCATGGCCTGTTCTAGGGTCATGCTGTCGTCGCCGAGGAAGGGGTACTGGCGGGCCAGTTCGTCGGGCGGCATGAGCGACTGCATCAAGGCGGCGAACTCGGCCATTTCGTCCATGAGGCGCGGGTCCATGGCCGACTGCATGGCGTCTTCCAGCTCCCGGCGGGCCTCGGGCGAGAGGCTGTCCATGAGGGACTGCATCTGCGCCATCTGCTGCTGGATGCGCTCCATCAACTCGTCCAGGCTCTGCGGCGGGTCGTCGCCGAACATCGGCCCCCACTTCTGCATGAATTGCTCAAAGCCCGGGTCGCGGCCTTCCATGCGGTCGCGGAGCATCTGGTTGAGGTCGCGCATCATTTCGCGCATGGCCTCCATTTGCTCCGGGGTCATGTTCTGCATCTGTTCGCGCATCTGGTCAGAGACGTTCTGCGCCATCTGGCTTTTCAGCATATCCAGCAATTCCTGAAACTGCTGTTGAGCGTCGGGGTCCATGAAATCGTATTCCATGAGTTCCTGGATCTGGCCGCCGATGCTGTCGGGGAGGTCGTCCAGCTTGTCCAGGTTACGCTGAGCGCGTTCCTGGAGCAGGCGGTTCAGCGCCCGCTGCTGCTCCTTGCCTTCCATGTCCTCCGGCTCGGGCTGAGCCGCCGCGTCGTCGAGGCGGCGCTGGATGCCCTCGCGCTCGGTGCGCAGGATGTTGTCCAGCCGTTCCTTGAGGTCGTCCACCACCGAGTCCAGGTTGCTCTGCTGCAACTGCTGGCGGCGCTGCTGCTTGAGCTGTTCCATGAGTTGGCGCAGGTTGGGCATCTGGGAGCCGTCGCGGTTCTGCATACCGTTGCGGAACAGGTCGCGTAACGCTCGGGCCAGGTCGCCGTGCTGCAAGAGGTCATCCGACAGCGCGTCCATCAACTCGCTGGCGTCGATGTCAAAGATCTGCTGGGTGCCATCCCATTGGGAGTAGCGGTAGCGTTGGTACAGCATGGGCGACCTCCGGCCACAGGTCCG
>JAPPCX010000065.1 GCA_028875655.1 Chloroflexota bacterium | reverse complement strand
CCATTGCTACGCGGCGGCCCTGTACTTCACGTACTACAATTTCTGCCGCCCGCACACGACGTTGACGAAAGAGCGGGGCGGGTACAAGACAACCCCTGCGATGGCGGCGGGGCTGGCCGACAGCGTGCATGATATTCGCTGGCTGTCAGACCTGGTAACGGAGTCCATGCCCAAGTCGGGCAAGCGCGGGCCGTACAAGAAGCGCAAAACCGCCGCCTAGTTTTCAAACGGATACACTACCTTCGATACGTCAAGGTTGCCGTCCGACCAGTAATCGTCAGTTCGTCAGGCAGTCTCGTTTGCCCGCTCATTTCCACGTTGTGAGTCCTCAACTTACCGGAGTGGCGTTCATGAATTTGCACACTTGACCTACTCGCCCTATCCCTCCTGAATCCACCACGACCACGGTACGGCCCGTAGAAATCAGTTCGCGAATCTCGTCGGCTATAGCGGCAAGTTCTTCAGGGGGTATATCGCAGAGATCGTTGGTCGGGAACTCCCTGACGAGGATTTGTAAGTCCCCGTGTCTCTCCATAAGCCACTCCTGTAGCGTTGGCTTGCTCCGACGTTCCAAAGGGGTGTCCCATCCTCCGCAGAAAGAATAGAACGAGAATTCGCTCTCATTTCCCCGCTTGGGTTTACGACCCAGCAACGAGACTATTGCTGTACTAGGTCCTGGGAGACCGCAAACCCATTGGGAAACGGTAGCGTCCGATACCTGGTTATTCTTCCTCTTGTACTTGTAGGTTGATCTACCCGGTCGGGCGCAGGTATGGAAACTGACTGGATTCGGTGAACCGTCGATCCTCCACAATCTGAGTTTGTAAGGTTCCATCATCGCTCCTCAACAATGGTTTGCGCGCTAATTCTTTCCCCAACGACTGCCACCGTCGAGCCTACAGTGGCTGCGGCGGTCACGTGCAACTGCCGTCCGATGGCTCCCAGCGCGGCGTCCATCTGCTCCAACCCAGACCGGTGCTGCACGTCCAGCACCCGGTCCACCTGGGGCAGGTGCCATCCCAACCGGCGGGCCAGTTCCGCCTTGCCGACACCCTGTTCGCGCATTCCCCGGTAGAGAAGTACCTTCACCGAGGTCAGCGTCGGCAGCACCGCGTAGGTTTGGCCCAGAGATGGTTGCGGGATGTCCTTCCGGTCGTGAACGCGGGCGGCAATCGCCTCTTCCAGCGCATCCACCGCCCGGGCCAGGGCCTCAGTCCGGTCGTCTCCAAAGGTCGTTAGTTCAGGGAAGTCCGGCGAGGTCGCCAGGATGGTTCCGTCGTCATCGGTTAGAGTAATCGGATAGGCAAGCATCAATCCAACCCCAGATCCTTCTTGATTTTCGCAACTAGGCCCCGTCCCAACTCCTTTCCGCCGCCATGCATGGGCAACTGGCTGGTGCGATCTCCCAGCCTGACGGTGAGATGTCCGCTGCCTCCTTTGTGGGTATGAAAAGTGCAGCCCTGGCGACGGAGCCAGCGTCGCAATTCTCGCGCGTTCATATTCCCACATAATGCACAACACCGGTGTTGCTGTCAACACACCTGTTGTCCTAGTATGGTCGCCTTTACGTCAGCAACCACCACACCACCAGCACGGCGATGGCCAGCAGCCCGACCAGTACGGCCACGGTGATGGCAAGACGGGCAATCCAATCCCTGGCCCTCCGGTGCGCGGCCTGCTCCCTGCGGTGCTCCGCTTCCAGCTGGCGGTGATCGTCCCTGGCGGCCTCCGTCTCGGCCCGGGCCTGGTCCCGCTCCTGCTCCAGTTCGTCCGCTTCCTCCATCAGTTCGCCCACCGTGCGCTTCAGTCGTTCGACCCTGGTCAGGGCCTGGCGCAGCAGTTCCCGGTCGCTGGGGTAGCGGGGTCCCGGCAGCTTCACGTACACCCGCCGGCCTTCCCTCTCCACCTCCAACTCGCCCTTGCGGATCATCCGGTCCAGAGTCGATAGCGAAACCGCCAGCTCCCGCGCCGCTTCTCCTTTGTCTACCCAATGGGCAGCGTCTTTGACGTCATCTGCCATGTCGCTCACCCCGTCATGGGCTGACACGTCAGGCGATTGCGCTTGGTCCAAAATCACCCCCGTTGTTTTAGCGCCGTTTCTCATAGTTGTAGAAATACAATTCTTGACCGGTCAGTGGACAGGGCAATCCGTTTCCCGTTTGAAACCGTGGACAATGACACGTCTCGGTGTCCAGGCCTCCCTCCGCAATGGCCCCCGGATTGCACATTTGCGCCCCCGGACAGCAGAACGGGTAGAGAATGCCGTATCAGCCGACATGACGTGTCTCCTGTCGACGCATCCGTCGGCGCAGTGTGTCCCACTCGTAACGGCCCAGTTCCCGCAGCGCCAGGGGCGGACTTTCACCATCCCACAGGGGACGCCAGGACCAGCCCAGCAGCCCCCTATCGGACAGAACATCCCTACTGGACACCAGGATGGGCAGCGTCATGGCGGGCATCCGGGACGCCGTGCCGGCGTAGGTCTCGGCCACCTCCGCCGTGTCCACCACGAATAGCGTGGTGGGAAAGGGTGGCTGGTCATTCCGGGGCGCGTCGGAGCGGTAGTAGCGGGAGTAGGGGCGCAGGCGGGCGGCCACTCCCCTGGGATGGCGGGCGCGTAGCTCGTACTCGAAGCAGAAGGGCACGTGGAGGCCGCCGGTCAGCAGGTGCCCCACCGCGTCGGGGGCGATGGCGTCGTCGCCCCGGTTGAAGGCCCGGTCGGCCCGGGCAGTGGGCACGGACCATTGCAGTTCGCTGGCGCTGTCGTCCCGGGCTTCGGCGGCCAGTTCGGACAGGAACCAGGTGATGCCGTCGGCGTGGTGAGTCTGGCGTTGCCAGGTGTGGATGCGGTGTCCCAGGGGCCGGGGCTGTCCGCGATGGTCGGCGGTGTCCTCCGTGCTCCAGGCGGCCATGGCGGTGGCCAACTGGGCCCGGTCCCGGCGGGTGACGTACCCGATTCCCCGCTCGGACAGGGTGTAGCGCACGTTGCCCCGCCTGCCGTGCTGCTCCACCAGGCCCCAGGTCCGCGTCAGGCTGCGGGTCAGCTGGCTGACCCGGCCGTCGGACACGCCCAGCCAGCGGGCCAGGTGTTTCCGGGGGATCATGGGGTGGTCGGTGATCAGGTCCAGGACGCGCTTCTCCGCCGGGCTCATGCCAAAGACCGGGACAGACTGGACCAGCCGCTCCGGGTCGGGCAGAGTTGCCCGCTTGCGCTCCGGCGCCTCCGGGCGAAACCAGCCGCCGGAGTCGGCCTGGGAGACCACCTGCTCCAGGGTGCGGTAGGTCCTGCCGAAGGTCCAGTTGGACCCAATCCACTCTGAACGCTCCCAGCCTTCCAGTGTTTCCCGGCACTCCACGGCGACGTAGTAATCTCGCAGGTCCGCGTTGAGGCAGAACTCGTCGGTGAGCCGCTGCTCCCAGGGGCTGGGCACCAGGACCAGCACCATGGAGGGACGGCGGTTGTGGTGGTACTCGGCGATGGCACGCAGCCGGTCGTAGAGGGAGCGGCGCCGTAGGGCCAGTCCCTGGCGAACCACCCCGAAGCTGCGGCCGTCGTAAAGGGTGATGATGGCGTCGAAACGGCCCCGGCGCTGGAACTCCACCCGGGTTTCCAGCCCACCCACGCCGGAGGAGAGGGTGGCGGCCAGGCGGTACACCGACGCCCCGGCGTCCATCCGGCGCAGCAGCAGCGTCAGCCACTGTCGGGACACCGGGTAGGCCCTCGCGAACTCCGACGGCGCGTCGTAACCCAGGGCGTCGGCGGCTGCGGCGATGCCTTTCTTCGTAAGGTGGTAGCGGTGGCTGGAGGGCAGGTGGGCCGTGCCGTGGCTCAACCGCCCGGCGCTGCCGTCTGGCATCAGGCCGGTCAGGGCGCGGTGCACCGTGGCCGGCGGCTCGCCCAGGATCAGCGACAGTTCACCGGCGTCAATGAAGGGCAGCCGGGCCAGGGCGTCTAGTATTCGGTCTCGTGACAAGGCCATGCTTCCAGCGTAGCAGCCCGATGCCGCCGCCGTCTGCGGGCAGGTGTCAGTAATGCCATTAAGTAAAGCCTGCAGGCTGGATGGAACAGCGCGGTGCCGCTACTATAGATGGCAATTAGGAACTTTCAAAACGCGTTGACGGACCATCTGCCGCCGACCGTCAGAAACGAGAACCACCCCGGTGAGGGTACCCCGGGGCGGCCGGCGGGTCGTTATTGATGCACCGCCAGTCCCTGTCACTGAACATACACCGGCGTCGACGCGCCCCATGGAGGGACGACGTTTTCTTGTCGCGATCTACCGTCGCTTGATTCCAAACGGAACCTATCTTCGGCAATCGGTCCAGCGGAGGTGCGTCATCGCGCCCGCTTGTCAATGCCCGCGCCGAAGCGGTGACGGAGCACCCTGCTTTCCGAGCGACCTTCTCCCGGGACGCTGGCTGATACCCATCAACGGTTTCCAAGAATGGCAGTGCGGCGGCAGGAAAATGCCATTGTGGTAAAATTTGGCTCGAGCGGCGCAAGAACGAGTCATTCAGTAGATATGGATGATAGTAGTGTTGAGCTAAGATTTGTGAGTTTAACAGTGTTTTAATGACGAATTGGAGTGTGATATGTTCGTTTTTCTCAATATACGGCATGTTTATGACGACGAAAACGTACTCAAGGAGCTGGCGTTAGCCGTAGCGACGAAGACACTTGAAGTACCTACTGTCCCGCGTTCTTTGTGCGAAATCAATGGTGACGATGATGATTACCAATGGCTTTGTAGATGGGCTTTGGATCTAACGCCGCGTCAACTGCAAAGATGGCTGTACGACTTCGTGGCCAGGAGAGCCACGGCTCTTCAAACACACGGCGTCACCCTGTCATACGCTGATGCTGCCGGATGTCTCCTGCTCCTGCTGGCCGCCGAGTCAGCGCGGCGCGCCGCCAGCGAAGGCAATCTCTGGCCTACTGTACGCAGGAAGTTTACAGAACCAGTTCGCCACCTCTTGTTCGATGCGCAGGGGCAGCCAAAGCGTGAGTTCAAAGACGCCCTGGAAGGGGCGGCGCGCAAGTTGAACTTGCGTCATCTGTTCGGAATTGCCGGGACGCAGAACTACTACATTAGTGTGTACCTACAATTTGGGTTCACGCGCCGCGGAATCGATCGACTGCCCCATTGGCTTGCCGGCGCGCCGGCAAGCGAAGCGGTGTCGTTGTTACGCGGGGACGACGCTTACCTCGGTACTCGCAACAGCATCCGCAGTGCTTCATTCTCAACGTTGTGGGACACGCTCCGCGATTTTCGGTCAAACAACATCACCGAAGCAAATGCCCGTCGCGCGTTGGCCGCCAGTCCTTGGGCGCTTCCCAACTGGGTGGATGACCTGATTAAACAGGCGACAAAAAGTCGATCGATTAACGATACACAGGGCGGTGATGAACAGTCCGAACCCCATCCGCTGACTTTCCTGGAAGAACCGCAGTTGCGCTGGGACGCCTCGTCGGCGCCTTCTTTCACAACCTCAATCGAGAACTTGGCTGATTTTGACCTCACGGCTGACCGCTACCGTGTGAATGTCGGAAATGATCGTTTGACCACGCTTTTGCGATCCGACGCCGGCGGTTACACCCCTACGGCAGGAACAGTTACGTTGCCGTCAGGTTCGCCGGAATTCATCGCCGCGATCAACGATGACAACGGCATGGTGACAGCCAGCCAACTCGTCCAACTCTGGAATCCCAACGAGGACGTGGAACTGTTTGACCTGACAACTGGCAAGCGGCTCGACACCGACACTGCCCAGCGCGTTTCAACCCGGAATTATGGGTTGTTGGTCAGCACTGACCTCACCGTAGTACCGGAGGGACTCCCGTTCCGCACGATTGGAGTGGGCAACCATGCCAAGCGGCTTTACTTGCTCACGGCTGGGGAAACCAGGCCCATATCCGTAGCGGCGCCCGGTCCCAATGGTGAGAACGACGAAATTTGGAACTCATCGGCCGATGCCGTCATACCATCCAAACCTGAAGAACCTGATTGGGCAGCGTCGGTGCGGGCAGACATAGATCCTCCGCAAATTGAGTGGCTTGGGAATTACCGGCGAGTTCGCATCACGGTGCCAGCCGACATCGCCGTCCGATACGTACGGGTTGGCGGTAAGCCGCTGGATTTCACAGCCGACGGAGACACTGCCTATCGTACCGAAGCCTTCGACATCTCGAATCACGTTTCCATGACCCCGCCTCACGTGTTGCGTGTTCATCTGGGATTGCGGGGAGGGGCAGAGAGAACCACGGTTGTCAGGTCGTGCGCAGTCAACGCCAGGGGAGCAATGCGCGCACGCAGCGACGGCTGGGAGGTGATCAACCCTCGGGCAACGATTTCTACCGGAGAGGCGCTGCATGACGCCTTCAAACTGGTAACGTCGACTGATGCGGATCAGGTGTCGGGCCTGGCTCTCATGGAAGGTTCAGTGTATCTCCGCCAAGCGTGGAGCAAACCGCGCAACCTGGGTGTGTTGGCTGGCTACGGTTCGCCATTGGAAGTGCGTCCCCCATACAATGCCGACGACGATAGCGAATCCATCGTCATAGCCAAAGAAGTGCGCAAGCCCGGCATACTGGAGGGCGTTGCCGCTGGCGCAGATGGCGAACTCTGTTTGACGTTCAGGCACTCGCTTGAACCGGGGGCTGACCATGCGGTCGTGGTGTGGTCAATCGGCTCTCAACCCCAGATCTATCAGGGACTCGACGGCGTCGAACACCACGGCGTTCAGTGGCGCTTGCCTGGGGTCGATTATCCGGGCGACAGTTGTTGCGTGGGGTTATGTTACCGAGGCGCATTGGTCGGAGCCTGGTGGCCTAATGAGATCGACGAAATCAACGTGGCCGATGACGCCAACGCAGCAGTCACTGCGGCGATGCTGCGTTGGATGCACGCGCCCATCGTGGCGCCTTCCTGGTTGGAGATGGTTCGGTCGTTCGCTCACCAGAATCCAGTGCAAACGTTGGTTGCCTGGCTCATGGAAGAAGGATTACCCGATGGTTTGGCGCACACGGCATCAACCAGTGAGCAGTGGGGCACCGCCGTCCGTGAAATTTTTGCTGGGTGGGAACCGTCCGCTGACACTGCCTGGGAGATGCTCCACAAGCTTGGAGACGGAGAATCGGACGACGAACGGGTTTGCAAATCGATCGAATTGCTGTTGCGGGAAGCGCCTCTCCTGACAGGTCGTTTGATAAGAATGTGGCTTGCGCCGACAGGTGTGCCAGACCAGCGACAAATCTCGCGCTCCAGGCACAATCTGATGGAACGCCTGCGATTCATCATCGCGGATGTCCCCGAAGAATCGACCAGCGAGTGGGAGTGGGAACAGTGGGAAAAAGGAGAGTTGTGCCACGAACCACAACCCACGCCGCTGTCGCTTAAAGACAAGCAGGTTTTCGCTGACAACCAGCAGCGGAACCTGTTGGATGCCGCTGCACGTGAAATGAGCGTAGATTCGGGGTTCATAGACAGCATCGTTGGAAAGGTCTTGGAGCCTCTGGACTATTCGTCTCTTGATTACCGCGAAAGAAACAACGCCGAGACTGCACTGAATAACCGGCCGTTCCGTGAATTGCTGGGGTTGCGCATTCTGGCGTCAATGAACCGGGGAGGTTGATGAAATGACGCAACTGGATGCGTTGCAACTTACCAATGCCTTGCGCGAACGGATGGTTGACTTTGCGGCAGACGACAATTTCGTCCGTGATGGCCAGCTGGCAGAAATTGCCCGGCGGCTTTGGAGCGGCCCCGCCGCCGAGGGAGGTTTGATCAGCGACCTGTGGGTTGAAGGGGCGTTCCCCAGCAAGCCTTCCGAAAAATCGTTGGACGATTTGGTTGCCGGAGATCGTTTCGATTCGCGTTTGCGCGATGTGTTGGCAACGGCCGGCGCCATGCCGGGTGACCGCCGGTTGTACACCCACCAGCTGGAGTCAATCGAACGCGCGCAATCGGACAGTGCGGATCAACGTCCTGCCATGGTGGTAACCGCCGGCACCGGCGCCGGCAAAACTGAAGCGTTCCTGTTGCCGATACTCAACGACCTGTACCGCAACCCTCCGGCCAACCGGAGCGGCGGAGCCCGGTGCATCATCCTTTACCCGATGAATGCCTTGGTCAACGATCAGGTGGAGCGGTTATACAGTTGGCTGCAAGGGCAGCACGAGGTTACCCTTTTTCACTTCACCAGCGAAACGCCGGAAGACCGCTATTGGGCAGATCGTCAAGGGGTTCCAGAGTGGGATCCGTGCCGGATGCGTACTCGCCAACAGGCGCGGGGGTTGGAAACTCGGAGCGGTCAAAAATCCAGTGGCGGCCCCACCCCAGACATCCTGATCACCAACTACTCGATGCTGGAGTACATGCTTTGCCGGCCGCAGGATAACGTGTTTTTCGGCCCCGAACTTCGCACAGTGGTGCTCGACGAGGCCCATCTGTACACCGGAACCCTGGCCGCTGAAATCACGTTGCTGCTCCGCCGGTTGCTGCTGCGTTGCGGCCTGCAACCCGAAGCAGCAACGCAATTTGCCACATCGGCAACGCTGGGCACTGGCGATCCGGACGAGCTCCGAAGCTTTGCATCCACCGTATTCAACAAGCCGAGTGATCTGATCCATGTCATCGCTGGCGAGCAAATGCCGACTGTTCTGGAAGAACCCGAGCCGCCAGATTCCGAGGCCACTGCAGAGGCAATCAATGCTCGCCAGTGGCTGGACGGTCCTACTCTCGTGGACAACAATGGCCAGACGGAACTTGCTGTTAGCGGCGCGTGCGATCGTTTGAAGGACGACTTGGCTGTTTTGGTATCGGGCCAGCGGCTGCAGCAGTTGCCGGCGAAAGAAAATCGCCCGGCGGTTGTGCTGCACCGTGGCCTGTCCCCAGCTCCTTTGATACATCGACTGCACGATGTGCTTTGGGACCAAAAGCGAGTTCGCCTGTCGGAACTGGCCGAACAGGTTTTCGAGGATGGCGGCGAAGACTCGCAACAAGCCACAGTGAAACTGCTGCAGTTGACCGCGTCGGCGCGCACCGAACCCGGTACCTACCCACTGGTTCCTCACCGAATCCATCTGATGGTTCGGCCGGCCGATTGCCTAGTGGTCTGCCTCAATACCGATTGCAGCGCCGACAATGATGCCAAGTTGCCGCATCTGGGCGCCGTGTCAGCCGGTTATCACGACACTTGCGGACACTGTGGCAGTCGTACCTTGTCGCTGGAACGATGCGGCAACTGCGGCCAATGGCTGTTGGGCGGCCAGCAGCAGGACGACGCGTTGATCCCGGCATTTCCCCGCATCCGCCGCGACGAGGACGACGATGAAATCGAGGTTCAGCATCGCCTGTTCCACCCGATTCTGGAGACGGAATTCGCTGTTTACATCGATCCAAACGATGGGGAACTCAGGGGCAGCGGTGCGCCCGGCACTGCCAAATTATACAAACACCAAGGCTGCCCCAATTGCAATGCGGAAGGTTCGCAAATCGGTTCGTTCTACTCAGGCGCACCGCTTACCTTGTCGGTGCTGGCGGAAACCTTGCTAGCCGAAATGCCGGAGTTCCCCGGGGCAGCTGATGCTAAGGGTTGGCGGCCGGCCCGGGGCCGCCGTTTGCTAGCGTTCAGCGACAGCCGTCGTGAAGCCGCCCGCCTGGGCCCATTGCTCGCAAACCAACACGAACAGCAACTCGTCCGCGCCGCGATTTTGCCGGCGATTGAAGAGATCAGCACTGATGACGACGTAACGCTCGACATTCAAGAAGAGTTAGAAAGAACTCGCGACCAGTTACAGAATCCTGGGTTATCCCCAGCACGTCGTGACCGTTTAGAGCGAGAACGTATCCGGCTGGAAAATGAACTGGCTCAATCCAAGGTTGGGGCAGCTGTACCGTGGTTGGCCGACGCTCTTACCAACCATCGCCACCAGGTCATATCGGAAATCATGGATCGTCCATCTTCAGAGACCCACACTAAGGACAAGTGGTCTCAGACACAGTGGCAAGAAAATCGTGCCAAAGTCAACGAGCAAATGAAGGTCTTTCTCGGCCGGGAATTAGCCAGGCCATTTCGGCGCTCGCTGTTCACGCTCGAATCAGCCGGGTTCGCCGAGGTGACTTATCCCGGCTTGGATCAGCTATCAGCCCCGCCGGATTTCATTGGCTGCCTGCCGGTTGACAGCACACGCCAGGCCATCACGCAGAATTGGACTGACCTCCTGGCCGCCCTGTGCGACACGCTCCGCACCGACGGCGTGGTGACGCTGGGTGGAGATTTGGATCAAAATTATGTCTTCGGCCGAATGCTGATCGGCCGCTGGGCAGCCGCCGATGATTCGCGGAATGGGCTTGGCGACAACGGAGTGGAACGGTTTGTGGGCGCGACCATCAGGCAGCGGCGACGGCGGTTTGCCGCCGCAGTGCTTCGTCGTTGCGGTATGTCTGATAAAGTGGCCGCGGAGTGGTCGGAAGCCCTGTTGCGGTCCGCCTTCGATCAGTTGTTGGAAGCTGCCAGAGGGGGAAATCTTGGATGGCTCGAAACAGAAGGACGTCCAACCGATCGACAACAATCGGCTGATTGCATCAGAATCAAGTTCTTCGAGCTAGGGGTGCGCCGCCCGGCGAGCTTGTTCCAGTGCAGCATAACCGGGCACGTATGGCCCCGCAGCGTCGCCGGTTGCGCTCCCGAACCGGGTTGCGTCGGTACGTTGGTCCCGGTTGATTCCAGTATCCTGGACGATGATCCCAAATTGGGCCGGCGGCGGCGTGAATACCAAGAGTCGCCCATTTTCCAGATGGGCCTTTGGGCGGAAGAACACAGTGCGCAGTTGGCTCCGGAAGAAAACCGACGTTTGCAAGACCTGTTCAAAGCGGGCATCAGGAACATCCTCAGTTCGACCACTACCCTTGAACTTGGCATCGACATCGGCGGCCTCAATGGGGTGTTGATGAGCAACGTACCGCCTGGTAAAGCCAACTACCTGCAACGCGCCGGGCGCGCCGGCCGGCGCGCCGGCCGGCGCGCCGACGGGTCTTCAATCGTTACCACCTTCGCCCGGCCTCGACCCTACGACCGGGAGGTTTTCCGACGCATCGGCGATTATTTGGGCACACCCCTGCGCCGGCCGGTGGTACTCCTAGACCGGGAGCGCGTGGTTCGCCGCCACATGCACGCATTCCTGCTAGGCGAGTTCTTCCGGCAGCATGGCCAGGCAGAACAAACCGGGGCGATGGATGCCTACGGCAACATGGGGACATTCTGCGGCGCACCCGTAATACAACGCTGGGATGGAGACACGAAACCACCGATCAGCAAGTTCGACCCCTCGCAATCTCTGCGGGCGCAATTCTCCAAATTCATCGATAATGTCAAGCGCCCAGACCAAGCGGATCTAGCCTTAAGAACCCGGGACTTGCTTGCCGTTGCTGACGTCGGGTTCGCTGCGTTGGATTGGCCATCACTGCTCGATAGCGTTGGGGCAGAATTCGTTGAGGCTTGCTCCCGCTGGCAGCGCGATTACGACATTCTCCTGGAGCAATGGGAGATAACCGATAATCGAGGTCAGGCGAACGCACTGCGTTACCAAATGAACCAGCGACGCAACACCACCGTGATTGAAGCGTTGGCCGATCGCCAGTTTCTGCCGCGCTATGGTTTCCCCATCGGGGTGCTGAAGTTGCGGGTTGACGTCGAGGAACCTGGCCGCAACCATTCCGAACAAACTCGGATACGAGAGGAAGACCAGTTCCGGCTGGAACGGCCGGGACTGCTGGCGTTGCGGGAATATGTGCCAGGCTCACGGATTTTGGCGGGCGGCAAGTTGGTCACCTCTCGTGGGATCCTCAAGCATTGGACGGGGGCAGACATCAGCGACGTACCCATCGGCCTGCGGGGTTTGTACACAACGTGCCAAAATGGCCACCTCTACTACTGGGGCGCGGAGAGCGACGGCAAGGAATGTACGTTTTGTGGCGCGCCGGCGGGGCGCAGCCCGAGCCAATACCTCGTGCCACAATATGGGTTTCGGAGTCCTACATGGGATCCGCCCAAGTGGAGCGCCGGTGGTCCGGAAGTCGTCGGTGAGACGACGACGGTGCCAGCGTCATTCACCTTCACCGCTAACAGTGCTACGAACCACGACAACCTGGGCGGAATAGATGGCTTGTCAGCCAAATACCGTGAAGACGGCGAGTTGTTGGTCTATAACGAGGGCGCTTACAAACACGGGTTCGCGATTTGCCTCTGGTGTGGTTACGCCGATAGCGAGCGGCACTTCGGCGATGGACGCATGAACCTGTCGGAAGATTTTGCTAGGCACAGACCGCTCATACCAAACCGCAATAGCACACGGAGATACTGTTGGCCTAGAAACGGGGCGCCAGTACTGAGGAATCAGACTTTTGCCGCTCGCGAGACGACCGACGTACTGCTGCTGGACTTTTCCGGTTGCCTCGATCCTGAGCAGCAGGACGACATCGCGTTGATGACCACTTTGGGTTATGCGTTTCACCGAGCTGCTGCGGAGTCTTTGCAACTCGACGGGCGAGAGCTTGGCGTCACCACTATGCCCACCGGTGCCCATAGCCAGGGCGTATTGCTTTATGACAACGTACCTGGCGGGGCTGGCCACGTTCGCGAACTGGTAGAAATCGGACGGGAGTGGCTGGAACGCGCTCGACAAGTCCTGTTCGTGGACGATGCCCACGATCGGCGATGCCAGTCTGCCTGCCTGGACTGTGTACTGTCTTTCCAGACACAGAACGCGATGATCCAAGGTCTGCTGATTCGGCCGCAGGCGCTGTCCGTCCTTTCATGCTTGCTGGGCTACACACCTTCAGCGAACCTAAAACGATGAGTTAGCCATCAGGATGGCTAACGCCGAGGTGCCGACCTAACATAGCGGGCGCGCCACGCAGCGACAGGCAACGGAGACACGCTGTTGCCAAATTCAGGGCATCAGCGGCCAACCTATTGGAAGGGGTATCGCTCATAGCTGCGGACCGCCCTTTCCACTCCATAGAAAGCCGTCTGTGCCAAGGGCTGATGCAGTGGTGCTTGGAGGCGCGCCGCAGGTCTTGGCCTCTTTCACCTTGCCAAGCCACTCCACAGGCGCGGTTCCCGAGCTGCGACCGGAGGATTCCCTATTCTCCGCAGGAATATCAGGCCCGCCGGCGGGCTGGGATTGTTCGGCCGAGCATCGTCCGAGCCGTTGTTGCCGTCCTGACTAATCGACGCTTTCGTCATCAATGGTAGTCACTCCACCGAAGGATCATGGAGTAGCAGATGTGTCTGTTTGCAAGTCCCTCGGTAACCCGAAAACGTGCCGACCGGCTTCTTTGCCGGCAAGGGTGGCTCGATGCACCATTGGCAGGCGGTGTTGAGAGTTTTGCGTGTTTGCGCTATCCTCGTTCCACGTAGATTGTCTCAAGGAGGGTACGGTATGGAAGCGAAAAGGCAGAGCCTCACGCTTGTTTTGGACCCTCCGGTGCGACGTCGGCTGAAAGCTATTGCCGCCTTCAAAGGCGTCAGCATGGAGCGGTATTGCCTGACTGCAATAGGGAACGAGATGGATAAGGACGAGGCCAACGACGTTTCCGGCCGGGGTTTTGACCGGGACGCTTTCGAGCGCATAGTGGCGCGCCGAGAAGAGCTCTTCAGCGGTCAGCCGTTGTCCGGAAATTCGGTTGATCTGCTCCGGGACGCTCGCGACATCAGGGGCGCCGAAACCGAAAAATGGTTGTGAATCACGATGTCGTTGTCGTTGATGCCAGTGTTGCCTTCAAGTGGTTGGTCGAAGAAGAGCACTCCGACAAAGCCACCGCTTTAGCCCGGCTCTGGGACGACCAGAGCATCAGGCTCGCCGCGCCCCACCTTATGCCTTTTGAGGTCGCCAACATTCTTCACCGGCGCGTGGCACGAGGTGAACTGACCGTCACAATAGCGGCGGGGCTTCTCAGGGATTTGATGTCCTTGGGTATCGAGTTGCATGCATCCCCTGAATTGCACACCAGGGCAATGGAGCTCGCCAGCCAGCTCGGTCAAGGCGCAACCTACGACGCGCACTACTTAGCCTTGGCAGAGGCCCTCAATTGTGAACTGTGGACTGCCGACATGGGTTTGACCCGCGCGGCCGGACCGCTAGACGTAGACGTGCGCTGGATAGGCGGGTTCGTTATGCCGGGGCAGGAAGGATGACACTATGCTGCGGCAGCCAAGCACGAATAACCACGCAAACGAACGTCTAGTGTGGTTATGAACCGCCAGCCGACGACGCCCTGCGTCCACCACTTACGAAAACTCATCCATACGGCCGCTACAACCGGATGGCCACGTCCTGAGCAAACGAAATGTCATTAGAAAGCCACATACTGGACAACCAAGCGGCCACCGTTCGCGAGCACCTGCGGCGCAACTTGCACGGCGCCCACGCCTTCGACCTGGCGTCGGCCTACTTCACCATCTACGGCTACGAACTGCTGGCGGAAGAGTTGGATCAGGTTGGCAGTGTGCGGTTCCTTTTCGGCGAACCAAAATCGGTGGAGGACCTCGACCCTGGCGAAGACAAACCCAAATCGTTTGAACTCACCGAGCGAGGTTTGGAACCCAACCACACGTTAGAGCAGAAGGCGCTCGCCAAGCAGTGCGCCGAATGGGTGAGACGGGACACCGTAGCCGTGCGCTCGGTCAGCCGGGCCAACTTCCTACACGGCAAGATGTACCTCACCACCTGTCCCAACAGCGCATCGGGAGTAGTCGGCAGTTCCAACTTCACCAGGCGTGGCTTGGGCGGCAGCGAACAGCCCAACCTAGAAATCAATCTTGCCACCGACGACGCTGACACTCTCGCCGAACTACAGGACTGGTTTGACCGTCTGTGGAGCAACGACCAGCTCACCGAGGACGTGAAGCAGGAAGTTCTGGACAGCTTGGCGCGCATCGGCGGCGATTTCGCTCCGGAAGTGGTCTATTACAAGACGCTGTACGAGTTGTTCCGCAAGGACATCGCGGCACGACTGGTCGGGGATGACACCGCCGCCGCCACGGGCTTCACGGACAGCCGGATTTGGAACGCGCTTTACGAATTCCAGAAAGACGGGGCGAAAAGCGCCATCGCCAAGCTGATGGCCCACAACGGCTGCATCCTGGCCGACAGCGTGGGCCTTGGGAAAACCTACACGGCGCTGGCAGTCATCAAGTATTTCGAACTGCACAATCAACACGTTCTGGTGCTCTGTCCACGGAAGCTGTTTGAAAACTGGACTCTCTATCCGGCCATCCACGGGCACCGCCAGAACCCTTTCCGTGAAGACCGTTTCGGCTTCACCGTTTTGGCCCATACCGACCTGTCCCGTACCTCCGGACCGTCAGGAGGAGTCAACCTGGCTAACTTCCACTGGGAAAACTATGACCTGGTGGTGATTGACGAATCGCACAACTTCCGTAACGATGGCGGGCAACGTTACCAGCGGTTGCTGGAACAAGTGATCAAGGCCGGCGCCAAGACCAAGGTGTTGATGCTGTCGGCAACGCCGGTGAACACTTCTCTGATTGACCTGCGAAACCAGGTTTACCTGATGACTGAGGGACGCGAGGATGCCTTTCAGCAAAGTCTGGGTGTAGGCAACATCCGCACGATGATGGCGGCTGCCCAGCGTCAGTTCAAAGCGTGGGAATCCGAGCAGGCCAAACGGAACCGCCGGGACAAGGCTAAACTGCTGGAAAACCTGGGCGCGGACTTTCTCAGGCTGCTGGGCGGAGTATCCATCTCCCGCTCCCGCCGGCAGATTGAACGCTTCTACGCGGACGAGATGGAGCGTGTCGGTCAGTTTCCCAAACACGAGCAACCCGACAACCGTTATCCGCAAACGGATATTCAGGGCGAGCTTTCCTACCAGGACCTGGCGCAACGCATCGGCAAGTTCAAACTGTCTCTGTACCAGCCCAGCGAGTACGTCACCGACGAGGGGCGTCTCCTAGAGCTGGCGGAAACCCGGAGGCGTCAAAACTTCAATCAACAGGACAGCGAGCGATTCCTCATTGGTATGATGCGCACCAACTTTCTGAAACGCCTGGAAAGCTCTGCCCATTCTCTGACGCTGACGCTGGACCGCACAGTCAGCAAGATTGACGACCTGATGGACAAGATTGAACGCTATCAGAATGGCGGTCAACTCAACGTTGGCTTGGAGAACGCCGACGTCCTGCCTGACGAAGACGACGAGGATGAGGAGTTCTTCGTTGGTGGCAGTCGCCGTCCATATCGCCTGACGGAACTGGACCTGCCGCGCTGGCAGTCGGATCTGCAAAATGACAAGGCCACCCTGGAGGCGGTCCGCGAACGAGTAGCTGCCATTACGCCGGACCGGGACGGCAAGCTGCAAGAAATCAAACATACCATCCGCAGCCGAAAGCAGACCCCCACCGCCGACCGGGACGGCAATGACAACCGCAAATTGCTGGTGTTCACCACTTTCAAGGACACAGCCCAATACCTGTACGACAACCTGACCGGGCTGGCTGACGAACTCGGCCTCAACATTGCGATGGTATCCGGCGACGAAACCCACGCCACCGTCGGCGCCAACGATTTCAACGCCATCCTTACCAACTTTGCCCCTGCCGCCCGCAACCGGGGCGAAGCCGGCGACGCACCTGACATTGACCTGCTGATTGCCACCGACTGCATCTCCGAAGGCCAGAACCTCCAGGACTGCGACACCGTGCTCAACTACGACATCCACTGGAACCCGGTACGGCTCATCCAGCGGTTCGGTCGCATCGACCGCATCGGCAGCCGCAGCCAGTCCGTGCGGATGCTCAACTACTGGCCCACATCGGACATGGACGTGTACCTGAAGCTGGAGAGCCGGGTCCAGGCTCGGATGGCCCTGGCCGACATCGCGGCCAGCGGAGATGAAGACCCCTTCACCGAGGCCGACGCGCAGCTGGAGTTGAACTTCCGCGATGAGCAGCTGCTCAAACTCATGGACGAAGTGCTGACCATCGACGACCTGGACGATGGACCGGTGATGAGCGACTTCACCCTAGACCACTTCCTGACCCAGCTGCTGCGCTATCTGGAGGCCAACAAGGACGAGTTGGAAGCCATGCCTCACGGGGTGTACGCGGTAGCGCCATCCGAAGCCGAGGCCCAACCCGGCGTGATATTCTTCCTTCGCCAGCGCAACGCCGACGACGCCGGGCCGCGCCAACGTCCCGCCAGCCCGGTACATCCCTTTTTCCTCTGTTACATCCAGGACGACGGCAGCATACGGTTCGGTTGCGGCAACGCCCGGCAGACCCTAGCCGTCTTTGAGGCGGCGGCGGTCGGCGAGACCGCGCCCATCACGGAACTGTGTGACCGTTTTGACCAAGACACCCGGCAGGGTCGGGATATGTCGCTTTACGACAAACTGCTCAACGCCGTCATCGCCCACATCCGACAGACACACAACTCGGCGCAGATTAAGGGGCTTCGCTTTGGAGGCCGGGGATTCATGCTGTCGGCAGATTCCGAAGCGCCGCGAGGGGCCGCTGACTTTGAGCTGTTGACCTGGCTCATCATCAAGGACAGACCATGACACAACAGAACACAATCGCCAATATCCGGGTTGCCTTGGGTAAAATGGGTACTGGAGACTTGGCTGATGCATCAATTCAGTTGCTAGCTGCCCTTGGCTACCGAAGCGACTTAACGGCGCCTGAAATGCCCGACGAGGCTGGTGAGTTTGTCACTGCATTTCCCGCGACGAACCCCAACACCCGAACCGAGCAAGATTTCCTGAACGTCGCCGAATCGGTGCGGCTGCTTTTCCAGATGAACGACCACCACGTCGCAGAATCGGCGCCGCGGATGCTCTTCGACGCCGGCGACTTCGAAACTAGCGAGCCTCAAAGCTTCCTGTTCGCCGCCGTTCAGTTGTGGGGAGACGGCTACCCACGCGGCCAGTACGCCGCCTTCACCCGCGAGCTGAACAAGCGCTTTCCCATGCCGATGGTCGTTCTGTTCCGCACTGCCGTCAACCTCATCACTCTAGCTTTCGTCCACCGCCGGCCCAACAAGCGAGACCCGGAACGCGACGTGCTGGGCAGCGTGTCGCTCATCCGAGAGATTGATGCCGCCGACCCGCACCGCGCCCATCTGGAAATCCTCGGCGACCTTTCCCTGCCGGAGCGTTTGGAGTGGATGACATCCCACGGCAAGCGGCACAACTTCGACGGCTTGCTGGAGGCGTGGCTGGCCGCCCTGGACACCGAGGAGCTGAATCGCCGTTTTTACGGTGAACTGCAAGGCTGGTTTGACCGCGCCGTCCACATCGCCAGGTTCCCCACCGGCGAAGCCGTAACCCTGTCCGCCGAGGAGCACGTTATCCGTCTCATCACCCGGTTGATGTTTGTCTGGTTCATCAAGGAGAAGGGACTGGTTGCCGAGGCGCTGTTTGTTGAGGAACAAGTCAAGGCGCTGCTGCGCGACTATGACCGGAACGCCGGCGATTCCTACTACCGCGCCGTGCTGCAAAACCTGTTCTTCGCCACGCTGAATACCGAGATTTACCAGAGGGAGTTCAGCGCCGGCGACAACTCCACTCATCGGGAGTTTTCCAACTACCGCTACCGTAAGGAAATGGCCGACCCCGACGCGCTGCGGGCCTTGTTCGACGCAACGCCTTTCATCAACGGCGGCCTGTTCGATTGCCTGGACAGCTTTGAGGGACAGCGGGCCGGCGGCTATCGCATCGACTGCTTCTCCGACAACCGCCGGCACAGCAAGCTGTTGAGCGTTCCCAACCGCCTGTTCTTCAGCGGCGCCCCCCAGAGCAATGAACCAGGCTTGATCGACCTGTTCAACCGCTACAAGTTCACCGTGGAGGAGAACACCCCCGTGGAGCAGGAAGTCGCCCTAGACCCTGAACTGCTGGGTAAGGTCTTCGAGAACTTGCTGGCCGCCTTCAACCCCGAAACTCGCGAAAACGTCCGCAAGCAGACCGGCTCTTACTACACGCCGCGCCCCGTGGTGGATTACATGGTGGACGAGGCCCTTGTGGCCACCCTGACGCAGAAGGCTGTGCCGGCCACCGGGGAGGACGGTTTGGCCCAACGCCTCCGTTCCCTGCTGGACTACGATGTAGCTGACGCCGACACGCTTTTCGGACCGGAAGAAAAGACTGCTATCGTCCTTGCCATCGCCGAGACCAAGGCATTGGATCCTGCCGTCGGTTCCGGTGCTTTCCCCATGGGCATCCTGCACAAATTGACCCTGGCCCTGGGGCGGCTGGACCCGCACAACGAACTGTGGGAACGCTTGCAGAAAGAACTGGCTACACAGCGGGCTGCCTCGGCCTTTGACACCGCCGACTCGGAGGAACGGGAGAGCGAACTGGCTGAAATCAGCCGCACCTTTGACAAGTACCGCGATACCGACTTCGGGCGCAAGCTCTACCTTATCCAGAACGGCATCTTCGGCGTGGACATACAGCCCATCGCCACTCAGATTGCCAAGCTGCGCTTCTTCATCTCCTTGGCCATCGAACAGGAACCCAACGACGACCCGGACGACAACTACGGCATTCGGCCTCTGCCCAACCTAGAAACGCGCTTCGTTGCCGCCGACACCCTGCTGGGCATCGGCCAGTCGGCCCAGCCGGCGCTCACCCAACAAGCCAACAACATTGCGGAACTGCACGAGCAGATACGCGCCAACCGGGAACGGCACTTCCACGCCACCACGCGTCGGCAGAAACAGGCATACCGCGACGAGGATAAACGCCTACGTGAAGATTTAGCGTCAACGTTGCGGGAAGCGGGTTTCGCTACCACTTCCGCCGCGCAAATCGCCAATTGGGACCCCTACGACCAGAACGCCAGCGCCGACTGGTTCGACGCCGAGTATATGTTCGGCGTGGCTGACGGGTTTGACGTGGTTATTGGGAACCCGCCGTATGTCGAATCCAGAAACAGCTTGCTGTCAGATGAGATAAAGGACGCATACCTTAACCAAGTGATAAGTGATTGGGGTACGAGATTGCCGCGAGGCAGCGACCTACTTGTGTACTTCCTGGCCCGTGCGCCTAAATTGCTGCACGATAAGGGCCACGGCTGTCTGATAACTCAGAATGCTTGGCTGAGCACTGACTACGGGAAAACGTTTCAAGATTTTTCGCTGGGCAAGTTTTCAGTGCAGAAAATCGTTGATACCTCAGCCAAGTTTTTCTCCGACAGAAACGGGCCGCAGATCAATGCTGTTGTGGTTACTTTCGGCAATCAAGTGTTGGAGGAGATTGAATACGAAATCGTCGACGACAAAATGGAAAAGACGACGGGCAAGACCTTTGCAGCGCGGCAGGCAATGAAATGGGGACATCTGATAGCCATGCCCGAATTTTTCACTGATATGCTTGCCGAGATGGCCGAACGCGCTGACGCGGGCAACAATGTGTCGTTTGGACAGGGGCTAAACTTCCCTCTGAGGGAACTGAAGCGGAGTGGTAGCGGTGAGCCTGTCATAGCCAAAGATTCCAGTTTTGTCGCAACCTCAACTGAGGGAAGGGTTGGCGCACACCGAATTAGTGCCGCCCGTCGAGGCAAGATCCCCGCCCTCATCATGCCGCGTGGGGTCGGTGACCGTTACTACTGTACGTTCAATGCTTGCCGAGCGTTTTCGTACAGCGGCGTTGAGCTGTACCTCCCTGACGCACTGTGGGAATCTGGCCTTCACTATTGCCTGTGGGCGTACTTCAACTCGTCATTGGCGTGGCTGTTTAGGGAGATTACAGGGAGGCGAAACTTGGGCGGTGGATTGCTAAAGGCCGAAGCAACCGACTTGAGGTCTTTCCCCGTCGATTTCGATTTTGACTTCGCAAACGAAGCCAAGAATGTCTTCAATAGATTGAGAGACAGAAGTCCTCTACCGGTCGCTCAGGAAATCCACACCGATGAGCACATGGCTATTGACCGAATGGTATTCGGCTACTTCGGTTTTTCTGATATGGAGGATGACACCCGGGACCAGCTATCGGAGCTAGTGGCCTTCCGCACACGCCGGTCCACGAGATAGCCTTCTCCAGTAACCAATGGGCGAGGGAGGTGGAGATGAGCGACGCGGCGTTAGGCGTGCTGAGTTTGACGGCCTGCAGACCTGACGCGGAGTATGCTGGGGTGCGCGAGCAGAAGGAGAGCCAGTGGCGGGCACGGAAGGAAGCGTGTAGTGGCTTGCTAACCTCAGTTTGTGCGCTATAATGGCATCATACACGAATGGAGGATGTAGCAAATGGTCAAGCGGGATACCTACAACTACACATACCGCGTGGGGCGCAAGGTTTCTCACCGTGGCATCACGAAAGACCCGGACCGCCGTGAGCGCGAGCACCGTCGTGCGCGCCCTGGTGGCAAACTGACGGTTGACGGACGTGCCAAGACACGCTTGGGTGCCCGTCGCGTCGAGAGCCGTCAGAGCAAAACTAGAGGCTACTACGCTTGATATTGCGCTGAGATTGTGCCTGCAATTTACAGGGCGTAATCTCGGCTGCTAGCCATACACTAGCCTATCCTAAGGGGATATCAAAATGGAATCGCTAAATCCGGATAGCACTCAACCCCGGGACTTCGCCGAAGTTCTGGAGGTCATCACCGAGATTATCAGCAAGTCAGCTGAGGGCAACTATGTCTATCGCGGAGAGCGGGAGCCATACCAGAAGGTCTCCTCCAGCCTGTACCGCCTGTACGCGGACATCAATGTTGACCACTTTGATATTGAGTTCGTTCAAGCGGAGATTTTGGCCCAAGCCAGGCAGTACACTCGGTACACGGGAGAATCGGACGATTTAGAAATTTTGTCTCAGCTTCAGCATAATGGAGGCGCGACTAATCTGATTGACTTTACGACAGACTACTTGATTGCGTTGTTCTTCGCCTGCGATGGCGAGCCCAACAAAACGGGTCGAGTCATCCTGCTCTCGGAAACGGGGGAGGGTTACCGCATAGAGGAGCCTCGCATCCCGGTTCATCGTGTGATCGCCCAAAAGAGCGTATTTGTACGCCCCGACGTAGGGTTTGTTGAGCCAGACGATGAATGCATAGTCACCATTGACAGTAAATTAAAGCCGCAAATTCTCGAATATTTGCGTAGTCATCACGGTATTTCTGCGGAGACAATCTATAACGACCTTCATGGTTTTATCACACATCAAGGTATCCACCAAAGTGCCTATACTGAATTCCACAAAGGCATGACATCAGCACACAATGAAGATAATCAGAAAGCGATAGAGCATTACACCAGCGCGATAAACCTCAACCCCCAGATGGGCGCAGCTTACAACAATCGTGGTAACGCATACTACGATTTGGGTGATTTCAGGTCTGCTATCGACGATTATAACGTTGCATCATCCTTAGACCCAGAAGTCTCGGCCGTTCATTATAACTTGGGGAACGTTTACGCGAAGCAAGGCAACTATCGCTCGGCTGCTCGACACTTCACAAGATCATTGGAGTTAGAACAAGACGATAGCAACAATACCCGGTATCGACGCGCTGAGGCGTGGCTAAATCTAGGCGAATGGGAAATGGCTCGTCAAGACTTGGTCAATGCCACTCAAAATGGAGTTAATGTATCAGAGTTATTCTGCAACGATTACCAGAATATCGACAACTTTGAGCAACAAACTGGCCTCACTATGCCGGAAGATATCGGGAAAATGCTCAGCGGATAGCGGTCAAGCGTTTGGTCATTCTGGCACTCCGTAGAGTAGCGGCAGATGTTACCGTGAAATGGTACCTGAGTAGCGCTGGCGTATTTGAGCGAACCAATCGACGCAGGGCGAACTGGCTATTGTCGAACCAATGGGATGCCGAAATCGGGATTCTTCGGATGGGTTGTGCTGAGTCGCGTAGGCGGTAACAACCCTGCTCGGCCTCCGGCGAACCCCAATTTAAAATAACCTCAAAAGTCCCGCGATTCCCGATCCTGACAACCTCGCCAACGCCGGCTTCGTTGCAGCATGGCGGCGGAACAAGATCCACTCGGCCCTGCATAAACCACAGCGAGGAGCTGACCAGAAGGTGGAATCGCGTCTGTCGCAAATCGCTGCGCTGGCTATGGAAATTTGATACCCTAGATAGAGCAGGGCAAGCTCCCAATGTTGGACAAAATCAGCTGGTTGCACATCTCCGACTTTCATTTCCGGGCCAGTGGGGATGGTTTCAGCCAAGAGGTGTCGTGCGACGCGTTAATACGCGACATTCCTTCGCGCCTGTCGGACGAGTTCCCACTGCAATTCATAGTGGTCACCGGCGATATTGCCTTCTCCGGAAAGTCCGGAGAATATGGGGTCGCCGCAACGTTCTTTGCTTCGCTTTTGGACACCCTCAGCCTGGACGCTGGACGCCTTTGCATCGTTCCCGGGAATCACGACGTTGACCGCGGCATTCAGTCCTATTTGCATGAAGGGGTTCGCTCCCGCCTGGATAGTCATTGGGAAGTCGATAAATTCTTGGGCCACGATGCCGAGCGGTCGCAACTAATGGAGAGACAGGCGGAGTTTCGTGCGTTCCGAAATCAATTACTTGTCGATGGTCCTGGCACCAGCGAAACGAGCGAAGGATTGGCATTGGTGCGCCGTTTTGATCTCGACGGTTTCCGCGTTTGTGTACTGGAGCTTAACTCGGCTTGGCTGTCGGGCGACAAGGACAGGCCGGGCGGCCTGCTGGTCGGTGAAAGGCAAATAATCGACGCTCTCATGTTAGCTGAGGATTTTGATCCTCATCTGACGGTCGCTTTAACTCACCATCCAACGGACTGGCTAGTAGAATTCGACCGCATAGCCTGCACTAATCGCCTTGTTCCACAGGTGGATGTCTTTCACAGCGGCCACCTTCATATGCACCAGGCATCAGTCATGCTCGCTGCCAGTTCCCAATGCCTTCACTCGGCGGCAGGATCAAGCCATCAAACTCGCCATTACAAGAACTCGTACAATTTGTTGGAGTACCACGTTGGTGACGGGACTTGCAAGATACGCCAGTTTGAATATAGAACCGATGCTGGTGTCTTTCAGGAATTGCCAAGTATCGAATGTGAACTACCCCCTAGGGGAGAGATACAAGCTACTCCGTCGGAGATAGCAAATGTGCTGCGGGAGAGCGTACCGGAGGCTGAGCCCTACGCAGGATATATGGCGGCGCTCCTGACGGGATGGAAAGAGGAGGTGCCGATAGATTTGAATGCCGATATCCCGACTTTCGCGTCCAAGCGTCTTGGGCCTGAGTACCAGTTTCCAGAGGTCTCGCATTTCCTGCGTATATCAAACTTGCTCAAGATTTTCAATACAGTTCCATTGCATGAGATGTTCACCAGTCAAGAAGCAGTTATCCGCGGCTTTGCGATTTTCCTAAGCATAGCGGCGTCCGCCAACTCCGAGTTCGCCGGCTTTCTTGCTGCCTTAGAACTGCAAGCCAGGAAGCTGTTAGGAGTGGATTCAACAGAAGGGACCTCTTATCAAATACAGTATCTTGAGGAATTGGCAAACGGCGGAGAATTTGATGAGCTTATCGATACGGCGGTTCGATACAGTGAATCGTCAGACGACGTTGTAAGGATTGCCGCCAAGAGGCGCCTAGCATTGGCCTATCTGCAACAGGATGACCCAGAAATAAGAAATGAAGGGTCGGAACTGGCCTTCGAAATTCTCGATGAGGATTGGGCAGAATGCAGTGATTTCGTCGTGGCCTCTGTTGCCGCCGAATCCATCGGGGATTCCAACCTTTCCGAAAAAATCGCACTAAGAGCCTTGGACTATTGGCCTAGTGACCCTGACCTGCGAGCATATTGCCGTTCCTTTGCCATGCAACGCGGAAGCCAAGCACTGCGGGAACGGTTGAGCGAGCCTGGAGGCACTAACTAATGGCGAACAATTCTAGCAGCTTCGAAGTGGGGATCGAGTTCAGCAGCGTACTCGCAGCTATCTCGAAGCAAATTTACGATACTCCATACGCTTTTCTTCGAGAGAATCTTCAAAATGCAATCGATGCCTCTCGAATGCAAGCCAGGCGGAGGAATCTGTCTCCGGGCGACCCATCGTTAAGGATAGACATCGAGGTGCAAGGAGATATTGTCCGAATCCGGGACCGTGGAATTGGTATGTCATCGGACGACCTACGTCACCTGTATTGGACAATTGGTGCCAGCGGGAAACGTACCGAAGAAGCTAGGGCAGCAGGGTGTGTGGGAATGTTCGGGATTGGAGGATTCGCCAACCTGGGGGTATGCGAAAAGCTGGTTGTCATCTCCCAAGCCGAACAATCCGGTGGAGGAAATCGGACCGAACTCGGCCGGTCCGAGATCGATGGTGCCATCGGTCTACCGCAAGTGGCACTGCAACCCTCCACAGAAGCGTTTCCACGTGGAACCATAGTGGAGGGGGTACTGACAGGTCCAGTGCAAGGGAACCAGCTTCGGCAGTACATCGAAGAGATAGTGAGATATTGCCGTGAACCAATTTACTTCAACGACAACCTGATATCTGGTGAGCAACCCGGCGCGCAATATGAGATGCAAGCCTCTACCGACACCCAAACTTGGGCCTACGAAGGCGTCGAGATTTCTGGAAAATTGTTCAAAATTGACCACCAAACCCTAGGTGCAAGTTTGGAAGGACTGTCGGTAGCAGGGGAACCTTCGCAACTCTCGGGTGCTCTTCGTTTCGAGGGCGACGGGCTCGACATCCGTAAACAAGGCTTCAAGCTCTGCGCACACACTGTCAATACGAGGATCGGCGTGTCCGGATTCATTGACTGTGACCTTCTCTCACCTACTGCGGGAAGGGATTCCCTCAATGCTGAATCTGGCGCGCTCGTAGCCAAAATTGTTGCCGCCATGGAACGTGAAGCGGTGTTGGCAGTGCTGGAGTCGAGCGAACTCATCGAACAGCACACGCGCATTTTCCGTTACGTCAGGACGAACGGCCTTGTAGGCAGGATGGGTAACGTAGTGGTTCAGGCGCATGGTGGGTTTGTGTATTCCTTGGACGAGGTGAAGGCGCGAGCGAATAGCGGGGCACAGATTTACTTTGGGGCTGCGGGGAACGCCGCGCTCACGAACGTGTTACACAGCCGAGGGCATATCATCGTGTACCTACCCAGCGACAACCACAAAGCAGCAGCCATTCGTGAATTCCTGGGGTCGGTGGGGGCGACTGACCTAAAGGGGCAAGTGGAGTTTGTAGAGCAATATACCGACCTAAGCCGGTTTGAAAAGGCATTCCTAGCTGAACTTTCGGAGACAATCTCTAGCGTCTACCAAGTGAACCGAGTGACGCTTACCCCGGGCCGACTGACGGAAGATATCCCGATCTATGTAGCCAATCCGTCGTCGAGCGCCAGCACGTCTCTACGTATCCTCGTGGATGTTCGCCACGAGGACGTTGCAAAACTAGCACAACTTGGCATCACTTCTCTCTTCCGGTCGATGGTTTCCGCCTTCTGCCGGGAATATTTGGGACTAACACTGAGATCCCGGAGCCCTAAGTTCTTCGGTAGCGGAGCGGTGAATTTGGATTGGCTGGCAAAGAATCGGTCCGAAACATGGATCCTATTGACCGATGACATTGCTGTCGTGAACAGAGCTGTACGCAGGGATGTGGTTAGAGCAGGAGACGTACGGGTTGTAACGGCCTCACCTGGACCAGGACATATCCAGCCGAATTCTAACGACGAAGGCATTGAGCCCAAACTGGTCAAGATAGTTGGGGCGGGCGATGATTTCGCAGGGCTGGAGGGCTACTATTTGAGGATCCCCAACTCGGCTTCGGTGGCATACGGCGACGTAATAGTCGCGAGCGACGACCATGGAGCAGTCTGGATGGGCAACAAGATCCTGTTGCTGGCATCGGATGGATTGAGTTCCGCTTTTCAGTTTGAAGTCCGGTTGGACAGGTTGCTACTGACCGCAGACGCAACATCGCTCTCACAAGGTGCAGTCGCAATTGAAGGTTCTATCCAGCAACTGTTCGGAGGGCTCTATTTCCCGTTGCCTCATGAGCTAGAGGATTATCTTGTGCCGACCGGAAATCAGGAGATCCGAATTGAGGTACTATGTGACTGGCTCGATTTCGCTAGTTCTCGAAGTTGGGAAGCTCGCGAAGTCGAGACAGCAGCTTAGGTTGGATTCGAAATGGCCCGGATTGAACGAGCTAGCCGCTCAACGAAACCTCCCAGTGAAAAGTTCGCAGCATGGTATGCTTAGGCCCGGTAGTGTATCCGTTTGAAAACTAGGCGGCGGTTTTGCGCTTCTTGTACGGCCCGCGCTTGCCCGACTTGGGCATGGACTCCGTTACCAGGTCTGACAGCCAGCGAATATCATGCACGCTGTCGGCCAGCCCCGCCGCCATCGCAGGGGTTGTCTTGTACCCGCCCCGCTCTTTCGTCAACGTCGTGTGCGGGCGGCAGAAATTGTAGTACGTGAAGTACAGGGCCGCCGCGTAGCAATGG
>JAPPCX010000096.1 GCA_028875655.1 Chloroflexota bacterium | reverse complement strand
TCCCTTCCCACAGCACCACTGCAAGTTTCCAACAGTTTTTAGGATAGGCTCTTATAGGAGCGCAGGGCGAGTCGTGGGGGTGGATGGCAGCGGATTGGGCGATTTCGGGGGCGATTTAAGCGGGTTGGGGGGTTGGTGAGAGAGTTTGGAGGAGCGGTGTTTGCGGTGTTTGGCCGTAGGCACAGGATGACTCGCGGCCTGGCTGGCGGGTTGCAATTGGGCTACCAGCCAACATGGTACAGAAGTGGGAAAGGTATGGGCAAGGGGAAAGTGTCAGCGGCTTTTTTTGGCATGGAGGTGCGGAATAGAAGTTATTGGGGATGACGTGGCTGCATCAGATTGGGCAGTGTTACAATTGGGAACAGCCGGAAACGCTATGAGAGTCATCGCGAAGAGGACGCTGCGGGAGTTCTGGGAGCGACACCCAGATGCCCGGCAGCCACTAACAGACTGGTTTGAAGACGCCAAGCGCGCAGATTGGGAAGCTCCACACCAGGTGCGTTACAGGTATCGGAGCGTCAGCTTTCTGCCCAATGACCGTGTGGTATTCAACATCAAGGGCAACACCTATCGGCTGGTGGTAGAAGTCAACTACCCTTACCGCGTGGTTTATATCCGGTTCATTGGTACGCATAGCGAGTACGACCGCATCAACGCAGCGGAGGTGTAGCCATGTCGGAAATCACTCAGGTTAAAACTGAAGCGGAGTATGAGGAGGCTTTGGCACGCATTTCCGAGCTGCTGAAGGCCGATTACGACAGCCCAGAAGGCAAGGAACTCGACCGCATCACTGACCTGGTTATAGCGTATGAGGAAGAGCACTATCCCATGGATAGCGACCCTAACCCGCATTCCATGCTTGAGTTCATGCTGGACCAGCAGATGGTGTCGCGGGAGCAGTTGGTTTCGCTGGCGGGCGGGGATGCCGCTTTGGACGCTATTTTGGGAGAGCGGCAAGCGCTGACGCCGGAGTTGGCGCAGGTGCTGCACGAACGTTTTGGCACTCCGGTTGAAGAGTTGCTCAAAAATTCGGTGGGGCCGGCGGCGGCGGTGGCGTCGGATTGAGGCGTGCTGACAGAAGGATGAGCGGCTGCCGCCCTCTTCAATATGGCAGCAGCCGTTTTCTTATTAGGCGGCGCCCAGTCTCAGAAAGTAGCACCGGCAGCTTGCGTAGCGGGCTACGTTAGCTCAATAATGGCGACATTAACTTGGGTGCGGAGCCTCGCATGCAGAGCATCAAATCGCCGTGGGCGACTACGTTTGATCAGTTCGCCGGGTCGATTCGGGAGTCGGCAATCATTGCCGCGCCGTACATTACTCGTCAGCCGGTTGAACGGCTAGCAGGCAAACTGCGCTCACGGCGCGCATCGGTGCGGCTTGACGTGCTGACTAACCTGCACGCGGATAGTCTGATTGACGGTTCGCTGGACATTGGTGCGTTGGCATGGCTTTGTGATCAAATCCCTGGAACGACGGTTAGACATCTGCGCTATCTGCACGCCAAGGCCTATGTAGCCGATGGGCATACTGCCATTGTAACCTCCGCAAACCTCACCAGTGGCGGCCTACATCGCAACTTCGAACTAGGGGTTGCCGTTACCGACCCGGACGGAGTGAAAGGCATCGCTGAGGACCTACGGGAATATGGCAATCTCGGGGTTCTAGTACCCGCGGATGCGTTGACCGAACTCGACGCGATGGCGCAGCAAACGCAGGGGAGCAAAGCCACAGTTGCAAGGTCGGCGTCAAATAACGTGGTAGCGGCCCACGACGCCATCCGCAGTAACATCAACGAGCGCCTAGTAGAACTGCGAACGTCGGGCGAAGCGTTTGATACTAACCCTAGGGCGTCAATCACCGCTCAATTTTGCGACGCAGTCAGGTACGTGTTGCGCCAAAACGGCCCGATGAGCACCAGTGAGATGAACCCGCTCATACAAAACTTATTACCAGAGCTCTGTAACGATGCGGTGGAGCACATTACGATTGGTGGCAGACGATTTGGCCTGAAATGGAAGCACCAAGCTCGGAACGCCAGAGTTCAATTGCGGCGCGATGGCAGCATCGTCCAAGAGGGCGGACGCAACAGCCCGTGGCGCCTAACTGACTATGGAGGGCATCAATGACAGTGCGAGAAAATCGCCGATCACTCGTGGACATCATCAATTACGATTTCTTCTGGCCCGTAACCGAGAGTCAGGATGCGGTGTACGGCTTTACGCATAGTCACGAGATCCTAAACATCTGCGCGGATATGCTGCCACCGCACGTTGTGACGCCGGTTGAGAAGGACGTTTTGGAAGACGCCCTGGCGAATTACGTAGAACGTCGGGGAGTCGGCGCAGAGGAAGAAGCCAAGATTCGCGCTTGGCTCGGCCAACTGCCAGACAATATTGCCATCATCGAACGCAGACCATAACTTAACTTGAGAACCATAAACGGCCTAATTGAGTTGGAACCTTAGCCCCATGCTTCTCCTAGGAAACCGCAATGACTGTCAACGACGACTACCACACCCTTTCGGGGATCCCCATTGAGCCGCTCTACTCTCCGGCGCAGGTCGGCGCCGACGGTTTCGACCCTGCCGCCGATCTGGGCAAACCCGGCGAGTTTCCCTTTACGCGGGGCGCGTACCCGACCATGTACCGGGGGCGGCTGTGGACGCGGCGGCAGATTGCCGGGTTTGGGACGGCGCGGGCTACGAATGAACGCTACCGGTTCCTGCTGGCCCACGGGCAGACCGGCTTGAGCACCGATTTTGACCATCCGACGCTGACCGGCTATGACTCCGACCACGAGCTGGCCGAGGGCGAGGTGGGACGCCTGGGCGTGGCCATCGACACCGCCGCCGACATGGGGGAGCTGTTCGACGGGATACCGCTGGATCAAGCCAGCGTGTCCTTGACTATCAACCACCCTGCCATCGTGCTGCTGGCGATGTTCCTGCACACCGCTGAAAAGCGTGGTATGCCGTGGGAGTCACTGCGCGGAACGGTGCAGAACGACTCGCTGAAGGAATTTCACGGGCAGAAGACGTTTGCCCTGCCGCCGGGCCCGGCGTTGAAGCTAACCACCGACGTGTTGGAGTTCTGCACAAAACACGTGCCCAACTGGTACACCATATCCATCAGCGGGTACCACACGCGGGAGGCCGGCTCCGACGCGATCCAGGAACTGGCGTTCACCATCGCCCAGGGCATGGCCTACGTGGAATCGGCGCAGCGGCGCGGGTTGGCGGTGGACTCGTTTGCGCCACGCCTGTCCCACTTTTTCGGAGTGCATAACGACTTTTTCGAGGAGATAGCCAAGTTCCGGGCGGCACGGCGCATGTGGGCGCGACTGATGCGGGACCGCTACGGGGCAACTCGACCGGAGTCCATGCGGATGCGGTTCCACACGCAGACCCTGGGGTCAACGCTGGTCAGGCAGGACCCACTGAACAACATACTGCGCGGCGGATTGCAGGCGTTGGCGGCGGTGCTGGGCGGCACGCAGTCGCTGCACGTGAGCGGGTACGACGAGGCGTATGACATCCCGTCGGAGGGGGCGATGCGCATTTCGCTGGCGACGCAGATGATACTGGCGCACGAGTCCGGAGTAGCGGCTACGCCGGATCCGCTGGGCGGGTCGGCGTACCTGGAGACGCTGACCAACCGGCTGGAAGAGGCGGCCATGGCCTATATTAAGCGCATCGACGGGATGGGCAACGGCAGTATGCTCGACGGGATGCTGGAGGCCGTCGGCAGCGGGTACATCGAGAGCGAAATTGCCCAGGCATCGTACCGCTACCAACAGCGGGTGGAGTCCGGCGATTACACCATCGTCGGGGTGAACGACGAGTACCGCGACGAGGCTGCCTCTGCCGGGTCGCTGGAGTTGTTCGAGTTCGACTATGCCGAGGAGGAGCGGCAGATCGAGCGCCTCACGACGGCGCGCCAGTCTCGGAGCGAGAAGGCTGCGGCGGACGGCCTCCGCGAAATAGTCAACACGGCGCGGGCGGACGGGAACCTGATGCCGGCGATACTCACTGCGGTAGGCGCCGGCGTTACCGAGGGCGAAATAATGGGCGCGTTGCGTGACGAGTGGGGCGAGTACGTGGACCCGGGGGTGTTTTAGACGACATCGGCGCGCCTGGGGTATAGTGTTCGCGGACGAAAAGCAATGACCTCGCAAGCGCATCAAACGCCCGCCAACCCGCCCCGCGTCCTGCTGGCCAAGCTTGGGCTGGACGGGCATGATCGCGGGGTAAAGGTTATTGCGAGGGCGCTGCGCGATGCCGGGATGGAGGTGGTTTACCTGGGGATGCGGGTTACGGCGGACCAGGTGGCGGCGGCAGCGGCGCAGGAGGACGTGGACGTGGTTGGCATCAGCGTCCTGTCCGGGGCGCACATGAGATTGATGCCGCGCATGGTGGAGGCGTTGGAACGGCATGGGCTACGCGGCGACCGGGAATCCGGGGACGTTATGCTGTTGGTCGGCGGCACGATACCCGACACCGACGTCGCCGGATTAAAGGGGATGGGCGTGGACGGCGTGTTTCCGGTGGGAACGTTCACCGGCGAGATGGTTGAGTTTATTCGCGACAACGCGAAATTATGACCGGGATTACCGCGCTCCGCTCGCAATGACAAAGGCATTTGCTTATGCTCTGGCCGCCAAGACACGATCCCGCTTATGTCCCTCCCCGTGAGGCGGAACACTGGGACCGGCGCTTGGAAACCATGGCCCCTGCCGACCGGGATGCTCTAGTCCTGGCGAAGATTCAGGACCAGGCACGATACGCTTGGGAACATTCGGGTTTCTACCGGGAGTTCTGGCGGGACGCGCCTGTTGACCCCGCAAACATCCGCAGCCTTGACGAGTTCGCCCAACTCCCCATTCTGACCAAAGAAGGGGTGCGACGGGAACAGGAAGAACACCCGCCTTACGGACGGTTTTTGTGCGTGTCTCCCGACCAGGTGTACCGGATTCACGGCACCTCCGGCACCACTGGGCAACCCACGGTGTTCGGCATCAGCCGGGGCGATTGGGAGCGTATCGGCGAGGCCCACGCTCGTATTCTGTGGGCGGCCGGGGTCCGCCCGGACGACACGGTGATGGTGGCGGCGGTTTTCAGCCTGTACGTGGGTAGCTGGGGCGCGCTGGTCGGCGCGGAACGGTTGGGCGCGACCTGCTTCCCGTTTGGCGCCGGCGCGCCAGGGCAGACGGAGCGCGCCGTGGAGTGGGCGCAGATGGTCAAGCCGGCAGCCCTCTACGCCACGCCGTCATACGCGCTGTACCTCGCCGAGACGGCGCGGGAGATGGGAGTCGATCCGAAGGTGGATTTCGCGTTTCGCCTGATGTTTTTCAGCGGCGAACCCGGCGCCAGCGTGCCGGCCACCCGGCAGGCTATCGAGGACGCTTTCGGCTGCTACGTGGTTGACCAGGGCAGCATGGCGGAAATGACGCCCTGGATGACCAACGGGGGATGTCGCCACCTGGAGCGGGGGATGCACTTGTGGCAGGACATCGTGTACACCCAACTGGTGCATACGGACACCCACGAACCTGTGCCCATGGGCGGCGAAGGCGTGCCCGTCTATACCCACCTGGAGCGTGAATCTCAGCCGATGATCCGCTATTGGTCGGGCGATATTGCGCGGTGGGAGATGGTGGACTGTCCCTGTGGGCGAACGTATCCCACTTTGCCGCTGGGCATCTACGGGCGCGCCGACGATATGCTGATCATCCGGGGACAGAACGTGTTTCCCTCCCGCATCGAGGATGTGCTGCGCGGGCTGGACGAATTTGGCGGCGAGTTCCGCCTGGTTGTGGAGCGTGAGCGTGGGTACCTTGACCGTCTGACAGTTCAGACAGAAGTTTCTGCTCGGGTATGGGCGGCCGCCGGCGAAAGCGGACCGCAGGCATTGGAGTCGTTGCGTGGCCGCATGGGCGACACGTTGCGTCGGGCGTTGGGCGTCGGCGTGTCGGTCGAACTCAAACCGGAGGGGGAGTTTGAGCGTACCCAGTTCAAGGCGCGGCGGGTGATAGACTTGAGGCAATAGCGGCTTGCATCGATGCACAGGGTGGGCATGATGTACGAACTTAGATCAGAGCGAGCATCCCCATACAAGCGGCCGGGCATACCGGGGCCGCGGACGCCGGTGGGTGAAGTCATCCCGGGGCTGTACCAGCGCTCACTAGTCACCACCAGCGCCTTTGTAATCACCGCGCCCGGCGATGGAGATGGACCGTCGGCCTCGGTAGTGGACGCCGGCTGGCGGCTGTTTGACGTGCGCTACCTGCTCAATTACCTGCGGGCCTTGGGCTACCAGCCGGGGATGGTGCGGCAGTTGATTTCCACCCACTGGCATCCCGACCACGTGGGGGGAATGGCCGAGCTTCAGCAGTCCACCGGGGCGGCGGTGGCGGCGCACCGGGTGGAGGCTCCCTACCTGCGCGGAGAAACCGGGGAAGACATTCCGCATCCCGTCAACCATCGCTGGGTACGCGCGCTGCTCTGGCCGGTGTCCTCGGAAATGCGGCCCCGACCTTTTCCGGTGGCAACGGAGCTGGACGACGGCGACACGCTGCCGCTGCTGCAGGGAGCGCGGGTCGTGCATACGCCGGGGCACACGCCGGGCAGCATCAGCCTGCATTTCCCCGACGACGGCGTGCTGCTGGTGGGCGACGCCCTGCAGCGGGAAGGCGACCGGGTTACCCTGCCCTCTCCCTGGTTCACCCGCGACATGGAAGAGGCGAAAAAGTCGGTGCGGAAGCTGGCGGAGTTGGACTTCGAGATAATCTGCTTCAGCCACTTCCCGCCGATGCGGAAAGGAGCCAAGGCGGCGCTGCGGTCGTTGGCGGAGCAAATCTCCTGACTCGCCGGCGGTTCAGGGTACCGAACCGGGGTTATTTTAGACATTTGGGAAACTTGCCATGCCTGACTCAGAGAGTAATTCGGCCAGACCTGAGGCGAACCTCCCGCTGCCGCTGCGCGGCATCCGGGTGCTGGACGCAACCCACATCGTGGCTGGCCCGTTCTGTTCGTTGATCCTGGCGGACATGGGGGCCGAGGTCATAAAGATCGAGCGGCCGCGGACGGGGGACGCGGCGCGCGGGCGGATGCCCTTCATTACCAACCCCGACGGCCAGCAGGTAAGCAGCCGGTTCCTGGGGATCAACCGCAACAAGAAATCCGTCACGCTGGACCTGCGTAATCCGCTTTGCAAGAAGGCCTTTGAGAACCTGGTCGCCAACTCCGACGTGCTGCTGGACAACTGGGGGCCGGGCGCGTTCCGCCGGCTGGGCCTGGGCTACGACCGGCTGCGGGAAATCAACCCCCGGCTGATCTACGCCGAGATTACCGGGTACGGCGATGCCGACGGCGCGCGCGGGCCGTACTCCGACTGGCCAGCCAACAACCTGGCGATCCAGGCGATGGCCGGCTGGATGGACGTTACCGGCGCTCCCGGCGGCCCTCCGCAGGCGGTCGGCGACAACATCGGCGATTCGGTGCCCGGCGTCTGGGCGGCCCTAGGCATCGTCCTGGCGCTGGAGACCCGACGGCAGACCGGCCTCGGGCAGCACCTGGACGTGGCGATGTACGAGTGCATGGTCTCCCACCTCATCAGCAACATGAACGCCTACCAGGTTACCGGGCAGGTCGCCGGGCAGCTGTCCGGGCGCACCCGGCAGGCGTCGCTGGGGCCCGGGCTGGCGTTGCGGTCCTCCGACGGCTACGTGGTGATGGCCGGCGTGCGCAGCCCGCAGCGGCTGGCCGCCCTGTGGGAACTGGTGGGCCGGAGCGATCTGCCGGATCAGGACGAACGCTACCTCCAGCAGTTTCCCGACGCCGACTTCGTGTTCGAGCAGGTGATACCCGCCATCGAGGAATGGTCGTCGCAGCGGCCCAAGTGGGAGGTGGCCGGCCGGCTCACGGAGCTAGGGTTCTCCATGGGGGTAGCGCAGAACGTGTCCGACCTGGCCGACTGCCCGCAGCTACAGGCGCGGGGCATGTACGTGGACACGGGCGATACCCTGGGCGGAACTTTCCGGTCGCTGGCCACGCCGATCCGGCTGAACTCGTGCGAACCGGCCGGGGCCGGCGCTCCGCCGACGTTGGGACAACACAACGCCGAGATTCTCGGCACGCTGGGCGGCCTGACGCCGGATCAACTGGCGGACCTGGAGGCGGAGGGAGCGGTCTAACCTGCTCGCAGGTTGACACTCCTCCCGGCTTGTCGGCCACCGTGGGCACCCAGTTGGAGTTATCGGTCCGGTTGGCGCCGTCGGTGACGCTTCCCCCTTGTCCTCACACTCCATCCATCAGTACCATTTAACTTGGCTATCCAATCGCACAACTTCCGCTCATGGTGAGCCTGTCGAACCACTTGCCCATCCAATCGGCCATCCTTCCAATGTCTGACTCCCAGCGCCACTCCCCCCAAATCCCCTCAATAACCCGCCAAAACCGTCATTTTCGCCTCCAAAACGCCCCCAATCCGCCCCCATTTTCCGCTTCATCCCGCTTCCACGCCCAACTCAAATGACCGAAAACGAGCGGAAATGAACGGGGTTTCCCCATATCTTGCCCAGCGCACGTTAGCGGCGTAGAATGGCGGCACTAAAACCAGAGTTTAGGAGAACCGGTCATGGCAGAAGCGAAAGGCCCCCTGGACGGGATACGTGTAATCGACCTCGGTCGGCATCAGGCCGGCCCCCGCTGTGCCCAAGTGCTGGCCCGCCTGGGCGCGGAAGTCATCAAAGTCGAGCGGCTTGGCGGCGAGGAAACCCGCTACCATGCTCCCTGGGTGCGCAAACAGTCCGCTTACTGGGTGCAGTACAACAGCGGCAAGAAGAGCCTCAGCATCGACCTGCGCAAGCAGGAGGGCAAGGATGTCCTCAGCAAGCTGGTCAAGGTGTCCGACGTGCTGGTGCAGAACTTCCGGCCCGGCACCATCGACATCATGGGCTTCGGCTACGACAAGCTGTACGAGCTGAACCCGCGCATCATCATGGTGAACGTCTCCGCCTACGGGCAGTTCGGCCCGTATCGCGAGCAGATCGGCTACGACCCCATCGGCCAGACCATGTCGGGCATCGCCATGGTGACCGGCGAAGAGGGCATGCCGCCCATCCGCGCCGGCGTGCCCATCATTGACCGCACCACTGCGCTCCACGCCGCCATCGGAACCCTGGCCGCGCTGCACGAGCGCGAGACCTCCGGCGAGGGCCAGACCATCGACGCCTGCCTGGCCGACACCGGCTACAGCTACACCGAGATCCCGGTCACGGCCTACCACGGCGCCGGCATCGAGCCGCGCCGGGGCGAATCGGCCGCGCCGCCTTCGGGCACCTACCCCTGCGCCGACGGCTGGGTGCTCATCTCCGCCGGCGACCAACACCACTGGCATCGCGTGTGCAACGCCCTGGGCAAGCCTGAGTGGCTCGAAGACCCGCGGTTCACCACCCGCCACGAGCGCGGCCGTAACGGGGAGGCCATCAACCAGGCCATGCGCGACCTGATGGCCAACATGAGCATGCGGGAAGCCATCGCTCACTTCACTCACCACGACGTGGTGGCCGCGCCGGTGAACACCATCGCGCAGGCCGCAGCCGACCCGCACCCCTGGGAACGTCGGGCCATGGTCGAGGTGGACGACTTCCTGGCCGGCACCATCGCGGTGTCCGGCGACTTCTGGCACTTCAGCCGGACGCCGGCCGTGGTGGGAACCACGCCGCGCGTCGGCGAGCACAATGAGGACGTGCTGACCGGCCTGCTGGAATACTCCCAGGACGAAGTGCAGGCGCTCTACGAGGCCAACGTCATCGGCAACTTCGACCACTACGACGAAATCCCCGGCTGACCGCTACCAATGCGCCAACCCAAAGCAGGGGCGGATGATTATCCGCCCCTGCGCTTTTCGGAGACATCGAGTCCGCTGTGGCGTCATTCAACATGGCGCATTATGTCGCCGGCGAACCAGTCCAGCCGCTCCAGCGACTGGTTGAGTTCACTGCCCCTGATGTCGAAGATTATGTGGGATACGCCGATCTCCGAGTAGGTATGGACGTCTTCCAGAATCGCGTCGGTCGAGCCGGAAAAGCGACGGCGCGGGCCCGACTGCATGGTGGCGGGATCGTACAGCGGGGCCTTCATGGAGATCTCTATCCCGGATGGGTCCCGCCCGGCCTGCTCGGCAAAACGGTTCAGTGTGACCAGGTCTCCCGCCAGTTCTTCCGGCTCCAGCGTCGCCGCCGGGATGGTGCCCACCGGGTGCCAACCGTCGCCCATGGTGGCGGCCCGCCGGATCGCCGGGCGACTCTGGCCGCCCACCCAGATGGGAGGATGCGGTTTCTGCACCGGCTTGGGCAGGAACTGGATGCCGGAAAACTGCACGTACTTCCCGTCAAATTCGGGATTGGGACTGGTCCACAATTCTTTGTAAGCCCGCAGATACTCGTCCGTGACCGGGCCGCGCTCGGCAAAGGGCGGCGTGCCCAGCGCCTCGAACTCCTCTTCCATCCAGCCCACGCCGACGCCGAGAATGAGCCGCCCCTGGGACAGAACGTCAAGCGTGGCCAGGATCTTGGCGGCCAGAATCGGCGGACGATAGGGCACAATCATCACGCTGGGCACCATCCGTATGTTTTCGGTAACGCCGGCCAGGTAGGTCAGCAGCGTCAACTGCTCGAAGTATTCGCCGCTCTCTCCGGTGGGAAACTCGCCGCCAACGGTGTAGGGGTACGGCGAATCGATCCGGTTCGGGACCAGTACGTGATCGCCAGCCACCATGCAGTAGAAGCCGAGTTGGTCTCCGGTCTGGGCGATTTGGGCCAGGGGGCCCGGCTGTGCATTGGGGCCGTGGTTGGGCAGATAAAATCCGAATTGCATTGAGACACTCCTGGAAGATCCGGCGGGCCGCCGCGATCAGGGCCCAACCTGAAAGTCGCCGAACAACAAACCGACGATGATCAGCGCGATGATCAAGCCTACCACCAGGCCCACGGCGCAGCCGCAGCCCTTGTTGAATCCTTCAAAGAAACCCATCATGTTGCAGCGCCTCTCCACGGGCCGGCCCCTGGCAGGGCGCAATCGATCAGCGGACAGCCCTGCTATAATAGCGCAGCCAATGGAGCGCGCTCAACCGGAGCGATGCCCGTTTGTAGTGAAACCATACCCGTCTCAAGGAGTCCTGCTGAAATGCCAAACATCACTCTGGAACAAGCCGAAGCCGTCCTCGCCGGAGCCAAAGCCGCCGCTCTTGATCTCGGCAAGGCTTTCAGTTTCTCCGTCGTGGACGCCCGCGGCGACCTGATCACCATGTGCAAGATGGACGGTTCGGCGTGGCGAACGCCCTACGTGTCGCGGGGCAAGGCCCGGGCTTCCGCCTGCTTCGGCGAACCCAGCGGCGACCTGACCGAGCGGTCCACCACGCCTATCATGCGGGCGGTGATGGAAGTGGAGCGCGGTGAATTCGTCCCCGGCCAGGGCGCGCTGCCCATCTACATGAACGGCGAGCTGATCGGGGCGGTTGGCGGCAGCGGAGGCACCGCGCAGGAGGACGAAGACTGCTCCCGCGCCGGGATCGCTCGACTTTCGGGCGCCAGCGCGAGCCGGTAATTTGCTCTTGGACAATTTCAGCCCCGCAAGGTGAACCTTGCGGGGCTGTTTTCTGCGCCATGGAACGCCATTGCGTTCCCGCCTGGCAGGAACGGCGGCGAAACGCCAGCGTGGCCTAGTCGGTGGATGATACTTCGAAGTGCTTCACCCAGTACTCGCCGCGATAGAGGTGCTCTACTTCCCGCGCGATATTGGCTCGAAACTCGCTGGTCTCGTAGGCCCTCAGGTCGCCCAACGTTTCCCACACGCTGACGCTGATACCCTCGTCCGGGTCCTCGGTGCTGCGGATCAACTGCCGTTCGTGCAGTCCCTTGGGCTTGCTGCCGGTGGCTACCCGCTCGTGGTAGTGCCGCTCGAATTCCTCCCAGGAACCCGCTCGAAGCTTCCCCCAGACCATTCGGATGAACATGTCGTAGTGACCTCCTTGAGATACACGCCTGCTTCAGCGTTGTGTTTTCCGGTCAGAGCTTTAGGCGAGGAACTGGCCGGCTCAGTGTTCCAGATCGCCGGTGGCGTGAGCGATGATTTTCGCCGCGGTGTCGTCGCTCATGTGCCCCATATCCAGCATCATGTGATAGAGCGTTGGGTCTTCAGGAGAGACCTTGAAGAACTTCTGGAAAAACTTGACCCTGGCTTCTTCCAGTCCTTCCAGGTATGCGCGGGCTTCGTCCTCTTCAAGGTGTTCCCTTTCCATGATGGTCTGCACCCGCCGGGACATGGGCGCCAACATGCCGACGTGCAGCACGCCCGGCGTGTCGCCCAGGATCACGTTGGCTCCGCGCCCGATGATGACCACGTGACCGGCCTGGGCAAGGTTGCGCACCACCTCACGGGTGGTGTCGATGAAGAGTTGATCGTTGACCCGCTGCACCCGTGACGACGACTCGCCGGCGAGCTCGTGGTACGTTTCCGGGAGCGTTTCGATACCTACTCCCAAGTCATAGTCGCCCGACACCGCGGCGCGCTCCAGAACCCGGCCCAGCAAGGCAGTGACCCGGTCGCCGAACCGTTCCACCCGCTGCTCTTTCGCCATCAGAATGGACACCGGCGATCCTATGATGCGGGCAGCTTCGGCGAACACCATGCGGTCAACGTAGTTGAGGTGCAGGTCTTGAGCCACTTTCTGGCCGACGGCGATGGAACCGGCGCCGATGGGGCCGTTAATGGTAATCACTGGCATATCGGTACCTCCTCCTCTTCGTCGAATGCGCGCCGTGTCTCATCGGGGCAAGGGCGTGCTGGCTCTAGCGTCGGGCTCCGCCGCCGCCCAGGAACCGGCGATCAGCCGGGTTACGGCTGTTGCCTTGCGAACGGCCCCCTGACGGCCGGCGTCCACCACGGTCACGATCGTTGGGGTCGCTGCCGAGCATGGAATTGCGGTCCCGGTCGCCGCCGCCGTAGCCGCGTCCACCACGATCACCACCGCCGCGCCCGCCGCGATCCCGGTCACCGCCTCCGCCGTAACCGCCGCGTCCGCCACGGTCACGGTCGCCGCCGTAGCCGCCACGTCCGCCGCTGTTCCGGTCGCGTCCGCCGCCGCCATAGCCGCCGCGTCCGCCACGGTCGCCGCCACGATCCCGGTCAAAGCCGCCGCGCCCGTATCCGCCGCCGCGCGGCCCGCGATCTCGGTCACGGTCCCGGTCTCCAAAGGCGGGGCGGTCGGGCTGCGCCGGAGGCGGCTCGGTGTCTCCCATCAGTACGCGCCGCGACATGTTGATCCGCCCCATGTGGTCGATCTCGTGGATCATCACGGTGATTTCCTGCCCAATGTCCACGTCCTCGTATGCCAGATCCCCAAGCTCTTCGTTGCGAACCAGGCCGTCCTTGCCGCCCGGAGAAAGCTCGACGAACACACCGAAGTTCGTGGTGCGCGTGATCTTGCCGGTGATGATGTCACCGACCTCCGGATCTCGAGTGAGGCTATCGACCCGGCTGCGGGCCAGTTCGATCATCGGCTGGTCGCTGGAAGATATGATGACGCCGCCGTCGTCGGAAACGTCGATGTTGCAGCCCGTTTCCTCCTGGATAGCGCGGATTACCCGGCCGCCCGGACCGATCAGCGCGCCGATCTTCTCGACGGGAATCTGCATTTTCACGAGCTTGGGCGCGTATTTGCTCATCTGTGAGCGGGGCTCGGTGATGGCCTCGGCCATGCGGTCAAGGATGTGCAGGCGGCCGACACGGGCCTGCTCCAGGGCTTCGCTCAGCAGTTCCTGGGTAAGGCCGTCGATTTTGACGTCCATCTGCAGGGCGTTAATTCCTCGTTCCGTTCCCGCAACCTTGAAGTCCATGTCGCCCAGGAAGTCCTCGATTCCCTGGATGTCGCTCAGGATGGCGTATCGGTCTGCGTCGCCGTCGGTGATGAGGCCCATGGCGATGCCGGCCACCGGCGCCGTGAGCGGCACTCCGGCGTCCATCAGAGCCATGGACGAGCCGCAAACGCTGCCCATGGACGTTGAACCGTTGGATGCCAGGACTTCGCTGACCACGCGAACGGTGTAGGGGAAATCCTCTTCGGGCGGCATGGCGGCCATGATGGCCCGTTCCGCCAGCGCGCCGTGTCCGATTTCACGCCGGCCCGGGGAGCCGACGCGCCGAGCTTCTCCGACGCTGTAAGGCGGGAAGTTGTAATGGTGCATGAACTGCTTGGTATTGTCCGGGCCCACGGTGTCCAGCGTTTGCTTCATCGCCAGCGAGGCCAGGGTGGCGATGGAGAGGACCTGGGTTTGACCGCGGGTGAACAGGCCGCTGCCGTGGGCGCGGGGCAATTCGCCGACGCTGCAGGTAATGGGACGGATTTCGTCCAGTTTTCGACCGTCGGGTCTTACGTTGAGTTTGAGGATACGGCCCCTTACCTCGGCTTTGACCAGGTTCTTGAAGGATTCGGCGATTTCGCCGGAGGAATAGTCGTCGGCCAGCTGGGCCGCTACCTCGGACTCGATGGCATCCAGGCTGGAATCCCGTTCACTCTTGAACGAGTTGCGTTCAAGAACCTCGGCGATGCGGCCGTTGACCAGAGCGTCAATCTTCTTCTGGCGCTCGTCCGCCGATTCGTAATCAACGTGGAAGCTGATCTTCTCCGCCCCACGCTCCGCCACCAAACTGTCGATGAGCTCGATGGTTTGCACGTTGCTCTCGTGGGCCAGCCTGATGCCTTCCAGGATCACTTCCTCGGAAACTTCCACCGAACCGGATTCGACCATCATGATGGCGTCCCGATTGCTCGCCACAATCATGTTCAGGTCGGCAGAACCGCTGCGCTGGAAGCTGGGGTTGATGCTGTAATCCTTGCCGTCCCAGGTGACTCGACAGGCGCCGATGGGGCCGTCGAAGGGAATGTGGCTCATGGAGAGTGCGGCGGAAGCGGCCACCATGCCCAGGGTTTCCGGGGGATGGTTCTCGTCCACCGAGAGGACGGTGATGATTACCTGAACCTCGTTGTGCAGGCCCTTGGGAAACAGCGGGCGGATGCTGCGGTCGGTGAGACGGGCCGACAGGATGGCTTCAGTGCCGGGCCTTCCCTCGCGTCGGAAAAAGCTGCCGGGAATCTTGCCGACGGCGTACAGGCGCTCTTCAAACTCCACGGTCAGCGGCAGGAAGTCGATGCCTTCGCGGGCCTGCTCGGACATCACCGCCGTCGCCAACAGGATGGTCTCGCCGCAGGTGATGGTAACGGAGCCGTGCGCTTGCTGCGCCAACCGGCCGGTCTCAAGTGTGATGGGGTGTCCGCCGATTTCGCCCGTAACGGTGAAGGGATTCATCAGCTCATTGGCAATATCAATTGTGGTCATAGCAGGATTATTTTCTACCTCTCTCTTTCGTGCGTGTTGCTGGCCGACCGTATAGGTCGATTTTCGTCGGAATGCCCTAGTTTCGGTACGTCGTGGCGCGCCAATCCGGTTTGCGCTGCCGGGACGTACAGGGGCATACGGTTGCGCAGGCGTACCCTGTACGCACCGTGCCATTCGGATCCCGGTCGGTGAGCATGGATGGATCGACCACCGGGAGAACAATCAGCGGAACTCGGTCAGCGGCGCAGGCCGAGTCTTCCAATCAGGGTCTGGTACCGGGCCACGTCTTCGTTGCTCAAGTAGTTGAGCAAACGGCGTCGTTTCGACACCATCGTAACCAGCCCGCGGCGGGAGTGTACGTCTTTACGGTGGGTTCTGAGGTGATCCGTTACCTGCCGGATGCGTTCGGTGAGCATCGCTACTTGCAGTTCAGTGGAACCGGTATCGGATTCGTGGGTGCGATATTCTTCGATGATTCTCTGCTTGACGTCAGCGTCCAACATTACTGGTTACGTACCTTGCCTTTTTTGGGTCATTTACCCGCATTGCGTCAACTTGTTAGTGCGCTGACAGGTTAGCACGATACGGGAAAATAGGCAACCGGGGGCGAGGCAGCGTTGCACTTTGGGGCCTGACCTAACTTAGATGCTGCCAAGGATGCAAACATCAGCCGTCTTGGGCTCTCTGTCGAACGCCAGCAAGGTTTAGCCGTCCCGCTCCTAACGCGCGATGATGGCCGCCCGCAGCATCGCACCGTTGGCTATGCAATCTTCGCGGTCAGCAGAATTTCTGCGTTACGTAGATGCCTCCCTCAATACCCGCTGCTGTGCCAAATGCCACTCCTATCCCGGTCTTGCCATACCTCGGATCGAGGATGTTCCGCCGGTGACCGGGGCTACTGATCCAATCTGCAACGAACCGCTCAACCATCCGCGCTTGGGTCTCCCATTGATAGGGCCGCCCGTAAAGCATGGTGGTGTGTCCGTAGAGCAGGTGGATGTTCTCGGCGACGCCGATGCTGAGGGGATTGTTGCAACTGTACCCGGCCTTCCTGGCCCGGGCGCTGGGGTCGTCTCCGGCACGGTTGATATGTGAATAACGATCGCTTTTCGCCATGTCCTCACTGTGCGCCAATGCAATTTTGGCCAGTCGGCTATCCCACTCCAATTTGGTCCGCCCCTGCTGTTGACGATAGGCATTGATTCCCTCGTGGATGGACACTTCCATCTCTGCCCTGTTGAATCGTGTATCCCCGGTTGCGGCCGTTGGTGTAGGTCGCGGTGTGGGTACTTTGGTCGGAGTTGGCCGCACCGTCGGGACTGATGTTGGTGTAGCGGTCGCCGTCGATTTGGTCGTTGTTGGGTGTTCTGTGTTGCCAACAGCAAGCTTTGGAATCGCTCCACCACAGTATTCATCAACCAACCCGCGGATGTCTGCCACCGTTTGACGCCCCTCATCAATCGCGTGATTTGCAGCCTGCGCTCTGAATTGATGATCTGCACCAGAATATTGACCGTCGCACTCCGCGAACGCATTGACCACGATCTCCCGCTCGGTTGGGGCCGAAGTAGCGATTTCGGCAGTAGGTGTCGGTACTGGCGTGGCGGTTGGTATTGGTATTGGCGTGTCGGTTGGTGCCGATGTTGGGGTGGGAGGCATCATAACCGTAGCATCTGGGATCGGGGTCTCCGTTGGCGGCGGTTGTGTTGGCGTAGGCGTCTCGGTGGGTAATATGGCGGGGAGCGAAACCGTAGGGGCATTGAACTCTATCAGTTTGGACTGCACCGCACAGTAGGCGACGCCCCCAATCGCCGCCGCTATTACCAAAATGATTAGCCATCCCTTCATTCCACCTCCACTTTGCGACGGTCTGGGAGCGGCATCAATATCCACGGCAGGTTGAACAGGTGACGCGCGCTGATTCAAGAAATCGTCGGGATTCGCAGGTGGTATCTGTCGGCTAGTCCGGTTCCGAACGGCGTCCACAATGTCGTGGACTTCCATTGACCCAGGTTCGTACACCGGAGGCAGACCCCTCTCTATCTCGTATAGTTGGGAGCGCTGCGGTAACGGCCGACCTTCTTCGGCATATCGGTTTGCTTCCCGGCGGCGTCGGGCGTTACGACGTCTAACGCAATCATTGCAGGGGCAATCATGCCGGTGGTTTGGCTGTCGGCTGGCCATGCTTCATATCCTGCTCCACTTTGAGAGATTCACTCCGCCTCTGATGGATCAACGCCTACCAAAATGAGGTAGATGAAGCCGAAGAGAGGCACAAACAACAGAATCCATTTCCACGCCTCTCTGCCCGTGTCCTTCAGTCTGGCGACGAACGCGGCAAGTTGAATGTACGTGGCAACAATCAAGGCCACGATGAAAACTGCTTGTGCGCCGCCACCGGGGACCAGCATTATTCCCCCAGCGGTAAGACACCTAACAGCAGCCACGCTCCCAACCACCAGCCCCAGAACGGCAGGACGCGCATCCTGCCACTGAACTTCAAAAACCGGAAAACATCGCTCATTCGGGAACCCCCTTGCGGACGCTTGGTCGAGGTTACTTGCGACAGTTCCCTGTTCCCATACGCGGAATCCCGCAAGGAGGCATAGAGACTCGATACGTCTAAGAGGATTCCGCGCTCCCGGTTGATGCACCGGAGAAGCATGGGAACTGTCGCGCCGCCAGATTGGCACATCCGGGCGGAACACGTCAATAGCCGATGGCTTCACAAAGCGTGCCAGCCAATGGCATTGTGATAGCATCTTAACCCTGAGGTTTTTGCGGAGACCATTCGCTGCGGTTACAGATGCGACCAGCCACGTCATATTTATCGCGCATTCGGGGTGTTGAGTTGCTTCCCGGCGAGCGAGTCGGCGCGCTTTTAAGCACCGAAAACGGTCTGGTAGCGGAGCCGTCGAAGGATGGGCAATTGCTGGTAGCGACGGATCAGCGGTTCATCAGCGCGCTGGACAGCGGGACAACGCAGGCCAGGGATATTTTCGCCATCACGTCGGTTTCCGGGGTAAGCGTGCGGAACGACGCGCATCGCGGATTTTCATGGAAGCAATGGGCGTCGCTGATCGCAGGTGGAGTTGTCGTTTATGTCGCGTTGGCTTACTGGCTGGTTGACCGACTACCAGCCATCATCATTCCTGGCATAAACCTTCATGCCTTTGCCCTTGCCATCATGATACTGGTGGTGCTGGCCGGCTGGTTGTTCTGGCGAGGATTTACGCAATCCGGAGGCGCCAAGATACGCATCTACGGGTCAAACTGGAACGTGGAAGTGGATTGTGCCACTCATTACGCAGACCTGATGGAATTCGCGCACCTGGTGTCGTCGATGCAATCGCAACGCCAAGATACGCAGGGATCAGCCGGCGCGGCAGAAAGTTCAGGAAGCCCGGTTGAAGGGAAGTGAAGGGTCAACGTCCAACCCAAGATCCGCAATCTCTCCCCGCTGGTATTGGTAGAAAGCGGCAACGGCGATCATCGCGCCGTTGTCGGTGCAAAGCACCGGACGCGGAATGATTGCGGGGAGTGGAGAATCGGACAGGACGCGCTGCCTTAACCGGGCATTGGCCGTAACACCGCCTCCCAACACCAAACCCCGAGCGCCGTAGCGCTCCGCCATAGCCAGTAGTTTGGCCCACAGCACGTCCACCAGGGATTCCTGGAATTCGGCGGCCAAATGGGCCACCAAGCGCGCCGATTGCGGTGCTTCGAACTCCGGCGGAGGGTACAGGCCGGTGTCCTGGGCCCGGTGCAGCATGGCCGTCTTCACACCGCTGAAACTGAAATCCAGCGTATCGCGCATCCAGGCCCTGGGTAGCGGCGATGATGCCAAGGCCAGGGCGCGATCGTCATGGTCATCGCCGAGGTCTTCGGCAAACCCCGCCAGGGACTCGGCGGCTTTTTGAATTTCCGGACCGCCGGGGAATCCGAGACCCAAGATACGGGCGGCTTTGTCGAACGCCTCTCCGGCCGCATCATCGCGAGTGCGCCCGAGCAGACGATATTCGCCGTGCCCCTCCATGAGCACCAGGTCGGTATGACCTCCGGAAGCCACCAGGCAAGCTAGAGGAAACCCCGGCTCCTCCGACGGCGTTTGACCAACCGCCTCCAGCCACGCGGCATAAATGTGCCCTTCCAGGTGGTTCACCCCCAGCAAGGGCAAGCCCATTGCCAGGGACAGGGACTTAGCCGTATTGACCCCGCTGATAAGCGCGCCGGCGAGTCCCGGCCCATGGGTTACGGCGATGGCGTCAACCTGGTCGAGAGTTACGCCGGCATCGCTGAGCGCGCGGTTCAGGGTGGGCTGCATATCGCGGATATGCTGGCGGGAAGCAAGCTCGGGAACCACGCCGCCGTGGGCAGCGTGCAGGGCCGCCTGGGAAGCGATGACGTTTGAACGCAAGATCCGGCCGTCTTCCACGATGCCGACGGCGGTTTCATCGCACGATGTTTCGATACCTAGAATGAGCATATTTTTTGCCGCGAATGAAATTGTGTTTGGCAATTATAGCAGGGGTGATTTTGCGCCTGAGGATTGGCTATGATATGTTGCCCGTAAATAATCAAAATCGGGTTTGGTGGATGAACCCATCGCCGGACCCATTGCAGCGTAGGGAGGTAGATCGCCCCGATGATGGACATTGCGCCTGATGGTTTATCCTGGTGCGTCGTTTTTTTGCAGGCCGGCCTGGCTGACGGCGAATTCAGCATCCCTTTGAGTGTCCAAATTGCTTTGCTTGTCGTCAGCTTCCTTGGGGTGGCGTTTTTCACCAGCGCCGAGTCTGCATTGATCGCGGTTAACAAAATCCGCGTCCGCTTCCTGGTGGAACAGGGAAACGCGGCGGCCCGGGCAGTGGATAGGGTACTGTCACAACACGAAAAATTCTTCGCCACCATCCTGCTCAGTCAAAATGCTTTCACGATTTTCGCCACCGCCGTCGGAACCGCCCTGGCTACGGAAGCGCTGAAAGGTTCGGCATACGCGGCCTTGCTGACCACCCTGATTATGACGGTCGTCATTTCCATATTTGGCGAAATCACCCCCAAGACCCTTGCCGCCACTTACTCTGAACGGTGGTCACTCATCGCCGCCCGGCCCGTCGGTTGGACGATGTGGTCGTGCACTCCGTTCATTTACCTCTTCACTGCGGCTCCGAAGTTGATCTACAAAATGCTGCGCACCGAGCAGAACGGGTGGCAAACCACCTTGTCCGAGGGCGAATTGCGCATGATGATCGACCTGTCCCGAGAGCAGGGAACGGTTGAGTCCGGGGAAGCGGAGAGACTGAACCGGGTATTTCATTTTCGGGATCGCAGGCTGAGCGAAATCATGACGCCCCGCACCGAAATCGTCTGGATCGAAAGAGGAACGACACTGGAACAGTTCCTCGAGCTGTATGCCGAACACAGCCACACCAGGTTCCCGGTCTTCGAAGGGAGCCAGGAGACCGTTGTGGGAGTGCTGTCCAATAAGGAAGTGCTGATAGCCCAGAGCCGCGGGCAGATCGGCCCCGGGGACTCGGTTACTGAAACCATGCGCGACGTTGATTTCATTCCCGAGACCGTAACGGTGTCGGATGCCTTCGATGCCATGCGGGAAAAACGGTTGTCAATGATGCTGGTTACCAACGAGTACGGCGGCATCGCCGGGCTGGTAACGTTGAAGCAACTCACCGGCGTCATCGTAGGCACGCTGGTGGACGACGACCCACCATCCCAGGAAGCCTTTTCTGAAATCGTTGAGCTGGAAGACGGCGGCTACTCGCTGGACGGCGGAGTCACTATCATCGAGATTAATGAACGGCTGGAAGCGTCCGGCATCGCGCTGCCCGAAGGAGAGTACAAGACCATAGCGGGCCTCATTCTGCACGAACGAGAAGGCGAAATACCCGAGGTTTTCGACACGGTTCGGACCGCGGGGCTGGACTTAACGGTTACCGACATGGCGGGCGCCCGGATTAACCAGGTGCGCCTCGAACGAATCGAGTCGCCCGACGGAGATGCGGCACATGGAGATCCGGCACATGGAGATCCGGCACAATGAGGCTGCACCTGTTGCGCCATGGCGAAACGGACATTAACGCCGCTGGCCGGCTGCAAGGCTCCATGGATTCCACGCTGACACCGCTGGGACGCCGCCAGGCGCGGGAGTTGGGCATTGCCAGCCTGGCCTGGCGCCCTGCGGCCGTCTATTCAAGCCCGCTGTCGCGAGCGCGGGACGTGGCTTGCGAGATCGAATCGTTCACCGGTTTGCCGGTCAACATCGAGCCGCGCATCACCGAAATGCACATGGGAGCTTTGGAGGGCGTCACCATCCAGCAGATGCGAGATTGTTGGCCGGACCTGTACCAGGGGTGGCGGAGAGATGCCAGCAGCGTCACCATGCCAGACGGCGAGTCGCTAGGCGACGTGCAGCAGCGGGCCATGGCAGCAATCGACGAATTTGACCAGCAACACGACTCCAATGACACCGTGATCGCGGTCACTCACAATTTCACCATCCGCTGCATCGTTGCCGCCGTGCTCGACCTGCCGCTGGCGAACATCAATCACATGGACTTGTCGCTGGGCAGCCGTACCACGATTACGACCGGACGCCGCGGGCGCAGGCTGAACGGGTACAACGCAGTTGACCACCTGACCCCGGCCAATCGCGTCGGGTACTAAGACAGCTGCGATGGCCAACCGATTTGGAGGGAGGCGATGGCGGTCGCGTCCGCCGTCTCCGGCGCTCAAGGTTTATTTTCAAGCGCTTGCATCTGCGCGCCACATTGGGTTGAGACCCGATGACACTATTCTGGTGGGCATATCGGGCGGACCGGATTCCTGTACGCTTTTGGATGCGGTGAGCAGCATACGCCAGCGATTGGGGGTGAGTTTCAGACTGCGCGCCGCGCATCTGATCCACGATTTCAGGGGGGAGGAGAAGTACGACGACGCCCGGTTTGTTCAGGATTTTTGCGAGCGCTTGGGCTGTCATCTGACGGTAGAAGAGAAAGACGTGGCTGCCTACCAACGCGAACACGGCGTAAGCTCCTTCGAGCAGGCGGCCCGGGATTTGCGTTACGAGTTCCTGGAGCGAGTCGCCCGTGAAACCGGCGCGAGATTCGTGGCAGTGGCGCATACTGCCGACGATCTGGCCGAGACGGTTCTGCTGCACATTGCGCGAGGAAGCGGGATGCACGGTCTTCGGGGAATGAGTGAAGTCGCGTCATGGCCGTATCCCGGAGATGAACCTGCGCCCCGTTTGTGGCGTCCCCTATTGGGAGTGCGGCGGGCCGACACCATCGCCTACTGTACTGAGCAGCGCATCGGCTACCGAGACGATTCCACCAACTACATGGAGGATTTCGCCCGGAATCGGGTGCGGTTGAATCTCATGCCCGCGCTGGCGGAACAACTGAATCCACGCATTGTGCCGGCTCTGGGACGATTGGCGCGAACTGCTGCCGCACAGCTGGACTTTCTGGAAGCGTGCGCCGATGAAGAATGGCCGGCGGTCGCGCCCGGACCAGTCACCGAGCAAGGGATGCTTCGGTTGCACCGGGATACGCTTGCTGACCTGCACCCGGCATTGCAGACTCTGATTTTGAGGCGGGCCTGGACATCGGCCACCGGTGACAACAAACGGTTGACCGAAGGCCACCTGCAACAGATGGCGCGAATCGCCGGAGAAAACGCATCCGGAAGAACCGTAATGCTGCCCGGCGGCTACACGGCACGCACCAACAAGGAGTGGCTGGAAATTTACCCGGCGGGCATTTCGAAAGATTGCCCCTATCCACACTGGCCGGGAGACTTCCGGATTACGCTGCCCTGGGGGCCGATAGCGACCGGCGTAACCAAGCGCGGCGATTGGGAGGTGGCGGCGGAAGGCGTGAAAGTGGAAGCGGGCGCGTCCCTGGACACCGGCGATCCGATGCAGGCCTACCTGTCGCCGTCGGCCCTGGCAGAAGGCGCGACGGTTCGTACCTGGCAGCCGGGCGACCGGATGCGGCCGTTGGGCATGTCCGGTCGGCGCAAGCTGCAGGACCTGTTCACGGATGCCGGGTTGCCAAGGGAATGGCGGGACAAGATCCCCCTGGTGATCACCCCCGCCGGCATCGCATGGGCAGTTGGTGTACGGTTGGCAGACTGGGCGGCGGTTCGGCGAGACGAGCAGGGGAACGCGGAAGCAGTGCTGCTGACGTTTCAGGCGAAAACTTCCCCATAATGTTCACTTGGGATACGATTCTCGCCACTCGCGTATTGTGTACAATTAAATTCCTGCCAGCAGCGGAACAATTGCCAGCATTTTTGACTAGCGGCGCCGTATGCCCGAGAGTTGCGCGTCCCAAAGGAGGGGTAGATGCCGGTTCGCAACCTGACGAACTTCCTGGTGCACCTATTCGGCGACAGCGATGAGATGGAAGAGCTGTACCTTTCGGCGGTGCACGACCACTGCCTGTTCTGCCACGAACCGATCAGCGATTCGCGGGCATATCTGGACTACCGCGTCTGCCCCTACTGCCGATTTCACTACACGCTGTCGGCGCGCGAACGGATCGAGATGATTGCGGACCGGCGCAGCTTTCGCGAGCATAATCGTTATGTGAGCTCGTTGACTCCCCTGGCGTTTTCCAACCGGAGCCAGTCGGTTCCCAGCGATTACGACGTTGAGTTGACGGAGAACCAGGACCGGACCGGGTTGACCGAGGCAGCGGTGACGGGAACCTGCCGCATCGGCGGCAGAAGCGTGGTGCTGACGGTGCTGGACTACGGGTTCATGGGCGGCAGCATGAGCAGCGTGGTGGGTGAAAAAGTGGCGCTGGCCTTTGAGTTGGCAGCCCGCAGAAGCCTGCCGATGGTCGCCGTGGTCACCGGGGGCGGCGCTCGCACCCAGGAAGGGGTCCTTTCGCTGATGCAGATGGCGAAAACGGTCACCTCGGTCAATCGCCTGCGTGAATCCGGCGTGCCCTTCATTGCCGTGTTGGCCAACCCATCGACCGGCCAGGCATACGGGAGCTTTGCCAATCTGGCCGACATCATCATCGCGGAGCCCGGTTCGGTAGTTGGGCTTTCGCCGATACGAACCATGATCGAAGCCACCGGACGGCAACTGCCGGCCGACGTCCACACCGCGGAGTATCACCTGCGCTGCGGTCTGTTGGACAACGTGGTGGATCGGGAGAGCCTCCGAGACCGATTGGGGAAGCTGCTGGATCTGCTGGTCGAACCCGAAGGCATCAAGCTCGGGCGCCGCGCAATATCACGACTTCAAGCCCCTTCGGTAGAGGATACCGAGACGTGGGAGTCTCTGGCGGCTGCCACGCACGATGAACGGCCCGACGCGCTTTACTACATGCGACACATCCTGGAGGACTTCTTTGAGGTCTTCGGGGACCGGGTCAGTGGAGACGACCGGTCGGTGGTGGGCGGCCTGGGGGCGTTGCGCGGCCATCCGGTGGTGGCCATCGGTCAGCAGAGGACGCACGCCGGAGATTTGGACGGAGGACGCTACCACGTCCGCCCCGAGGGACTGCGGAAAGCGCAACGGCTGATGCGCCTGGCCGCGCGGTTCAACCTGCCCCTGCTGACGTTCATAGATTCGCAAGGGGCGGACCCCCGGCTGGAATCGGAGGAGCAGGGAGTCGGCAACGCCATCGCGAGCAACCTGTCGATGATGCTGAACGCGCCCATTCCCATGGTGTCGGTGATCATCGGCGAGGCTGGCAACGAGGCCGCCCTGGCGATGAGTCTCTCCGACCGCATTCTCATGCAGCAATACTCGATCTACTCTCCCATATCGCTGCATCACACGGTGGGAGGACCCTCCAGGGAGCGGTATCTCACCCGGGAGGCTGCCGAGGCGCTGATGATGACGGCCCGGGATTGCCAGGAGCTGGGAATCATCGATCAGATCGTGCCCGAGCCGGACGGGGGATCTCACCATGATCCACGGCAGGCAGCCGCCGACCTGGAACACTCCGTCTATAAGCACCTGGCGGAGGTCAACCGAATCTCCACCGGGAAGATGATGAAGGAGCGCCACAAGAAGTTCCGCCAGATGGGCGAACTCAATCCGTTCGCGCATGAGGCCATTCAGCAAGAGGTTTCAGCGCTGTTGAGAATGCACTGGGCCGGCGAATCGGATGATGCCGACTTGGCGCTGGCCGGTGGCTCCGGGCAAACGCTGGCGTTGCCGGAAGGCCTGGAGCGGGAAGTTTCGTGAGGCGATCAGGCCTCCAGGCCATGGGCTTTGAGGCTGCCGCGCAGTTGGTCGGCTACCGTGGCGTATTCGGCTCCCACGGTGGAATCCACCAGCACAGTAGGCTGGCTGGTGTCGCGGTAGGATGGACGCAATGACATGCTGCCCAGGAACGGGGCGTCAATATCATCCGCCAGTTGCTTGCCGGCGCCTTCCCCGAAAATGTCGCCGCAGTAGTTTTCCACCACGCCCACCACGTTCAGGTTCAGCTTGCGGATCATGTTAATGCAGCGCTTGGCGTCAATGATGGCCAGGTCCTGTGGTGTGCTGACCACGATAAACCCGTCCATGGGCAGGGTCTGCATTACCGTCAACGGCGAGTCCGAGGTACCCGGGGGCAGGTCGATGATCAGGTAATCCAATTCACCCCAGTCCGTGGCCTGCAGGAACTGGTTGATGGCGTTGTGAATCATCGGCCCACGCCAGATGATGGCCTCGTCCTCGTTTTCCTGGAAGAACGCCATAGAAACGACCTTGACCCCGTGTCCTTCGGCGGGAGTGATCTGGCCTTCCCTGAAGTCGGGCTTGTCAAGTATCCCCATCACGCGGGTGACATTGGGGCAGTCGATGTCCACGTCCAGCAGCCCGACCCGTTCGCCCTGGGTGGCCAGCGTCGTGGCCAGGTTGCAGGCGACGGTAGTTTTACCCACGCCGCCTTTGCCGCTGTACACGCCGATCTTGGTGCGCACCGAGGCCAGACGGTCGGTAATCTGACGCTTCTGCTCCCATTGGCGGCGAATCTGCTGCAAGCGAGCGTTTTGTTGCGCGTTGGGCTGCTGAGGAGTGGCCATCGTGCGGTTAATCTCCAAACTGGTTCACGTCATTCCGGAAGAAGCCGGAATCCAACCGTGTTCTGGATTCCCGCTTTCGCGGGAATGACAGTGTAAGCCGGAATGACAGTGTAGAGCGGGAATGACGGGATTGGGGCAGGGAATGACGAAATTCGCTAGATGCCCAGCATGTTGCGGGCTTCTTCGCTGATCAAGTCGGGGGACCAGGGCGGGTCGAAGGTGAGTTCGATGTTGACTTCCTCGACGCCCTCCACGTCCTGCACTGCCCATTCGGCCTGCTGCGCGATATGGGGTCCCATCCCGCAGCCGGGGAAGGTCAGTGTCATCTGCACGAACACGTCGTTGGCGTCGCTGACCTGCACGTCGTAAATCAGGCCGAGGTCCACGACGTTGACCGGGATTTCCGGGTCATACACGGTTCTGAGGGCTTCGTAAACTTCGTCGCGGTTAACCATTGCCGGCATTTTGGGCCTCCTGCGATTTGAAGGTTGATACGTCATTATATCCGAAATCCCGCCGCCACGGGCAGCGCGTAGGAATTCGGGTAGCGAACCGTTCCAGGCGGTTTGGTGGCATGGCTAGCGCGCCGGGGTGGGCAGGTCCCAGCGGAAGAATGCGCGGTAGCGGTTTTTGCCGGCCCAGGGCAGGAGGTCGAGGACGATGCGCTCAGGCTCGGGGGCGTCGCCCTGACGTATGGTGTCGTCAAGGTAGCGGCGGAGGCGCATGAAGGTGGAGAGGCGGAAGCCGGCCTTGACGACGCGCTGGATGACGTCGTGGGGTTCCGGGGGTTGGTCGGGATCCCAGTCGTTGCTGACGGCTTGGGCGATGCGGCGCATCTTGATGATGGCGAGTTCGGGGGCGAACTTGCGGTTGAGGGCGTTGACGCGGCGGCGGAGTTCGGAGATGGTCATGGGAGTGCCTCCAGGGGCAGGTTTTACATCGATGGACAGGATTTTTGGATTTCCCGCTTATTTCCTCTCATTTCCGTTCGTTTGAGTAGGGCGTTGGGGTAGGTTGTGGCAGTGCATGGGTGCGGATTGGGCGGGTTTTGGGGGCGAGAATGACGGTTTTTAAAGGCATTTGAGAGGGTTTAGAGCCTATCCTAATAACCCTGCGGCCCTGAGGGTGATGAGGGCGCAAGCG
>JAPPCX010000060.1 GCA_028875655.1 Chloroflexota bacterium | reverse complement strand
CGCAACCGGGAGTTCCACCGGATGCTGGTCAACGGCGTCAACGTGGAGTACCGGGCCAGCGACGGCAGTATTCGGGGCCAGCAGGCGCCGGTCATCGACTTCGACAATCCGGCCAACAACGACTGGCTGGCAGTCAACCAGTTCACGATTACGGAAACAGCGGGCGGGAACCGGAACACCCGCCGCCCCGATGTCGTCCTGTTCCTCAACGGCCTGCCCCTGGGCGTCATCGAACTGAAGAACCCCGCCGACGCAGACGCCACCATCTGGACCGCCTGGCAGCAGCTCCAGACCTACCAGGCGGAGTTACCCTCCCTGTTCTCCATGAATGAAGTCCTGATGGTCTCCGACGGTCTGGCCGCCCGCATCGGCGCCCTGGGCGCAGGGCAAGAATGGTTCAAGCCCTGGCGCACCACCACCGGGGAAGCGCTGGCGGATTCCAACCTGGCCGAGTTGCAGGTGATGCTGGAGGGCGTGTGCCAACCGGAGCGCTTCCTGGCCCTGCTGCGGGATTTTATCGTGTTTGACGACGCCGGCAGCGGCAAGCCGGTCAAGAAGCTGGCCGGCTATCACCAGTTCCACGCCGTCCGCGTCGCCGTGGGTGAAACCCTGCGGGCGGCGGAGTTGCAGCGCACGGAACGGGCCGTCGGAGAGGAAGGCGGCCGTTACGAGTCGGGGCGCAGGCCCGGCGGCGAACCCGGCGACCGGCGCGTCGGGGTGGTCTGGCACACTCAGGGGTCGGGCAAGAGTTTGACCATGGCCTTCTACGCAGGGGCCATCGTGCGAGAGCCGGCCATGCAGAACCCTACCATCGTGGTCCTCACCGACCGCAACGACCTGGACGACCAGCTTTTCGGCACTTTCTCCCGCTGCCATGACCTGCTGCGCCAGCCGCCGGTGCAGGCCGAAAGCCGCGCCGACTTACGTCAGAAGTTATCGGTGGCTGCCGGCGGCGTGGTGTTCACCACCATCCAGAAGTTCTTTCCCGAGGAGCGGGGCGACACCCATCCCACCCTGTCGGAACGGCGCAACATCGTGGTCATCGCCGACGAGGCCCACCGCAGCCAGTACGACTTCATCGACGGTTACGCCCGGCACATGAGGGACGCCCTGCCCAACGCCTCCTTCGTCGGCTTCACCGGCACGCCCATCGAGTTGGAGGACGCCAACACCCGGGCGGTGTTCGGCGACTACATCAGCATCTACGACATCCGGCGCTCGGTGGAGGACGGGGCCACGGTGCCCATCCACTACGAGAGCCGCCTGGCCCGGCTGGAACTGGACGAAAGCGAGCGGCCCACCATAGACCCGGACTTCGAGGAGGCCACAGAGGGCGAGGAGCTAGAGCAAAGGGAGCGGTTGAAGACCAAGTGGGCCCAGTTGGAAGCCGTCGTCGGCGCCCCCGACCGGGTAAGGCAGATAGCCCAGGACATAGTTGACCACTTCGAGCAGCGATTGGAAGCGCTGGACGGCAAGGCCATGGTGGTTTGCATGAGCCGCCGCATCTGCGTTGACCTGTACGACGAACTGGTTCGCCTGCGCCCGGAGTGGCATGGCGGCAATGACGGAGAGGGCAGCATCAAGGTGGTGATGACCGGTTCGGCGTCGGACCCAATCGAGTGGCAGCGGCACGTGAGGAACAAGGCCCGCCGGGAGGCGCTGGCCAACCGCTTCCGGGACCCCGACGACTCTTTCCGGGTGGTATTGGTGCGGGACATGTGGCTGACCGGTTTCGACGCGCCCAGCCTACACACCATGTACCTGGACAAACCGATGCGGGGCCACGGGCTGATGCAGGCGATAGCCCGGGTCAACCGGGTGTTCAGGGACAAGCCCGGCGGGTTGGTGGTGGATTACCTGGGATTGGCCAATGACCTGCGGCGGGCATTGGCCGCGTACACCGAGAGCGGAGGAACCGGGCGCGCCGCCATCGACAAGGAAGAGGCGGTGGCCGTCATGTTGGAAAAGCACGAAGTGTGCTGCGCCCTGTTTCACGGCTTTGACTGGTCGAAGTGGACGTCCGGCGGGCCAGGGGAACGGTTGGGGCTGCTTCCGGCCGCTCAGGAGCATGTCTTGGCCCAGGAGAGCGGCAAAGACCGCTGCATGGCGGCGGTCCGCGAACTCTCCCTGGCCTTTGCCCTGGCTGTGCCCCACGAGGAGACGCACCGCATCCGTGACGACGTGGGGTTCTTCCAGACGGTGCGGGCGGCGTTGTCCAAGTCGTCTCCTACGGATGCGCAATCGGACGAGGAGCTGAATCTGGCTATACGTCAAATCGTTTCCCGGGCCGTGGCTTCGGAAGGATTCCTGGACATCTTCGCGGCAGCGGGGTTGGACAAACCGGACATCTCGGTGCTGTCCGAGGACCTCCTGGCCGAGGTGCAGGGGATGCCCCAGCGCAACCTGGCGGTGGAGTTGCTGCAAAAACTGCTGCGAGGCGAATTAGCAGTCCGCAGGCGTTCCAACGTGGTACAGGCTCGCTCCTTCGCCGAGATGCTGGAACAGACCCTCCGCCGCTATCAGAACCGGGCGATTGAAGCTGCGCAGGTGATAGAGGAGCTGATCCAACTGGCCCGGGAAATGCGGGAAGCCGCCGCCAGGGGCGAAAGGCTGGGTCTGACGGATGACGAACTGGCCTTCTACGACGCTTTGGAAACCAACGACAGCGCCGTGCAGGTTCTGGGTGACGAAACGCTCCGCGCCATCGCCCGCGAGTTGGTGGAGACCGTCCGGCGCAACGTTACCATTGACTGGACGCTGCGGGAGAACGTGCGGGCACATCTCCGTGTCTTGGTCCGGCGTATCCTGCGCAAGCACGGGTACCCGCCTGATAAGCAGGAGAAGGCGACGCGGACGGTATTGGAACAGGCGGAGGTATTGTCGGAAGG
>JAPPCX010000082.1 GCA_028875655.1 Chloroflexota bacterium | reverse complement strand
CGAAGGGGTGGGCGTAGGTGAGGCCCGGCAGGGTTCCGGTGAGGCTGTCTCCCATGGTCGCTACCATCCCTCGCAGTTGGCGATGTCCGTCTGGAACACGCCCTCGAACACGCCGCACAATGTCCCGTGGACCCCCTGGACCACCCACTTGGCGGCGGCCCGCGCCCAGCGGTCCGGGTCGAGGGCGCCCAGCACCCGGTCCCACAACCCCTTGGGCTGGTGGACGGGAATCAGGGCGTAGAAGATGTGGCGCTCGCCGCCGCCCTGCCGGGGCACGGCCAGCATCAGCAGGAAGGGCTGCTCGGGGTGCAGTTCAGGCTGCTCGCCCAGGGCCGGATACTCGAAGGTGTACTCCCAGCCCTCGGCCAGGCGCTTCTCGCCGCCCCGGACCTGGTAGGTGTTGGTCAGCCAGTCGCCGGTGTCCGGGTGTCGGATGGCGTAGTAGAGAACGCCGACCTGGCGGCTGAAGATGGGGCGGGCCACGAAGTCGCCCTCCTTCTTGCGCTCCACCAGTTGTCGGTCCCGGTTGACCAGGCTGATGTCGTCGGCGGGAGGAGGGGATTGGGCCAGGGCCACGCCGCTGGCGGGAATGGCGACAATTGCCGAGAGCAACAGCGCCGCCGCAATCAGGGCCATCCGTCTGGCCCTGGGGGACTTAGGTAAAAGACGCTGGAACATGGTTGCCTCCTGTGGTCCGGTTCAAGACCGGATGTTCGACAACCAAGTCTGGCGACGGCGCGGGCCGCGCGGAATGCCTTATATGGGGTGACGCCGGCGTCACCCCATATAAGGCATGGGATTGGGGCGGGCGGGTGTGGTGTCATACCCGTGTACAGGGATTTGCAGTTGGTGGCGGAGTGTCCAATCCTGTCCGGTTGAACCTGAAATCGGGGGAAACCGCCCCCTATCGGACGGTGTGAGCGAACACTTTGGTTCCAGGGCAGCTTCCAGTCCCCTTGGACAGGGCCGCGTAGGAAATCGGACAGTCCGCCACCGGCGGAGGAGGCAGGTCATGGACAGTGGCACGAAGGAAACCGGACAATGCGCCGACGGGGAGGGCGATGCCGTGGGAGAGAGCGGGCAGTACCCGGCCAGCAGCCGGAGCCTGGACAGCCTGGACGAGATGCGGCTGGTGGCGCTGCTGGGGGACATGATCGACGAGCAGGGCAAGCCCGGGGCGGCGGAGACCCTGGGGGTGAGCGTGCGGACGTTGGGCCGGTTCGAGGAGTCCCGGCGGTTGACGCGGACGGTGGCGGCGGCGCTGGAAGCCCACCTGCTCCGGGGTGGCGGGTCGGCGGCGGACCGGCAGCGGCGGCAGGCGGCGGACGTGGCGGAACGGGTGGCGGCGCTGGAAAAGGCCCTACCGGAGGGTCTGGCGGCGCTGCGCCAGGAGGGGCAGGACGCCGTCGGGGAGCAGGCCAAAGTCCTGGGCGAGTTGGCGCGGCGGGTGGCGGCGCTGGAGGCGGCGGGGAGCGGCGTGGCTCAGGGCAATGCCGGCACACCGCCGGGCAGTCCGGCACCGGTGGTAGCGCCTCCGGTCGGCAGGCCCCGGCGGGTCTATCCCGACCTGGTAACTGCCGAGGCGGAACCCGGCGAGGAACTGGTGTACGGCGAGGCGGCCACTGCGGTGATTGCAAAATGGCGGGAAGCGCGGGACGCCGTGGGTCAGCCCAGGGACGCCCTGGACCGGCTCGATGCCCGGCGGCGGCGGTACGAGCTGGAAATCGAACTGATCGAGCAGCACGAGCTCACCCTGCCCCCGGCGACGCGCTCCTGGGACTGGGGCGACCGTAGGCAGGAGATCCGGCGCCGGAACGAGGCCCTGGACGAGATCATGGTGGACCGCAGGATGCTCAAGCTGCGCCGCTTCCTCACGCTGGGTCTGTGGCGGAAGTAGGGCGCCGGGGACGGGGGTGGAACAGCCATTCGAATTCAGCGGGACGGCGGTAAACGATTGGCGCGGGAGGGTGCGAAAAGACGGGTTTCGGGGTTCCCAGGACGGGGACGGGAGTGAATAATTGAATGCGTTGTCTGGCTTTTTCCAGTCTTTCCAGCCCAGAAAACTGGAGGGTCCATCCCCGACCCGGTTTGTTGCTTCGGGATCGAGCCCTGCTCTCCCGGCGGCGACCTCAAACAGGGATAAGCGCCCGCCCGCTGCGTGATGCGGAACCGGGGTCGAGCTCTGCTCCTCCGGCGACCGGTTCGATGCGGGACATCACACCACGCTGGCGCAGGTCGTCGGCATCGCCATCATTGCCCAGGAGGTGGCAGACAGACACAGGGACCTCGGCCAGGAACTCCGGCCCTTCATCCTCACTCGCGTAGCGGCTGAATCCCTTCGCGTTTCCCCTTTACACCCTGCGGTTGATGCGCTGACGGCGCCTCGGCCGCTTCCTCACGCCTGCGGCCAGTTTGATAACGCTGGTTCGCGGCCTCTTTGACGGCGCGACGGTCGGCGACGCTTTCGTCGGCTGACCGCGCTCGTTCCTTTGCGCAGCCCCCCAGGACGTTGAACGTCTCCTGGGCCGGGCTGCGTCTGCTTTTCCGCCCGACGTCCAGTGAACGCACCCCAGCGTTGGCTGCGACGGTGGCGCGCTCTTTCTCTCCCTCTCTCAACGCTCCGTTTCCCGCGCCAGGCATCCGGCCCGGGGCGGAGTCCCTCTTTGACATTCCATTCTTCATTGCAATCACCACGGCCTGCGCTCCCCGGATGCCGCGTGGGTCTGGCAGTCACGTCACGTAGCAAAACGCACACAAAAGGAGGCGAACATGACAAGCGTGATACGGGCAATTTCCCTGGCGGCCAATCTGGGCCGGTTCCTCTGGCGGCACAAGCGGCTGACCCTGGCGCTGGCGGTGGGCCTGCTCATAGTCCTTCCGCTGCTCACCGGCTCAGGCGGCGGGACCTTCTTCCTCAACCTCCTCGGCCTCGGCATCGCCGCTCTGGTGGTGCGGCGCATTGTCCAGGCGGGGAACCGCAGGCAGCAGGCCAATTGCCGGTGCAACTGCCAGCGGCGGCAGACCAATACAAACCCATAAGGAGGCGATCCATGACGACGATGACACTGATGACGATGGAAACGCCGGCGTCACTGCGCCGGTTGGAGGAACTGGTAGACCGGCTGCTGGCGGCCCTGCTGGGCGGGGAACCGGAACCTCCGCCCAGCCTGGCCCGGACGGTCCACGATGCCCGGCGGCTGCGGCAGTCGGGCGACCTGGACGGGGCGCTGGAAGCATTCAACGGAGTGGACGCCGCCCAAGCCACGGACCCGGCACTGCGGTGGCTCTACGCCGAGTGGCTGGACATCGCCCGGCGCCGGTTCGCTGGCGGCGACGCGCTGCTCTACAGCCCGGCCACCGGGAAGGCGGCGGCGCTGGTCGAACGGGGCGACGGCAGCCTGGAAGTCGTATCCGCCCTGGGGATGCGCTGGCCGGTGGGCAAACTGGTCTCCCGGCGCAGCCTGCGGGGACTGAAGCCTCTGCACAAGGGAGGCGCGTCATGGTCGTAGCCAACAGTGCCGTGGACTACGCCGAACTGAAGGCGCGCAACCCCCTGGGCGACGCGGTGGAAGCCGCCGGGGTCGTCCTTCACGGCAAGGGGCGGGTCAGGCAAGGGGTCTGCCCTTTCCACCAGGAGACTGAAGGCAGCTTCACGGTGTACGCCAACACCGAGAAGTTCTGGTGCTTCGGCTGCGGGGCGGGTGGCGACGTGCTGGACTTCGTGGGGCGCATGGAAGGACTGACCCTGCCCGAAGTCATCCGGCGGCTGGATGACGGTTCAACCCCGTCGCCACGGGCGCCGTCCCACCGCCCAACTCCAGCCCAACGTCCCACGGCCATCTCCATTCCGCCCCGCGATCCGGCTCTGCTGACGGCGGCGGTCCGGTTCTACGGCGGGCAACTGCGGCGCAGCTCGGCGGCGTTGCAATACCTGGCCTCCCGGGGCATCGGCCCCGACGCCGCATTGCGGTTGGGTCTCGGCTACGCGCCGGACCACGGACTGCGGGAGCACCTGCAAGCCAGCGGCTTCACCAACCAACGGCAGCGGGACAGCGGCTTGTTCCTGGAACGGGGCAAGGAGCGGTTCGCCGGGACCATCACCGTTCCCGACTTGGCCCAGGGCCGGGCGCGGTGGCTCACTGGACGGGCCATACAGCCCAACGCCAGGCCCCGCTTCCAGGCGCTCCCCGGATCCAAGCCGGTGCTGGGCCTGGCCGCCCTCGGCCCGGCGCCCTCGGGTGTAATTGTCGCCGAAGGAGTCTTCGACTGGCTGACCCTCGCGGGCTGGGGCTACCCCGCCGTGGCCGCCCTGGGGACGCAGGGGATGGACAAGGTGGCGGCGGCGCTCAGGGGCTGCCCCCGGATCTTCCTGGCCTTCGACAACGACGACGCGGGCAACACGGCGGCCCAGGAACTCAAGCAACTGCTGGGCAACCGCGCCGCTGTGGTCAACCTGCCCCACGGCGTCGGCGACCTGGGCGAGCTGGCAACGCGACCCAACGGCAACCTCATCTTCCGCCGCCTGCTGGCGCACGCGGCCAACGCCGCCCGCTAGTCAACTTCCAACCAACCTTTCCTCTCTAACGGCCCGCCCTGACCGGCGGGCCTTTCCTTTTCCCAACCAACTCAACCCTAGCGACGGGGCCTCCGGCCCCGCTGACGGCTTCCCACCGGCGAAGCCGCTTCAACCAACGGGCACACCCAACATCACAACGCAAAGGAGCAACGAAATGGGTAACGGCAACAACCAGAACGGCAACGCGAACCTCAACGGCAACGGACACCACCCCAACGGGCACGTCAACCTCAACGGCAACGGCCAGAACGGGCACCACCCCAACGGCAATGGCGTCGCCGACATCGGCGGCCACGACCTCCTGTGGGACGGGCTGCCTCCCGCCGTGGTGAGCGCCCTGGAGCAGCCCTTGGACCCGGCCCTGGTCTCCCGGCGCGACGGGAGGGGCAACCGCAGCTACGAGTACATCGAGGGACACACGGTCATCGACCAGGCCAACAGGATTTTTGGCTACGGCGGCTGGGGCTACGACTTGGTGGGCGACGTTAGCCTGCGCCGGATCGAGAAGGTGGACGTCAGGACCGGCGAGGTCAAGGTCAACTACGCCTACAGCGCCCCGGTGCGGGTCAGCGTGGTGGGCGCGCCGCCCCGCACCGACATCGGGTTCCACGTGGTCACCGACGACAACCCCGAGGGGCACGAGACCGCCGCCAAGGGGGCGGTGACCGATGGACTGAAGCGGGCGCTCCGCAGCTTCGGCGACCGTTTCGGCAACGGCCTCTACGGAGACCAGCCCCCGGCCAACGGCAGGGCCACCGCGCCGGCTTCCAACGCCAGGGGCAATGGCAACGGCAGCAACGGCCAGGGCAACAACAGCAACGGACGGCGCGACGGTTCCTACCTCCAGCAGATGCGGGGGCGGCTCATCGACCTGGGCGCGAAGCAGGGCTACGACGAGGACCGGGTGCGGGAGGCGGTCAAGAATCAGACGGGCCGGGATCTGGACGACCTGCCCGCCAAGGACCTCAAGCCCCTGGTGGAGAACGCCGCACGCAAGGTTAACGAGGCGAAGGAAGCGGCCACGGGCGGCAACGACAACCGGTAAGACATCTTGCCCAACACCATCCAACGGGGCCGTCTCCATCGCGGGACGGCCCCGCTTTTCATCTATCGGATTTCACCACACAAGGAGGAACGGCAATGACGGCAACCACCATCCACACCCCCTGGGGCTGGCCCCAGGACATCGAGGAATTGGCCGAGGGCGTCTGGCGGGTGTCCACCGCCGGCCACGGCGGTCTGAAGCTCAGCCGGGAACGGTGGGAGGAACTGCCCGACGTGGTGCGAGATGCGCTTCTCAACCCCTGCTTCGCCGAGGAGGACTGCGAGGAACCCATCGCCCGGACGCTGCTGGGCCTGGGCGACGAAAGGGAGCGGGAACTGGCCCTGAAAATAGCGGGTTACTTCGACCGCTACTCTCCGGCGCTGCCCTTCCTCGGCAACGAGGGGGGATCGCCATGACCGCCACCCGAAGCCGGCCCCGCTGCCTGCCCAGCGCAACGACGAAACTGTCCACCGAGCTGGGCAGCCTGTTCGTCACCGTGGGACTGGACGAAGACGGCCAGCCCTTCGAGGTCTTCGGCAGTCTCGGCAAGGCCGGAAGTTTGCAACACGGGATGACCGAAATGGCCTGCCGGTTGGTCTCCCTGCACCTGCGGCGGGGAACGCCGCTGGACGAAGTGATCGGCCAGATACAGGGCATCACCGAAATGCAGCCCTGGCCCAACCGAATGGAGGATGGGCGCACGGTGTACGTGCGGGGATTGGGCGACGGCATCGCCCTGGTCCTACGGGATTACCTGGCAGCCCAACAAGAAGAAGCGGAACCGGCGGAACTGCCCATCGCCGCCGACTGAACGGAACCACCGACCCATACAGGCGCACGGGGCCGTCTCTCTGCGGAGGGCGGCCCCGCTTCTCATCTACCGGACACCCAACTCTACGGAGGAACGACAACCATGACTATCACGATTGACAAGCAGACCGACGTGTACTCCCGGCCCAACGCCCGCTTCGACGGCGACGGCACCCTGGAGATCCGGGCCTCGGCGGTGGGCAACTGCCGCCGCGCCCTCTGGTACGAGGCCACCGGCCACCGGGTCACCAACCCCCGCAGCGACGACTCCCTCACCATGCTGGAGGCCGGCAACGCCCTGGAGCCGGTGGTGCTGAGGGCCATGGAGCGGGCCGGCTGGGACATCACCCCCACCGACCGGGACAACCCCCGGATGGTCTCCCTGCGGCTCGGCCCGACGCTACTGGTCAGCGGCCACGTGGACGCCGCCGGCGTCGCGCCCATCTTCGGCATCGAACCCAGCATCGTGGAGGTGAAGACCCGGGGGCCGGAAGCCTACAAGAAGTGGCGGACGCTGGGCGCCGAGCGCAGCCACCCGGAATCGGTGTGGCAGGCCGCCTTCTACACCTACGCCGCCTTCGACCAGGCCCGGGACGTGGTGATCGCCACCCTGGACACGGGCGGAAGGACCTGGGACTACGAGGTGATACCGGCCCGGCGGGTGGAGCGGGCCTTCGAGCGAGCCTGCGCCCGGCTGGGGGAACTGGCGGCCCACCACCTGGTCAACGGGCCGGACCCCTATGCCCTGCCGGAGCGGGACTTCACCGCCGACGACTGGCAGTGTAAACGCTGCCCCTTCCTCAACGCCTGCCTGCCGGGGACGGCGGCGGTGGAACCGGAAACGGAGGATGAAATCGCCGGGGACGCTGAGCCGGTCAGCGACGAAGAGGCGCGGAAGGCGCTGCACGAGTACGAGGAAATCCAGGACACCATCCGGGAGTTCGAGGACGAAAAGCGGTGGGTTACGGACGTGCTCCGGGCTTGGCTCAAGCAGCAGGGCCAGGACAAGGCCAGGCTGGAGGGGCGGGAGAAGACCCGCACCGTGGGGATGGTCAAGTCCACCCGCTACAACGTCAACCACAAGCGGCTGAACGCCCTGCTGGACCCGGAGACCAGGGCGGACATCGTTACCGAGAACGTCTCCCACTACCTGCGGGTCAGCTAGTCAAACCCTGACGCTCCTCACGTTGGAGCGCGGCACGGGGCCGCCCTCCTCTAAAGGAAGGGACGGCCCCGCCACGGCAAACCCCAATTCACAACTCATTGGAGGAACAATCATGGCGAAGACCATCAACAAGGTGGAACTGTTGGGACGGGTCGGGATTGACCCGGAGATGCGCTACACGGCGTCGGGCATCGCCGTTACCCAGCTGCGCCTGGCCACGGACCGGGGGCGGAAGAACGGCGAGGACGCCACCGACTGGCACACCATTGTCGTCTGGGACAAGCTGGGCGAGGCGGTTGCTCAGTACGTGGAGAAAGGCCAGCGCCTGTATGTCGCGGGGCGGTTGGTGCAATCGTCGTGGGAAGGGGAGGCCGGGCAGCGGCGCTACCGCACCGAGGTCCACGCCCAGGACGTGGTGTTCCTGGACTCCTCCCGCAACGGCCATGGCAACGGCGGCGATAACGGCAGCTACGCCAGCGCCGGGCAGCCTGTTGACGACGACCTTCCCTTCTAACCGGACAACCGAATAGCGACGCCCGCCACCGGCGGACGCAACACGGGGCCGCCCCCAATCGGCAGGGGGCGGCCCCGCTTTCGTTCCCCAATTCGCCTGCAAGGAAGTGAACCATGCCCCGCAAGAAGCAGACCAAGACCGCCGACACTCCCGCCGTCACCCTGGAGGGCCACGCGGTGCTGGAGGCCCTGCGCTCCAACCTGACCCTGCTGGGGGAGCTGGCCGCCCACTACGAGGTGTCCTACCAGCCGGAGCGCCCCGCCGAGATGCCCACCATCGGCTGCCCACAGGACGTTTACAACCTGCTGGGGCCGGAGATGAAAGGCTTTGCCCAGGAACAACTCCGCGTGCTGCTGCTCAACACCAGGAACGGTGTCATGGCCCAGCGGCTCATTTACCAGGGCACCGTCAACTCGTCGGCGGTGCGTCCTGCCGAAGTGCTGCGCCCCGCCGTGGTGGAAGCGGCCCCCAGCATCATCATCAGCCATAACCATCCGTCCGGCGACCCGACGCCCAGCCCCGAGGACGTGGCGGTGACCAGGGACCTGGTTGCGGCGGGGAAGCTGCTGGACGTTGAAGTGATGGACCACATCGTCATCGCGGGCGACCGGTACGTCAGCCTCAAGGAAAGGAAGCTGATGGACGCCTAGCCCGCCCGCCACGACCGGAGGAAGCAAATCCTCCGGCTCTCACGCGGGGCCGTAACTCCCCGCGCCGCAACCTCAACCCAAGACGAAAGGAGACCGTTTATGCTGGCAACCCAGGCCACCATCAACCCCGACGACCTCTTCACCGTAACCGCGGGCGGCTACTCGGCCACCGCCGACGCCTTCGCCCGGGACCCGGACACCGAGGGCCTCTGGTTCCTCTCCATGGTGGGACCCCAGACGGCGCTCAAGGCGATCTGGGCCTCCCTGCTCAAACAGCCCCCGGACCCGGCTTTCCTCATCCAGGGCACCGAGGGCATGGCCATCTCCGGCGGGTATCGGCGCTGCGTCGTTCCGCCGCCCACCATCGGCACCTGGACCACCAAAATCGCCCGCTTGCCCACCTCCGGCGGCTGGCACGCCCTGGTCTATACCAGGATGGCGGAGTTCGCCTTCGAGCGGGACTCCTTCCTGCTGCTGGCACCCAGCGAGGAGGAGGCGCCGGCCCTGTACCACCGCTTCCTGGACCAGCGCAGCCCCCTGCCCCTGCACCACTCCTGGGCCGACTGGCTCTGGCGCAAGGGGCTACGGGACGAAAGTATCAAGCCCCTCCAGTCAATGGGTGTCGTCGCCTATTGGTGCGCCCCCGACGCGGAAAAGCTCCGCGACGACCTGTCCGACGCCGTGGCCATGGGCCTGCTCACGCTGCCCGAAGGCGCGGCTTGCGGATAGCCCGAGCCTCCGGTCAACGCCAACGACACAGCAAAGGAGACCAACAACCATGGACAGGACGCTCAATCCCGTGAAGCGGGGCAACAAGCGCCGCCGGGCGCGCAACTGGAAAGCCTGGCAGCTCTACTCCCCGGACGGCGAGACCTGCCGGTTCTGCCCCCACGGGGCCGCCGACCACCTGACCTCCTCCCGGCAGCCCCATTTCTACCGGCCCGCCACCGAGGCGGAGCGCCGCGACCCCTTCGAGAAGCTCTACCGCCACGACCTCCCCAGCGGCGACTCGGTGCTGGTGAAGCGCATCGTCGTCGCCAACCGCGCCGAACTGCTCACCGCCTTCTGCGTCGAGTGCGCCAAAGCCAAGGACACCAGCCAGGTGCTGTGCTACCAGCGCACCCTGGCCAAGGGCGAGGTGGTGGGCCTGAAGACCTGCGACTGATTGACCCAAACCTAACCACAAAGGAAAAGGAGAATTACCATGAGACTCGCTGCTCAGGCGAAAGGCGGGTACTACCCGACTCCGCTGCGGGTGGTGGACCTGCTCGCCGAACTGATTGACAGCCCCCCGGCCTACGGTAGGCCGGGGCAGACCCTCCGCGTCCTGGACCCCTGCTGCGGGGGCGGCGACGCCCTGGCGCAACTGGCCGACGCTCTGCGCCGGACCAACTCCCTGACCGTGGAAACCTACGGGGTGGAACTGCACCGGGACCGGGCTGAGGAAGCCCGGGACCTGCTGGACCGCGCCTTGGCCTGCGACCTGTTCGCCACCTCCATCGCCAACGGCGTCTTCGGCGTACTGCTCCTGAACCCGCCATACGATTACGATTCGGAGGACAAGCGGACGGAACACGCCTTCCTTACCCACTGCACCCGGTATCTCTCCGATGGCGGGCTGCTGGTGTTCATCGTGCCCAAGCAGCGCCTCTCCGTCTCGGCCCGCTACCTGGCCTCCCACTACCGGGACCTGCGCTGCTGGTACTTCCCGGAACCGGAACGGGAAGCCTTTGACCAAGTGGCGCTGCTGGGCTATCGCAAGGCCGAACCCAGCCCCGACGCCCGGGCCGAGGGGCAGGTGCGGGCCTGGGCCGAAGGGGAGCCGGAGGAACTGCACCACGGGGGCTACCGGGTCTATGACCCGCCGGGCGCCATAGGCGGGGACATCCTCTTCGCCACCCGCACCGTGGACCCCCTGGCGGCGGTGGCCGAGGCCAGGAGGAACGGCCTGTGGACCAGCCCCGACGTGACCGACACCCTCTGGCCGGTGGGGGACCAGCGGACCCGGCCGCTGATGCCATTGCGCCGGGGCCACCTGGCCATGCTGGTGGCGGCGGGCTTCCTGGACAACCTGGCGCTGGAGGCCGACGGGCGGCGGGTGCTGGTCAAGGGGCGCACCGGCAAGGAGAAGGTGCTGGCCGAGGAAACCGAGAACACCGAGGTGTACCGGGAGAAGCTCAAGACCACCGTGGTGGCTCTCGACCTGCACAGCGGCGACATCACCGACATATCGGCCTGAACAAACCCAAACTACTCCACGCTCATAAAGGAAGGTAGCTATGCAGATGACCCTGACCCTGGACGCCTGCGCCCGGTGCGGGCAAACCATCCTGCCCGGCCAGCCCGTGAAGCAGACCGCCACGGTGGACATCATCGGCGGCCAGGTGGTCGCTTCCACGCCGCGCTCCTGGCACCTGGGCGGCGATTGCCCCGGCGACACGGGCGACGGAAAGACCCTCGTCCCAACCGAATAGACGGCTACATCATAGCCGCGACACGAAGGTCCCGCCGGTTCCCGTCAGGGAAGGGCGGGGCCTTCGCTTTTCCAACCCTCCAATGCATCCCCAACAAAAGGAGACTACCCATGAACCTGGGAGAGTTCATCGACACTTTCAAGGACGCCATCGCCCGAAGGGTGGTGGAGTCCTACCCACCCCTGTACCGGCCCTCGGAGAACGAGGTTGCGCTGCCCCACCTGCTGCGCACTCCCCTGGGGGCGCAGGCCGACGCCATCCGGGGCGCGGCCCTGTCCCTGCAATCCCACCGGGGCACCACCGTCGTCGGCGAAATGGGCACCGGCAAGAGCTTCATCGGCGCGGCGGCGGCCCACGCCGCCGGGTTCCGGCGGGTCCTGATCCTCTGCCCGCCGCACCTGACCAAGAAGTGGAAGCGGGAGGTGGAGCAGACCGTCCCCCTGGCCCGCACCGCCATCGTAACCTCCATCACCGACCTGGAACGGCTGCGCCTCTCCGCCGGCTCCGGCCCCCTGTTCGCGGTGATGAGCCGGGAGCGGGCCAAGCTGTCCTACCGCTGGCTGCCCTCGGTGATCCAGCGGTGGGCCACCGAAAACGGACGGCTGGTGCGGGACGAGGAGACCGGGGAACCTTTTCAAGTCCCCTGCTGCGCCACCTGCTACGGCCAGGTCACGGACAAGGACGGCGTGCCCCTCACCGACGCCGAGCTGCGCCGCCGCAAGCGCGACTGCGCCCGCTGCCACGCTCCCCTGTGGCAGGCCGACGGCTCCGGCCCCCGGCGCTACCCCCTAGCCGACTACGTGAAGAACCGGATGCGGGGCTTCTTCGACCTGCTGGTCGGAGACGAAATTCACGAGTACAAGGGTCGTGGCTCGGCCCAGGGCATCGCCGCCGGCGTGCTGGCCGACGTCATCGGCAAGTCCCTCAGCCTGTCGGGGACCCTGATGGGCGGATACTCCAGCACCCTGTTCCATCTCCTCTACCGCTTCTCGCCGGAGCTGCGCGCCGAGTTCGGCCACTCCGAGGAGAGCCGCTGGATACAGCGCTACGGCTTCCTGGAGGAGACGGTGCGCTACCCCGACGACGACTCCGCCTTCGAGGACGGGCGCACCAGCCGCCGCAAGGGGTTTCGCAAGACGGTCAGCGAAAAGCCCGGCCTGGTGCCGGCGGCTCTGTTCCACATCATAGGCAACTCCGTCTTCCTGAAGCTGGCGGACGTGGCCTCCGCCCTGCCGCCCTACGAGGAGCAGATACTCCTGTCGGGGATGGACTCCGAGCCGGACCACACCGGCCACTCCCAGCGCAGCGCCTACAACCACGTCTTCGCCGAACTGCACGAGGCCCTGGTCAAGGCCCTGAAGAAGGGTTCCAAGCGGCTGCTGGCAACCTACCTGCAAACGCTGTTGGCCTACCCCGACGGCTGCACCCACGGGGAGACCGTCTTCGACCCGGCCAGCGGCAAGCTCATCGTGCAGGTCCCGCCCCTCTCCGAGGAGAAGATCTACCCCAAGGAGCAGGCCCTGGTGGACCTGGTGGCGGCGGAACGGCTGGCGGGCCGGAGGGTGCTGGTGTACGCCACCCACACCGGGACCCGGGACATCACCGGGCGGATGGACGACATCCTGACCCGGCACGGGTTCAAGGTGGCGGTGATGAAGGCCGACGCCGTGGCTCCCGACCGGCGGGAAGCCTGGGTCGCCGATAGGGTCAAGGCTGGGGTGGACGTGGTGATCTGCCATCCCCGCCTGGTGCAGACCGGGCTGGACCTCATCGACTTCCCAACCCTGGTCTGGTTCGAGACGGATTACAGCGTGTACACCATGCGCCAGGCGTCGCGGCGCTCCTGGCGCATCGGGCAGAAAAGGCCGGTGAAGGTCATCTACATGGCCTACCGGGGAACGCTCCAGGCCGATGCCCTGAAGCTGGTGGCCAAGAAGCTGCAATCGTCGCTGGCGGTGGAGGGGGAGTTGCCCGAGGAGGGGCTGGCCGCCTACGGCGACGACGGCGACGATCTGATGATGGCGCTGGCGCGGCAGGTGGTCAGCGGGGACGCCCAGGAGGACACCGAAACCCTGGAAGCCGTCTTCGCCCAGGCCCGGGACGCCGAGGCCGCCGCCGAGGAGTTCTTGGTGGACGACGGCTGGCAGGCGGTGGAAGCCGAGCCGGAGCTTGCGCCGGTGACAGTGGAAGTCCACGTCAACGGGTACGGCAACGGCCATCACGACGCCCTGGCGCCAACGGAGGAGTTGGTTCTGACCAATGGCCACCACGCCAACGGCAACGGGAACGGTCACCACAGCCTGCTCTCTACCGGAAACGGGAGCAACGGGAACGGCAACGGACACCATGAGGAACCCGCCGAAGGGCAGCAGTCCCTGTTCAGTTGGGCCGAGTTCCTGGCCGACGAACCGGCCCAGCCCAGGGGACGCAACGGCAAGCACCAGCCTGCCGCCGCCTCCCTGTTCCAGTGGGCGCTGGACCGGGAGCAGGAAGAGGAGAAGGAAAAGGAGCCGGTGGACGCGGGCCGCTAGACCGCAACCGCCTATCAGCAACCGACGAAGGGGGACACCGCTTGCGGCGGCGTCCCCTCTTCGCATGAACGGCGTCCTGTTCCAAGGACGCCGCAAACGGCTACCAAACGAAACGACAACTACCCAAGGAGAAGAATCATGGCACGAGTGTTTGTGTACGACGACCGCGAGTTCCCCGACCCGGACCCCGAGATGAGCGTGGAGCAGGTGAAGGCGACGCTTGCGGACTTCTACGGCGAGATCGCCAACGCCTCGGTCAAGGAGACCACCCGGGGCGAGGACACCATCTTCGAGTTCCAGCGGCGGGTGGGCACCAAGGGCGCCGACGCCTCTGCCCGCAGCTAGGGGGTAGCGAAATGGACAACCAGACCCTGGCCGGTCTGCTGGCGGCAACCCCGCCGGCGGACCTCCGCATCATCGAGCTCACGGCGGAGCTCACCCTGCCCGACGGCACCCTGGACCTGGACGCGGCGGCGGCCCGGCAGGCGGAGGTGGAACTGGCCTGCACCCAGGCCCAGGACTACGCCGCCGCCACCCGGCGGCTGCTGGGAGCGATGAAATGGCAACTGCGGCCCCGCCGCTCCTGAGCGACCTGGCCGGGCTGCTCCTGCGGCGTCCGCCGTCGCTGCAAGAGTTGATTGCCCGGCTGGGCTGCGCCGAGGACTACGCCTGGTTCACCGGGCTGGTGCGCCGCCTCTTTCCCGAAGAGGCGGAGGCGGCGCTGGCCACCGCCGACGTGGGCGAGAAGCTGGAACGCTTCGCCCGGCTGTTCCAGGAACGACACTTCCCCCTGTATGCCCCCTTCATCGAGTTCTTTGCGGAGGAGGGGGAGGACCCGCCCTTCACCTGGCTGCGCCGGGGCATCCCCTTCCAGTTGATGGGCTTCGGCTACGACGGCCTCCACGAGATGTGGGACGGGTACCGGGAGGGCCTCTCGGCCCTGGCGCTGCTGGCCCAACCCCCCGACGCGTACTACGACGAACCCGGTGGTTTGCGCACCGCCTGGCTGGAGTGCGCCGCCCAGCGCATCCCCCAGGAGACGCTGGAGCGCATTCCCCGGGGCGGCATTCCGTTGGAGGACCTGACCGAGGCCGTCGAGGAAACCGGCTACGCGGGAGTTGCCCAGGCCGCCGCCTGGGTGCGGGCCGAGACCGGCAACTTCTTCTTGGATCACAACTACGAGGACGGCAATTACGACGGCTTCTCCGACCCCTGGGAGGAGGAAATCATCCAGGAAGGAACGGAGGAATGGCGCAAGGCGGACCGGCTCATCGACTCGGTGACTGGGCTGGCCGACTGGCTGGAGCAGGACCTGCCCGGCCGCTTCGCCGAACTGCTGGACTTCATCCTGCCCCGGCTGCCTATTCAAGAAAAGGAGGAAACCGATGATGACGACCAATGACACGCACCGGACCGAGTGGTCCCTGCCGGGTCACGACGATGTGCCCCGGGACACCCTTCAGGTTCAGCTTGAGGTCTATTCCGAGACCGTTCTGCTCAGGGGCTTCGAGGGCGACCGCACCTGGGTCAGGACCGTCTCGGCGGACGAGATCGCCAATGTGTTCACCCGGCACCTGGGCTTCGCCTCGGGGCTGCTGCCCGAAAACGCCCTCTGGTGGAGCCAGGGGGAGACCGGCCAGGTGGTGGCCCTGTGGCGTCCGCCCCAGGTCTGGCCGGTGGCACTGCAACGGGAGGCATTCCAGCCTCCCGCCCGTCTAAGGATTCCCATGCCGGGCCTGGTCTTCGTCTGCTCTCCGGCAAGGGCGCCCTGGGTGTACGCCGCCCTGGAACGGCCCACGGACACGGGCCAGCAGCTCTACCGCGCCCCGGCCTTCAACGTCTTCCGGGACGGGCGGACCTGTCCCGGCAGCCACCGCTTCCCCGAGGCGGTGGGACGGATACCCGAATCCTTCTTCCAGTCCTTCTTCTCCCTTACCGGAGATACCAGGGAACGGTCGAAGAGGCACCCGGACAACCTGCAAGCCCTATGGGAGGAACTCGATGGAAAGGCTGACTACCCGGTTGAGGACCTGGTTCCCCAATGCACCGTGGGCCAGGTCATGGCCGCCGGCGAAGGACGGCGGGGCTATTACTAACCCCTCGCCCGCGCCGGTGGGCTACCTGGTGAACCATCCCGCCGGTCTCTCCGGTTCTCAGGGGATCGGCTTCGACTACGTGCTGGGAGCGGGCGGCCTCTACGTCCAGTCCGAGAGCGCCCACCTGACGGCGCGGGTGCTGGTGGCTCCCTGCGGAGTGCGGGGGCTGGCGCCCGTGTCCGAGAAGCTGGCGCTTACCCACGGCCCCATTCCGGCTCACGTCTTCGAGCTAGGGCTGGGCTGGATGCTGGCCGCCCCGGACACCGAGAGGTTCTTCGCGGTGCGCTGGGACGGCGACGCCTACCGGCTGGTGGTGCCCCCGCAGGAGGGGACGGGTTCGTCCCTCTCCTACCAGCCGCCCAGCGGCGTCATTGCCGAGTTCCACTCCCACGCCCGCCACCGGGCCTTCTTCTCGGCCACCGACGATAGGGACGAGCAGGGCTTCCGCGTCTACGGCGTCGTGGGACGGCTGGATACCCCTGCGCCAGAGTTGACCCTGCGCCTCGGCATCTACGGCCAGTTCGCCCCGCTGCGCTGGTCCCAGGTGTTTGACGGCCCGCATCCGGCGGGCCTGCGGCTGACGAAGGAAGAAACGGAACCGGCGCCAATCTACCCATCTACAAGGAGGTAAGCAACCATGCCCTACTACCTGGACAACGAGTTCCTGCTGGACAACCCCTGGATCACCGTGGTGGGCTGCGGGGGCACCGGGGGCTTCGTCGCCGAGGGCCTCTGCCGCCTATTCCAGGGCCGCGACGCCACCATCGTCCTGGTGGACCACGACCGGGTGGAACCCCACAACCTGCTCCGCCAGAATTTCTACGCCGAGGATGTCGGAAAATTCAAGAGCAAAGCCCTGGCCGACCGTTTGGCCCAAGCCTACAACCGGCCCGTGGGCTACTCGGTCTATCCCTTCCGGGAGGAGGACTGCCGCTACCCCGGCCTCTCGTCCCATGACGGCCTGGTCATCGGCTGCGCCGACAACGCCGCCGCCCGGCGGGCCATGGCCGAGTGCCTGCCCGGAGACCCCTGCCGCTGGCTTATCGACGCCGGCAACGACACCAACTGGGGGCAGGTGCTGGTGGGCAACGTCGCCGAGCCGGTGTTCCTGGAGGAACCGCCTTTCGATGGCGACACCTGCTTGCTGGCCCCGGCACCCACGCTGCAACGGCCTGACCTGCTGACCGCCGTGTCCACCAGGCCCCCCGACGTGGACTGCGCGGCGGCGTTGGACCTCACCGACCAGGACCCCACCATCAACCAGATGATGGCGTCGCTGGTCTTGCAGGTGGTCCGGCGCATGGTGGCGGGGACCTGCCCCTTCCTGTCCCTCTACCTGGACATGGACCAGGGCACGGTCAGCCCCAGCTACGTCACCCCCGAGGCGGTGGCCCGGCTGGTGGGCCGCACCGAAGCCGGATGAACGGCGCAAGCAAGGATACTTACACTACCGACAAGGAGAACGAAACCATGACTGACGAAAAGGGAACCGCCACGACCGTGTGGCAGGACCAGCACGCTGGCAAGCGGGGCCACCAGCTGATGACGGAGAAGGTCGCCGAGACCATTCCCGCCATCTACGCCAACGAGAACGCCCCGGACTACGACACCGTCCTCGCCCACGCCAAACTGTTTTCCCCGTACTCGAACTGGACCTGGTTCATCACCGAGATGGACCCGGAAACCGGCCAGTGCTTCGGCCTGGTGGATGGGTTCGAGCGGGAGTTGGGCTACTTCGACCTCACCGAGTTGGCCGAGACTACGGTGTTCGGCGACGTTCCCGCCGTGGAGCGCGACCTTTACTGGCGTCCGAGGACCCTGGGCGAGATCAAGAGCGGGTCACGGGAAGGCTTGCCGCACCATGGGGAAATCAGAGAGGGAGATACCATGACTGACGACAACGAAACGGGAAACCATGCCTCGGACGTGGTGAACGTAGAAGAGTTCTTGTTCGGCGGCGTGACCGAGGAAACGCCGGACGACTCGGCTGTCGATGTTGCCGGGGAGAACGCCGACGTGGAAACCATCGCTGAGGAACCCGACGCTGACGGAGAGTTTCCCGCCGGAGAAGTCACGGACGACGTGGGCGACTTGGAAACATCCGATGGGCTGGACGGCGACGCGGAAGCCGACGCTGGAGAACCCGTCGTTGCCGATGATGCCGATGCCGGTGGGGAGCAGCCCGCTGCTGCCGAGACGGAAGGCTCCGAGGAGCTGAAGGTGGTGCTATCCATCCGGGGAGGCCGCGCCATTATCGGAGTGCAGCAGCCCTCGGCGGACCCGCACATCGAAGTCTTCGACGACCCGGACCTTTTCGGGCTGGCCGACGAGTTCCCGGCGGTGGTGGCCCGGGCGAAAGCCCGGTGGGAGGAGGAACCCATGCACCCGGCCTACGTGAAACCGGCGCCACCGCCCCGGCAGCGGAACCGCCGCCAGCAGGCTGCGGCCCAGGCCGCGACCACTGAGGGAGAGGCGGAGGCGGAACAGCAGCCGCAACCGGAGACGCTGCGGTTGTTCTAGGCCGGGCCGCTAAAGCGCAACACACGGGGGGAGGATACCGCATGGCGGTGTCCTTCCCCCGCCGAACCCATATGCGTGGGCTATTTGCTTTTAGAAGAAACGCGCGTCCATGTAGGGGGTCTCTTTTCATTTGGGGGACGGGGAGGAGTATCGGCGGCTTGCTGAGACGCTTGCGAGGGAGACCGGTCAGAATCCGCTGGCCGGTTAGAGGGAAGTCCGGCTCATCCATATGTGGGCGCTTTTTGCGTTTGCGGAGGGTATGGCCGGGGAAGCGGGCCATGTATGCGGCCCCTTTTGCATTTCAATAGAAGGGCGACGCGGCCTCCGGGTCCCCGCGCCAGATGGCATCCAGCTCGTCGGGGATGTGCGCGTTGGTCAGCTCGCCATTCCAGTAGGCGGCGCGCTCGGTCTTGGCGAGGCTGACCGGCTGAATCTCCCACCCGGGGTTGGACTCCCGGATGGCGCGGGCGATGTCGGCAAACGTCGCGCCCCGGGTGCAGAAGTCATCGACGACGATCACGAGGCCGGGCTCGCCCCCGATGGGGGCAGCAAGGTACACCCCGTCCACGGTGGCGTCCCGCTCGGCAGCGGAGGGGATGCGGGTGATGCTGGGATGCCGGTCCTTGGTAACGTGATGCGGAAGCCACTCCCAGCCGCGGGATTCCGCAAGCGCGGACGCCAGTATCGAAGCCGGGGTGTCGTTTCGCACGATGTTTTGCCCCGAAGAGACCGAGGAGACGACGACGCGGGGGTTCGCGTCAAGGCGGAACAAGTCGAACGCCGCGCAGAGGGTGCGGGTGGCCGCCCTGACGGCGGCAGGGTCGCCGTACTTGAACCGGTTGAAGCGACGGGTCCACTTCTCGTTGGGCCGGTCCGTGATGCGGAACCCGACCGTGAGCAGCCCCAGATCACCGACCGGGAGGCGGTCGAAGCGGATCAACCGGCCCGCTACGAGGTAGCTGCCTGCGGACTTCTCGCCGAACAGGCGGGCAGCCAAGCGCGCAGCCTCGTATTCCGTCGCTAGGTTGAACGGCGCTTCCCTTGGTGGGTCCGTTTCCTTGGCCTCCTCGCCGAACAGGAACGCAGCCAGACGCGCAGCCTCTTCGCTCTCCGCATCGGCGGACGGCGCTTCCGTTGCCGGTCTCGTTTTCTTGTCCATGCGTTCTGCTCCTGCACGGTCTCGTATTCGACCCCGGCTGTAATGCGGTCGGCGGTCCGCCGCCTTCCAGCCGCCGCCTCGCCCGGCGCAGGGAATGGAAGGCCCCGCACCTCCATTTATGCCACCTCATTGCGTTCAAGGCAATCGCCGGAAGGGGTCGGGGATTTCACGTCGGGCATTGGGGGTTCCTCGCAACCGTTGAGAAGGATGGATGAGCCTGGGATGAGACGAGGCATTTTGCTCAATCGTCTCGACATTCCAGACAGTTGCCACTTGCGTTGGGTGTGGTGGCCCTCCCTCCGCTACCGCCTCCCGCCGCTGGCCGCTCCATGACGAACAGGACGTGAAAATCGTCCACGCCCAGGGCCTTCATCAGCCGCTGCCGGACGCCGGGGGCCGGGCTGCGCTTGCCGTTCATCAGCAGAGAGAGGTGGCCGGGGGAAATGCCCGCCAGCCGGGCCAGTTGGTTCTGGGAGATGTCGAGCTGGTCCAGCAACTCCCACACGGCGACGGGGTTGAGCCACACCCGGGGCGGGAAAGGGCCGGTCCTCATGCTGCGTGTCTCCTTGCACACGAGTCCTGGGGGGCAGGTGTGCCGTCGGGCTGCGCCGAAGCCCTGGAACGCCACTTCGCGGAACGCCGGGGTGCCCCGGCGTTTGCCGGAGCGCAGTTGCACGGGTATAAGCGGCTCCGCAACCAGGTCGGGCGAAGCCGCTCAGGGCCGCGTCAGGAGCCTGGGCTTTCCTCCGACTGTTGCCAGTTCACCTTGTGGCTGGCGTCGTGGGCCAGGCCGGTGTGGGACAGGTCGGCGTCGGTGTCCGTGGCCTTCGACTCGATGTCGCCGCCGTTCAACTCCAGAGAGTTCTCCAGAACCGCGATGCCCTGGGTGGAGATGTTGGGTTCCACCACGGTGTGGGTGAAGGTGAGGGTGGCGGTTCCGCTGCCGCCCTGGTAGGATGCCCATTTCTCGCCCCACTCCGCCGGGTCCATGTCGATCTTGAGCCGGGGCGTTCCTCCCGTGGTATCCACGTCCACCGCCTCGTCGAAGGTGACGCTGATGGTGATCACGTCGTTCAGCCCGTAGGTGTCGTCGTCCCCGGGGTCCGACGTTACCGCCACGGCGGTCGCCTCCGGCGGCTTGGCCGCCACTGCGGCGGTGGCCGCGCTGGTCAGCGTCTCGGCGTGGCCGGCGTCGTCGGTGAAGGACACCCGCACCCGGACGGCCTTGCCCCGGTCCGCGCCGGCCAGGGTGTACGACGAACCCGTAGCCCCCGATATGTCAGCACCGTCGGCCAGCCACTGGTAGCTGAAGCTGGCGTCGTCCAGGCCGTCGGCGTCGGCAATTCCCGAGGTGTCCGCCGTCAGGGTCTCGCCCACCCGGGCCGTGCCGGTGATGGCCGGCGCGCCCGTGGCCGGACTGTTGGCCGCAGGCGGCGACTGCTGCCAGTCCACCTTGTGGCTGGCGTCGTGGGCCAGGCCGGCGTGGGCCAGGCCGGCGTCCTCGCCGTCCGACTGGATGGTCCCGCCGTTCAGCTCCAGGGAGTTCTCCAGAACCGCGATGCCCTGGGTGGAGATGTTGGGCTCCACCACGGTGTGGGAGAAGGTCAGGCTGTGGGTGCCGCTGCCGCTCTCGTAGGACGCCCACTTCTCGCCCCACTCCGCCGGGTCCATGTCGATCTTGAGCCGGGGCGTTCCTCCCGACGTGTCCACGTCAACTTGCAACTCGGTGAAGGTCAGCGTGATGCGGATGGTCTCGCCCAGGGCGTAGGTGTCGTTGGCCTGGGGCGAGGAGGACACTGCCACGCGGGACACCGATGCCGGGGAGACCTGCTGCTGGTTGTTGCCGCTCTGTCCGCTGTTGCCGCCGCCGCCGTTCTCCGGCTCCGTCTGCCAGTCCACCTTGTGGCTGGGGTCGTGGGCCAGGCCGGTGTGGGCCAGGTCGGCGTCCGCGCCGTCCGACTGGATGGTCCCGCCGTTCAGTTCCAGGGAGTTCTCCAGCACGGCGATGCCCTGGGTGGAGATGTTGGGTTCGACCACGGTGTGGGAGAAGGTCAGGCTGTGGGTGCCGCTGCCGCTCTCGTAGGACGCCCACTTCTCGCCCCACTCCGCCGGGTCCATGTCGATCTTGAGGCGGGGCGTTCCTCCCGTCGTGTCCACGTCAACCTGCAACTCGGTGAAGGTCAGCGTGACGCGGATGGTCTCGCCCAGGCGGTAGGTGTCGCCGGACGTGGGCGAAGACGATACGCTCACGCCGGTCACCGATGCCGGGGAGACCTGCTGCTGGTCGCTGCCGCTCTGTCCGCTGTTGCCGCCGCCGCTCTCCGGCTGCGTCTGCCAGTCAACCTTGTGGCTGGGGTCGTGGGCCAGGCCGGTGTGGGCCAGGCCGGCGTCCTCGCCGTCCGACTGGATGGTGCCGCCGTTCAGCTCCAGGGTGTTCTCCAGCACGGCGATGCCCTGGGTGGAGATGTTGGGTTCGACCACCGTGTGGGCGAAGGTGAGGCTGTGGGTGCCGCTGCCGCTCTCGTAGGACGCCCACTTCTCGCCCCAGTCCGCCGGGTCCATGTCGATCTTGAGCCGTGGCGTTCCTCCCGTTGTGTCCACGTCCACCCCCAACTGGGTGAAGCTCAGCGTGATGCGGATGGTCTCGCCCAGGGCGTAGGTGTCGTTGGCCTGGGGCGATGAGGAGACGGCCACGCGGGACACGGTTGCCGCCGGGACCTGCTCCTCGTCGCTCCCGCTCAGACCGCTGCCGGACTGCGTGTTGTTGGTCACGTCCTGGTCGGAGAAGGTGTTCACGGAGAAGAAACCGCCGGCGCCCTGCAGCGGGTTGGCGGAGGGCCTGCCGTAGCGCACTTTCACCGTGTCGCCTTCGTCCACCGCCGAGGCCAGGGTCAGCGTCACCGTTTTGCCGGAGACGGCCACGCCGCCGGAGGCGATGCCCCGCCGGGCCTCGTTCACGGTGACGTAAAAGGCCCGGGGCGCAGGCTCAGAGTCCGTGTCCAGGCTCTGGTCGAAGGTCACGGTCAGCGTCCTTCCGTCCACCACCGCGCTCTGGAACGATGGTGCCGAGGCCGTCAGGCGCAGCGAGACCTTCTGGCCGTCCGTCCAGGAAAGGCCGGTGTTGCTCCACAACGCGGTCTTGTCATTGTTAGAAAGGGTCGCATCGGCGACAGGGAACTGGAGATTGCCGACATGCAGTGTCCAGGACCGGGGAACCGCTCTATTCATTGAGAATGTCAAGCCACCCGCATCGGAAAGAGTAACTCCTGTAATCGAATAACTCGCACCTCTCCAGCTGAAGGAGAAGGTCGGGCAGGCGACCAACCCAGTTAGGCAACCCGCGCTTGGTGTGGGATGAAAATCCCGCACGGTCAGCTCGTCCGACCAGGAGAGAGTCCACGTGTTGTTGGTCACGTCCTGGTCGGCGAAGGTCGCCACGGCTCTGCCGAGGCCGCTGCCATGCAGCGGCCTGGTGGCGGGCCGGGTGTAGCGCACCTTGACCGTGTCGGTGTGGCCCACCGCCGAGGCCAGGGTCAGCCTCACCGTTTTGCCGGAGACGGCCACGCCGCCGGAGGCGACGCTGCGCCGGGACCCGTTCACGGTGACGTAAAAGGCCCCGGGCGCAGGCTCAGAGTCCGTGTCCAGGCTCTGGTCGAAGGTCACGGTCAGCGTCCTTCCGTCCACCACCGCGCTCTGGAACGATGGTGCCGAGGCCGTCAGGCGCAGCGAGACCTTCTGGCCGTCCGTCCAGGAAAGGCCGGTGTTGCTCCACAACGCGGTCTTGTCATTGTTAGAAAGGGTCGCATCGGCGACAGGGAACTGGAGATTGCCGACATGCAGTGTCCAGGACCGGGGAACCGCTCTATTCATTGAGAATGTCAAGCCACCCGCATCGGAAAGAGTAACTCCTGTAATCGAATAACTCGCACCTCTCCAGCTGAAGGAGAAGGTCGGGCAGGCGACCAACCCAGTTAGGCAACCCGCGCTTGGTGTGGGATGAAAATCCCGCACGGTCAGCTCGTCCGACCAGGAGAGAATCCACGTGTTGTTGGTCACGTCCTGGTCGGAGATGCTACCCACGGCGCTGCCGTTGGCGCCCCGCAGCGGGTTGGTGCGCGGCCTGGTGTAGCGCACGCTGACCAGGTCGGAGGGGTGGGCCACCGCCGAGGCCAGGGTCAGCGTCACCGTCTGGCCGGAGACGGCCACGCCGTCGCGGGCGACGCCGCGCCGGGACCCGTTCACCGTGACCCGGAAGGCCCCGGGCGACGGCTCCGAGTCCTCGTCCAGGGTCTGGTCGAAGGTCAGGGTCAGGGACGTCCCGTCCACCGCCGCGCCCTGGAACACCGGCAGCGACCAGTCCACTTTGTGGGCCGGGTTGTGGGCGATCCAGGAAAAGCTGAGGTTGGCGGTCTGGCGCGGCCAGGCATGGAAGGAGCTGATGGTGCTGCCGTTGAGGTCGATGGGGTTCCGGGCCACCGCGATGCCCGCCGTCGAGACGTCCGTCCCCGCCACGGTGTAGATGAAGGTCAGCGTTTCGGTGTCGTCCCGGCCATCCCATTGCGCCCACCGCTGGCCCCCGCCGCTCTCCTCGGTGAGGTCGATCTTCAGGCGCGGCCGGCCGCTCCACCAGTTGACGTCCACCGGAGTGTCGAAGGTCACCGCCACCCGGACCTGCTCGCCGAACCCGTAGGTGCGGTCGGGGCCGGGGTCCGAGACCAGCCCGATGGACTCGATCATCGGCATCCCGTTGGTCACCGGCTGGCCGGAGAAGCTCTCCAGCAGGTTGCCGGCGCGGTCCCGCAGTCCGTTGGCCGAGGGCTTGACGTAGCTCACCGTCACCGTGGCGTCCTTGCCGCCGGGCACCGGGCCGGTCACCAGTTTGACCTGCTGGCCGGAGATGTAGGCCACGCCGGTCACGGCGACGGTGCGGGCCCGGCCCCCCGGCGGCGTGGCCGTCACCCGGAAGGCGCTGGTGGGCGGCTTCCTGTCCTCGTCCTCGTCGTCCAGGAGCTCGGTGGACACCATCTCCAGGAAGGCCTTCTCGTCGTAGGTCGGGGGGCAGTACCAGTGCAGGCGGCCGCCGGCGTAGCTCCAGTCGCAGTTGGTGTGCCAGGGGAAGAGCTGCGCGCTGGAGAAGAGGGGCGCGTCCACGTCGGGCGCCGTGTTGGTCACCTGCTGGTAATCGAAGGAGTTCGCCGGGTAGCCGATGGCCCGGCCGACCAGCGCGTTGCGGGTCGGGCGCTCGTATTTCAGGGTCGCGCTGCCGTGGGAGGGGATGGCCTGGGCCAGGGTCAGCGTCACCGTGGCGCCGGAGATGGACAGGCCGGTGACCGGGACCGGGCATTCACCCGAGCACCGGGGAAGGCCCTCCCCGCCGCCGTGAAAGGTGCTGACCTCGAAACTGTCGTACGGGGGGACCCGGTCCTCGTTCAGGGCCCGGTTGAAGGTCACCGTCAGCGCCTTGCCGTGCACCGTCGCGCCGACGAAACTCGGCCCGTCCGTGACGCCGGCGGCCACGTTGGCGGCCAGGGCCCGGTCGCCGAGCCCGTCGCCGCCCACCTCCACTAAAATGACGTCGTACGGGACGCCCGGCTCCAGGCCGGAAATGGTGTGGCTCCGCGTGCCGGGGGCGAGGGGGACTTGGCGCAGACTGTCCGAGTCTCCGGTCTTTTCATGGAAGAGCCACCAACTCCCCTCGATCCCTACGGTGGGCGCGGGGGTCCAGTGCACATTGATCACGCCGTCGCCGAAGCCGGGCTCGGCGTAGCCCGTGGGCATGTCCGGGCACGTCTCGCAGCCCGGCGGCGTGGTAAGGAAGAAGTGGGCGTGGCCCAGGTTGGCGCGGTCGGACACCCGCTGGTTGGCGAAGCCGTCCACCGCGTCGCCGTGCGCCCGCAGCGGGTTGGCCGAGGGCTTGACGTAGCTCACCTGGACCGTCTCGTTATAGCGGTGGGCGAGCACGCTGGCCAGGGTCACGGTGGCGGCGCTGCCGGAGACGGTGGCCGTGCCGGTGCCGGCGATGGTCCGTTTCGTGCCGTCCGGGCTGACGATGCTCACGGTGAAGGCGCTGCCCGCCGGGGCCGAGGCGGTGTCCAGGTCCTCGTCGAAGTTCACGGTCAGGGTCGCCCCCTCCACCCGCGCCCAGAGGAAGCCGGGCGGCGACGGGTGGGCGGCAACCACGTTGTTGGCCCGGGCACGATCTCCGGGCAGATTCGGCGAGCCCCCGGTCCACCCCCTCACTTCGACGTCATACGCGACGCCCGGCTCCAGGCCCGAAATCGTGTGGCTCCGCGTGGCGGCGGAGATGCCTCCGATGCCACGGAATTGGCCGCTCGTTCCTGATTTTCGTTGAAGGACACCCCACTCCCCCGCGGCCGGACCGGAGGTCGCGGGCGTCCAGTGCAACGTAATCTGGCCGCCGCCGGGGCCCGGTACGGCATAGCCCGTGGGGGCGTTCGGACCCGTACTGCTGCCTAGACCCACGTCCGTGAAATGCACGGGATACACGGCGCCCCGTTTCGTGTGGTTGTCCGTCCACCGGTTGGCGAAGCCGGCCACCACGATGCCCCCGCTGCCCGCGCCCAGCAGCGGGTTGGCCGAGGGCCTGGCGTAGCTCACCCTGACCGTCTCGCCGTGGGCGACCGGGCTGGCCAGGGTCACGGTGGCGGCCTTGCCGGAGATGCTGGCCGTGCCGGCGCCGGAGATGGTCCGGGCCGTGCCGTCCGGGGCGGTTGCGCTCACGGTGAAGGCGCTGCCCGCCGGGGCCGAGCCGGTGGCCAGGTCCCGGTCGAAGTTGACGGTCAGCGTCGCCCCCTCCACGTCCGCCCACCAGAAGGCGGGCGGCGGGTGGGCGGCAGCCACGTTGTCGGCCACAGAGAAATCGCCGCCCCCGCTTGCGTTTTCTCCTTCAATTGCTACCCAGTACAAGACGCCCGGCTCCAGGCCGGAAATCGTGTAGCTCCGCGCGGCGGCGGGGATGTCGTCTGAAGCCGTCTGGGACATCGTTTCGGCGGATTTTCGATATCCGACAGCCCAACTCGTGGCAGCCGGTCCGGCGGGCGTCCAGTGCAGGGTGATCTGGCCCTCGCCGGGGCCGGGCTCGGCCCAGCCCGTGGGCGGGTCCGGAGTCCCCGGGGTTACAGCACCTATGGTCGTGAAATGCACGTGGCCCGGAGCGCCGTCGTGCCCGTCGTGGGCCTGGGCGGCCCCGGGTCCGGCCAGCAGGGCGGCCAGGGCGATGAGGAGCAGCAGGGCCGCCAGGCCGAACAGCGGCCAGCGGGACAGGAAGGGGGTGAAGGAAGAGGGCCTCATGCCGTCACATCCTGGGGGAGGCGGCGGAGAGGCCGGGGAATGCGGGTTCTAGGGCCGGGAGAGTCGGGGGGGGGTGAACTTGACCACGCGAGCGTCCCCGGCGGGGGACGCCCCGGGCGCGGCGGACCCGCCGGCGGCCTGGGCCGGGGCCGGCGCCGGTTCACCCTGAAGCTGTGCATGGCTGACGAACAACTGTGGTCCTCCATTGTTCAAAAATGGTCGCAGGGGACTATACCACCCCGCAAGGGATTTGTGGGTTATATCTTGTGATTATGTGATTGCATCTTGTTACACAGGGGAAATTGGGGCATAATTGCTCTCGCCAACGCCAAATCCCGCTGGCGGGGACTGCGGAGTTGCCCCGCTCTTTCGGAGGTGACGAGTTGAACCCACCGGACAGCCAGGCCCGGGAGATGGCCGCCCTGCGGGAGCGCCTCTCCCGCCTGGGCCAGGCCAGCCTGCGCATCACCCAGGACCTGGACTTCAACTCGGTGCTCCAGGGGGTGCTGGACTCGGCCCGCTCCCTGACCAGTGCCCGCTACGGCGTCATCGTGCTGCACGACGGGGCCGGGGTGGCGGCGGAGTTCCTGTCCTCGGGCATGACCGCCGAGGAGACGGGGCGGCTGTGGACGGCGCCGGGCTGGGCGCAGCATTTCCAGTACCTGGCCGCCCTGCCCGGCCCCCTGCGGGTGCCGGACCTGCCGGGCCACCTGGCGGAGCAGGGCCTGCCCGGTCTGCAACCCCCGGGAGCCTGTCCCAGAAAACCCGTGTACGACCCGCAAGGAGTGGTGAATGCCTATGG
>JAPPCX010000014.1 GCA_028875655.1 Chloroflexota bacterium | reverse complement strand
GGATCCTGCGCGACCGGATGGTGTTCAACATGACCGAGCAGGAATGGGACGACGTGATCGCCGTGCACCTCAAGGGGACTTTCACGGTGGTCAAGCACGCCTGCATCCTGTTCCGGCAGCAGCGGTCGGGCCGGGTCATAACCTTCAGCAGCGAGTCCGGGCTGATCGGCAACAGCGGGCAGGCTAACTATGGCGCGGCCAAGAGCGGCATCGCCGGCTTTACCAAGGTGGTCGCCAAGGATATGGGTCGGTACGGCGTTACCGCCAATTCAATCGCGCCGAGAGCTACAACCCGCATGATCGGCTCGATACCGGACTCGGCGGCGGAAATCCGCGCGCGAGGCGGAGTTGCCTCCCTGTCGGGCGAAGGTACGGAGGCCGGGAACATCCGCGATCTGGACCCGGACGGCGTTGCCCCCTTCGTCTGCTATCTGGCCACCGACTATGCCGGCAACATCAACGGGCAGACGTTCCTGGTTTATGGCGACACCATCTCCCTGGTGTCCCAGCCCCGCCCGGAGCGCGCCATCTGGAATGAAACCGGCCACTGGGAAATGGACGAGATTTCGGAGCGCGCTCGCAACTACCTGACGGCGGGAATTTCAAACCCCGCGCCGGCTCAGTAGCGCTAACCCCGTAAGGGCGCATTTCCATGCGCCCCTACACGACACAAAGGACTGAAGGATAATGCCCCTACTACAAGACAAGGTAGCCATCGTAACGGGCGCCGGGCGTGGCATCGGACGCGGCGTTGCCAAGTTGATGGCCCAGGAGGGCGCCAGCGTTGTCGTCTGCGACCTCGGCGTGAACGTGGACGGCACCGGCGCGGACATTTCCGTGGCCCAGCAGGTGGTCAACGAGATCAAGGAAGACGGCGGCAACGCAGTCGCCTGCACCGAGTCCGTCGCCACCATGGATGGCGGCGAGAAAATCGTCCAGACCGCTGTGGATAACTTTGGCAAGCTGGACATCGTGGTCACCGTGGCCGGCATCCTGCGCGACCGCATGGTCTTCAACATGACCGAGCAAGAGTGGGACGACGTGATCGCCGTGCACCTCAAGGGGACTTTCACGGTGGTCAAGCACGCCAGCATCCTGTTCCGGCAGCAACGGTCGGGCCGCATCATCACCTTCAGCAGCACCTCCGGCCTCTACGGCAACAGCGGCCAGGCGAATTACGGCGCGGCCAAGGACGGCATCGCCGGCTTCACCCGCGTCTGCGCCCGCGACCTGGGACGCTACGGCGTAACGGCCAACTCCATTTCCCCGTCCGCCAGCACCCGCATGACCACCAGCGTGCCGGATGAGGCGCGCGCGCTTCGCTCGGCTCGCGGCATCGCCGCCGGCGGCGGCTTGCGCGGTGAGGCTGAGGACGTGGCGCCGATGGTCACGTGGCTGGCTTCGGACGAGGCGGCCCACGTCAACGGGCACGTGTTCCACGTGACCGGCGGGCTGGTGACGCTGCTCAACGAACCGGAGCCGGTTAAGTCCATCCGCAAGCAGGGGCGCTGGACCGTCGATGAACTGGCCGGCGTGTTTCCCGCCACGATCGGAATAGAACTGTACAACCCGGCTCCCGCGCCGCCGCCTACTGCCTAGCGCGCCTTGGCCAACCATCGCCTCCGCGCAGGCCGCAACCTAACAGAAGGACACCAGCCATGTTTAAAAGTTTCAGCGCTTCCTATGCCGGCCACGTCGTGGACGATAATCTCGGCCTGGACGGTACTCCGGCCAACGACCGTTGGTATTCCAACGATGAGCTCGCCGGCGCATTCGATTGGGCTTTGGATATCTCCAAACACCTGGAGGCCCACGGCTACGACGAGTTCTGGATGGCCGAGCACCACTTCCAGCCCGAGGGCTACGAGTGCATCCCCAATTTGATCATGCTGGGGCTGTACCTGGCCTGCAACACCGAGCGGTTGAAGTACGGTTGCGGGTTCAACATCACCCCCATGTGGCACCCGTTGCGGCTGGCCGAGGATTTCGCCATGGCCGATATCCTGTCCGGGGGGCGCATCATCTTCGGCGTCGGACGCGGCTATCACTCCCGGGAGGTGGAAACCTTTGGCTCCCCGATGTTCGACGGCGACGCCAACCGGGAAATGTTCGAGGAACAGGTGGAGGTGATGGTCAAAGCCTTCAGCCAGGAGTCCTTCTCCCACGAGGGCAAGCACTATCAGATACCGGCCAAGGTTCCGTACCGGGGCTACACGCTGGAAAAGCTGAGCCTAGTGCCACGCCCCATGCAGAATCCGGTGGAAATCTGGCAGCCGCTGGTGTCCGGCAACCCCAAGGGCGTGGACTTCATGGCCCGCATCGGTATCAAGGCGATGGTGGCCAACACGCCAGAGCCGGCGCGACACGAGCGGTTGGCCATGTACCAGCAGGCGGCCGCCAGCTATGGCCGTGAGTTGGCGTTGGGAGAGGATATTGCCCTGGGTTACCGGTTCTTCCTGGGCAAAAACCGGGAGGAGGCCATCAAGGAGGCTCGCCCTTACTTTGAAGAGGCCATGAAGTTCGCCGCGCCGCTGGGCCTGATGGCGCTTCAGCCGGAACAGATTGAAGCGGTGGCAAACCCCGGTCTGCGCCGTGGCGTTCAGCTTCCTACGCTGGAAGGCGCGGTGGAGAGCGGCGCCTGGCTCTGCGGCTCGCCCGACGACATCATCAACAGCCTCAAAGAGGACGAGGCGCGGTATTCTGGCGTGGAACGGATCAACCTGGGTTCCGTCATGGGTATGCCGCGGGAAGTTTTCAAGGACCAGTTGGCGCGGTTTGCGCAGGACGTCATGCCGGCCTTCAACGACAAATAGGCAACGACGGGCGCCTGGAATGCCTAAACATGAGTCATCCCGAATTAGGGCAGGGTTGGGATAAGGAGGGTGGATGGGTCAG
>JAPPCX010000051.1 GCA_028875655.1 Chloroflexota bacterium | reverse complement strand
CGGTAAAGTGGCGCAAGATCGCCTGCCCTGGTACTACTCGGCCGCAGATGTTTGCGTGGTACCCTCGTATTATGAAAGTTTCGGGCTGGTGGCGCTGGAAAGCATGGCCTGCGGAACTCCGGTGGTAGCTTCCCGAGTTGGCGGCTTGCCCACCGTCGTCCACCACGGGCGCACCGGCTACCTAAAATCGTGGCGGTGTCCGGAAACCTTCGCCAACTCGCTTGAAATGCTACTGGTCAACGACAGCCTGCAGAACAGCATGGGACTTGCAGCCAGGAAAACTGCCGAAGGCATGAGTTGGGATGCGGTGGCGGAACAGCTCATTGCCATTTACCAGGAATTATCGGGTGGGAACGGCCCCCCGGAGGCGGCGTGATGCGGAGTCGATTTCGTCGCCGCTCCCCCGGCGGAGAACCAGCTCAGAACCTGCATGACCGTATCCTGAGGACCGGTCGTCCTCCGCGCCGCCGATTCACCAGAGTCGCTGGCCACGTGCAACGCCGTTTGATCGCCGGCGTGCTGGTTTTCCTCCCGATATTCGTCACCTATTTCGTAGTGGATTTCTTCTACGGCATCGTTGACTCGCTGCTGGACCCTTTCATCCGGCAATTTGGCATCCCGCACGGACCGGGCGTTGACATCACGGACGTGGGCGAAATCTTCATTATCCTGTTCATCCTGTACGGAACCGGCTTGTTAATCGGTTGGGCGGTGACCCGGTTGATGATAGATCGCGTCCACGACACCATCGGTCGAGTGCCCGTCATCGGGCCGATCTACAGCACGACGCGCCACGGCATAGACTTCCTGTCCGAAACGCAGACCCACCACTATCGCGGCGTGGTGTTGCTGGAGTTTCCCAGGGAGGGCGTGTTGTCCGTGGGATTGATCACCTCGGAACTGGGCAAGCTGAACGGCGTCGAGGAATATCTTTCGGTGTACGTTCCCACTACCCCGGTGCCATCTTCCGGTTACCTGGTGGTGGTCCCGTCGAGCCAGGTAACTTCGACGGACATTTCGGTGGATGAAGCGATGCGAATGATTATCTCCGGGGGCATCCTGGCGGGAGATATCTTCTCGCAACGCGCCATCATGGATAACAGCTCGTGGCCGGGCCGCGAGTCGGGATGGGCCAGCCAGGCCGGTTCCGGGAAAGTCGTAACCCCGACCGTGGTTCAGACCCGCCCGGCTCCCGCGCGCACGACCACAACCGAATTGCAAGACTGAAGGAGGATATCCCCTATGGAGTTCACCCCGGAACGGGTTTTGGTAATCACGCCCCATCCCGATGACGCGGAGGTGTGGGCCGGCGGGGTGATCTCAAAATGGGTCCGCGCGGGCGCCGAAGTGCATAGCGTCCTCTGCACCGATGGCAGCAAAGGCACTCAGAACCCGGAGGTGCGTTCGGCGGAGTTAGTTCAGATTCGCAAGCGGGAACAGTTGGAGGCCGCCGAAATACTGGGCGTGAGCAACGTGGTCATGCTGGGACGCCCGGACGGAGAACTGGAAGACACGTCGGACTTCAGGAGGGATCTGGTGCGCCAGATCAGGTTGGTCAAACCCGACGTGGTGCTGACCTCGGAACCCTATCGCCGGAACATGCAGTGGCACCGGGATCACCGCATTGCAGGGCAGGTGGCCCTGGACGCGGTGTTCCCCTACGCGAGGGACCATCTGCATTTCGGCGACCTCTTTGCCAACGAAGGCATCGAGCCGCACAAGACCGCCGCCATCATGTTCTGGGGTTCTGAAAACCCCAACGCCTTCTTCGACATTGCAGACGAATTCGATACCAAAATGAAGGCGGTGCTGGCCCACCGCACCCAGACCGGACAACGCACCGACGAACAGATGCGCGCCTTCATGCGCGCCCGAGCGGAAGAAGCGGCGGAAGCCGGAAACGCGTCCGGTGATGATGAGGTGACCGGGCTCTCCCTGGCGGAAGCATTCCGCCGGGTGACCTTCCGTACCTGAAACGCCCCTTAGAACAGGTGGCAGGCCACCTGGTGGACTGGGGACAGTTGCCGCAACTCCGGATCGTCCACTGAGCAGCGCTCCATCACCATGGGGCAGCGCGGGTGGAAGTGGCAACCCGAGGGCGGATTCAGCGGCGACGGCACTTCGCCGGAGATTACCATCTCTTCCCGCTCAATGTCCGGGTGAGATGGCAGGGAAGCGGCGATCAGCGCCTTGGTGTACGGATGGCTCGGGTTGGCGAACAAGTCTCGCACGGGAGCTTGCTCCACCATCCTGCCCAAGTACATTACGCCCACCTGGTGGCTCATATAGCGCACAGTGGCCAGGTTGTGAGCGATCAGCAGGTAACTGACGCCGTACTGGTCCTGCAACTGACGCAGCAGGTTCATAATCTGGGCGCGAATGGACACGTCCAGGGCGGATACCGGCTCGTCCAGCACGATCAGCTTGGGGCGCAGCGAGAGGGCGCGGGCGATAGCGATGCGCTGTCGTTGTCCGCCGCTGAACTCGTGGGGATAATACTCGCCCTGGGCTTGCCGCAGCCCCACGTCGCGCAGCAGGGTTTCCAGGTGTTCCTGCGCTTCGTGCTTGCCCATTGGCTGGTTGGTAAGCAGCGGTTCCATAATGATGGAGCCGACGCGCATACGGGGGTTCAGCGAGCTCCAGGGGTCCTGAAACACCGCCTGCACCGAGGCGCGGTATTCCCGGCGTTCGGGGCCGGTGAACCGGCTGGCATCCGTGCCGTTGAAACGCATCACGCCGTCGGTGGGGGTTTCCACCTGCAGCACCATGCGGGCGGTAGTGGTCTTGCCACACCCGGATTCGCCCACCAGGCTGTACGTTTCCCCCTCCTTGATCTGGAAAGAGACGCCATCCACCGCCTTGACTTCACCCACCAGCCGGCGCAGCAGAACGCCGCGCGTGATGGGGAAATACTTGCGGATATTCTCCAGTTCGATAATTGAGTTACCACTGCCATTGCTGGCAGAGGTGGGAGCATCCGTCACTGCCTGGGTCATCAGCGAGCCTCCTGGGCGGCGAGTTCCGGAGTCAAGCGCCAGCAGGTTGCGATGTGGCGGTCTCCTGCGACCACCGCCGGCGGGAACTCCTCGAGGCACTTGTCAAACACGTAGGGGCAGCGGTCGGCGAAGGAACACCCGGGCGGCAAATTGTCCAGCGCCGGCGGCTGCCCTTCGATGGAATACAGGAAATCGATGTCCTCGTCCACGTTGGGGACGGACCGCATCAAAGCCTCGGTGTAGGGATGTTGGGGGTTGTTGAACAGTTCGCGCACGTCGGCGATTTCGGCCATGCGGCCGGCGTACATCACCGCGACCCGATCGCACATCTTGGCAACGATGCCGAAGTCGTGGGTGATGAAGATGATGGCCATGCCCGTTTCTTCCTGGAGTTCTTTCAGAAGGGCCAGGTATTGATACTGAATGGTGGCGTCGAGGGAAGTGGTTGCTTCGTCCGCGATGAGGACGTTGGGCGAGCCGGCCATGGCGATGGCGCCAACCACGCGCTGGCGCATCCCGCCGGACATCTGGTGCGGGAAGTTGGTGAAGCGGGAGTCGGGGGCCGGGATCTTCACTTTCGACAGCAGATCAATGGCGCGTTCCTTGAGGCTGGAACTGCGCTGGTTTTCATCGCTCTGACGGAGGGTCTCGATGACCTGGTTGCCCACGGTGTACACCGGGTTCAGCGAGGTCATGGGATCCTGCAGGATCATGCAGATTTCCTTGCCCCTTATTTGTCGCATCTCGGCCGGGGATTTTTCGAGCAGGTTCTCGCCCCGGTACAGGATTTGCGACCCCTCCTCGATGCGGCCGGCCGGCTGGGGAACCAACCCCATGATGGACAGCGACGTCATGCTTTTGCCTGAGCCGGACTCGCCGACTACGCCCAGGGTCTCTCCGGGGTACAGCTCGAAGTTGACCCCATCCACTGCTTTCACCACGCCGGTGCGGGTATGGAAATAGGTTCGGAGGTCCTTGACTTCCAGTATTGGACCAGTGTCAGCAGCAACCATATCGCCCCCCTCTAGGTGGCGCGTAGCGTAACGGAAAGATGGCGGGGTGGCAAGGGTAGCCGGATGCGTCACGCATACCCGCTTTGGGAAACGGTTCTCGTTACGGGGCGGGGGCGGGCAGGTCCCAGCGGAAAAATGCGCGGTAGCGGTCTTTGCCGGCCCAGGGCAGCAGGTTGAGGGCGTTGACGCGGCGACGGAGTTCGGAGATGGTCAAGGGATAACCTCCTACGGGGGTTATTTACATGGATGAACGGGATGAAGGGGATAGGGGATTGGATTGGGATGGTGGCACCCCGTATCAAGTACGGTGTGACCCCGTGTCGGGCACGGGGCAGGCTGTTATTTTGGCGAAAAGCCGCTCATTTCCGTTCGTTTGAGTAGGGCGTAGAGCGGATGATGGGGGCGTAATGGGGGTGATATTGGTGGTTTTGGCGGGCATTTGGGGGAGATGGTTCGACAGGCTCACCATGAGCGGGCTGTGGGCTGCATGAGCGGACACTAGAGAATCGTGATTGAGTTGGGCGACTGGATGGTTTAGTTAAATGGTAAGGATAGGCGGCGCGTAGAGGCAAGGGGGAAGTGTCACCGGTTACCCTCGCCCTTGCTCCGGATATTCCCGATGCACAAGCAGCGGCCGTCACTGTCGGCGACACCCCCATTTTCAAAAAATCCCAAAAATGCGTCCATTGATGGCGAAGCAATAGTCCGCGTCGGTCGGGTAACATCCAGCCCCGGTTGTCTGAGTGTGCGGGAATAGTCAACAGCCAATTCATCCCAGTGGAGTGGGCTATGAATACTTCGCTTTCAGGCCATAGCGCCAAACAAAGGATTGCCACCCTGTTGGTCGGCGCTCTGCTATTGGTCGCGTTGCTGGCTTCCCTGGGAGCCGGACCTGACGAACCCAAGGCGTCCAACGTCAACCATGATTGGGAGATATTTGAAGGACACGCCTATGCCGATAACCGCGCGGCTCCGGCCGGCGTTTCGTTGGTGGCGTGCCTGGGCGGTTGCGAGTTGGGCTATGTCACGCCGTCCGTGATTACGGGCGCCGACGGAATTTATCAGGTTAAGGTCGCACCCGGGCAAGCGCGCCCAGACGGGAGAATGGTCACCTTCTGGTTGGTTGACGGCTCCGACCGGGTTGAAGCGGACCAGGACGTGCTGTTCCGCGGGCATGGCGAAACCCGCGTGTTGGACCTTAACTTTGAAGACTTGCCTGTTTCAGCAGTCCCCACTTCCTCCACGTCTGAGCCGGGCAGCGTCACTACCGATTTGACAGTGCCATCGGCATCGGAGCTGGGCCTGCTGCCCTCTAATTCTCCGCAGGCATACGTTACCAACGTGCGCTACGCGGGAATGCCGCTGCTGCCCGGGTTCGTGGCAGTGCTGGGGTTGTTGTTGGCCGTCATCGGAGTTTCCCTACTCATTTATCGACGGCGCCTCACCTGGCAATGAGCGGACGGGCCGGAACGGCAGAGGGCGGACGTCAAGTCCGCCCTTATTTTATGAGTTTCGCACCTGCGTGGTACACTGCCCCGGTGGAAACTCGACATCGCCTGCCGGAGGCTCATTGCTATGGAAATTGCCGCCAAGATCGCGCTGGTTAAACGCCTGTCCGGGGATATCCACCGCCTACTTTCCGAAGGGACGCCCGACGCGCTCAACGGCCCCACCGCGTGTTCCGAATGGGATGTGGGAACCGTTGCCGCCCACCTGGCCGGCGGGGCCTTGCGCCAGCGGGACGCCATGCTGCGGGGGCGCGACGGTCAGGGTGGACCGCCTCCGGGAGAGGAAACCCTGCCCACTGCGGACCAGGTACAGCAGTCCAACGCCACCAGCAACGTCCAGACTCGCAATGAATGGGGCGACGCCCTGCTGGACAATTTCCGGCAAAACTACCAGGAACTCGACGACCTTCTGCAAGGTTGGGGCGACTGGTCAGTCGGCTGCTGGCACCGGCGGCGCGGCACCATATCGGCGGAAAGCTACGTTGATCTGCGCATCCAGGAGTTGGTGATCCACGATTGGGACATACGCTCCGGGGGCGCCGGCTCCGGCGAGCTTGATCCAGAGGGCGCGGTTGCGCTGCTGCCGGCCTCGGAGATGTGGTACCAGCTTTGCTTCCGCCCGACGGCCCCGTTGACCGCACCGGTGGCGTACCGGTTTGACATTGGCGGCGACGGCGGGGCGACCCTGCAACACGACGTGGTGGTGACGGGCGATACCTTCACGGTATCGGAGCCTTCGGCTGATCGACAACCGGAGTTGACGGTTCGGGCCGACGCCGGGACTTACCTGCTGTGCCTGTACAACCGCGTGGACTGGAATGTCGCCAAGCGTGCCGGGCGGATCCGCGTGTCCCAGGCGCCGGACACCATCGCCCACGTGGCGCTGCGCAACCTGGGCCGGTGGTTCGGCGGGTTGTGAAACATTTACATCGATGCACAGGATGAACAGGACCGGATTGAGGATTTGACGCGATGGTTTCTTACGACGAAACGGTCATCAGGAACGAGGTGCGAGTCATCGGTACGCTGGCCCGTGGACTGCACGAATTTCTGGACGGTCTTTCCCAAGACCAAATGGAAACGCAATCGGCCTGCGACGCCTGGACGGTCCGCGACGTGGCCGGCCACCTGACCAACCGCGCCGAGCGCCAGATTGCCAGCATGACCCGCGGGCGCAACGGAGACTCGGCGCCGCCCGCCGGGTTCACCGCGCCGTCGGACAACATGGCGATGTCCGCGGCCAACGCCGACGCCGACATCGAATACTCCCGGTCTTTGGGCGATGCCCTGATTCCCACCTTTGCTGAGAACTACCGGGAGTTGCACCGGCTGCTGGACAGTTTCAGCGGCGACGACTGGCGCTGCGATTGCTGGCACCCCCGGCGGGGTACGATGACCGGGCGCGAGTACGTCAGTCAACGCATCCAGGAACTGGCCGTCCACGACTGGGACATTCGCAGCGGACTGGACTCCGAGGCAGCCCTGCATCCCGACGCGATACCGGTGCTGCTGGGAATGTCCACCAATTGGCTGAGGTCTGCCTATAACCCAGGCAGCCACCCGCCGGCCGGCGAGGTCAAGTATCGGTTCGCATTGAGCGACGCCGACGCAATGGACGTGCTGGTCGCGCCCGGCGGAGCCAGGGCCGGCGTCGGGTTGCACCAGGGCGATGCCGTCGACGTTACGGTTGCGTGCGACGCCAACACCTACCTGCTTCTGGCCTATGGCCGGCTGGATTTGGACGCAGCGGTAGAATCGGGACGCATCAGGGCAACCGGCCCGGAAGGATCGTTGCAACGGTTCGTCGCATGGATGGTTGGCTTTTAAGAAAGGCGAGTGGCAGGTGCAAGATGGCAAAGAGCATTGATATTCACAGCACCATCGGCGACATCCTGGACTCCCAAACGGCCCGCTTTCCGGAACGGGAGGTCCTCGTTCACGTTGCGTCCGGAGCGCGATACACCTACCGGCAGTTTCAGGCCGAAGTGGATCGGGTGTGCCGGGGGCTGATCTCTTTGGGGATCGGCAAGGGCCAGCACGTGGGGATCTGGGCCACCAACTACAGCGAGTGGCTGCTGACCCAATACGCCACGGCGAAGATCGGCGCGGTGCTCGTCACGGTGAACCCGGCATACCGCACCCACGAACTGGCCTACGTGCTCGAGCAGGCCCAGATGAACGCCCTTGTGATTATCGGCCGGTTCCGCACCTCGGATTACGTGGCGATGGTCAACGAGGTGGTCCCGGAACTCCGTGAATCAATGCCCGGCAACCTGCATAGCGCCGCGTTCCCCCACCTCGGCCACGTCATATACGTACCACCCCACGATGATCCGGCGGCCGCCACGCCTCCGGGAATGTGGCGTTGGGATGAAGTGGTGAGCCTTGCCGACCGTACTGCCGTGGAAGAACTGCTATCCCGTCAGTCCCGGTGTCATCCCGACGACGTGATCAACATACAGTACACCTCCGGCACCACCGGCAACCCCAAGGGCGCCATGCTCACCCACCACAACCTCCTCGCCAATGCCCTCCACGTCGGCGACTGCATGGAAATGACCGAGGCCGACCGGCTCTGCATCCCCGTGCCCTTCTATCACTGTTTTGGCTGTGTCATGGGTAGCCTGGCCTGCGTCGTCCACGGCTCTACGATGGTGATTCCGTCGGAGTACTTCGACCCCTTGCAAACGCTTGCGGCCATTGACCGGGAACGCTGCACCGCAGTTCACGGCGTTCCCACCATGTTCATCGCGCAGTTGGGCCACTCTGATTTCGCGCGATTCGACTTGAGTTCCCTTCGCACCGGCATCATGGCCGGCTCCCCGTGCCCCATCGAGGTGATGCGAGAGGTCATTGATCGCATGGGTGCTTCTCGCATCACCATCGCCTACGGCCAGACCGAGGCGTCGCCCGTCGTCACCCAGACCCTTGCCGACGACACCATCGAAAGGCGCGTATCAACCGTGGGCAAAGTGCTGCCCGGCGTCGAAGTGCGACTGGTCGATCCCGAGACCGGCGCCGAGGTTTCGCCCGGCGAGCAGGGAGAGTTGCAGACCCGCAGCACCATGGTGATGAAAGGCTACTTCAATATGCCGGAAGCCACGGCAGAAGCGATAGATTCCGAAGGCTGGCTGCACACCGGAGACTTGGCCACGGTGGATGAAGACGGGTACTACAAGATCACCGGCCGACTCAAGGACATGATCATCCGCGGCGGCGAGAACATCTACCCCCGGGAGATCGAGGAGTTCCTGTACACCCACCCGCAAATCGCCGACGTGCAGGTCATCGGCGTCCCCGACGAACGATTCGGTGAGGAAGTCATGGCCTGGGTGATGCTGCGGCCCGATGCCAACGCCACTACCGACGAAATCAGGGATTACTGCCGGGGACGTATCGCTCACTACAAGGTTCCCCGCTACGTCAAAATCGCCGACGAATTCCCCATGACCGTAACCGGCAAAATCCAGAAGTTCCGGATGCGGGAGATGGCGGTGGAGGACCTCGGCCTGCAAACCGCCGCCGCCGTAGAAACGGCGTAGCGATGCCTCAGGAGGCAACTTTCCGCGCCACCAGCAGCCCGTCCTCCCGCGTTACCCGCATGGCGAACCCATAGCGGTCAACCTGTAGGGCCAGGGCAGCGTCCTGGGGATGGTACTGCGGCTGCGCGTCGTCGAAAAACTTCTGCGTCGCGCCGCCCGCCATGATCAGCTTCCGCAATGCCTCCGGATCCGGGTTGCGCCCCTCGATGCGGTTGCGCAGGTACAGGGCGCAGTGCTCGTCCTCGTCCGAGCGATTCACCCCCTGGTCCCCCATCGCCAGTATAGTGACCCGTTCCGGCAGCGGATCCTCTGCCAGCAATGCGCGTGCCGTCGCGCCGGCCACCACGAACGACGTAACGTAAATTGGATCGCATCCGGCCGCGCCGGCCGCCGCCGTACCCACCGTCCCCGCCCGCGTGGACTGCACTATGCTCTTGCCCGCGAAATCCACCGATGACGCCTCGTAGGGGGAGTTGCCGTAGTCAAATCCGTCGGGCCGCCGCCCGTCCACTTCGCCCATCAGGATGTCCGCGATGGCCGGGTTCCGCCTGCGGATTTCCAGCGCCTCCTCAACCTGGGCCACCAGCGTGATGCGTTCCGCGCCCCGGTCGAACGCGATCGCTGCCGTCGTGAACGCGCGGAACACGTCGATGACCAACGCCGCCCCTTGGGCCTCATTCGCGTCCCGACTCAAACTCCCAATCCGTATTTCCATATTTCACCCTTACCTGTAGGGGCGAATAATTATTCGCCCCGAATTCCGATACATTTACCCTGTCTTGACCAGCTTTTGCAGCGTCCGTATCTCCTGGGGCGGGTCCAGATGCTGACCGGTGTGGGTCCAGGAAACCTCGCCCACGTAGATGTTGCCCGCCGAGTCCAGGCAAACGCCGTGAGGGGCGATGAACTGGCCGGGATTGAGGCCCTCCGGCCCGTCGCCGACTCGCGCCAGCAACTTGCCGTCGGTGTTGTACACGCTGACCCTCGGCCCTAATCCGCTCGCCTGGTCGTTGGCGCCAATGGCCGCGCCCAACTCGCCGATATAAACCAGCCCGGCGTCCTGGTCGATGTACAGGCCGCAGGGCCGCGCCATGTTGACCCATTGGTCGAGGAATTGGCCGTCGGAGTCGAACACCTGCACGCGGTGGTTCTCCCGGTCGGCCAGATAGACCCGGCCGTCGCTGCTGGTGCAGATGTTGTGAGCGATGTTGAACTGCCCCGGCCCGTTGCCCGATTCGCCCCAGGAGAACAATAGCCGTCCGTCGGGACTGTACTTGTGGATGCGCGCGTTGCCGTACCCGTCCGAAACGAAAAAGTCGCCGTTGCGCGGGTCGATGGCAACGTGGGTGCAGCGGTTGAAGGGATCGCCGGACATGAACCCGGCTGGGTGTCCGCTGGTTCCCAGCGTCAACAGCACTTCCCCGTCCAGCGTGCACTTGCGCACCGTGTGGTCGCCGTCGTCGGTGCAGAACATGGTACCGTCCGGCGACATAGTGATGCCGTGGGCCCTGGGGAACACGCCCTCGCCCCAGGACTTGATGAAGTTCCCGTCTTTGTCGAACACGATCATCGGGTGTTCGCCCCGGTTGAACGCGTAAACGTTGTCGTGCTCGTCGCAGCCCACCGCCGCCACTTCCTTGAACGTATACCCGTTCGGCAGCTGTCCCCAACCCTCCTGCACCTCGTAGGTGAATTGACCTTCCCCAATCGTAACCATCGTTGTCCCTCCGTATGGTTCGGTGCGACCGCAAGTCGCTGGAGAGCCGATTGTAGCGCATTTCGCCCGCCGCGCATCCGGTGGCCTGGATTTCTCGCGGGCATCCCGATGCTACAATAGCCTTGACCTGTAAACCTCCGGCAATTCGCACCGCCGTCAAAGGGAGCATTCGACATGGCCGACCCCCGCCGCGATTTCGTCAAGTACACGTTCTATAAGGTGCAGCCCGAGTGGCGTCGCCTGCCATCACGCGAGCGGGATGCCGCCAAGGACGAATTCGCCGCGGTGGCCGCCGAACACGCCGACCGGGTTGCGTTGAACACCTATTCGTTGGTGGGGGCGCGCGGCGATGCCGACTTCATGCTGTGGGGCGTATGCCCGGAGTTGGAACCGATCAACGAAATGGCGGCGCAGCTCAACCAGACCCGGCTGGGCGGCTATCTCGAAACGCCCCACTCCTACCTGGCTATGACCCGCCGCTCGCCCTACATCGACAACCACCAGCATGAGGGCCAGGATGGGACTGGAGACGCCGCATCCATGCGCATCGTCGGACGGCGCTACCTGTTCATGTATCCCTTCTGGAAGACCCACGACTGGTACCAGCTGCCCAAGGAGGAGCGACAGGAGCTGATGAACGAACACTTCGTCATCGGCCACAAATACCCGCAGGTCAAAATCTCCACGGCCTACTCCTTCGGCCTGGACGACCCCGAATTCGTCCTCGGCTTCGAGACCGACGAGCCCGGGACGTTCCTGGACCTGGTCATGGAACTCCGCGAATCCAAAGCCCGCCCCTACACCCTCAAAGACACGCCCATCTTTTCCTGCATCAACCGCCCCCTCCGCGACTGCCTCGACGACGCAGCGTAAAGAGGAACAACGATGACCACCCAAACCGCCATTGCTCCCCAACCCTCTGCGGATGTAATCGCGTCTGACGCCGATATGCCCGCCCCGTTCTCACTGGACATCAGCTCGATACTGGCCTTGCTGCCGGATGACGACGCGCTCGACGAGTGGTTCCTGCGCTTCACCGCCGACAACGAGGACTTGGGCTACCAGTTTGAGATTGACCAGCACGGGAGACTGTGGGCGATGGCATCGGAAGGCATGGACGGATTACAACGGGCAGGCAATTTGTACCTGGCTCTCCGGGTTTGGTCTGATGATGGGCCGGGCGGTTTGGTGATGCCTGGGAACGGGCTGGTACGGGTGCCTTGGCCGGGCCGCCGTGGTCCTGACGCCGGCTGGGTTTCCCCGGAGCAACTTGCGTCGGAGCCGCCGGCCGGTCAAAGACCACATGGCGTACCCTTCGCCCCTCGCTTTGTAGCTGAAATTCGCTCCATTTCCAACTCACTGGAAGATCAGCAGGACAAGATGGAAGAATGGATAGCCTACGGTGTCTCGCTGGGCTGGCTGATTGACCCCTTCCTGCGCCAGGTCCACATCTACCGCCCCAATACCGCGCCGGAAATCCTGGACGACCCGGAAACAATCAGCGGCGCCCCTGAGCTGCCGGGGTTCACCTTCAACGTCCGCAGCCGCATTTTTGACTTGCAATGATGCAGGACTGACGGTCTCACCATTCCCCGGAATAAATCAGCGCTCCGACAACCGTCGGAGCGCTTGTGCTTCCCCGGTTTTCGGCTTGGCTTACCGCAGCGCCAGCATCCGCTCCAGGGCCACGATGGATTCCTGCTGCATCTGGTCCGGCACCGTGATGCGGTTCACGACCTCGCCGGCCACCAGGCTTTCCAGCGTCCACAGCAGGTAGGCCGGGTGGATGCGGTACATCGTGGAGCAGGGGCAACTCACCGGGTCCAGGCAGAACACCGTCTTGTCCGGGTTGTGCATCGCCAGGCGGTTGACCAGGCTGATCTCTGTGCCGACGGCCCACACCGACCCGGACGGAGCCTCGTTGATGGTCTTGCGGATGAACTCGGTGGAGCCGTTCAGGTCAGCGGCCTCCACTGTTTCCATCGGGCACTCAGGATGCACCAGCACGGTTATGTCGGGGTACCGCTCCCGCGCCGATTCAATCTGCTTGGTGGTGAACCGGGTATGCACCGAACAATGGCCCTGCCACAGCACCATTTTGGCTTTGCGGAGTTGTTCGGGCGTGTTGCCGCCCATGGCCTTGAAGGGGTTCCACACCACCATCTCGTCCAGCGGGATGCCCAGTTTGAGCGCGGTGTTGCGTCCCAGGTGCTGGTCGGGCAGGAACAGCACGCGGTCGGCGCTCTCGAACGCCCACTCCAGCACGGCGGCTGCGTTGGACGACGTGCAGACCGCGCCGCCGTTGCGTCCGCACAGCGCCTTGATCGCCGCCACGGAATTCATGTACGTCACCGGCAGGATGCCGCCGTGGTCGCCCAGCACGTCCTGCAGGTCTTCCCAGCCGTCCTCAACGTCTTGAATGGGAGCCATGTCCGCCATGGAGCAGCCGGCAGTGATGTTGGGCAGAATCACCTGCTGGTGGTCGCCGGCCAGGATGCACGCGGTTTCCGCCATGAAGTGCACGCCGCAGAAAACGATGTAGTCCGCCTCAGGACGCGAAGCGGCCTCCTGGCTCAGCAGGAACGAGTCGCCCTGGAAGTCGGCGTACTTGATGATCTCCTCACGCTGGTAGTGGTGGCCCAACACGGTAACCGAATCGCCCAGCGCGCGCCGCGCCGCACCGATGCGCTCGTCCAACTCGGCCGGTGAGCAGGCCAGGTATTCGCCGGGGATCTTCTGCCAGCGCACGTTGATCGCCAACTCTTCCGCCAGCGACTTTGCCGGCAACTCGTCCTCCGGGCGACAGAAGGCGGCGTGCTCAATCTCGGTGAGAGGAATCGTAGGTTGCCTGGTTTGCGTCACCATAAATGCCGCCTCCTTGCTTAAACGAAAAAAGCCGGGTTTAAGTTTTTACTCCGGCCAAAGACCACGGGCCAGTGCGGGTGATGCGAACGTCAACCAATCGTCCGGTCAGATCAGTCTCGACAGCGTGGCCCAAGGTTTCGGGGATGTCAAAATAAATTAGTTTGTTGCCTCGTGTCCGGCCCGTCCAGCTGCTCCGCTTACGGTTTTCCGCCAGCACCTCGACCGTTTCGCCAAGGTAGGCGGAATTGATGCCGGTGAGGATGTTTTCCTGAAGCGTTTCCAGCCCTTTCAGGCGTCGCTGCTTTTCCTCCTGCGGAACGTCGTCGTCCATGGTGCGTGCAGCGATGGTGCCGGGCCGCGTGGAATAGGCCGCGCCGTGTACCTTGTCGAAACGCAGGTCGTCCACCAGTTGCAGCGTATTCTCATACTGCGCTTCGGTTTCGCCGGGGAAGCCGACGATGATGTCCGTGCTTATCGTAACGTCCGGTATCGTGTCTCGAATCTCGCCGATGATGTCCCGGTATGCCGCGGTGGTGTAGGGACGCCGCATCCGCTGCAGCACGTCGTCGTCGCCCGACTGCACCGGCAGGTTGATGTGCTCGCAGACCTTGGGCAGGTCCGCTACCGACTTGATGATGCGGCTGCTCATGTATGACGGATGGGAGGTCAGAAACCGAATGCGGTCCAGCCCGTCAACGTCGTTCAACCGCTGGAACAGGTCCGCCAGGTCATGGCCTTCATCGCGGTCGTGCCCGTAGGCATCCACGGTCTGGCCCAGCACCGTCACCTCACGCACGCCGCGAGCCGCCAGCAACTCCACTTCGCGCGCAATGTCATCCACCGAGCGGCTCACTTGCCGGCCCCGACGGTACGGAATGATGCAGAAGGTGCACATCAGGTCGCAGCCGTGGATGATCGGCACGTAGGTTGCCACGTCCGGCTGCTGGGGCGCCAGCGAACCGACGCAACCCTGCCAGTCCAGTCCCAAGCGCTCACCTACCAGGTCCAGCAACGGCTCAAACTGTTGCGGTCTCAGGAACAGGTCAACATGAGGGAACCGTCTTTGCAATTCTTCGGTGCGCGGCCCCACCATGCAGCCCGTCAAGGCCAGCACTGAATCGGGACGCTTCTTGCGCAGTGGCTGCATCAGATTCAGATTGCCGGTAACCTTGTCCTCGGCGGACTGACGCACTACGCATGAATTCAGCACCACCACGTCGGCGTCGGCGGGACGCGCTGCGGCAGTGAGGCCCAACTGCTCCAACGCCGACTCCAGTCGCTCGGAGTCGGCGGTGTTCATCTGGCAGCCAATCGTCCAGATGTGGTAAGTCTGCATTTGCCTGATTCTCGTCGCCGCAGGGTGTCAAAGGCTCACGTGCCGTCCAGGGAATGGCGGAGGGAGTGGGATTCGAACCCACGATCCCGGTTTCCCAGGATAAGCGCTTAGCAGGCGCCCGCACTAGACCACTATGCGATCCCTCCCGACCCTGCTGGGTAATGCTAATTATAGCCTATTGTGAATCCGGTTACAAACGAATCCGCCGGCGTGGTAACCTGACCGCAATCCGATGAAACCGATATGACCGTCGAGGTAAGATATGTCTCAATATCGTTTGGCAATACTGTTCATCACCCTGTCGGCGCTGGTTCTGGGGCTGATCGCCTGTGGCGGCGACGAGGCCGAGCCTGAAACCGCCGCTGCGCCATCGCCTCCGCCGGCTGCCACCGCCGCGCCGGCCATGTCCGCCACCGAAGTTCCCGAACCGGAGCCAACGCCCACTGCCATGCCGGCGCCCACGGCTACCGTCGCGCCGCAGCCTACAGCAGCCGCGACGGCGCCACCGCCGGGTGCCACCGCTGAGCCCGCGCCGACGCCGGCCGTTGACGCCGAGACCGCCGCGCTGCTCCAATACGCCGCCGAACACGCCGGCGGGCCAGGCGCCATCTTTGTCGGCGATCCCACTCAACTCATCGGCCTGCCGCCCCACGAAGCATTGATGTTGCAGGCCAGCGAACAGGAATATCTGACGGGCGCCGGCGCCGCGCTTTTCGGCGTGCCCCAGGCCGGCATCGCCAGCCACATGTTTATCTATACCAGCGACTATTACCAGTCCCTTATCGAAAAGGCCAACCTGACCGCGCCCACCGAGCTGGTTTCCACCGGCGAAGGCATTGAGATCCAGCACGTCTGCATCGACCGCAACCTGCCCACCTGCGCCCTCATTCAAACTTATTACGCTCCCAACCTAGCCCGGCGCACCAACGGTCAGGTCAAGCTGTCGGTCACTTCATTCGCCGAACTGGGCCTGGCCGGCCCCGAAACCATGAGCCAGGTTGCTGACGGTTCGTTGGACATGGTGAACATCTACACCGGCTACGTTTCCGGCTCCTACCCGGGCCTTGAAGTCCAGTCCCTTTGGGGTACGGTTCCCGATTGGGAATCTTCCTACCTGATGCTCACCGACATGGTGGATGGCGTCGATGAGATGCTGCTGGAACATTCCGACGGCAGTCCCGTCCTCAGCCGCAACTGGTTCGCCGGAGCCGACCAGTGGTTCTTCAGCTCTCAACCCCTGCAGACCCTGGAGGATTTCGAAGGCAGTCAAATTCGCACCCACGCCGTTTCGATGTCCGATTTCATTCGCGGCATGGGCGCGGACCCCGTCGAACTCAGCATTGGCGAACTCTACATCGCTTTGCAGGTGGGAACCATTGACGCAGTTACCACCACCGCGCTCTTCGGCATCGGCGGACGGCTCTATGAAGTCGCCGACTATATGGCCGGCCCCATCGTTGCCTTCGGGTACACCCACAACATCATCAACCGGGACCTCTGGAACGACATTCCCGAGGACTTGCAGCAGATAATGATTGAAGAAGGCGCGAAAGCCGAGCTGGAAGCTTTGCGGCTGGCCCCCTTCCAGAACGTCGCTGCCGTGCAGGGCAATCAGATCCTGGGTGTGCAGCCCATCCCATTTTCTCCCGACCTGCACGCTCACATTCGGTCCGTCGTCCTGACCGAACACGTGCTGCCGGGCTGGCTGGACCGGTTGGGCTATCCCGACAGCGGCTCCGACGTCGTGGCAATCTACAACGACAGCGTCGCTCCCTATACCGGCCTATCAATCGCCCACGACGGTACCATCAATCAGGTTCCCATTACCAAGGGGCCGGCCGCTTCCCGTTAGCGCGCCGGCCGGCGTCGATGGCGCCCGTCCCGATGTCGCCGGGCGCCTGGATTCACATCGGCCAAACCCACATGATGGTAGGTATGGAAACTGCCACTATTACAACCTCCAGGGGCAGACCCATTCTGAAATAGTCCCCGAAGTGATACCCGCCAGGCCCCATCACAATCGTGTTTGATTGGTGACCGATGGGCGTCAAAAATGCTGATGATCCTCCGATAGCCACCGCCATCAGGAATGGATCCACCGATGCGCCCAGGGTCTGCGCCACTCCCGCGCCGATGGGCGCCATCAGGATCACGGCGGCGGCGTTGTTGATCACGGCGGATAGGAGCGTAGTGGTCACGAGAATGACACCCAGCATGGCCCAGGGCGGCATGAAATAGCCCATGCCCGAAAGAGCATCGGCGATGCGCGCCGCCCCACCCGTGGTCTCCAACGCCGCGCCCACGGGGATCATCGCCCCCAGCAGGATGATCACCGGCCAATCGATGGCTTGATATGTCGCCTGAAGGGAGATGAATCTGCTGATCAGGAGGATCACCACGGCTGACACAAAGGCGATCTGGATTGACAGAACATCGAAGGAAGCGAGCAGCAATGCGCCGGCGAATACGGCGATGGGAAAAATAAGACGCCGGCGTTGTCCGATCCGAAGCTCACGCTCGGCCAGAGGCAGCAGCCCCAGCCTGGGAAGGGCTGTCTGCACCAACTCGTCCTTGCCCTGAATCAGGAGCACGTCACCAACGCTGAAAATGACGTGCCCAAGCCGCCTGGTGAATCTTGCCCCTCGTCGCGACACGCCCATCAGGTTAACGCCGAACTCGGAATGGAGGTGCAACTCGCTGGCGTTCCGCCCTACGGCCGAACTTTGCGGCCCTACGATGGCTTCCACAATTGAAACCTCGTCCGGGCTGAGCGCCTGGTCGATTTCAGCTCGCGTGTCGGTCGAAACCTCAAGCTCGAACCCGGTCCGGTCCATGAACGTCCTCAGATCGTCAGCGTCGGCCTCGACTATGAGAATGTCGCCGGCGTCAATGATTTGGTAGCTGGACGGCGCCGCGTAAACCACTCCCCGACGGAGCAGACCGGCAATGGCCACGTCCTCTTCCATCGTTTCCTCCAGGTCCTGTAGCAGCTTGCCGGTGAATCGCGAGTTGGCTGGCACGCGAACCTCGGTCATGTAACTGCCAATGTCCAATATCCCGCCCAAGGACATGGGCTCCTGTCGGGGCGGGATCAGGCGCCAGCCCACGGTCACGATGAACAGAATACCCGCAAGTGTCACGGCGACGCCGACCAGCGTGAAATCGAACATGCCGAACGGGGCGCCAAGGTGTTCCTGGCGAAAATCGGAGATGATGATGTTTGGCGGCGTTCCGATCAGCGTGGTCATCCCTCCCAGCAGGGAAGCGAAGGCCAGGGGCATCAGGAAACGGGAAGGGGGGTGCTTGCTCCGGTTGGACACCCGGATGGCAACGGGCATCAGGAGGCTGACGGCGCCCACATTGTTCATGAACGCTGAGAGGAACGCGGTGATGCTGCCCAGGGCGGCGATGCGGACGGTCAGGAGTTCCGGTATGCGAGCATACCAGTCGGCCAGAACATCGACGACGCCGGAGTCATAAAGGGCGCGGCTCAAGATGAGCACCGCGGCTACGGTGATGACCGCGGGGTGGCCAAAGCCTGTGAAGGCGTCCGCCGCCGGCACAATCCCCGCGATGGTCAGCACGAGCAGCGCCAGGACGGCTACGATGTCGTACCGCCACTTGCCGACTACGAACAGCACGAGGGACAGGATGAGGACTCCGAATACTATAATTTCGTCCATCTGTTCCTGCGCTTCCGGGAATTGGCGGACGCATTCATTGCGTTGCCGGCCGGCGTCATCTATAACGGGTTTCGCAGAAAAGTCAACACTCGCAACGGCGCATCCACGAAATGCGACAGGAGGAAATAGCAAGATGGCTGAAGTTGAAGCAAAGCTGGCCGAACTGGGTTATGAGTTGCCGCCCCCGCCTGATCCGGTGGGCAATTACCTGCCCATCACGCGCAGCGGCAACGTGATGTGGCTGGCCGGGGTAGGGTCGCGCATGGCAACGGGGGAGCGGATCGCGGGCAAGCTGGGCGCCGAACTGACCGCGGAGCAAGGCTACGAGGCGGCGCGATGGGCCGCCCTGAACCTGCTGGCCCGTATGAAAGCCGAACTGGGCGACCTGGACCGGGTTACGCGCATCCTCAAGGTGGTGGGCATGGTCAACAGCGCCCCGTCCTTTACCGGGCAGGCCGCCGTCGTGGATGGCGCGTCTGACCTGTTCGTGGCCCTGTACGGCGACCGGGGCCGCCACGCTCGCTCCGCGCCGGGCATGGCCGCCCTGCCCGGCGACACCGCCGTGATCTGCGACTGCGTCATTGAAGTGGACGGTGGCTAGCCGCCTCGTGGCAAAGCCGCAAGGCGAGAGAGCTTTGACTGGAATTGCCACCTCCGTTCCGGTATGATTGCGGAAACCCGCCAATCGGAGGCGTAAACCTATGGCAAACCGCGATGTTGAACTGATTGGCCACCTGATGCGGCGGGCCGGCTTTGGCGCAACCCGCGAGCAATTGGGCGCCTACGTCGCTCAAGGGTACGAGGCTACGGTCGAAAGCCTCCTCGACCAGACCGCTGAGCAGCGCATGGGCGATGACCTCATCCGCAGGTTCCATCCCGAACTGTCCGGTATGATGGGCACCCTGGGCTCCGGCGAGAACTGGCTTTACAGGATGGCGACCACTACGACGCCGCTGCGTGAGAAAGTCGCCTTGTTCTGGCACGGCATTTTCGCCACCGGCTATCCCAAGGTCATCCACGGCAAGGCGTTGTCCGACCAGGTCCGCATGTTCCGTCACAAGGGCATGGCCAGCTTCCGCGACCTGCTGGTGGAGCTGTCCCAGGATCCCGCCATGATCATCTGGCTGGACAACCAGGACAACCACAAGGACGCCGTCAACGAGAACTTCGGGCGCGAACTGCTGGAGTTGTTCTCCATGGGCGTGGGCAATTACACCGAGCAGGACGTGCAGGAGTGCGCCCGCGCCTTTACGGGCTGGACCCTGGGGAACCGGGAGTACATGGAACTGCGCTCCATGCGAGACTCCGACTGGCCCTACGGACGCATCGCCTGGCACTTCGAGTTCCAGGAGGATGACCACGACTTCGGCGAAAAGGAGTTCCTGGGACAGCGCGGGCCGTTCAACGGCGACGACATCGTGGATATCATCTGTCAGCAGGAGGCGACGGCGCGGTTCATCTCACGGCACATGTACAGCTTCTTCGTAGCCGACGAGCCGCCGGTTCCCGAATGGCCCTACACCGAGCCGCAAGACCCCGCCGCCATCGACCTGCTGGTGCAAGCGTACTTCGACAGCGGCTACGACATCACGGCCATGTTGCGGGCGCTGTTCAACTCCGACTTCTTCAAGGACGAAGCCGTCTGGTACCGCAAGGTGAAGAGTCCGGTGGAGTTGGTGGCCGGCGTGCTGCGGCTCACCGGGGAATTCGACCGGCCGCGCAAGGAGATCCTGGACCGTTACCAGCAGTCCATCTTCATGGGCCAGTTCCTGAACAACCCGCCCAGCGTGGAGGGTTGGCACCAGGGCACCGACTGGATCGACACCGGCTCACTGGTGGAACGCATTAACTTCGCCTCCCAGCAGTTGGGCGACGCCACCAAGCCCGGAGTCGGCGCCATGGTTGAGCGTATCGCGCACACGCCGTCGGTGTCTCCCGAGATGCTGGTGGACGCCTGCCTGGACCAGGTCGGGGCGATCCAGGTGTCAGAGGACACCCGCCGGGAGTTGGTGGACTTCGCCTCCGTGGTGGGTTCGCCGGACGACGCCGGCCATGGCCGCATCGCAGAGGTGCTGCAAATGGTAGCATCAACCCACGAGTTCCAGCGCGCGTAGCTGCTAATGTCATTGCGAGGAGCGAAGTGAAGTGGCAATCCCGTGCCAACAGCAGCCGCCGGTGAAACAACGAGATTGCCACGCTGCACTCGCAATGACAGATTGGTGAAATGACATGACCACAGTGCAGGACATTCCGGAGATCAAGCTTCTCGAATACCGCATGACCCTGGGCATGACCACCATGGAGGGCCGGGGGTTCTACTATCCGATGGATGTCGGCATCGCCGACGACGGGAGAATGTACGTATCGAACCGCTCGCTGGAGAACGTAACCCGAGGCGTGCGCGTGACCATGTGCGACATTGATAGCGAGTATTACGGCACCTTCGCGGCGTACGGCCAGTCGCCCGGCCAGTTCGTATGGCCCTCGGCTTGCACCCTGGACAGCCGGGGCCGCGTGTACGTCAGCGACGAGGCAACCCACCGCGTTTCGGTGTTCGACCGCGAGGGCACGCTGCTTTCCACCTGGGGAGAGCACGGAGCCGGCGAGGGGCAACTGGACACGCCGTCGGGCCTGGCGTTCGACGCCGCCGACAACCTGTACGTGGCCGACACCTACAACCACCGGGTGCAGAAGTTCACCGCCGACGGACGGTTCCTGATGGCCTTCGGGCGCCAGGGCAGCGGCGCGGGCGAGTTCAACCTGCCGTGGGGCCTGACCGTGGGCGCGGACGGCTGCGTGTACGTGGCCGACTGGGGCAACGACCGCATCCAGAAATTCACCGCCGACGGCGCGCACATCGCGTCATACGGTTCGTCGGGCCGGGGCGACGGAGAGTTTCGCCGGCCTTCCGGCGTGGCGGTGGACGCCAACGGATACATCTACGTGGCCGATTGGGGTAACGAGCGGGTGCAAGTGCTGGACGCCGCCGGCGGCTTCGTGCAGAAGCTGCGCGGCGAGGCCACCCTGTCGGCGTGGGCGGCCAACTTCCTGTCCGTCAACGTGGAGGAGGGCGAGGCCCGCTCCCGCGCCAACCTGGAACCCGAAATCGACTACTTCGTGGACGACCCCCACGAAGAGTCGTCCCACATCGAAAAATATTTCTGGTCGCCCGTGTCGGTCAAGCTGGACCGCGACGGGAACCTGTACGTAACCGAAAGCAACCGGCACCGCATCCAAGTGTACCAACCAGCCCGCGCCTACGCTTAGTCATTGCGAGCGCAGCGTGGCAATCCCGTCGCAACCGAGCATACCAAACAGGAGGATAGCCCGATGACTTCCACCAACAGGGAAAAGTCGGTAGTGGTGATTGAGCTCCAGGGCGGCAACGACGCCTTGAATACGGTCATTCCCTACAACAACCCCCTCTACTACGACTTTCGCAACAACGTGGGCATCCCCGAAGGCGAGGTGCTGCACCTGGACGGCGAGGTGGGCTTCAACCCCAACCTGACGCCCATCAAGCCCCTGTGGGACCAAGGCAACATCGCCGTCATCAACGGCATCGGCTACCCCAACCCGAACCGCTCGCACTTCCGCTCCCGGGACGTGTGGTACACCTGCGAGTCGGAGAAGATCGGCGCCGAGGGCTGGTTGGGCGCGGCCATCCGCGACCTGGACGCGCGGGGCGAGAACGTGCTGACCGGCGTCAATTTCGGACGTGGCCTCCCCCGGGCCATGGTGTGCAAGGGTGTGCCGGTGGCGTCGGTGGCCAACCTGGAGACCTACGGCCTGATGCCGGACATCCAGGACGAGAAATCGCGGCAGTACGCCCTGGAGGCGTTCAGCCGCATCTACGGGCCGACCGAAACCAAGGACATCGTGGCGCAGGTGCTGTCCGAGACCGGCTCCAACGCCTTGAAAGGCGCTGACCGGCTGCGCAGCGCGCCGGGCTTGTACTCGTCGTCAGTGGAGTACGCTGACACTCCCATCAGCCAGTCGCTGCGGAACATGGCGCAGGTGATGTCCGCCGGGCTGGGCACGCGCATCTACTACACGATGCACGGCAGTTTTGACACGCACAGCAACGAACTGCCGGCCCACGCCAAGCTGTGGACCGACGTGTCCACCGCCATCGCCGATTTCACCAGCGACCTGGAGGAGCACGGGCTGGCCGACGACACGCTGATCCTGGTGTTCTCCGAGTTCGGGCGGCGCATCAAGGACAACGGAACCGGCACCGACCACGGCTCCGGCGGCGCGGCGTTCGTAATCGGCGGCGGAGTCAACGGCGGCCTCTACGGGGAGTACCCGTCCCTGCGCCCCGAGGACCACTCGGAGGGCGACCTGCACTTCACCAACGACTTCCGCTCCACCTACGCCACCATCCTGAACCGGTGGCTGGAGCTGGACCCGGTCCCAATAGTACACGGCGACTACGAGCAGTTCGGTTTCCTGTAAGCCACTTGGGTTTAGTGCTCCCGGATGAACTCCAGGACGATGCCGTTCCAAACCTCCGGGCGTTCCCAGAAGCCGGCGTGACCGACATCTTCCAACGTTGCGAAGCGACTGGTGGGTATATGCGCCGCCAGCATCCGCATCAGCAGGGGAGGCGCGAGGATGTCCGCCTGCCCGGATAAAACCAGCGTGGGCACGCGCATGGTCGCCAGGCGCCCGTAGGTGATGGGTTCGCGGACCGGTTGCGCCGGCAATCTGCCGTAGGGCCGACTGGCGTGTTCGATGTCCACCCAACGCGCCGTCCCTTCAGGGTCGGCGCCGCGATACGACGGACCAAGCTCGCGCAAGTGCTCCGGGAGATTCTGGATTTCGGGCGGGCGCATACGATGCTGCACGTCCAGGTATTCCTTGTCCTGCACGCCGCCGATGGTGTTGGCAACCGCCAGGCTCCGTACCCGTTCAGGATGGGACAACGCGTAGTCGATGCCGGTGATGCCGCCGGCCGCGGTGGCGACCAGGTGGCACTGCTCCAGTCCCAGGTTCTCAATCAGTCCGTTGAGGTCGTCGCCCTGGTAGCCGGGCTGCACAGCGTCATCGGTCGGGCGCGAACGGCCCCAGGTGCGCCGGTCGTAGGCGATGCAACGGAATCCGGCCGTGGTGAACGCGGGTAGCTGGTGTACCCAGCAGTCGGTAGTGCCGGTTGCCGCGTGCAGCAATATGACCGGAACGCCGTCTCCGCCGGTGTCCTCGTACCACAGGTCAACGCCGGGCAGGTTCACGTAAGGCATGGTTTCCCCCTCCGGTTAGGTGACGAATGGCAGCACTTCCTCGGTGAACCGCGCCATCTGCCCCATCTGGTCGGGCGAAGCGAACCTGACGATGAAGTAATCCGCTCCGCTGTCCTGGTACGCTTTTATCGCGTCAATGCACTTCCGGGGTGGGCCGAACACGCACAGCAGCTGCTTGCTGATGACATCGTAGGGGATGCTGTAGTACGCCCGCATGAACTGGTCGCCTTCGTTCAGGGCGGCGTCGGCATCGTCTTTGAGGTTGACGGAAATATACAGGCAGCGGCCAATGTTCGCCGGATCGCGGCCCGCTTCCCCTGCGCACTGTTCGATGCGTTGCCAGCAGCGGTCGAACAACTCCACCGATGGCACGTTGGTGATCCAGGCGTCGCCCAACTCGGCGACTCTCGCCAGCCCGCGACGCACCCAGTTGCTGGAAATCCAGAGAGGGATGGATGACTGAACGGGCGATGGTTCCAGCGCAACGTCCTGCAGCGGATAGAAATCTCCGGAATTGCTGACTGACTCTCCCGTCCATAACGCGCGCATGACGCGAATACTCTCTTCCATGCGGGGCGCTCGTTCCGCGATGGGAACGCCAACAGCGGCGTGCTCGTCGATGAACATCCGGTTATTGCCGCGGCCCGCGCCCAAGCCCAGGATGGTCCGCCCGCCGGCGATGTTGTCGATGGTGGCGGCGGAATGGGCCAGGTGGACCGGATGGCGCAGGGCGTTGAGCAGGACGGCGGTGCCGACTTTCACCCGGTTGGTGCGGGCGGCAATAGCCGCCATCGCCGTCAGCGGTTCCAGGCGCGGCTTGGAGGTGATGCTGTCGCCGACCCAAACGGAGTCATAGCCGGCCCGCTCGGCGGTCTCGGCCATCTGCCAGGTCAGTTCCACCCTAGGCCCGGCACTGCCGGCATATACCAACACGCCCCTGGTGGGCAGCAGGACTCCAAAGTTGTTCACAAGCGTCATTTATTTTACCTCTCCCGCTCGCGGGCACTGTCTTTGCCGGGGACAGCCTATTATACATACCCCGTTTCCATGCCTGTTCAGCCGCCGACGAACCGATCGCCGAACGTGGCTGCCAGATATACCTCGCCACCGACAACCGACAGCCGGCGCGCGCCCACCGCTGCGTCCGGAGTAAGGCGGCCATACATTACCAGGACGCAGGTCTCACCCTCGCATTCGAATGTCACGTCGGCCGCCGCCTCCGGCGCGCCGGCCGGGTCGTAGATGATCCGAGCCACGTCATCGCTGAGAATCAGGTCCATTACTCGCTGTTCGGGGTGAGTGATCCGGAACCGGTAGCGCAGCGATCGTCCCGCCAGCAAAGGGTCGGGGCGGAATGCGCGTCGGGCCGCCCGGTCCACCGTTTCCAGCAACGCGATCACGCTCCCGTCGGAAAGCCGGTAGCCGTCTTCGAGCCGGGACCGGATGTCCCACCCGTGCATCGTCAACTCCGCGATGCGTTGGGTCAGCAGGATCCGCGCGGACATTGGGCCCGGCGGCCAATAGACCAGGTTGTCCCACTGGTCGGGCCGCACCTGCCGGAACAGCGCCACCGTTTCGTTGATGCGTTCGGTGAAGTCATCGAGCAGCTCGTCGCCCAGGCGCTGTCTGGCGTCGATAGCGCGACGGTAAATGCTCTGGGCGAAGGCGTCCTCGTCGTGTTGACCGGGCGCCGGCGCGCCCTCGGGAGGAGAGTAATCTCCGTCCAGTCCGCGCAGCAGGCGGCTGGACAAATCGACGCTGGTGAGGTGGCCGATCACGTCGGCGATAGTCCATCCTGCGCAGGCGCTGGCCGCTTGCCAGGACTCGCCGGACAGATTCCTGAGGAAGTTCAGAAGCGATTCTGCTTCATGTTCCAGCAGGTCGATGTCTTGAGTGGCGGTGGGCATAAATTCCTCCTCAGGGGCGATGTCTTCGCGTATGGCGCATCCTACCGCAATCCGTTATATTCTGCGGGATTCTAACCCTCCTGGAGCGCGCGTCCGATGCAGGAATTGAGGCCCATCACCCCCGATGAGTTTGAGCGGTGGATGCGCGTGGAGTCGCGGGCCCATGGCAACCGTTTCAACCATGACCCGGAGGAATTGCGCCCGCATTTCGATCTTGACCGGTCCATTGCTGTGCTAGAGGATGGAAAGATCGTCGGCGGCGCGCACTCGCACCTGCTGGAAATGTCCGTGCCCGGCGGCGTCGCTACCGTAGCCGGCGTGTCCAACGTGGAGGTGCAGCCGACGCACACCCGGCGCGGCGTTATGACCCGCATGATGCGCTATCAACTGGACGGCATCCACGAACGCGGCGAACCTCTGGCCGCGCTGTTCGCTACCGAGAGCGCCATCTACGGACGCTTCGGCTACGGCGTCGGATCGGTGCACGAGTGGTGGAGCATAGAGAAGAGCCACAATGCATACGCTCGGCGCTACGAAAGTCCGGGCCGCATCGTCTTCGTCGATGCCGCGGACATTGGCAGGGAACTGCCCGAGGTATTCCGCCGCAGCACCGAGGGCCGACCAACCGTGTTCCAGCGCGCCCGCCACCACTGGGAGCGGGACTCCCGGGACCCAATACACTCCCAGGGTGGTCCCGGCGGAGTATTCTACGCAGCCTACGTGGAGAACGGCAGAATCGACGGCTACGTGAACTACCGAACTCAGCGTCCGGCGGTGATTGTGAACGAGCTGATGGCGGCAACGCGCGAGGCGAACGCGGCTCTGTGGCGGTTTTGTTTCGACCTGGATCTCTACGAGCGTACAGAGGTAGTCAAGCGCCCCGTGGACGACCCGATGCCGTGGCTGTTGGCCGACCCGCGGCGCCTGCAACGCTCAACCCGCGATGGCCTGTGGCTGCGCATCGTTGACGTGCCTGCCGCGTTGCAGCTCCGCGCTTACCTGGCCAACGACCGCGTCACGCTGCGGGTATGCGACGACTTCTGCTCCTGGAACGATGCCACGTTCGAGTTGGACGGATCGTTTGAGGGCGCCCACTGCCGGATTTCCGAGTCGTCTCCCGAGCTTACCGTACCGGTGGCCGCGTTGTCGTCGGCGTACACCGGAGCCGCGACCTTTACCACGCTGGCGCAGGCCGGCCTGGTTGAAGAGCATACTCCCGGGGCGCTGCTGCGCGCCGACCGCATGTTTGCGGTTCAACTGAAGCCGTGGACGCCGTATAACTTCTAGCCACCCTGGGCGTCGTGACTCAGCATCCAGTTGATGCCGAACTTGTCGGTGCACATCCCGAAGTAGGCTCCCCAGAACATATCCGCCGGCGGCATGGCAACGTTCCCGCCCTCCGATAAGGCCGCAAACAGCCGGTCGGTTTCCTCTCTGCTGTCCGCCGAGATGCTGACCGAGTAGTTGTTGCCGACATTGGGCGGAGGGCCAAACAGGGAAGTCGTGTCGCTGCCCATCAGCACGCTGTCGCCGACGTTCAGGGATACGTGCATAATGCGGTCTTTCTCGTGGTCAGGAACCGAGGGCATGTCGTCCGGCCCGTCAGCAAAGGTTGCAATCCAGGAAAACTCGCCGCCGAACACCGAGCGATAAAACTCGAATGCCTCGCGGCAGTTGTCGTCAAAGTGGAGGTAAGTGTTCAGTTGCATTCGCTGCTCCATCTTGCGCCCGGCCCGCTGCGCGTCTTGGCGGTGTAGCGTCGTCAGGCCGCCGCCACGGCCGGCGGTGGACCTTCAAGAAGCAACGGGCGTGGGCTATGGCCTCGTAAGGGCCTTGGTTAATCGTCCAGGTGAATGGTGGCAGTTACCCGCGGCACGTTGCCAACTACCCGGGTCGTGTGGCCGTGGCCGGTAAGGTCTTCGGCGAGGTTGACGTCGCCGGGGCCCAGGCGGTGAACGGTACCGTCGGCCAGCCCGATTTCAGCTTCCCCGGAGAGGGTAATGATGTACTGGCGGCGGGGCGCGACGTGCCAATCGCTGAAATAGCCCGGTGGCGAGGAGCGAAAGATGATGCCTTTGGCGCTTTGTACTTGGCTCCACACCGGGTGGGAAGGCGGGTCGATTTCTTCGATGTGGGAATGGCCGTCATCGCCAGAGTACAGTCGTATGGATCCCATGGTTCCTCCTGTTTTTTGCAGAGAAGTCGCGTCGCCATATTAACACAATAGGAATGCCATTCCCTGCTGTTGCCGCTTCCTTTCATCCAGCGGCGGCTCTTCAAAAGAGCCTGTCTCAAAAGTCGGGATGCCGGTTGGGGTGTAGACTGTGAGCAAGCCTG
>JAPPCX010000088.1 GCA_028875655.1 Chloroflexota bacterium | reverse complement strand
ATGGGAGCCGCGTGGCCGTCATTCGGGCATTCCATAGCGGGCAGGTTGATTCCCGACGGCAGAGCAGAGGCAGAGGTTGGACCGGGCGTTTCCGCTGTGAGAGGGTTTGCGTCAGAGGCTGTAGCTGCCGATGGCGCGCCACGCGAGGTCCGTGGCCCAGCGTCCGCCGGACCAGTCGTCGCCGGCGGCGTTGGACTCGAAACGGGTCAGGGCCAGTCGCCAGGCGCGGGTAATCTGGGAGACTTTCAGGTCGTCGGTGACGGCTCGCGCGAAGTCCAGCGCGCCGTCGAATACCGAATCGGGCAGGTCGGCGTGGGACATCAAAGGTATCTGCGGCGGAAAGTCGGGGCCAAACACACGACGGTCGCCGCCCACAGCGGGGTTGCGCTCCAGCAGGTCCGCCACCATGGACTGCAAGCGGTATAGCGATTCGTTGACCACCTCGGGAGAGAAGTCGAGCCAGATGTTGCCGTCGGACTCGTCGCGCCGAGTGGTGGTAATGCCCCTGTTGAACAGGGGGAAGCGCGGCGACACGCGGCGGTAACGCTCGGCGAGGCGTTCCAACTCACCGGCCAGTTGCGCTTCCGCCATGCTCGTGTCGTCGGCATCCAGTGGGAAGTAGTCGGACATGGGCATGTGGAGCATGTGCATCTCGGCGGCCCAGCAAGCGTACTGGCCGCAGATGAGCTGCCGGGCTCGGTAGGCCCGGGCGGTGAAATCGGGGTCGGTGAGCAGGCTCACGCCGTAACGGATAGACATCAGGTTGCTCCGGCCGTTTGCATCGAAAGGTTCGGCATTTCGTCCCAGGTGCGGCCGTCGAGCTCGCGGCCACCGCGCTTCTTGAAGACGCCGCCCCACTGCTTGAAGTGGAAGGCAACGCCGGCACCAACGCACTGGTCGCGGATTTCGCGGGCCCAATCGGGTTGCATGGGTCGCGCGCCGGGGCCGGACTCGCCCCCGACGATGACCCAGTCTATGCCCTCCAGGTTCAAATGCGGCAAAGGGCCCAACAACGGCTCCAACGACAGGAACTTAACCTGGGCATCGGTTTCACGCAGCCGGTCAATGCGGTAGGCGTAGTCCTTCGACTCGACGCTCACGCCCATCCAGACCTGCGACGGCCACGGCAACCCGTCGCTCAGCTCCGCCACGCGCTCGGCGCGCTTGGTCAACACCTGGTAGCGATGCCAGTCGGCGCGCTCCATCACTCCGAACACGTCGCGGATGAACGACTCCGGCACGTCAACGTGAAAAAGGTCGCTCATGGAGTTGACAAAGATGGACCGAGGCTTGCGCCAACGCAGCGGGATCTCCAACGTGTCGGGATGCAGCGTCACCTCAAACCCGTTGCTGTACTTCGCCATGCCCGTCGCCTTGAGCCGCTTGGACAGGCGCTCAGCGTAGCAATGCTTGCACCCCGGGCTGACCTTGTTGCAGCCGGTAACGGGGTTCCAGGTGGCATCAGTCCACTCTATTTTGCTGCCTTGGGCCATTGTTACCACCTATCCAACAAATAATTGGCAATATCTAGCGCGATTTTTCCTCCAGTACCGGGATTCGCTGCCGCGAACATAAAGGCGAACAAGGGAGAGTTTCGCGAGTTGTAGAACCACTTCGGACGTTGGGACACAGCGGGGAAAATGGTGCGAAGCTTGTCCAAGTAGACTTCTACTATAGCACGCTGTTCGTCTCGTATTAATTGTTCCTCTGATGTCCGTACTTCTTCGAACATTCCGAGTTGGGTTGGAGGCGGTTTTACAGCACGGTACAGATTGCGCCATTCCGCACCCCCATATACCCTGTCGAGCATTGTGGCGTTGCCAGGGTAAGGTAATCTTTCTGTAGGCAGATTTCTAGTCAACGCAGAAATTGGAAACAATATCCACACGTCGACAGATTTTGTCGCCGCAATTGCAGATACCGTAGTCCATTCGACCTCAGTGGCAAATGGATCAAGGAATATTACAGCCCGTTCACCCCACCACGGGGTTCCCAGTCTCTCGCTTTGGACTTCGCACCAAAGTCGCAGAACGTCATTCGCATCTCCGGGCCAAGTCTGAATTTCACGGTCTGCAAATTCCTCCTTCAGGGCGTTTAGCGCTCCGATGAAAGATCGGTTTTGCTCAATAAACAGAAATTTGTCGAAGGGTCGATCCGCCACTTCAAGTGCCAAACGGGTCGAGCCCTTGAAAAATTCTCTGGCTTCTTCGTCCAGTTCTTCTCCCCAAACAGGTTGGGCTTGCTTTTCGTCAGGCGAATTAGGGTTGATGTACCCGGTACCAGCAAATGCATCGACGTATACCAAGTTGAAATCCTGCTTCTTTAACGCGGTGGTGTAACTTTCGAGGTAGCCCCTCAGGATCTGGAGCTTGTTTTGAGTCCAAGTCCCGCCAAATTCGTTCATGTCGGATATGGTCATTTTTCGCCCTCAAGGAAACTTGTTGATAAACCTTATTACAATTTTGCCGCTCGCACAACGAACAAATGACACCAATCCGGGCTTAGGCCCACCACACCGCTATTGGAACAGCGCAAATTACGCCAGCCCGATGCGTTAAACTCTCCCCACGTTCACTACACGTGCCGGAATTTCCCATGCCCATCCGCATCCTCATCACCGACTTCGTTTGGCCCTCCACCGCGGAGGCAGAACCGCTACTGAGCAGACCGGTTCCGCCGGCGAACCAGGCTACGAAACTCAGCCACGGTCCAACCGGCCTGCGCGATGATGCTTCCCATGGTGCCGGGCGCGATGTCTCGGCCGGGGTGGCGAGGGATCGGAACTCTCCTGCCCGCCTTTTCTGCAAGGGTATGCTTCGATCCCTGCGTAATCGTCCAGCCGTCGTTGCGAAAGGCGCGTATAACCTCGGTGATGGTGAAGCCCGGGACTCGTGGCGGCATCAGGCGCCCGAGCTCCTCTCCCAGAGCGCGACGTAGGCTGCCTCGAGACTGCCGAGGATCGCCTCGTCGTATGGGTCTCTCCTGAGGGCAGCGTCATAGTTGGCAATGGCCCGGTCGTAGTCCCTCTTGTTGAAGTGAGCGTCGCCACGCCGGCCGTAGGCTTCGGCGCAGTCGGGCTCCAGAGATATAGCGGTGTCGTAGTCGGCGATGGCCCGGTCGTCGTCTCCCTTGTTCAGGTAGGCGTTGCCCCTTTCCACGAAAGTCCTGGAGTCGGCGGAGTCCCGCAGAGCGAGGTCGTCGCAACGGAGAATGATCGCGTCCCAATCCACCGGGCGCACGGTGGCTTTCTCAATAGCGCAACCATCACTGGAGTATTCCACAAGCGCACGGGACATGGCGTCATGGTCGTGTGGCGCTGCTTCCCCGTCGCGGGCAAAGGTGTCCAGGTAAAGGGTGATGGCCTCGGCGATCATTTCCAGCGCTTCCTCGCGGGTGTCGCCCTGGCTGGCGCAGCCGAGGGTGGGGCAAATCACTGCGTAGCCCGGCTCCTCGGGGTGACTGAGCAGCAGTACCTCGTACTCATCCAACTTGGCCGACTGATGCGCGTCGGCGGTATGCTGCATGCGGGTCGACATTGGATCCTCCGTGGGACGTGGTGGATACAGCGGCACAGAGTCTAAAATCTTGTTCAGTGTATCAGCAGCGGGTACCCATTCCAACCAACCGCAGATTGCGGCAAGGTGAAAGGCGACGCAATCTTGTTTCACCCCTGATGGCTCGTCGGTTATACTCTCCCCGCCTTAATCACGCGTGCCGGAACCATCCATGACCACCCGCATCCTCATCACCGACTTCGTCTGGCCATCCACCGCGCCGGAGCGGGAGGTGCTGGCCGCCGGGTTGGGGGATGGCGTTGAGGTGGTGGAGGCGCCCGACGGCGGCGAAGAGACGCTGGCGGCGCTGGCAGTTGACTGCGACGCCATCATGACGTGCTTCGCCCAGGTTACACCGGCCGTGGTGCGCGCCGCCGAACGGTGCCGCTGCATCAGCCGCTACGGCGTAGGGGTGGACAACATCGCGGTGGACGTGGCTACCGACCTGGGCATCCCCGTTACCTACGTGCCGGACTACTGCGTGGATGAGGTCAGCGACCACGTGATGGCGCTGCTGCTGACGTGGAACCGGCAGGTGAGTTTCTACGACGGCATCGCCAAGGCCGGCCGCTGGGAGGGCACCCCGTCGCCGCACCCGTTGACGCGGCTGCGTGGCCAGACCATCGGCATCGTCGGGTTCGGACGCATCGGGCGGGCGGTGGCGGACAAGGCGCGGGCATTCGGCCTGTCCGTGCTGGCCTACGATCCCTACCTGGCGACGGACGGCAACCTGCCGAACGGAGTTGCGGCGGCATCGCTGGACGACCTGCTGGTCGCGTCCGACTACGTTACGGTGCATACCCCGCTGAACGACGAGACGCGGGGGCTGATCGGCGAGCGGGCGTTCGGCCTGATGCGCGCGTCGGCATACCTGATCAACTGCGCGCGAGGGCCCATCGTGGATGAGCCGGCGCTGTACGCCGCGCTGCAGGACGGCAGCATCGCCGGCGCCGGCCTGGACGTGATGGAGTCGGCGTCGCCGCCGGCGGATCATCCGATGTTCGCGCTGGACAACGTGATAATCACGCCGCACGTCGCGTTCCTGTCGCAGCAGTCAGTGCTGGAGCTGGAGGTGCGCACGGCCCAGGCGACGGTGGACGTGCTACAGGGCAGAATGCCGGAGTTCCTGGTGAATCCGGGGGCGCTACCGCACTCGCGGGTGGCTTTAAGGTAAGTTCTGGATTCCCGCTTTCGCGGGAATGACGGTGTATAGATGGAGGATGATTTGGCGACGGCAGGATTTACTATCAGTTATCTGGGCACCGGCTCCGGGGGCAGTACGCTGCGCAACCACACTGCGATGGTGCTGGAATGTCCGCAGGGCGAGCGCATCCTGCTGGACGCGGCGTCGGGCAATACGGTTCTGCGCCATGGCGATCAACTGGGCATCTCGCCCACGGACTATGACCACTGCCTGCTGAGCCACAGCCATCCCGACCACTGCGAGGGGCTGCCCCACATCGAGATGCAACGCAGCCGGCGCAATCCGGCCGAGGCGCCCATGCAGGTGCATGGATCCGAAAGGGCAATGTCGGACATGGGCACGCTGCTGGCATACCCAACGCGCGGCCTGAACGTGGCAGCGGATGGCGTGCGACGGCGGGATGGCCGGCTGGTATTCACGCTGCAACCCACGGAGCCGGGTGAATGGGTGCAGTTGTCTTCCAATGTGCGGGCCAAGTGCGCTCCCGTTGACCACATCGGCGGCGCGATGGCGTGGCGCGTGGAATCGGGCGAGCACGCCGTGGTGTTTTCGGGGGACACGCGGTGGTGTCCGTCGCTGGCGGAACTGGCGGAGGGGGCGACGCTGCTGATCCATGAAGCCTTGTGCATCGAGGCGGAACGCCACCGGGCCGACGAGACGGCGCACTCCACGGCAGCCGAGGCCGCGCGCATCGCGCAGTTTGCCGGCGTGCAGGCGTTGACGCTGACGCATATCGACAATGCGTACCACCTGGATACCGAGCCGCTGGCGGCGGAGGCGCGGTCGGTGTACGACGGGCCGGTGTCCGTGGCCTTTGACTGCTGGCAGCAGCGGGTTTAGCTTTTTGAGATTCCCGAATCGCCGCCACGCCGCTGTGAGTTGACGACGACGCAAGAACCAGGAGAGTTTGACCATGGCAATGATCGGCGTACTGACGCACCATTGGGCCAAAGCGGACAAGATCGCAGAGGCGAAAGCGCTGCTGGAAGGCAACGGCGAGGCGCAGAGCAAAGCGCCCGGATTCGGGGCCCGGCAGACGTTCATCTCCCTGTCTGACCCCACCAAGATCTCAACGCTGGTCACGTGGGACAGCAACGAAATCTACGACGCGTGGCGCGCCAGTCCCGAACGGGCCGTGGCAATGGCCGGGGCGGAGGAACTATGGGCGCAACCGCCGGAATCCGAGCGGTTCGAGATGCAGGACTAGAGCAACGCCGCGACGTCGATTCGTTCGGCTAGCAGGTCGGCCATCCGCTCCGCCTTGTGGGCGTGATGGGGAACCACCGCGCCGAGCAGGTTGCCCACGGCGTCGGCGGTGGCGACGGTGCCGCCGTCAACGAGCAGGACGGGCACGTCACGCTTGGCCGCCTCCACTCGGATGTATTCGGTGGGCCGCGCGCCGCCGGTCAGCACCAGGCAACGGGTGTCCTGCATCAGGCTGGCCATCTGGATGTCGGGGCGCTCGGCGCGGGTGATGACGGCCTGGTGCGCGTAGCGGCCAAAGTAGCCGGCGCCCGAGTCCATGATGTTGCCGCCGATGAGGAACCGATCCACCCATTCGTCGCCGTCCGAGGGTTCGAGTTCCCAGTGGCCGCCAAGCTGCTGCTCCAGCTGGTTCATGGTCAGCGAGAGCAACGGACGGTCTTCCGGCATCGCGGCAACGACGGGGATGCCGGCCGCGGATACCTCGCCCAGCATCCGCGCGGTTGCGGCGGCGCGGTAACGCGGCGTCTGGTTCACGATGATGCCGGCCACGGCGTCGCCGAGGGGCGCGACGCTGCCGGATACCGACACCGCTGACAGCGCAGCGTCGTATCCGAACACGGCGACCACCCGCGCCGAAAGGCGTTCAACCAGCCCGGTGGTAATTGAGGACGAAACCCCGGATCCACTGGCCGGGTTCGCCACCTCAACCAGGGTGTGCTCGCTGATGCCGGAAAGGGATCGTACCGCGCTGGCAGCGGCGTCCAGGGAGTCGGAATCATCGCCGGAGGCCACGGCCACGCTGCCGCGGAAGTTCTCGGCGAAATAGACAGCGTCAGGGTCGGTGCGGCCAGCAGGCGACAAGGGTTTGCAGGCGGATACCGTCGCGCCGCTACGGGCGATAAGGGTGGTGAGGCCGGCGGCGACCGAGGTTTTCCCGGCGCCGGGGCCGTGGGATGCTACCAGGATGGTGGACATCGGTAGGAATCAGTAATCGTCAACCCGGTTCTCGATGTGCGTGGGGTCGAAGCCGGGCGGAAAGTTGGTGGTGTCGTCCCACTTGCCCATGGTCATGTCGCAGCGGTGCAGGCTGGCGCGGTCGAAGTTCGCGCCCCGCATGTCGGTCATTATCCACATGGAATCACGGATCTTGGCGTTGGTGAAGTTGGCGCCGCTCATTATGGCTCGGCTCACGTCCGCGCCATTCAGGTTCGCCCCCTGCCAGTCGGAGTTGGTCAGGTTGGCGGAACGCAGGTCAACCTCGATGGCCGTGGTCTGGCTGCAATCGGCGGCGGTGAGGTTGGTGTTGAGGAACGACGCGCGGTTGAGACGGGACCACTGGAGTACGCTTTCGGACATATCGGACTGCTTGAGGTCGGCCCAGAAGAGGTTGACGTTGCGCAGGATGGTCATGGCCATCTGCGCCGAGGCCAGGGTCGCGCCGTACAGGTCCGCGCCGGTGAAGTCCGCCGCCCGCAGGTCAGAGCGGGAGAAGTTGGCCCTGGTGAGCCGGGCGTCGGCAAGGTTTGCGCCCCTCAGGTCGGAGCCGCGCAGGTCAGCGCCGGCCAGGTCAAGGCCGATTAGATCCGCGACTCGGAGATCCAGTTGCTGGTCGGGGTTGTCGGCGCGCCACGCCGCCAGGACATCCTTGCCGGCGCGGACGATCTCGACGTGTTCGGTGTTAGCCATCAGCCGCGCGCCGCCGCAATTTCGTCTTCGACGTCAAAGACGCGCTCGGCAATAACCATCTTGAGCTCGTTGACCTTGGTGTAGCCGGGATACTCGTCGCCGTCCTCGTCGAAGCGGTCGAAGATCTTGGAACCGTCCAGGTAGATTTCCAGCCGGCCCTTGTCGGCCGGGGTGAGCTTGATGGCAATATCGCCGGCGTTCTGGGAACGCCAGAATTCGGTCGCCAGCCACGTGGCGAGGCCGTGGTAGCCTCAAGGCACGCAGTAAACGATGTCCACTTCAACTTTGCCGAACTCTGAGCGGGTCATAGTCATTCGGGTTGATTCTCCTATCAGGTCGTTGAGCAGAGGGATGCGTTTCCTCACGATGCGCCCCTCACCCCAACCCTCTCCCGCCAGGGGAGAGGGAGTTTTGCATGTCGTTAGCCGCTGACCACCGCGCTGGCCTGGCCGACGGCGGTTTTGTCGCCGTTCTGGTTCTCGCAGTACACGTCCACCACCACCATGGTGGTGCCGTCGTCCTGGGGCTGGCGGCTGTTGACCTGCCCGTGGACGCTGACGGTGTCGCCGTGCTTGACCGGACGCAGGAACTTGAGGTTGACGTTGCCGCTGCGGTGGAAGTCCTCAGCGCCGATGAACTTGCGCATGGCCTCGGTGCAGAAGGCGATGCTCATGCGGCCGGAGGCGATGGCATAGGTGGTGCCCAGCCGCTTGGAGGCCAACTCCGGGTCGTTGTGGATGTTGGCGCGGTTGAGGATGCCGCACGCCTCGAACGTGTTGATGACGTCCTGGGTGATGTGCTTGGTGATAACGGGCAGCGTTTCGCTGTCTAGCCTTGCGGATGCCATTTCTTGCCCAACTCCTCGGGTTTCTTGATCTGGTAGGTGCGCATTCTCTCGATGAGGCGACCGTCCTCGTCGGTGGCGGTGGCCTCAATGACCAGGTAGGGCTTCTCGCGGCGCACGAACTTGTCGTGGATGCGACCGGTGACGCGTATTTTCTTGCCGGGTACGGGCTGATTGTACAGGTCGATCTCGTTGCCGGCGTTGATGCTGCCGGTCTGGTCGTCGTAGGCCAGGGCCAGCGAGGTGGCGTCGTGCTTGACGGCGATGGTGGGGAACACCGCGTCAGGGTCGTCCACGGCCTTGCGGTAGAGGTCAATCATCTCCTGCGTCAGCTCGTACTCATAAGAGCCAAGCTCCTCGCCGATCTGAACGTCGTCGTAGTTGAACAGGGGGAGGTCTTGTGCGGCCATAGCGGGACACTCCGAAAACGGTGTAGTAAGCGGAGATTACAATACCGCAGGCGGGGCAGGAGGTCAATTGCGGTCAAAGGATAGCTGCCCCGGATTTCGGCTATCATGGGTGCGGTATCCCGATGAATGGCGTCGCGGACCCGAGAGGATGCAGGAGGAAATACCTTGGGAACATTGAACACCGCAGAGGTGGATGAATTTCTGTCCCAGCCCCGAACGGCGCAGTTGGTGACCATGTATGCCGCCGGCACTCCGCACGTGGCGCCGGTCTGGTTCCTTTGGGATAACGGTCGGGCTTTGGTGATGGCCGGCAGAACGACGGTAAAGGTGCGGAACATTCGCCGCAATCCCGCGGTGGCCCTGAGCGTCGCCACCGCGGACCACCCCTACTCGTTTGTGACCATCGAGGGCACGGCCAGCATCACCGACGACGGGCTGGATGACATGGTGCGCAGGACGTGCGTCCTCTACGAAGGAGACGTGCGAGGCGCCGAGTTCGCCGCGCAACTGCTGGGAGAGGAGCGGCTGACCCTGATCGTCATTTCTCCCGACCGGTTTATCTCCTGGAAAGAGGACGAGGAATGAGGGGCTATCTCGCGGCTGCAGGGAGCGTTCCATGCCGCTGTTGGTTGGGTCCGCGGATTCGGTCTCCGTTGCCAGCACGTCCCAAGTCGTTCGGCTTTTAATGCTGGTGAAAACTGATGGTGCGGCTGGGGCCGTCAATGGTAAGGATGTAGTCGAGGAGCACATCCCGACCAATGATGAAAATGAACGGTATTCCAGACCTTATGAGAGGAGCGCTGGCAATCGGCTTTGGAACGTAACGGATCAAGTCCGGGATTTGCGCGTCTATATCGAAGGTCGGGTGCTCACCGCCTTGGCCGACGCCGCCGATGACCAGCGCTTCAGAAGTAGGCGGATAGAAACGCCGGGCCAAGTCAACGTCGATGAGCGACATGGCGGCTCCGGTGTCAATCAGAGCCGGCGGGGTATAGTCGAAGCCGGGAATGCTCACCGGCAATTGAGGGCCTAATTCAAGGCGCTCCGAGGACAGCGTCACAGAAGCGACCAGCCGGGGCATCAGCGTTCCGCCATGAGTATGACGCACGGCAGAGGAGAACCAACGCGGCGTATGTAACGGTTGAAAAGGTCAAAACCTTGTTCGTCGGCGGCCCTTTCGGCTTCTTCCGCAGTGGGGAAAAAGCCCAGGAGCTCCATCCCAGCGATGAGAACCCATTGCCCCATGCGATCGGGCGGGAAGGTCGGCGCAAGCTTGTTGTACGTCATTGCCTGGTCGTGAACGGTGACGGTAGCGGGTTTCGGCAAGGACATAACGGCAATGCCTCCATGGTAGTGTGTGCAAGAACGTGCCCGGAGGTGTGGGGTCATTGTAAGGTTTAGCGAAAGGATGTGTCAAAAATTGCGGAACCCGCCGCCTCTTCTAGCGGTCGTTTCGGAATGGAGAACACCGTGTCTGGGTCGTCCACGGCCTTGCGGTAGAAGTCAATCTGCCGGATGGTGCAGCACAAACTTCTTCTCGGCAGCGAGAAAGTCCTCGACAGTTTGCAACCCTCTTGCGCCAACATCAGATCTGATCTCATCGGCAAGGTTGCGGTTAGGTAGTAGGGATTGTATCATCCCGCCGCTTGCCGCCTCCGAAAACAACCTATAGACGTAGTGCAGGTTGAATCAAAGACGAGAACGGCTATGTTTTAGCTAGTTCCGTTTCGGAAGTATCTCGCCACGATGACGAGTCCGATAGCATCGCTCCAGTCTAGCGCCGATCTATTCCTGCTAGAGTGAAATGCCATGCCTCCCAGAATGAACTGGACGCGCGAGCAACTGCTGGTGGCGTTCGCGCTCTATTGCCGAATCCCTTTCGCCAAGATTAGCTCCCGCAATCCCGACATCATACGGGCTGCTGCGGCTATCGGGCGGACACCATCGGCGCTATCCATGAAGATGGGCAACATCGCCAGCCTCGACCCGGCGATTACCTCAACGGGCCGCAAGGGACTGCGCGCGGCTTCTACCAACGACCGGGCTATGTGGGATGAAATGATCAGCAATTGGGAAAACTTTGCCGTCGAGTGTGAACGGGCGCTATTGGCAACGGAAGCCGTTGTCGAACAGGCTTTGCCTGACTATGACGACCTACCGGTTGGCGAAGACCGGGTTGTACGGGCCACCTCCCGCATCGGGCAGCGGTTCTTCCGCGCGGCGGTGATGAGCGCCTATAACGAGCGATGCTGCATTACCGGGCTTGCCATTCCCCAGTTGCTTATCGCAAGCCACATCGTCCCCTGGCATCTGGATTCCGCCAACAGGACGAATCCGCAGAATGGACTGCTGCTATCCGCATTGCACGACAGAGCGTTTGACACGGGGTTGATTACAATCGACGACGATATTACCGTCCGCGTATCCCGCCAACATCCTGCGTCTGCCGGCTCATTTTTCGCGGATGCCATCGGCTATTATGAAGGCCGGCCCATTTCACTGCCGGAGAAATTCGCCCCCGATAAGGATTTGCTCGCTCATCACCGGGAACATATCTTTCAAGGGTGAGCGGTCACCATTGGCTTGAGTCCGCAACCGAGTCACCGCGGCATAGCGTTACGTCCGCCATGTCGTGTGGGCGGCAGGGTTTCGCTCTCGGCTCAATGTCCGCAAGTTGCCCGGCACGAGACGACGCCAACCGGTTCAATCTCCAAGCATTGAGCTGGACCGTGTTCGTGATCTGGGAGTGTCGCTTGCGTGAGGATACAAACGCTTTGCTGGTCCACCTGCGAACTATACGAACCGCAGTCAGCGACAAGGCGCCAATCACGCCGAGGTAGTACCCCCACCGACTTTTTGAGAATCCCGTGCCTTTCGTGGCGAAAAGCCGTCCCGTCGCCCCCCAATATCACCCAAATTCCTCCGAAAATCCCCAGTTCAGCCATTCCGCGCGCCCCGGTGACACTTCCCCCTTGCCCCAACCTCCTAATCATCCGTACCATATTTACCAACGCTCCAAAATCCAACCGCCTCCCAGCTTGCGAACCGTCCCATGCCCACCTCCAAACACCGTAAACCTCGCTCCAAAAAACCGCTCATCTGCCAGCCAATACCACTGATAACGGCCCCAAATGCCCCTCGCGACGCCCATCCAGTCCCACGAACCCGCCCAATACCCTGCTTGAATTAGCGGGAATGAGAGGATCTGAGCGGGATATCGACCTTTCCACCTTGGAGCGGGTACACGTGAGCGCAGATTCGCCTTGACAGGCCCGCACCCTCAAACATAGAATGGTAGGCCGTTTGGGAGATTGGGATTATGGATTATGCCATCGTAAAAACGGGCGGCAAGCAGTACCGCGTTTCGCCCGGCGACGTGCTGGACGTGGAACTGCTCGACGCTGACGCCGGCTCCACCACCGAGCTGGACGACGTGCTGGCCGTCTCGCGCGACGGGCAGATGCGCTTCGGCGCGCCCACCGTGCCCGGCGCGAAAGTGGTCGCCGAGGTGCAGTCGCACTACAAGGACCGCAAGGTCATCGTGTACAAGTACAAGGCCAAGACCCGGTACCGCCGCAAGAAAGGCCACCGCCAGAACTATACCCGCATCCAGATTCAGAGCATCGAGACGGGAGGCTAACTCATGGCCCACAAGAAAGCCGGCGGCAGCACCAACAACGGCCGCGACAGCAATGCAAAACGACTGGGCGTGAAACGCTACGGCGGCGAGCGCGTCACCGGCGGCTCCATCATTGTGCGTCAGCGCGGCACCCGCATCCGCCCCGGCACCAACGTGGGCATGGGCCGCGACTACACCCTGTTCGCCATGATCGACGGCGAGGTGACCTACGAGTGGGCCGCCCGGGGCAAGCGCCGGGTCAGCGTGTATCCGCTGGCCGACGCGACGGCCGTCGCCGCCTGAAGGAAAAGACCATGAAAGCAGAAATCCACCCGCAGTACTTCAACGCGACCATCACCTGCTCCTGCGGCAACGTGTTCCAGACCGGGGCCACCAAGCCGGCCATGCGCGTGGAAGTGTGCGGCCGCTGCCATCCCTTCTACACTGGCGAGCAACGCATCGTTGACACCCAGGGCCGCATCGAGCGGTTCAGCCGGCGGTTCAACCTGGACGGCTAGGGCCGTTTCGACAGCACGCCATCGGTAGGGGCGACCCATGGGTCGCCCCTACGTGTTGCAAGAAACTACGACGGATGAAAAGGGCAACAGGACCTGATGCGTACCCGCTGTGCTGAATCTGTCATTGCGAGCGAGGCGTGGCAATCTCTATGCAGTAGGCGTCGTCTCTTACTGACCCAGATCGCCACGTCGCTACGCTCCTCGCGATGACAAGCTGAGGATACGTGAGGCGACAGGAGGCCCGGATGATGCCGCGTTACGTCCCCAAGACCGTCCGTGAGTACGGGCGCATCCACCTGGCCGAGCGGCTGGCGGCGCACGGCTGGCAGTGTTTCATCGCCCGCCGCAGCCCCAACGAGGACGAGGTAATCGCCGGGAGGCCGGAGCAGGACATCGAAGTACGCCTCAAGTTCCACTCCCAGGAGAACAGCCAGGCGGTGCGGTTCTACAACGCCGAAACGCTGGACTGGGACTGGGAGTGTCTGGTCATCACCACCTACATACTTGAGGACACGCCCGTCACCTACCTGTTGTCCCGCAACGACGTGAGCGGCGGCCAGTTGGATGACGAATTCGGCGGCGCGTTGTGGCTGCAAGCGGAGACGTTCTCCGCCAACAAGTTCCGGGAAGCGTGGCACAAGCTCGATGAGTAGCCACTCCCAAGCCGAGCACGCCGAATCCCCGCGCCCCCTCTACGGCGGCCAGGCCGTCATCGAAGGCGTGATGATCCGCGGCGTCCGGCACTACAGCCTGGCGGTGCGGCGACCCGACGGCGGGATCTTCTGCGCCACAGAGCCGGTGAGCAGCCGGTTTTCCGGGCGGTTGCGTCGCATCCCCCTCCTGCGCGGCGTCCTGATTCTCGCCGAGACGCTGTGGCTGGGGATGAAGTCGTTGCAGCGGTCGGCGGTCATAGCGGCTGAGGAACCCAACGCCGACGGGGATGGGAATGGCGCTGACGGCAGTTCCGCCGTCAGCAACTGGACCATGGGGCTGACCATGCTGATCGCGGTGGCGCTGGGAATCGGCATATTCCTGGTGCTGCCCCTGCTGGCGGTGCGGCTGATCGAGCCGTTCATCGGGTCGCTGCTGGTGAGCAACCTGATTGAGGGGGTCATCCGGCTGGCGATCCTGGTGGCATACGTGGCCGGCATCTCGCTGATGCGGGACATCCGGCGGGTGTACGCCTACCACGGCGCGGAGCACATGGCGGTGCACACCTACGAGGCGGGGCAGGCGCTGACCGTGGACAACGTGCGGCAGCATCCCACGCCGCACCCGCGCTGCGGCACGGCGTTCCTGATCACGGTGGCCATCGTGTCGGTGGTGGCGTTTGCCATCCTGGACGCGCTTTTGGGGTCCGAACTGTACTGGCGGGTGCTGTCGCGCATCGTGCCCATCCCGGTGGTGGCGGCGGTGAGCTACGAGATCATCCGGTTCGCCGGGGCGCACCGCACCGCGTGGTTCGGCAAGATACTGTCGGCGCCGGGCCTGTGGCTGCAGCGGATCACCACGCGCCAGCCGGACGCGGACCAGATCGAGGTGGCGATTGCGGCCATGGTGGCGGCGGTGGCGGCGGACGAGGAGGCCGACCGCGAGATTGCCACGTCGCTGCGCTCCTCGCAATGACAAGGTGGGTACGCACGAGCAAGTCCACGTCATTGGTGTGGTACAGTAGCGGCGACGAGCGATTGACGACACCATCCACTATGCGCAGGTGCAGCATGGCCGACGTTCCCGATATGCAGATGATTCCGTACCTGACGGCCACTGAGCCGCGCAACTTCGTGGAGCAGGGGCTGCAACGCTACAACGACCTGTTGGAACGGCTCGCCGGGCAGATGGACGACCTGTTGGCGTTGGCTCAGGACGGCCAACCCATCGACGCCGAGCTGGCCGACCAGTTGGCCAGGATGCGGGAGGCGCTGCGTCCGCGCCACGGCCTTTGCATCGACCGGGCCTGCTTCTCGTGCCGGGTACACGAGGAGGCAATCAAGGAGCACGTGCTGCTGTACGTGGACTGGAAGCTGCCGGGGACGGTGCAGCAGCTGGAGCGGCTGAAGAACCGCAACTAGGGCTTCAGCGGGCCGGTTGGCGGGCCACGGCGACGATGTGGTACATGTGGCGGTAGAGCTGGAACGCGCCGGCGAGCATGGATTTCAGGTCGGTCGCGGCGTCGGGGCGCACGTGGCGGAAGATGTCGGTTTCGGTGTAATAGACGGACACGTCGGGCCGCTGCTGTTGCAACGCCTGGACCAGGCGGCGGGACTCGCCCACGGGAATCAACGGGTCGCCCTGATCGTGCATGACGCGCATGACGGTGTTGGCGCTCCACAGGTCGATGTGGTGGGATGGTGCTATGGAATCGACCTCCGCGCGGAAGTCTTCGGGCAGTTCGGCGTAGCGCGCGCGGGCGGCGGCGATGGATGTCGTTCCCTCCAGGAGGGCCAGGGCGGCGGGAGATTCGGACTCGGGCGTGAGCATGTTGTCGTACACCCGGCGGGTGAGGCGGTCCACCTCCCAGGGAACGTCTCCGCCGTTGTCTATGGCGCGGCCGGCGGCGATCTGGACCATCAGATCAGCGGTGTCGTAGTAGCCGCCGAAGGCGTTGACGAAGGCGATGTCGTCGGCGATGCGCGGGTCGGCAGCGGCGACCAGGGCGAAGGACGCGCCGACGGAGAAGCCGGCCAGTCCCACGCGGTCGGGATCGACGAACTCCTGACGGCGCAGGTGCTCAAAAGCGGCCACGATGTTGGCGACTTCGCCGGCGTCAACCTGGGCCCGCTCGCCCATGGTGGGCGACCAGTAGTACATGACGGCGAAGCCGGCGCGGGCCAGGGCCCGTCCCAGGTTGACCACGTCGGGGTCATCGGCGCCGGCGGCGTTGGCGCCCAGGAAAACCACCAGACCGGCGCGGCGTTTGCCGTCGGGGATGACGTAGATATCGCCGGTTCCCGTGCTGCCGTCGTAGCGGGGGAACTCAGCGGCGACGTGCTCCGGCTCGCTGGCCAGCCAGGGCTGCGGCTGGACCGGCGACGGCAGCACCTGCGCGGCGAAGGCAGCGGTGTGGATGGCAGTCGTGATGGGTCGAAAGAGCGCCAGGGCAGCCACGATCACCACCGCAACCACCAGGGCGAAGATGTACAGGCGATAGGAGAACCGTCCCAGGAAACGCAGCATGATGGGCAGATATTACCATCCGGCAGAGGCATCACGGTTGGGCCCATTCTTCCATCGGCTATAATGTCGATGGCTACGTAGATACCGAGGAACAATACGATGAACGACGCCAACGCACAAGAAATCATTGCAGAGGCTATCAGCACGGTCGCTGAAGCGAATCCGCAGAGCACCGGCGGGCAGTGGCTCGAAGACCTCACCGTAGCCGTTTCTCCTCACGTCAGGGAGTGGGACATTGCGCAGTGTTTTTCTTGGGCCCAGTGGCCGGAACGGGAAACCCGCTACCCAGGCACCACCAAGCAGGACATAGGCGTTGATTGCGTAGCGGTGCGCCGCAGCGACGGTGAACATATCGCCATCCAGTGCAAATCCCGACAACTTGACGAGCACGGTCGCGGCGCCGACATCACCAAAGCCGAAATAGACAGCTTCGCCAGTACATCCGCCGGCGATTTCTGGGCGGAGCGCTGGATCATCACCAATGGCGACAACAGACCCGGCGGAAACGCGCTTCAGGTCGCTTCCATGCACGGCGAACCCATCAAGATGGTCAACATCGTCAATGATCTGCTGCAACAGCAAGCGGCCTTTACCCACGAAGAATGTCCGCACTGCGAGCCAAACCCCGACGGCGAAGAACGCCGGCAGTCCAAAACGTGTATGCAGACTGAGGCCATCGCCGAAAGCGTGCGCATCCTCAGGGAACATGAGCAATCGGGCAGCGGCGGTCTACCCGTAGGCCAGGCTCGGGGCAAAATCATCCTGCCCCGCGGAACCGGCAAAACCCGCATCTCCCTGCGCATTGTCGAGGAACTGACGCCGCTGGGCGAGTTGTCTATCGTCCTCTGCCCGTCCATCGCGCTGGTTGCCCAAATTAGGCGCGAGTACCTGCAACACGCCGAAACGGACATCCGGGCGCTAGCCGTCTGCTCCGACGAAACCGCCGGTTATGACCCCAAGAAGGAAAGCTCACGCAACGCCACCGCCGACCCCACGGTGGACAACAGCAACGTCAGCGCCGACGAAGTGAAGGGCAAGGTCACCACCGACCCGGCCGAAATCGCGGCATGGATACGCGACTGGCAGGGCGCCGGCCAGGTGAACGTGATCTTTGGCACCTACCAGAGCGGACATCGGGTTGCCGAGGCCCTGGCTGAAACCGGCGTAACCGCCCGCGTCCTCATCGGCGACGAAGCGCACCGCACCGCCGGCCTGCGTCGGAAGCGCAACGCCAAACCCGGAACCCTCTCCCAAGAAGAGAGCCGCATCCGTGACTTTACCCTCTGCCATGACAACGACGCTTTCCCGGCGACTTATCGCGTCTATCAAACTGCCACGCCGCGCATCTACGATACCAGCCGGGTGAACCGTGACCAGCCCAGCGACTGGATTGTCCGCAGCATGGACGACGAAACCGTCTTCGGCGTAGAGCTGTACCGTAAATCCTACGTAGAGGCGGTTAAAAACAAGTGGTTGGCGGACTATCGGATCATCGCCTTGGGCGTCAACGGGCCCGACGCTCACGACATCGCCAACCGACTGGCCGGACAAACCGCCAGCAAAGGACGTAACGCGCTGACTACCACCCACTTCCTGCGTGGGCTGGCCTTTGCGCTGGCAATGGGCGGCGCGACGCAGAGCCGGGAAAAGGACATCGTGCCCATCAAGTCCTGCATCGCCTTTATGAACACGGTGGACAAGTCCAAGAATATGGCCGACGATCTCCAGACCCCCACCGTGATGAACTGGCTGCGGGAGTGGATGCGCGACCACCGCGAGGGCCAGGCCGCCGCGCAGTACACGCTGCAACACCTGGACGCCACCAGCAACGTCACCACCCGCGAAGCCGCCAAGGCTGAACTGGCCCAAGCCACTGAGGGAAACCCCCACGGCATCATCAACGTGGGTATTTTCGGCGAGGGCACCGACTCGCCAACGTTGAACGCCGTCGCCTTTCTGGAAGCCCGCAAGAGTCCTATCGACGTCATTCAGGCCGTGGGCCGGGCTATGCGCAAGGCGGATGACAAGGAGTATGGCTACATCATCTGCCCCATCGTGATACCGCCCAACGCGGACCCTGAATCTTGGCTCAGCACCAGCAACATGGAAGAAGGCTGGTCGGAGTTGGGGCAGATTCTCCTCGCCCTGCGGGCCCACGACAGCCGCATTGAGGACAACCTGGCCGAACTGCTCCATCTGTACGCCCCCCAGCCCCCGCCGTCGGTGGTCAGCTTCATCGGCATTGCCGGCGGCGAAGACCGGCGCATCCAGTACCGGGAGCACGAAGGCGCGCCGGGCACGGCCCAGGCCGCCGTAGAGCGGGTGCTGGCTGGCAGCAGCACGTTGTCCAGAGAGTTCCGCCCCATTACCGAACCGGCGCCGGCGCCTGCGGAACCGCCGGCCAACGTTTCCGCGCTGGCGCTCACCGCGGACGGACAAACCGCCGGCCATGGCGAAGGCAACATCGCCGGTCAACGCGCCCAGCCCTACCAAGTCCCAACCGAGACCGAGCCTACCCAAATCATCACGGGCAAGAAGAACGACGACGGAAGCATCGAACTGCGTATGGACACGGTGGCCCGGGGCAAGCCGGCCCCCGACGGAACCCGGGGCCCGGTGGACGTCAGAAAGTCCAAAGACAAGGCCCGGGACATGGTTAACAAAGGAGCCGGCGTGCGCCTGACTCCGGGAGCCAGGCCCCGGCGCACCCGCGCCGAGGTTGCCGACGCCAACGCGCTGCGCCTGCTGGAACTCTCCGCTCTGGGCGACGAGGGCAACGTCATCAGGATGAACCTGCTCGCCAAGTCCGGCCTGGTGGACAACCGGGTGGTACGAGACCTGAACATCCTGGAGTCTAGCATCAAGGAAGCGGCGCACCACCTGCGCAACGACGGCCTGCAACCGGCCCTGGACCGCCACTTCGGGCTGGATAATCTGAAAGAAACCGACGCCAAGAAGCAGGCCGACGGCTGTACCATCGCCGCACTGTTGATGATGAACGCCGCCATGCTGCACCAGCGCATCGCCAACGGACGCTGGCTCAGCGGCGTCAACGACCTGGATACGGTCAAGAACGCAACCAACGTCGTCCGCATGACGCTGCGGCAGTGGAACACGATCATCGGACACGACTTCAAGCCGGTAACGGAGCCGGCAGTCCGGGCCATCGAAGCCGTTGAGGACACCGGCCGGCTGGCCGGGCTGGAACGGGCGTTGCGCCACATCACGGCGGAAGCGGAACGCATCGCGGAAACCTACGCTGACATGGGCGCAGACCACGCCGGGCCGTTGTTCAACCGCGTCATGGGAAACCAGGCCAGCGACGGCGCGTTTTTCACCCGCCCCGTCGCCGCGTCCATCGCCGCCCGCCTGACGTTGGATGCCTGCGGCGATGTGGACTGGAGAGCCCCGGAGGTTTGGCGAGACCACAAGACGGTTGACTTGGCCTGCGGCAGCGGCACGCTTCTGGCCGCTATGCTGACCGACATGAAACGCAGGGCTCGTGAGCAGGGCGCAAGCGAAGCGCAAATCGCCGAACTGCAAAAGGTGGCGGTGGAAGAAACCATCAAGGGAATGGACATCAACCCGGTGTCGCTGCAACTGGCGGCGTCGCAGCTGACCGCCGGGAACCAAGACATCCGCTACCGGCAAATGGGCCTGCACCTGATGCCCTACGGCCCGCAAACCGACAACCCTGCACAAGTTTCGGTGGGAACTTTGGAATTGCTGGGGCAGAAGGCCATTGTCCCCAGGGACGGCCAGTTTGAGAACTTTGCAGACGACAAAATCGCATCCCAAGTTGTCTGGAACCAACCTGATGACGCGGAACTCGAAGACGCAGTGGAAGCTGCGAAAGACGCCCGCATCGTCATTATGAACCCGCCGTTCAGCAATCGTTCCAAGATGGGCGAAAAGTTTCCCAAAGAGATACAAAAGTCGCTACGCTATCGCGTGGACGACATGGAGGGGATACTGGTTCGCAACGACAAGGATATGGACGATTTCGTTGACAAGAACACTATCCATCCGCCGTTCGTTGCGCTGGCAGACAGATGCCTGCGCGAAACGGACGGAATCCTGACGATGGTGACTCCGACAGTCGCGTTGTGTGCCCCGTCCGGTCTGAATGAACGGCGGGTACTCGCGCAGCGTTACCACATCCATACCGTGCTCACGGGCCGGTGGCCGCGCGAGTTCACCCTCAGCCAAAACGTTGAAATAGACGAAAGCATCATAGTTGCCACGCGCAACAGGGTGGTCAAAGCGCCAACCAGGTTCGTTCATTTAGACAAGATGCCCGTTGACGAATCCGACGTGGATGACTTGTACCGCTGCTTGCTGGACTGTCCGCAAGGGCGGATAGCGAACGGCTGGGGCGAAGTGTCGTACTGGCCTGCAGAGGCAATGGATGAAGGTGACTGGACGCCGGCCATCTGGCGCGCGCCGGAGCTAGCGGAAGCCGCCGCTCGTTTTGCAAACCACAACAGTCTGCAATCGCTGAATGCAGCTGGCCTGTCGCCGCGGGCGACAGGCCAGCTGCTGCGCGGCTCTTTCGAGCGCGCAGCAGCCGGCGCTCTGGGCAGTTTTGAAATACTGAAATCCAAGAGCGCCGAGGGGCAGACCCGGATACAAAGCCAGCCTGATGAATGCTGGATACCGAAGGGTCGCAATGAAGAGGCGCGAGAACTAAACGGCGGCACCTATCCAGAAGTGGATACCATCCTACAGAAGGCTGGACACCTCCTGATTACGGCAGGTCAGGACAGTAAAACCGGCCGCGTCACCGCAACTGCGGACGATAAGCGTTACGTCGGCAACGGTTGGATGCCTGTCGCTGGACTGTCGACGACGGAAGCGAAAGCCGCCGCTGTATTCATCAACTCAACTGCTGGACGATTACAGTTGATGCGACACCCGGGCAAAAAAATACCGTTTCCTACTTATAGCGCAGCCGAAGCGAGTAGTATCAGGATACCGGACGTCAAAAACGCCAGCGTCCGCCAGACCTTGACCGACTGTTGGGAGCGCACCAGGGACATGACCGTGCCGCAGTTCCGCGACGGCGAGTGCGAAGTGCGCCGGCTGTGGGACGAAGCGGTGGCCGAGGCGATGGGCTGGGACGCCGAGGAACTGGCGCATCTGCGCGGCCTGCTGCACAACGAGCCGCACGTGCGCGGGTTGGGCTACGGCCAGTATGCCGACGCGGTGGAAGACGAACCGGCCGACCAGGAGAGGTTTGAGGCGTTGGCAGAGCGGTGGGAAGAAGAGACCTTCTTCCATTCAAACTCTGCCATTAAAGACGCTCACCCTGCTCTACAAGAAATCATCAGCATGGGTCAGCCGGTGGTGTCGCTGATTCTTGAGCGGATGCGCGCTCAGGGGGGCCACTGGTTCGGAGCATTGCAACAGATAACAGGAGCCAGGCCCGTGCCGCCGGAAAGCCGTGGTCGAATCAGGGAGATGACTCAATCATGGCTGGATTGGGGCGAGCGCAATGGCTACATCTAGGTGGATGACATGGCTCAACGTGTCATTCCCCAACCTTCGCAGCGAAGGATTTACCGTAGTAGATCCGCCATCGGATACGTACAACTGCATTGCATATGCCGCCGATGATACAAGCCAGTGGTGGGCCCACATATCTGACATCTACTGGCCGCCACACGCCACGCGGTCAGATAGAATCGCAAGCCTGCTGGAAGTGTTTGCCGGTCTGGGATACGAACAATGCGACGACAGCCGCATCGAAGACGGCTACCAAAAAGTCGCGTTGTACGAAACCCGAGGCGTATGGACACACGCGGCGGTTCAAATTCCCAGCGGAGTTTGGCGCAGCAAGATGGGTGAAGGGCCGGTAATCGAACACCGCAACGCCGAATCACTAGCCGGCGGGCCGTATGGCGGCGTGCATTGTTTCATGCGGCGACCGCTTTGAGGGTTAGACTCGGACGCGGCTGATCATCACCGCCGAAATCAGGCGGGTGGCGGCCATTACCAAAAAGACGATGGGCCAGGGGCTGCCAGCCATGTCCAGCAGGACGCTGAAGATGAGCGCCTGGGCGCCGGCGTAGAGGTAGCCGTGGGCGTCGAGGACGCCGGCGCCGGTGCCGGCCATCTTGCGGCCCGAGAGGTCCACGGAGATGGTGGAGATGAGCGACACGCCCATGCTGACGCCGCCCCACAGCATCAACGCCGCGCCCAACCAGGCGTTGGACGGCGGGGCCAGCGCGATGACCACCAGCGCGGCGGCGGAGAGGAAGCACGACGCGATGACCAGCGGACGCCGCCGGCTGCCCAGCAGCCTGTCGGAAATGACGCCCGACACCGGCGGCGCGATGAGGTAGCCCAGGGGCAGCAGAAAGGTGATGAGCACCGTCTGGGTGATGTCCAGGCCTCCGGCCTCGAAATAGTACAGGGGCACCCAGGTGGTGAGGCCATAGCGGGCGACGTTCTCCAGGCCCTTGACGTGGCAGGCCAACTGGAAACGGGAGTTGGTGAGCAGCAGCTTGTAGGGGCCGAAGCCCTTGAGTTCCTCGTCGCTCACCGATTCCGGTTCCGCCGAGATTTGGTCATCCTCGATGTACTCCGGCAGGCCAACCTTGCGCGGACGGTCGCGGGTCAGGAAGTAGAAAGCGATGCCCAGCACCGCGATCATCAGGGGCGGATAGCGAAAGGCGGCGCGCCAACCCCATTCGGCGGCGACCCAACTGCTGAGCCACCACATCAGCAGCATCGCGCCTCCCGTAACGGTGCCCAGGATGCCCATGGCGATGCCGCGCTCGCGTCGGGGCCACCACTGGCTGATCATGCTGATGCCGGGGGACCAGCAGGCGGCGTTGACGAATCCGGCCAGACCCCAGGGGATGGCGAAGGTGAGGGCCGATGTGCCGAAGGATGCGCCCCAGTTGAAAACGGTGGTCAGGACTGCGCCCAGCATCACCCACAGGCGCAAGCCGTACGCCTCGGACAACCGGCCGTGCGCCAGGTCACCCAGCATGAAGCCCCAGAGGAGCATGGCGTTGATGACGCCAATCTCGATGTTGGTGAGGAGCAGGTCGTCCTTGATGAGGGGCGACGTGGGCCAGAAGTTGAACCGCCCGGTATAGACAAACAGGTAGAAGGCGCAGAACGAGATTAGGATCTGCCACTTCCACCGGTGATAGCGGGGCGGCAGGTCGTCGTAGGCGACAGGGGTGGCGGCTGCGCTTGCGTTCATTGCTTTGATATTCGTCAGAAGGTAAGACAGTAAATGACAAGCCGCCGCCCCGGATAGACCGGTAGCGGCGGCTGCGTGTAGTCTGAGCGGGTTAGCGCTTGGTGTGGAGCAGTTCGCGGGCTTCGTTCAGCAGTTCCTCGTCGCTGCGGCTGAGGTCCAGAGGGTCGCCGTGGGGCTGCGGGACGGGGAAGCCGGTCTTGTAGTACAGCTCGATGCGGTTGCCCTCGGGGTCGAAGAAGTACATGCCGAAGGCGTTGCCGTGGCTGACGATCCGGTCGATGTCCAGGTTCTCCGCGTCGATGCGCTGTTTGTATTCGCGCATGTCCTGGATGGAGGGTACGTGGAAGGAAATCTGCTGGATGACCCTGGCGTCGTCGGAGGTGACGCGGCCTTCCATGAGGACAAACTCGTGGTGTTCGCCCACGGGGTCGGAGCTGAGGAACACCATGCGGCGCTGTTCCAGGTCTTCGTCAGCGATTTGCAGTCCCATCACGCGGGTGTAGAAATCGCGCATTTTCATAAGGTCGGTGGCGTAGATGCCAACGTGGCCGAGTCCGCCAATACGGGCCATGGTATGCCTCCTTTGCGTGTCAGCAAACGGGATTGATTGTTGGCGCAAAGTTAGTGCAGCGTGTGGGCGATGTCAAGGATGGGTTCATGGTTCGACAGGCTCACCATGAGCGGAAGCAGGGAATTTGAGCGCACTACCGCAACCGAAACATTTGTGATAATATCACATAGCCGGAACTGGCGTTCAAATGTTCGCTGGACGATTCGTTCTCGCCCTGAAACAGGAAGCTATTGGTGTGGACGTCCCCCGGAGGCAGCATCATGGCGAAAGATAAAGACTTCGCGACGGGCAAGCCCGTTGACCAGTCCAAACCTGAAGAGCAGGTACGCCAGGACTACGAACGTGTCCTGGTGGAAAGCTACGGCTACCGTAAGAGCGAGCTGGACATCGAGGTAGAGATTCCACGCGGAACAGGCTATTTTCCTGACAGGGCTGACATCGTCGTTTACAGGTCAGCATCCGGGCGTGACCCCGCTCGGGACGTGTGGGGAATTGTAGAGACCAAAAGGCCAGAGAAGGATGACGGGATAGCTCAGCTCAAATCGTACATGACTGCCACATCGGCCGTCTGGGCGGTCTGGACGAATGGCAACGATATTGAGTACCTGTTCAAGGACATCAGCAAGAATGCGGTCTTGGAAGACTATCTTTACAACATCCCCGCTCGCGGGCAAACGGTCTCTGACATTGGACGCCTCAATAAATCGGATTTGAGGCCGTTTCAACGAGCCGACCTCATAACCGCTTTCCGCCGGATTTTGAACAATCTGTATGCAAACACGAACATCAGCCGCCGTGAAAAGTTGGGCGCGGAAATGAACAAATTGATCTTCTGCAAGATCGAGGACGAGAAGAGTTTTTTGAACCTTCCACCAGATTTTCGTGTCCAGTTCGGTGAGGATCCTGAAGACGTTAAACAGAGAATCGACGGCTTATTCAAGCGAGTCAAGGAGGACCTGCAAAGTGACGGGGTATTTTTGGAGAGTGAAACCGTCACGCTGGACGCGCGCTCAACCGCTTGGGTAGTCGGTCAGCTAGAGAGAGGCAGTCTGCTACGAACCGATACCGACGTTGTTGGCGACGCTTTTGAGGTCTTCGCCGAGTCGCGCCTAGTTGGCGAAAAAGGAGAATTCTTTACACCAAGGAACGTAGTGGAGCTGGCTGTCGAGATCGCCTCTCCTAAACCTAATCAGACGGTATGCGATCCTGCATGTGGATCTGGCGGATTTCTCATTCAGGCGATGCACCACATTTGGCGGGAGATGGAGCAGGACCCAAGGTACAAGGGATCGCCCCAACTCGAGAGTGACAAGAAGTCCATGGCGGCACGCACCTTGTTCGGGATCGACAAAGAATCAGATCTCGTGAAAATCGCTAAAGCGCATATGTCCATAGCCGGCGATGGCAAAAGCAATGTCGTCCACGACAATTCGCTACACGAAGCCGATCATTTCACAGACCCTGCCAAAGCCAAGTTCGTCGTCGGCAACGCTTTTCAGCGGTTCAACTTCGTGCTGACGAACCCGCCGTTTGGGACGAAGACCAAGGTGCTCGCTTCTGATTGTGCGAATTTCGAACTCGGCCACAAATGGAAGTTGGAAAAACAAAGCGGTGAGTACCAGAAGACAAGCGAGGTAATCAAACGAGACCCTTACGTTCTGTTCGTGGAGCGGTGCCTGGAGATGTTGCTGGACGAAGGCACACTGGCCATCGTCTTGCCTGAAACAGTACTTCACGGTCGGCTGCTTGGCTACCTCCGTCAATTCATCATGAAAAGCAACAACCTCAAAGCGGTTGTCCAGCTACCGCACAACACGTTCCGACCCTACTGCAACGCCAAGACATGCTTGTTGGTTCTGGAGAAAGGTGTACCTCAGCGAGATACCATCGTCATGGCAGTGCCAGAAGAGATGGGGCATGACCATAACGGCAAAGCCCTATACAGGCCCGGAACAGCCGAAGTATGGGACGACATCTCTGTCGTCAAGAGCGAAGTACACGACCCCGATGACATTGACAACCAGTTTACGTTTACAGTCCAGTACTCTGAAATTGACCGGAACGCGTTGGTTCCATCGTACTACCGCTCGAAGAAAGCCCAACCAGTCAATGTCCCAGCAGGACGGACAGGGATAACATTGGGGGAACTGGAAGAAGATGGAGTTATCCAATGCTGGGACGGTCACGGGTCTCCGTCTGCGACTGCTAAAGGACAAGGGACTATCCCCTACATTCGGGTGAAGGACATCGTGAACTGGGAGATGTACCGCAACCCGATTTCCATGGTACCGATTGAGACCTTTCAAAGAATGACCAAAAACAAGCGCCTCCCGGAAGAAGGCGATATCATCATGGTGCGGCGTGGAAGCTACAGAATAGGTACCGTGGCGATGGCATCCAGCCGGGACAAGAACGTTTTGCTAACCAGAGAGTTGCTGACCATACGAGTCGTTGACGATCAAAACCAGTATGGGATCACTCCGTTTTACCTGCTGGCGTCGCTGTCCTCAGAGTTCGTGCAGGCACAAATGAGCGGGTACGTATTTACCGACACCACTTTGCCCAATCTCGCGGACCGATGGCGAGACCTAGTTCTACCCGTTCATGACGACTTCAATGAGGTGTCGCAAATCAGCAACGAAGTGGAGAAAATTATTCGTTTGAAGTGGGACGCTCAAGATGCCACGGATTCTTTGCGGGGCACTTGGGGGATATGTTGGTGACCTAGGGAGTGTGGGCACGAAGAGCCGGGATCAGAAAACGGGATTCTCGGCTCGGTGCATTGCAAACGGATACGCTATTGGACAGTCGGACCGTTTGACCGTATCGGGGCGGGATGCCTATAATCTTCCATCGTGGAAAATACAGCAGATGACGCAGCGCGGCGACGGCCTCGCATCTTCTACGGATGGTGGGTGGTCGTCGTTTCCTCTTTTGTGGGGATGTTCGGGAACGGCTCCATCTCGCAGGGGTTCCCGCGCTTCTTCACGCCGATCCAGACCGACCTGGGTCTGACGTCGGCGCAGATGTCGCTGGTGTTCAGCCTGGCGCGGGCGGAGGGAAGCGCCGGCGGGCCGCTGATCGGCTGGGCGGTGGACAAATTCGGCGCGCGGCCCATGGTGCTGGGCGGCGGGTTGATGGTGGGAATCGGCACCATCCTGCTGTCGCGGGCTGACAGTTACTGGGAGCTGCTGGTCCTGTTCTCGGGCATAATTTCACTGGGCAAGAGCGCCGGCTTCGGGCAAACGCTGATGGCGGCGGTGAACCAGTGGTTCGTCCGCCGGAGGTCCCTGGCGATGTCCACGCTGATGACGGCCTTCGCCGGCGGCGGCGCGTTCGTCGTGCTGCTGCTGAACCTGGGCATCCAGCAGATCGGTTGGCGGGATACCATCCTATGGACCGGGGTTTTTATCCTGGTGATGACCATTCCCGCATCGTTTTTCATTCGCAGCCGGCCGGAAGATATGGGGTTGCTGCCGGACGGAGACGTGCCGGATGACGCGGCATCGGGCGGTTCGGGCGGGCGCAGGCGCAGCGCGGCGAGCGAAGGGTTCACCTTCATGGAAGCCATCAAGACCCGCACCTACTGGCTGATCATGGTGGGCGCGATCCTGCGGGTGTCCGTTACTAACGGGATGCTGGTGCACGTGTTCCCGATCATGGAGGGGCGCGGCATCTCGGCCAACGAGGCGTCGGTGTGGGTGGCCGCGATGTTCTTCCTGGGGATACCGCTACGGTTCATCATGGGGGTGACGTCGGACAAGTTCCGAGGCAACGTGCTGCTGGCAGTGGGAATGGCCATTGGAACGGTGGGCATGGCAGGACTATGGATAGTGCCGGGCATTCCGGGGCTACTGCTGTTCGTGGTAGGCATCGCCATCGTGGAAGGCATTACGTCGGTGAACTGGCTGATGCTCAGCGACTACTACGGGCGGGCGCGTTTCGCCACCCTGATGGGGTTTATGAGCCTGTTTATGAACGTGGGGATGTTCATTTCGCCGTATGCGTCCGGCCTGGTCTGGGACGCCGTGGGGAACTATTACTGGGTGCTGGCGGTATTTACGCCGCTGTACCTGGTGAGCGCGGTGGCGTTCCTGTTCGCCACCCGGCCGAATCGGCCGGCCCGTTCGCAACGGCGGTGGATCGGCACGGAGACGCGGGCGCCGCAGCCGGCGGCCAGCGGAGACAATTAAGCCGCATCGTCACCTTCTGCTATCATTACGATGTTGCGGTCGAGGCATCAGCGGACGCTGGAGCGGGTATTCGCCAGGCCAACGCCGTCGGACATAAGGTGGGCGGAAGTGATTTCCCTGATGAGAGCGCTGGACGTTGAAATTTCGGAACGGGCGGGGTCACGGGTTGTCTTCGTCAAAGACTCGGTACGCACGGTACTGCACCGTCCTCATGGCCCCCATCTCGTCCAACCAGCAGTCAGGGACGTTGCCGCTTTTCTCAGTAGAATAGGAGTCGAACCATGATTAAGTACAAAGGTTACGTCGGGGAGTTTGAGTTCGACGAGGCATCGGGTTTTTTTTACGGTCGAGTGATCAACACGGCCACGTCGTACCCTATCGCCACGTTCATGGCAAAAGAATCTCACCAGATGCCCGAGGAGTTCCGGATATCGGTCGACGTGTATCTGGAATCCTGCGTTGAGGACGGGGTTGAGCCGCTGCCGCCGCTGCCCTACGCAAGCAAGCAGGAAGATGACGCTGTGGCAGTTTCGTGACGTCGCGCGAGTTTCCTAAAGAGCCTGTCTCAAAAGTCGGGATGCCGGTTGGGGTGTAGACTGTGAGCAAGCCTG
>JAPPCX010000100.1 GCA_028875655.1 Chloroflexota bacterium | reverse complement strand
GCTTCCCTTCCCACAGCACCACTGCAAGTTTCCAACAGTTTTTAGGATAGGCTCTAAGTATGGTATGTAGGACACGTAGCGCCCCAACTTCAGCACGCCGAAGCTGACCTGTATTAGCCCGGCCAGCATAGCTGCGGTCAGCGCTTCGCCCAGATTATCTGCATATTCGGCTACGACTATGGACATGCCCACGGCAACGAACAAATTCGGGCCGCCAATCATTCCACGGGTTCCTCCAAACACCGCGGCAAACAGGCACACCGCGATTGCACCGTAAAGACCGGCGACAGGTCCCAAGCCCGAAACTATGCCGTAACCCATAGCCTGCGGCAGGATGGAAGCGCCCGAAGTGATTCCGCCGTAGGCGTCGCCTTTCAGATCGGATATTCTGTATGCGATGCGAAATGCTCTTACGCTTCGAATACGCTGTGCGAATTTCGTCGCTAAAGGCATATCTGTACCTGAACATTAACCCTTAAGAAGAGCCTCAGCGTGTTGGGAAGGACGAACCACGAGTGCTGCAAATCAATAAGCGAGCCGCATACTACACGAATCCCACCTGGCGTGAATTTCCCCTCATCTTGGAACCGAGTATAATCAACGCTGTGAAAAACCGCCGTCCGTAGATAGGAAACGCAAAGATGAAAGAACGTTACGAACAGGAAATCGAACAACTGCTTAACGAGCTTGAAGCCGAGTCCCCATCGCCGGCCAACGCGCCCCAATCAGCGAATGACTCATCGCTCCCGCTGGACGACCAGCAATCTCCATTTGCGCCGCGGCCCAAGGAGAGCATGCGCCTGGTTTCTCCGGGCAAGTTGGCGTTGGGTGGTGTAGTCCTGGCGGTCCTGGGCCTATTGCCGCTGTTCCCCGTTTGGACGTCCCTGGCCGGTCTGGCCATCATGGTCGTCGCGGTGGTCTGGATGTTCATCCAGCGCATGGGTACGCAGCAGCCTTCCTACTGGCGCGGCCGGCGCGTTGACGAACCGCCCCAGGGAGTCTGGCAGCGCTTCCGCCACTGGTTGTCGAAGTAGGTTACCAGCCTACCGCCGCGCCATCCTTGCGCGGTTCGCTACCGCCGCTCAGTACCCCGCTGTCCGGGTCCCGGCTGATTACCTGGCCGCCACCCATGCCCCCGGCCCCACCCCGTCCGGGCCCGTGCATCACGTTGACGCGATGACCGCGACGATGCAGTTCCGTCACCACCTCGGCGCTCACGTCCCCCTCCAGCCACACCGAATCCCCGGCCACCTGGAACCGCAACGCATCCAGCGCTCCCTGTGAGTCCATGCCGAAGTCCACCATGTTGGTAATTACCTGCAGGTGGCCCTGGGGCTGCATGAACCCGCCCATCACGCCGTAGCTCAGCCACAGCTCGCCGTCCTGCGTCGCCATCGCCGGTATGATGGTGTGGAATGGACGCTTGCCGCCCGCCAGCGCGTTGGGATGCTCCGGGTCCAGTTCGAACAGCGACGCCCGGTTGTGTAGCACCACGCCCGTTCCCGGCGCCACCAATCCTGAGCCGAAGTTCGCGAATACGCTGTTGATCAGCGAGCACGCGTTGCCGTTCCCGTCTATCACGCTGATATACACCGTGTCGCTGCCCGGCACCATCTTGCCGTAAGGAGCCGTCTGCATCGCCGTGCCCGAATCGATCAGGCTGCGGCGTCCGTCCGCGTACTTCTTGGAAGTCCACATCTCCACGGGCACGTCAACGCAGCGCGGGTCGGCCAGGTATTGAAAGGCGTCCGCGAATCCCAGCCGCGTCGCCTCGATCAGGTGGTGATAGCGCTCCGCGCTCTGCTCCCCCATGCTCGCGATGTCAAACCCCTCAGTTATGTTCAGGGCCTCCAGCGCGATAATCCCCTGGCCGTTGGGCGGGCACTCCCAGCAGGTCACCCCCCGGTAGTCGGTCTTGATCGGATCGTCCCAGTCCGAGCAGTGTGTCGCCAGGTCCTCTTCCGAAAGCCATCCGCCCTGCTCCTGCACGAAACTGGCGATCGCCCTGGCAATCGGCCCCTTGTAAAACCCTTCGCTCCCGCCTTCGGCGACCGTGCGCAGAGTCTTTGCCAACGTGGGCAGCCGCATCATTTCGCCTTCCGCCGGCGCCCGCCCGTTGGTCAGCAACTCCTGCCCGGATGGCAGCACCGCCAGCTTCTCTTCCTGCTGCTGCCATTGGTACGCGATAATGTCGCTCACCGGGAATCCGTTTTCAGCGTACTCTATCGCCGGTTCCAGCGCTTCCGCCAGGCTGATTGTCCCTTCGCTTTCCAGCAAAATCTCCCAACCGTGCACCGTGCCCGGCGCTGACACCGAAAGCGGCCCGAATGCCGGCATCTTGGTCCTGCCCTGGTCTCGCAACTGCTCGATGCTCGCGGCCATCGGCGCCCGGCCGCTGCCGTTCAGCGCCACCACGTCCTTGCGTTTGGCATTCCAGATCAGCGCGAAAACGTCGCCGCCCACGCCGGTGGACATAGGCTCCACTACGTTCAGCGTCGCCGCCGTCGCCACTGCGGCATCGACGGCGTTGCCGCCGGCCATCAGGATGCGCACACCCGCCATCGCGGCCAGGGGCTGACTGGTAGCGACCATCCCATTGGTCGCGTGTACGGTGGAACGCCGGGAATTGAAAAACATACAGTGGCTCCTGTAAACCAAGCTGGTGCCAGAGTTTAGCACGACAACACGGCTTCCGCTCGCACTGCGGTCGCAATGATGGACCCGGCGAAGGCGGGTACGAGTGAGATTGGGGATTGGCGGTTGGTTCCTGGGGGTTTGGTTATTACATCGGTGGACAAGATATTCAGGGTTTTGGGTTGGGCTCCTTTTGGTTGGTGTGGGTTTGTAGCCTGCCTGAGGTCGGTTTCCGGAAATCACTTTGGTCGTTGCCAGCCCCACGGCCGGGGGTGGTACGCAAGGGGGTTTATACCCTCCGAGTGGGTGAGCCTAATGGAAGCGTCCAGTTCAGAGGTAGCCACCGTTGAGTTCGCACGGGTCATGTAGTTAGCCGTACACGTCGCAGTGGG
>JAPPCX010000028.1 GCA_028875655.1 Chloroflexota bacterium | reverse complement strand
TTGTCGATAACCGCCCGGTCAACGGACTCCATCGGCAGCGTTGCCACCCGCGCCTTGTCGCCGAATTTTTGACGTGCCTGCTCCTCGGTACAACCCACGTGGGCAACCTCCGGATCGGTGAACGTCGCCCACGGCGGATGAGTAGGCCGCGCCCTTGAGCGTCCGGGCAACATCATGTTGCGGACCGCCATCGCGCCCTGGAACCCGGCGTAGTGCGTGAACTGGAAACCGCCCACGCAGTCCCCAGCGGCGTAAATGTTTTTCGCGCTGGTACGCAGATAGTCGTCAACGACAATGGCCAGGCTGGTGCATTCAACGCCGGCCGATTCCAACCCCAGGCCGGCGACGTTGGGGCGTCGTCCTACGGCCACCAGAAAGCCGTCGCCCGGAATGTCCTCGCCGCCGGCGGTAACTGTTATGCCGTCGTCGCCGTGTCGCACCGCGTCCACCGGTGAAGACAGGCGGAGGTCAACGCCGTCGCGCCGCAGCGAGTTGGCGACAATCTCGGCGGCATCGGGATCGTCGTTGGGCAGGATGCTCGGCAATGCTTCCACCAGCGTAACCTGTGAGCCAAGCCGTTGGCAGGCCTGGGCCAACTCGCACCCAATTGGCCCGCCGCCAACCACGATGAGGCGAGGCGGCAAAGATTCCAACTCCCAGAAGGTTTCGTAGGACAGATACGGCGCTTCAACCAGGCCGGGTATCGGCGGTATGAATGGCGAAGCCCCGGTGCAAATCAGGAAGCGTTTAGCGGTGATCCGCGGGCCACCGGTTTTAACCGTGTGGGCGTCCTCAAACTCCGCACGTCCCTCAATCACCTCGATTCCCTCGGCCCGCAGCGCGTCGGGCGACTCAGAGGCGTAGATCTGCTCAATGACGCTCCGTATGCGGGACATTACCGCAAGGAAGTCCACTTCGGGGTCCTCCGCTCGGATACCGTAGTCTCCGCCGGTGCGAATGGTATGCGCCACCCTGGCCGCGTGCAGCAGGGCCTTGCTGGGCACGCAGCCGGTCCAGGTGCAATCGCCGCCAACCTGGTCGGCCTCAATCAGCGCGACTCGTCGCCCCAGCCGCGCCGCGAAACGGGCCGCGGTCAACCCGGCGGAACCCGCCCCGATGATTGCAAGATCGTAATGCAACGGAGTTATCGCGGCCCCTTGATTTGGTCGGGGAGCCACAGGGCCAGGTCGGGAAATACGATGATCAGGCCAATGACAACAGCCATGCACGCCATGAACGGCAGCACGCCGATGTACACGTCGTTGATGGTGCCCGTTTCCACCCTTTGGCCGGTGTCGGCGACCTCCTGCCGGGCCACGTCGTGGCGGGCGCCCTGCAAAACGTAGAGGCTCAAACCCTGGGGCGGGCTGATCTGCGCCGCTTCCAGCAGGATGATCATGATGATGCCGAACCACAGCAGGTCAACCTCCGCCGCCCGCAGCACCGGCGATATGATGGGCAACGTCGTCAGCATCATGGAGTACGCCTCCATGAACGTGCCCAGCAACAGGTAGAACACCACCAGGAACAGCACCAACTGCACCGTGGTCAGGTTGAAGCTGGCCACCCACTCCGCCATTGTGACGGAGATACGCAGGTAAGCGAAGGCGAACTGCAACGTGAACGCCGCCATCAGGATGAACAGGATCATCGCCGAGGAACGCGCCGCGGACACGCAGGCTTCCAGGGTCATCGTCACGATGAACCGGCAGTAGTTGCGGAAGTGCTGGCCGCTGAATCGATACTCCCCCCTCCAGCTTTCCAGCGTCTCCCTTACCTCTACCGATATCCGCGCCGCGATGGGCGAGTCCAGCACCATCCCCGCGATGTTTCCCGCGAACAGGCGCACGAAGTTGTAGATGATGGCCAGGGCCAATGCTCCGGTCACGCCGAACCCGGCCGCCTCCGACGGCGTCGTCCAACCCAAATAGATGCTCCCCAGCACGATGAAGATCAGCGCCAGCACCGGCACCATGAGCACCGTGAACATCAGGCGCTCGACCCAGCCCTCCCAGCTCCAGAACCGCGCTCCGGACTGTCGCGGCGCGACGGCCGGCCAGATTACCGACGCGATGCCGATCATCAGCATGAACACGCCGGCCAGCAGGATGCCCGGGATGAATCCCGCCAGGAACAGCCGCCCGATGGACTCCCCGACAGTGAGGCCGTAGAGCACCAGCAGGATGCTCGGCGGAATCAGGATACCCAGCGTGCCGCCGGCCGCCAGGGAACCCACCACCAGCCGCTCCTGGTAGCCCTGGGCGCGGAAGGACGGCAACGCCACCCGGCTCACCGTGGCCGCCGTGGCGATGCTGGACCCGGCACAGGCCGCGAACACTGCGCAACTGGCGATGTTGGTGTGCATCAGGCCGCCGGGTATGAAATCGACCCAGCGGGACAGGGCTCGATACATCAGGTCGGCGAACCCGCCGCGCAGCACGATCTCGCCCATCAGGATGAACAGGGGGATGGCCACCAGGTTGACGTTGGTGTTGGTCTCCCACGCCCGGTTCCCCATGATGTTCCACACCGGGTTATTGGAGAACACCTGGAGCAGGATCAAAGCCAGGGATCCCAGCGCGCCGGCCACGTACATGCCGACGAAGAACATCACGCCCATCAGGATGAATGCGACGGCAATCAGCATGGCTCAGCTATGGATTCGAGGGGATATGACGCGTCGGCACACAAAAACCCCGTCGCCTGGTCCACGGAAGCCTCCGGCTGGCGGTGCCGCGGCGACGGGGTGAGAGATGTGAGCGTGATTTTACTTGCCGTCGTCGATACTCACGGTAATGATGGCGTTGGCGATGAGAGTCCCGTCGCTGCCGTCCTCGTTGAGCAGTTCCAGCCCGCCGACCACCACGTTGACGTTGGCTCGGCCATGGGGCAGTGAATCGGCAACCTCGTCGGCGTTGACTTTCTCGGGATGAGGCGCGCCTATGGTCACATCGACCGTCATATCATCGGCGGTTGCGCCGACCAGACGGGCAAAACCTAGGCTGCTGTGGTGAATGGCATCGAAGACGGCGCGCTTGGCCGCCAGAGTGTAATCCAGGCCATGGACGTCCACGCCCATGCCCATCTCGGTAACGCAACGCACGAGAGCCATACTATAACCTCCTGAGGGTTCGGGGAGTTGGCTGCCGCCATTTAACGGCAGCGGCAACGGCAAGTCAAGCGAGTGTGCTATAATGCCGGCACTCAACGGACAGGACAGAAATCATGCAGTGCCAAATGTGCGGAAAAGCCGGTATGACCGGCAACAACGTCAGCCACTCCAACCGCAAGACCAAGACCCGGTGGAAGGCTAACGTCCACAAGCAGACGCTGGCCATCGACGGCAAACCCACCCGTGTCAAGATCTGCTCCCGCTGCCTGCGGACGATGTACAAGCCGCCCCGGGGACCTAAAGCGCGAGCAAGAGCGGCGTCGGCGCAGTGAGCGGTTGAATCACGCCGAACGGTAGGGGCGGGTTTGAAACCCGCCCTTATGCATTCCCGGGCGTCAACCCTGCCACGCTCTCCCGCATCGCGGCCATCGCTTCCGCCACCGACTGCTCCCGGTTGAAAATCGCGGTTCCGGCCACCAGGATGCCCGCGCCGGCCGATACCGAATCGCGGGCCGTATCATCCGCCTTCACGCCACCGTCAACCTCTAGCTGCGTGGCGTACCCGTTCTCCTCAATGATCCGGTAAAGGCGGCGGAGCTTCCCCAACGCCGACGGGATGAAGGACTGACCCCCGAAGCCGGGATTTACCGTCATCACCAGCACGATGTCCAGGTCGGGCAGAACCTCCTCCACCGCCACGATGGGCGTGGCCGGGTTGATGGCGACGCCGACGTGGCAACCCTGCTCCTTGATGTATCCGATGGTGCGGTGCAAGTGTGCGCAGGCCTCGGCGTGGACCAGCACCTGATCCGTCGCGGATTTCATCAAGCCGGGCAGCAGCCGATCGGGTTCGTGGACCATCAGGTGCAGGTTGAGCGGCAGGTCCGTTGCGCCGCGTATGGCGTCCACCACCACCTCGCCGAAGGAGATGTTGGGCACGAACCGGCCGTCCATGATGTCCACGTGGATCAGATCGGCGCCGGCAGCCTCGGCGTCCCGCACTTGCTGGGCCAGCCGCCCGAAATCGGCTGCCAGCACCGACGGGGCGATCTGCACGTGGGCGGCCGTGGTGGTCATTCAGCCCCGGCCTCCCGCAGTATGTTCCTGGCGCGGGCCAGCCCCTCCGCCACGCGGTTGGGCGCGGTGCCGCCGGGATTATCGCGGGCCGCGACGGATGCCGCGGCGGTGATGGCGTACACACCGTCGTCGAAATGAGACGAAAATTCCCGGTACTCATCGAGTTGCAGATCCGCCAGCGACTTGCCCTCTGCCTCGCAATGCTGGCACAGCCGGCGCATGACGCCGTGGGCCTCGCGGAATGGCACGCCCTTGCCCACCAGGTAGTCGGCCAGGTCGGTCGCCAGCATGTAGCTCTCACCGGCCAGTGACTCCACCCGCTCGGTGTTCAGCGTCATGCCCGGCAGCATGTCGGCGAACACGCGCAGGGTGGACAGCAGGGTGTCCACGGTGTCGAAGAAACCTTCCTTGTCCTCCTGCAAGTCCCGGTTGTAGGTGAGGGGCAGGCCCTTGAGCACGGTCAGGATTCCCATGAGGCTGCCGTACACGCGGCCGGTCTTGCCACGGGCGATCTCGGCGAAGTCGGGGTTGCGCTTTTGGGGCATGATGCTGCTGCCGGTGGTGAACTCGTCGGCCAGCCGCACGAAGTCGAACTCGCGGCTGGACCAGATGACAATTTCTTCGGACAGGCGGGATACGTGCATCATGGTGATGGCCGCCGCCGCGTGGAACTCGGCCAGGAAATCGCGGTCGGCCACCGCGTCCATGCTGTTGGGGCTGATTTCGCCGAACCCCAGGGACGCGGCCACGGCGTGCCGGTCGGTTGGATATGGAACGCCGGCCAGCGCGCCACTGCCCAGCGGCAGCACGTCCATACGGGCCGCGCAGTCGGTGAAGCGCCCGATGTCCCGCTGGAACATCTCGAAGTAGGCCAGCATGTGATGGGCGAACAGCACCGGCTGGGCGCGTTGCAGATGGGTGTAGCCGGGCATCACCACGTCAGCGTGTCGCTCGGCAAGTTGGGCCAGCGCGCCTTGTACGGATCGTAGGGCGGCGACGGCATCGGCGATGGCCTCACGGGTGTAGAGGCGCATATCCAACGCGATCTGGTCGTTGCGGGAGCGCCCGGTGTGCAGGCGGCCGGCGGCCGGGCCAATGAGGTCGGTGAGCCGGCGCTCGATGTTCATGTGCAGGTCTTCGAGGGCGGGATCCCAGGGGAAGTCGCCCCGCTCGATCTCATCCTGCACCTTGCCCAGGCCGGCGATGATGCGGTCGGCGTCGTCCTGGGTGATGATGCCCTGCTTAGACAGCATGGCGGCGTGGGCTTTGGAGCCGGCGATGTCCTGCCGGTACAGCCGCCGGTCATAGTGTATCGAAACCGTGTAGTCGCTGTGGTCGGTCATAACCCCACACGTCATTCCCGCGAAAGCGGGAATCCAGACTCTTCAGCTAGCCAACGTCCAGCCTACTTATCCAAATAAGCGAAGCTGGCAGCCAGGTTTTCGAACACGTCGTCCGCAGACGGAATCTCCATCACCGCTGGGCCATCGTATGCTTTGCCCTCCAGGATCCGCCGCATAGCGTGGCAGTCCAGGTCGCCGTCGTCAACGCTGCCGATGGCGACGCCATCACGGGCCTGCTTGAAATGGACGATCTTGATGTAGTCGGTGGGCAGGTTCGCCAGCTCGTCCAGCGGATGGCTGTCGGGGTGACGGCGCAGCTGGTTGGCGGGATCGGGACACAGGCCGAGGTACTGGCCTTCCTCTTCGGTCAACTGGGCGCGGGCCTCACTCACCAGCAGGGCCATGGAGCGCAGAGGCTGCCCGGAGTTTTCCATGGAGAATATGACGCCCTGCCGGGCCGCCTCGCGCACCAGCGGAGCGATGCGGGCCGCCGCTTCTTCCACGTCCTCTGCGGATTCCCACGGCGTGTCGGACGCGCCGGGATCCACGGTGCGCAGGTGAGGGTTGCCGCCGCCCACCAGTCGGGCCGCTTCAAGCTGGGACTGGTACAGGCCGCCGTCGGGGTCGATGTCGGTAGTGATGCAGGGCAGGGCCACGGCCAGGTCGAAGGTGAGGTCGGGGAAACGATGCACCACTCCGGCCATGGCTTCAAGGTTGGGCCGCCAGGCGTTTCCCTCGCCGGATTCGGCGGCGCCCAGGCAGGTCTGCCGCAGTTCGACGTGGCGCGCGCCGCGAGACTGGGCCTCGGCAATCAGGTCGCCCAGGTCGGCATCGTCAAGTTGGTTGCGCCAGGAGTTGGTTATCGCGCCGTAGATCATGGTTGCCCTCCCGTAGTTGCGGCGTTGCATCGGCGGAAACTATACCGCATTTGGTGAGGGTATGGACATGCCTGTCAACCATGATCGATGTCCTTCGGCAAGCTCAGGACGAGCGGCAACGGTGCCCGGTTAGGGCAGTCGTCAGAAACTGACATCTCCCCCTTGCCCCTACGCCACACTCGCCCTTACCCTTTAACTATGCACTCGACCATCTTCCTCACCGCAAGCCGCCTCGCTGATCAACCAACCCTGACTCGGCGTCTCTGCGCCTTTGCGTAAATCCCAATCCTGTCCCCCAAATCTTCTCAACGGCCTGCTCAGTCCTCTGCAATCACCCTCAAAACCCGCCCAATCGGCCCCCATTACGCCCCCATCATCCGCTCTACGCCCTACTCAAACGAACGAAAATGAGCGGAAATAAGCGGGAAATCCCATAATCCTGTCCATCCTGCCGCAGGTCCGCCTCTGGCGGTTTCATCGATGTAAAAAATAACCCCTCTAGGAGGTAAGCCCATGACCATCTCCGAACTCCGCCGCCGCGTCAACGCCCTCAACCGCAAGTTCGCCCCCGAACTCGCCATCATCAAGATGCGCCGCCTCGCCCAAGCCGTCAGCAACGACTGGGATCCCGGCGAACCCCCGGAGCCCCACGACGTCATCCAGCGCGTCGTCAAGGCCGGCTTCCGCCTCTCCACTTTCATGCGGCTCCGCCGCTACCTCGACGACACCATACGTCAGGGTGATGTACCCGAGCCTGAGTGCATCGTCCTCGACCTGCTGCCCTGGGCCGGCAAAGACCGCTACCGCGCATTCTTCCGCTGGGACCTGCCCGCCCCCGCCCGGTAACAACGTCCGATCAACAAAGCGGGTACGCGTGAGCAGGACGAGCGGCGACGGGGCGCCGGAACCCTTATGCTAGAATTGGCGCAAATTTCCGAAACTGGAGGCGGCAAGATGGCCGAACTGTACAGCGAACGATGCACCGCGTGCCGGCGGGATTCTCCCCACGTTACCGATGAGGAAATCGCCGTGCTGCACCCGTCGGTGATCGAATGGGCGCTGATAGACGAGTCTGGGATTCCCAAGCTGGACCGGCAGTTCAAGTTCCGCAACTTCGTGCAGGCCCTGGAATTCACCAACGCGCTGGGCGAGCTCGCCGAGTCGGAGGGACACCACCCGCGCCTGACCACCGAGTGGGGCCGCGTCAGCGTAACCTGGTGGACCCACAAGATCCGCAACCTGCACCGCAATGACTTCATCATGGCCGCCAAGACCGACCAGCTCTACGCCGAGCGCGCGCCGGCGGAGGGGTGATGCCAAGCGGCCGGAGTAAGCAACGATGACCCCGGAAGTGCGTTGGCATTACCGGTTCCGTAATTTCTCACGCGCCTACACGCTGCTCAGCGAGGCGCTAGAGCCGGAAGTTGCGGAACTGAATGAGCTGGAGCGTGAAGGCGCAATCCAGCGGTTCGAGTACACCTTCCAGTTGGCCTGGCTGACCCTCAAGGACAGGTTGGAATACGGTGGCGTGGTCTTAACCGAAGTAACACCACGCAATATCATCCAGCAGGCGTTTGCCGCCAAGCTGATTGACGATGCAGAAGTATGGATCGATATGCTCGTTGACCGCAATCTGATGTCGCACACTTATGACTTCGCCAGATTTCAGGCGGTACTGGAAAGCGTTCGCGGGCGTTACTTGCCAGTTCTCAGCGACCTTTATCAGAGGTTCGGCCTTGAGGCACTGGGATGATACGCACTCCTGATATACCTGCCGCAACGTGGGGGAAAATGAACCGCGTTTTCACCGCTTATCCGGAGCTAACTGCAGTGACGCTGTTCGGTTCCCGAGCTACCGGCAAGGCGACACCAAGCTCAGATTTCGACTTGGCCACCCACGGCATCACCGACCACTACCGCTTGGGCCGGCTGGCTCTGGATTTGGAAGACCTGGACATACCGCAGACGTGCGACGTACAAGATTACGAAAGCATCAAGTATGCGCCATTGAAGCGGCATATTGATGAGTTTGGGATTCCGATTTACCGGAAAGGAGAATAATGGGATGACCACGCCAGAGTTTGGACGATTAGAGCGTGTTGATCTGCGCGAGGGGTGGGAATCCGAACCGCGGGACTTCACGCCGTGGTTGGCGCAGCCGGAGAACCTGGCGGTGCTGTCCCAAACCCTGAATATGGATTTGGTAACGGCAGGGCAAGAGGAAAGCGTTGGTCCGTTCCGCGCTGACATTCTTTGTCGGAATACGCTGGACGATTCTTGGGCATTGATTGAAAACCAATTGGAGCGCACCGACCATACCCACTTGGGACAACTGCTGACCTACGCTGCCGGATTGCAAACCGTAACCATCATCTGGGTTGCCGCAACCTTTGCGGATGAACACCGTGCAGCGCTGGACTGGCTGAACGAGATTACAGGGGAAGGATTTCGTTTCTTCGGCATTGAAGTGGAGTTGTGGAAAATTGGAAAATCCCCAGCTGCACCGAGGTTCAATGTAGTTTCCCGCCCCAACGACTGGTCTAAAGCTGCGCGGCATTCTGTCAACGTGGGAACCTCGCCTACCGACTTGCAATACCAGCATTTCTGGAATCAGCTGGACCGACATCTCGAGAAAAAAGATAGCAGCGTCAGAGTTACATCCCAGCGAACCCGACGGTGGACAGCTTACCGGTTAGGGCTAGCGGAATTTCATCTGGAAGCTACCCTGAGGCGTCAAGCGAAGGACATTGTAGTGCATCTTGCGCTTAAAGGGCGACACTCCAAGGCGCATTTTGCACTGCTTGAGAAAGATAAGGAAGCCATCGAACGTGAAATCGGCACAGCTCTCGAATGGGATGAGTTGCCGGATCAAGAACTCAGTCGTATCAATTTGCGGCGCAGCGCCGACCCAACCGATGAATCGCAATGGCCGACGCTATTAGAGTGGACGGCAGAGACGCTGGAAAAGTTCGATGGCGCATTCCGCGAACGGGTCAGAAGACTCGATGCCGCAGATTGGCAGCCTGACGACGAAATGCAGGAGGAATAATCCTTCTCCCTGATAGGAGCCACCACAAATGAGAGTTGTTTATTCCCTGAAATCCCGCGACCTGAACGCCGTGGCCGCCGAGGCGGCTTGGGCCGAGTCGGCGGGCTACGACGGCGTGTCCACCAACGAGACCGCCCACGATTCTTTCCTGCCGCTAGCCGTGGCCGCCACGTCCACCAGCCGGGTTACGCTGGAAACTCACGTTGCCATCGCCTTCCCGCGCTCGCCCATGGTGGTGGCCTACACCGCCCGCGACTTGCAGGACGGCAGCGGCGGACGGTTCCGCCTGGGCCTGGGCACGCAGGTGAAGGGACACATCGAGCGACGGTTTTCGACCCGCTGGACCGGCTCGGCGGGTTCACGGCTGCGCGAGTACGTGCAGTCACTGCGGGCCATCTGGAACTGTTGGGACACCGGCAGCAACCTGGAGTACGACGGGGATTTCTACCAGTTCTCGCTGATGACGCCGTTCTTCAGCCCTGGGCCGAGCGAGTACAACCCGCCCGAGGTGTACACCGCCGCCGTGAACGGCTACAACTGCCTGGTGGCCGGCGAGGTCGGCGACGGGCTGATGCTGCACAGCCTCACCTCGCCGGAGTACATCCGGCAGGTAGTGCAGCCCAACGTGGCCGAGGGCGCGCGGCGAGCCGGACGCAACCCGGAGGAGGTGAACATCGTAGGCGGCGGGTTCATCGTGACCGGGCCTAATCAGGATGCGATCCGGCAGCAGGCGGAGGTGACGCGGCGGCGCATATCGTTCTACTCGTCAACCCGCACTTACTTCCCGGTGCTGGAATGCCACGGCTTCGAGGATATCGGCAAGGAATTGCACCGCCTGTCCCGGGAGGGCAAGTGGGACGAGATGCCCGGCCTGGTGCCCGACGAGATGCTCAACGCCTTCGCCACCATCGGTGAGTACGATGAAATCGCCGGCAAGTTCCGTGAAAAATACGGCGACCTGGTGGACGAAATGCACTTCTCCTTTGACGCGCCCACCGACGCCGAGCAGGTTCAGCTGCGCCGCATCGTGCGCGATTTGCAGAATCTGTGATCGTGGAGGAAAAACATGGCTGATGTCAGAATTGACCCCAACCAAACGGCGCTGCTGATCCAGGACATGCAGCACGAGCTTATCAAGGGCGGCGCGATGCCGGTGCAGCCGTATTCCGGCGAGGAAATCATCGCCAACAGCGTCCGGCTGTTGGAAAAGGCCCGCTCCGTCGGGATGCCGGTGATCTACGTGGTAGTGAACCGCCGGCCCGACCGTCGGGACGCGCCGCGTCCCCCCTTCGGAGCTCCGGCCAGCGCAGCCGACGCCGGCCCCCGCCTCACTGCCGGGACTCGTGACGCGGAGGTGGTGTCGGAGTTGGCGCCGCGCCCTGAGGATCCTGTGGTCGTCAAGCACACCACCAGCCCGTTCAACACCACGGACATTGAGGTGTACCTGCGCCGTTTCGGCATCACGACGCTGATCCTGACCGGATACTCCACAACAGGTGTGGTCGAGGGGTCGCTGCGTGACGCGCGGGACAAGGACTACGACTGCATCGTGGTGCGCGACTGTTGCGCCGCCGGCACGTCCACCGAGCACGACGTGTGCATGAACATCATCTTCCCGCGCATGGCGTGGGTGGCAGCGGCGGACGAGGTGATTGGGGCGATTGAGGGGTAGGAGGCACGATAATCTATTCCGCACTCAACTCGGGGGCATAGATTACCGTGATTCGTCGATCTTCCGAAGTAACAATCGCCATATCGGATGGCGGCAAACTGCCGGGACGGAAATTCTGTAGATGTGCCATCAGTTCTTGTCCGAAAGCTTGGGCTTGATCATTCTGTGCTTTGTTCTTGCCGACTTTGTACAGGGTGTATCCAACGCCTGCAACAGTTCCACCCACAAGTATGGCAGGACCAAGCAAACCAAGACCGACCGCGCCGAACGCTCCCGCCACTCCTATCCTTGCCAAAGCGCCACCGAGCAAAGTCCGTCCGATCAGCATGGCTACCCCGCCTGCCACTACGGCCCCAGCCCCAGAGGCCACAGCTAACTCCTTCCCTGACTTGCGCAACTTCTCGACGTTCGGCAACTCTCCCTTCGTTTCGTATTGAACAATTAATCTTTGCTCGGGGAGCGTCAGCTCGAATGGTTCGTAATAAGCAGTTATTCAGGTTGCGCATCCCGGTCAGCAAGTTCGTACCAGTAGATTTCGCCTCTGTCGATAGTTTGCTGGATGCGGCGGTCGTTGCGGACACTAGCGACGGCGGAGTGGGTCGGTTGGCCGGTGAAGCGGGCCAGAAATTCGGCGTTTCTGATGGCGCGACGGGTATCGCGCTCGTCCCCGGTGTTCGAAGCTTCCACGGCGATATAGTGAATATTTCCGTCCGCATCGGCGGCTTCTATGACCAAATCAGCGCGCCGAAAACTTTGCAGTTCGGGCGTGGCTATGCCGGAAGTATCCGAGGTGTGCAGCAATTCCCTTAGGTCATCCCTGCTCAATACGCGTATCATCCGGAACCCCATATTCTCGGCTATATCAGGGGCTTCGCCAATGGCGGTGTTCCGGGCGTGTTCGCCCCGCATATTCGAGATGTCGTCCTCAATCCTGGAAAACCGCCGGTCGGTTCGCTCAATGAAACCCTCCACACGGTCGTTGAACTGCCGCTGCTCGGCGATAAATTCCCCGGTGTCAGCCATGAACTGCTCGGTAGTCGCCACGAAACGATCGAACCGGGCAGGCAGGCTCATCAGCTCCTCGGTGAGGATTTCGCGGCGCACGGCTTCTTTCCACTCCGGGTTTTCACGGAGCACGCGCAACAATTCTTCCGGTGTACTGATGGTGACCATGGTCAACTATTCACCCAGCCTATTATACGCCAACCGCCAGCCAGCCTAGCGGTTCAGCAGCCACCATTCGTCGGTGCCGAGGTTGAACTGGATGCGGCGGAAGCCTTCGGCGAAAGGGACGCCGCAGCGTTCGCCCTGAAGCCGGCAGCCTTCGGTCATTCGCTCCAGGCGCTGAGAAGCAGTGCGCGCGCTGATCTGCGACGCGTGCTGGCTCAGGGCGGCGGCCTTCATCAGAATGTGCTGCTCGTTGATCGATATAAAGGTATCGGGCCGTTCGGAACCCCAGAGCAACGCTTCCCCGACCTGGTGCGGCTCCAGTCCCTCTGCGGCAATCTGTTCGGGGAAATCCAGCCAGCTCCAGGCGTAGGAGAATGCCGCGTCCAAGGCGGCCTGCCCGCTGTGGCGGTGGTCCCGGTGGGTGTGAGAAGTTACGCGATACGGGTCGATTCCGAATACTACCTCGGGCTTATGCCGACGGATCTGTCGCACCACCTCTCCCCGGTATTTGTGAGTATCTTCCAGCTCACCGTCGCCATACCGCAGAAACACCACCTCCGAAACTCCCAGGACCCTGGCGGCGTTCTGCTGCTCAATCTCACGGGTGGCCGCCAGTCCCTCCGGCGTGAATGAGCGGTCGCCCGTGCCCTTGTTGCCGTTGGTGCACATGAGGATGACGACCTTGGTGCCCGACTCGGCGATCCATTTGGCCATGGTCGCGCCGCAGCCGCCCTCGGCGTCGTCGGGGTGCGGAGTGACCACCAAGGCGCAGCGGGGGGCCTGTTCCATCACGTAGGGTTCGGGGGCGTATTCTTGGTTGGGGAAGCCCCAGCCGTCGATGCCGTGGGGTCGGCTGGTCATTCAAATCCTCCTTACGATTGTCATTGCGAGGAGCGATAGCGACGTGGCAATCCCTTAGGGGAAGACGGTCCCTCCACCTACGAGATTGCCACGCTGCGCTCGCAATGACAGGTTAGTCTAGCCGCCCATGTGGAAGACGACCATCTTGAGCTCGGTCATTTCCTCAATGGCGTAGGCGGGGCCTTCCTTGCCCATGCCGCTGTCCTTGAGGCCGCCGTAGGGCATGACGTCGGCGCGCCACTGGGGCGAGGAGTTGATGTGCAGGTTGCCGGAGTGGACCTCCTGGGCGAACTTCATGGCCCAGTCCACGTTCTGGGTGAAGATGCCGGCGGAAAGGCCAAAGCGGGTGTCGTTGGCCTTGGCGATGGCGTCGTCGATGTCATCGAACGCGCTGACCGCAACGGCGGGGCCGAACAGCTCTTCGCGGGAGATCAGCATCTCAGGGCGGGCGTCGGCGACCACGGTGGCGGTGTGCAGGGTGCCGTCGCGATCTCCGCCGGCGATGACGCGGGCGCCTTGTCCCACAGCCTCGGCGATCCAGTTCTCAACCCGCTCAGCGTCGGTCTGGCGGATCATGGGGCCCATCTTGACGTCCTCATCGAAGGGGTTGCCGACGCTGAACTCCTGGGTGGGCTTGACCAGGGCGTCGAGCAGGTCGGCGTAGATGGTGCGGGCAGCGAAGACGCGCTGTGTGGAAATGCAGACCTGGCCGGCGTTGGCGAAGCCGCTGGACACGGTGGCGGCGGCGACCTTCTCAATGTCGGCGTCGGACATGATGATGAGCGGGCTGTTGGAACCCAGCTCCATGGTGACCTTCTTGATGCCGGCGTTGCGGCAGATCTGGTCGCCCACCTCCATGCTTCCGGTGAAGGTGATTTTGCGGACGTCGGGCGAGCCGGTGATGGCGTCGCCGATCTCCGCGCCGGAGCCGGTGATGGTCTGGATGGCCTCTTCGGGCAGGCCGGCTTCCAGCAGGATCTCGGTGAGCTTCAGGGCGGACAGCGGTGTGTCGCCGGCGGGCTTGAGGATGACGGCATTGCCGCCGGCCAGGGCCGGCCCGACCTTGTGGCACACCAGGTTCAGCGGGAAGTTGAAGGGGGCGATGGCCGCCACGATGCCGACGGGCACGCGAATGGTGAACCCGAACTGGCTGACCACGCCGGGAGCGGCGTCCAGAGGCACGGTCTCGCCGTGGAGCCGCTTGGCTTCCTCTGCGGACAGGGTGATGGTCTGGATGGCGCGCTGGACTTCGCCGCGGCCCTCAGCGATGACCTTGCCCTCCTCGCGGGTGATGGTTTCCGCGAGATCATCGGCGCGCTCGTCCATGAGATCGGCGGCGCGCTTGAGGATGGCGTAGCGGCGATGGGCGGGCAGCTTGGCCATGACGGCGGCGCCCCGGGACGCGCTGGCGATGGCGGCCTCCACGTCGGCGGCAGTGCCCCGAGGCACGGTGTCAAATGCGCTCTGGTCAAAGGGATTGATGACGGGCATCTTGGCATCGCGGTCAACCCATTGGCCGCAGATATACATCTTCATGGTGAGGTCTCCTTGATTTTAGGTTCCCGGCTTGGCTTCTGGAGTGAACCGCGGGACATTGCGCCAACGAAGCGTCAGGCAGCGGAGATTGTACTACGGGAGTGGATTTGTAACCAAATGTGGTAAATCAGTGATGGTCGTGATCGCCGGCAGGCGCGCCCCAGCCGCCGCCGCCGGGGGTGCGGATGCTGAGGATGTCGCCGGCCTCCACGTCCAGGGTCTCCTTGCCGGCCAGGTGGACTTCCTCGTAGCCGCCCTTGAGCAGGACGTTCTCGCCGTGGTGGCCGTGGTGGCCGCCGTGGTAGCCGGGGGGCGCGTAGCGGCGACGCTCGGACAGCACGGTGACGCGGGCGGGACTGAGGAACTCAACGTCGCGGATGAGGCCGTCGCCACCCCGGTGCAGACCGTCGCCGCCGGAGCCCCGGCGCAGGGCGTAGCGGCGCAGACGCAAGGGGAACGCGAACTCCAGCGCCTCCACGGGGGTGTTCATCGTGTTGGTCATGTGGGTGTGGATACCGGACACGCCGTCCTTGTCGGGGCGGGCGCCCATGCCGCCGCCGATGGTCTCGTAATAGACGTAGGGCTTGTCGCGGGAGATGTCGTGTCCGCCGACGATCATGTTGTTCATGGTGCCCTGGGACGACGCGGGAATCTTGTCGGGCATGGCCTGGCTCATGGCGGCGAGCAGCACGTCGGTGATGCGCTGGGAAGTTTCCACGTTGCCGCCCGCCACGCCGCGCTGGGGTAGGGGATCGACCAGACTGCCGCGCGGGGTGATGACCTCAACGGGACGCAGGCAACCCTGGTTGGCGGGAGCCTCGTCGCCGACGACACAGCGGACGACGTAGAGGCTGGCGGAGACGGTTACAGCGCGGGGCGCGTTGATGCAGCCGGGCCGGTGGTCGGCGGTGCCGGCGAAATCGATGGTGAGGCGGTCGCCGGCGACGGTCACAGCCACGCTGATAGCGACCGGCTCGTCCGTCTGCCCGTCGTCGTCCATGTAGTCGGTGACGCGGTACGTGCCATCGGGGATCTCGGTGATGCGGCGGCGGGTGAGGCGCTCGGAGTAATCGAGCAGGGCGGCCATGTGCGCGTGGGTTTCAGCCAGACCGTAGCGCTGGGCGATTTCGGTGAGGCGGATGTCGCCGACGCGGATGGACGCGATCTGGGCGGCCAGGTCGCCCTGACGGTCGTCGGGCGTGCGGGAGTTGCGGCAGATGAGGGCGATCAGTTCCTGGTTGATGCGGCCGGCATCGGAGAGCTTGAGGGGCGGGATGATCATGCCCTCCTGGTACAGCTCGGTGGACAAGGGCATGGAGCCGGGGGCCATGCCGCCGACGTCGGAGTGGTGGCCGCGATTGCTGACGTAGCCGATAAGCTCCTGGCCGGCGTCGGTGTCGATGTATGCCGGCGCGACGAGGGTGATGTCGGGCAGGTGGGAGCCGCCGAGGTACGGGTCGTTGAGGATGATGATGTCGCCGGGCTGGAGGCCGTCGGGGAAGGTGCTGAGGGCTGCCTGTACCGAGGCCGGCATGGCCCCCAAATGCACCGGCTGGTGCGCGGCCTGGGCGACCATTTCGGCGGCGGGGTTGAACAGCGCGCAGGAGAAGTCCTGCCGCTCCTTCATGTTGGTGGAGTAGCTGGTGCGCTGGAGGGCCACGCCCATCTCCTCGGAAACGGAGATGAACATGTTCTTGAAAACTTCCAGGCTGATGGCGTCAACGGGCATTGGAGTCGTGTCCTTCGTAGTCCGCTCCGGGCAGCAGAGCGATATCCTGGAGAATGACGATAAGGTCGTCTTCAATCACGGAATAGATTATTTCTATGAAGGTGAGGGAGCGGGAAGTCGCAGGAAATCGCCAACCAAAGACGTTAGCGCCTGCATCTGGAACCCCCTCACCCGTCAACGGGGAACGCGCCAACGCTACACGAGTGTAGAAATCCAGATTGGCGCGGTGCGCAATTGGGTCAAGCCATCCGGCTGCTATCCCCGCATCCCATGCCGCTTGAAATCGGTCGCTGTAAACGACTCGATAACGCTTACTGCTGCTGGCTGGCGGCGGCAATTTCTTGCGCTCGGCGGATAGAGTTTTGGCTCAATGGTGGGGCCATGATGCCGGCTAGTTCGTAGTCCATGGGCTCGCCGTCTTCTGTAGCTCGCCACGCTACTTCCTGGTGAGAGTAACTCTCAATAGCTGCTGCATTGTACCCTGCGAAGCGTTGGATCTGTTCATCCAGGAGATCGAGTTCCTCGCGGGATAGCAACTCCCGGTTTGCCGGCCGATTGCTCAATAGCCGATAACGATGGTAGCCGTAGCCCATGCTTTCGCGAAGTATTGCAGCGGCTCCGGAATCTTCCATTTTCTGCCTGACTTGATACCAGTTGTCAGGATGTGGGCCGTGGGGAAAGTGGCGGTAGGTTGTGCCGGTAATCGGCTGCCCTCGATCTTGATAGGCGGTGCAGTCGGCAAAGTAGAGCAGTTTGACCAACTTGGTCATCCCCAAATTCGGATCATCCGCAGAGCGCTCGAGCACATACAATGCAGCCTCGACCAATTTGTCGAGATCCTGCTCAAATCCTTCCTGCGCCATGACATCGCCCCCTGTTCATCGTGCAGCGGATAATTGTGGAAAATGATTGTAGGCCGGATTCGGCAAATTGACAACGGGCACCCTAGCGTATCATGCGCTACAGGGTGGCCAGCAAATCCGTCGCTCCCGGCGGCAAGGCCAACTGGTAGTATTCGGCGCCCATCAGGCCGGCCATGATGTCCGGGGGGAGTCGGAAAAACGGGCCGTCGTCGCTGATTTGGGTGCGGTGGCATTTTAGGGACGCGATCTTGGTTTCTACATAGGCCGCTACGTCCACGGTGGTGGTTACTTCGTCGTCGGGGGTGCCCAGTGAGTCGATGGCGTCCACGGCGAAGGGCGGCTCTATGCCCCGGTCAAGCATCTCCTGCCACCAGCGTTGGAAGACGCCGCGAGGGAAGCAGACGTAGTAGAGCAGGGGCGTGAAGCCGTCGGGGTCGGAGGCGCGCAGCACGGCAGCGGTGGCATGGGCGCACATTGTTTTGTGGTCGGGATGGCCGTAGCCGCCGCTGGGGTCGTGGGTCAGCACGACGTGGGGGTTTATCTCGGCGATGATGCCAGCGAGCAGGCTGACGATGTGGTCGGAGTCGGCGTTGCAATAGGCGTTGGGATGGTTGTTGTCATCCCAGCCGTCCATGCCGCTATCGCGGTAGTCGAGAAAGCGCAAGTCGTCGATGCCGGTGATGGCCATGGCGTTGCGGAGTTCCTGCTGGCGTACCTGCCACAGGTTTTCGGGCGTGGCCAGGGACGGGTCGCTGATCTCGCCGAGGTCGCCGTTGGTGGCGCACACCAGCGTAACGCGAGCGCCGCCGGCCGCCAGCTTCGCCAGCAGGCCACCGGAGGCAAACCCCTCATCGTCAGGGTGGGCGAAGCAGGCGAGTACGGAGAGACGTGATATATCGGATACGGTCACGGGGCCGGCTCCAAAATCAGGTTGCCGTAGGGATCGATCTCGCCGTTCCAACCGGGCGGGACGACGATGGTCGTGTCCAGTTGCAGCAGCAGGGCAGGGCCGGCGATGCGGTTACCGGTTTGGAGTTGGTCGCGGTCGTAGAGCATGGTTTCGACGGGGCCGCCGGCGAAGACGACCTCGGCAGACCCGATGGCTGCGTGGGTAGCGTCCGATTCCTGGGCCGCTGCCGGTTCCAGCGCGGGCTTGTCCACCGCCAGCTCCAGCTTGAGGCGCAGGTTGACCACCTCGATGGGTAGATCCCGGTCGGCGTAACCGAACCGTTGCAGGTGCGCCTCGTAGAAATCGCCTGCGATGTAGTCGGTGAGGTTGCCTGGCGCGTCCAGGGACGGGCAATCCACCGTGAGCTCGAACGACTGGCCGACGTAACGCACGTCCAGGAACCGTCGGGGCGTCATGTCGTCGGCGGGCAGGGACTCGTCGAGGAGCTCGGCGCGGGCCAGTTGCTCCATGCCGCGAAATTCGGTATCCAGACGGGCCTGGTCCAAGTCGTCGCCCCGCAGCATCACAGTGCGGGAGTAGTCCTTGACCACGTCGGCGATGGCGACGCCCAGGGCGGACAGGATGCCGGGGTGTCCGGGCACCAGGACGCGGGGAATGCCCAACTCGGCGGCCAGTTCGCAGGCGTGCATGGGACCAGCGCCGCCGAATGGGATCAGCGTGAACTCGCGGGGATCGTAGCCGCGCTCCAGGGAGATGGCGCGGATGGCGCGCTCCATGTTGGAGTTGACCACCCGAATGATGCCCAGGGCGGTATCGGTGGCGGACGTACCGACGCCGCCGGCGAGATCGGACAGCAGACTCTGGGATCGTTCCAGGTCCAGCGTCATGCGGCCGCCGAGGAAACCGTCGGGACGCAGCCGGCCGAGCGTCAGGTTGGCATCAGTCACGGTGATGCGGTCGCCGCGCCCGTAGCATGCCGGGCCGGGGTCGGCGCCGGCAGACTGCGGGCCGACGACCAGTGCGCCGCCGGCGTCCACCCGTGCGATTGAGCCGCCGCCGGCTCCAACGGTGTGAATCTCGATCATGGGCACGCTGACCGGGTAGCCGCCGAGGTTGGCCGCGGTGGTTTCCTTGATTCGACCGGGGCAGAGGGAAACGTCGGTTGAGGTGCCGCCCATATCAAGAGTGATGATGTCGGGGTAACCGGCCTGCATGCCGGTGTAGAACGCGCCGACGACTCCACCGGCCGGACCGCTTAGGATGGTGCGGACGGGCTGATCGGCGGCAAGGCTGGCGGTGATGCTGCCGCCGGAGGACTGCATTATGCGCAGGCCGCCACCCAATACGGATTCCAGCTGCGTGAGATAGCGGGCCATCACCGGACCGACGTAGGAGTTGACGACGACGGTGCTGGTGCGTTCATACTCGCGGAACTCGGGGAGGATTTTTGAGGAGATGGAGATGAATGGACTGTTGGGTAGCTCGGCGAGACGTCGGGCCAGGGTTTCCTCGTGGATAGGGTTGAGGAAGGAGAAGAGGAAGGAGACCGCGATGCCATCTACCTCGGCCTCGGTGAGCAGAGATAACAGGGCGTCCACCGACTCAGGCGTCAGGTCTTCGAGGATGGCGCCGGTGTAGTCGATGCGCTCGGGCAGGCCGAAGCGGAGCTGCCAGGGAGAGAGCGGCGTGGGCCGTTCCATGGACAGGTCGTAGAGGTCGGCGCGGTTCTGGCGTCCGATTTCCAGCACGTCCTCGAAGCCGAGGGTGGTCACGAGAGCAGTGCGACCGCCCTTGCCCTCCAGGAGGGCGTTGGTGGCGACGGTGCTACCGTGAATGAAATCGGTGGCGGCTATGTCAACGCTGGTTTCGCTGATGCCGGCAGTGATGCCCTGGGAAGGGTCGGAAGGTGTTGAGGGGAGCTTGTGAACGGAAAGGCGTCCGTCCTCCAGGATGGCAATGTCGGTGAAAGTTCCACCGACGTCGATCCCGACAATTGTGCGTGGCATGTGGGTTTAGTTCTCCGTGGCGTCGTCGGAGGCGTCGGGCGCTGCGAAGCCGGCGGCGATTTCGAGCCGGCGTATACGGGCGGCCAGTTCCTGGTCGCGCTCGGCACGGACACGCTCGAGCTCGTCCTCGGCGCGTTGAGTGCGTTGCCGGGCTTCTTCAGCCTGCCGCTGGGACTGCTCGGCTTCCTGCCGAAATTGCTCGGCCTGCTGTCGAAGCTGTTCGATTTCCTGTTGCGCTTTGGCGGCCTTCTGCTCAGACTGCTTGGCGGATTCTTCGGCTTTGGCAGCCCTCTCGACAGCTTTTTGGGCGCGGTCGTCGCGCAGGATTCCAAGCAACAAAGCGAAACCTCCTATGCCGTTTCCGCTGAGGGCGACAGTCAGCTGGGCGACACCGGCCACGGTACTGTGTTGGAGCGCCAACCAGGCGAACACCGCGGCGACCAACAATGCGCTGGTGTAGGCGGCGAAAGCCATTATATACAATCGGTTTTTCGTATTCACCTCGTGACGCCGTCGATTGCCCGTCCGGAGCGCAGGCGGCCAAGTTATTATGAAGCACAAACATCCCGAACGCTATGGCCGGTTGTCGCGTCTGGTGTCAACAAAAATCCGGGGAGGGTGAACTCCCCGGATCATCCGGTTCGATGGTTGCCGGCATGAGGCCGGCTACGGTTAGTCGGCGGGCGACGGGGCAACTGCGTCTTCGTGGATCATGGCCGTCAGGGTATTGTTTTCGTTTTGCCTGCGGCGGATGAAGAAGCGGGGCACGATGACCCAGAGAGCGAACAATCCAACGAAGGCGGCGCCGGCGGCGATGGCAAGCATTTCTATCTATCTCCATGAGGTGTGGGCGAGTGTGCCCGTTTCGATGGCTGCTATTATGGTCGGCGGTTGTTACACTGGTTTTGCGTGAATGTTACATCGGTGTAACGTTTCAGGGGACGGGATGTCAGGACGAGGCGGACACGTTGTGAACCCTGAAAAAAGCCAATTCCGGAGGGTGGACATGACCACGGTTATCGCCGACGCAACGATAGTGACCGGCAACCCGTCGCGCGCTGTTTTGCGCGACGCCGCCATCGCAATCTCCGAAGACCGGATCGTCTCGGTGGGAACTACCGGAGAGGTCGCCGGGGCGCATCCCGACGCCGACATGGTGGACGGACGCGGCAAGGCGGTATTCCCGGGCCTGGTCAACTGCCACACGCACCTCCTGGCAACGGGGGACCGGGGAATTCTGGAAGACTTTGGCTTTCCGACCCGGCTGGCCTTTCCGGTTTCGGCCCGCTCGCTGCTGAGCCGGGAGGAACGCCAGACGTTGGCCCTGCTGGGCGCCCTGGAATCAATTCGCAGCGGCGCCACCTGCCTGCTGGAAATATCGTCCGACGTGGCCGGATATGCCGCCGATCTTGCTGCGACCGGTCTGCGGTTGGTCCTGGCGGAAAGCATCAACGACGTGGATGAGACCCAGGCCCGCGCCGGCGTGTACCAATTCGACGAAGCCAGGGCTGACGCGGGACTGCAACGCAGCGCCGACCTGGTGGAGTCCTGGCACGGTCAGCAGAAGGGACGGTTGAGCTGCTTCCTGGCGCCCCATGCCCCGGAGACCTGCTCGTCTGATCTGCTGCGGCGCAGTCGGGAAATGGCCGAGCGGTACGGCGTCGGTTATACCATCCACCTTTCACAGAGCCGCCAGGAGATTGAAGCCGTGATGGGAGTTCGGGGAGTGTCTCCGACCCACTACCTGTTCGCCAACGACTTTTTGGGCCCTAACCTGCTGGCGGCGCACTGCCGGTATGTCAATCCCTCCGAAATCTCGCTGCTGGGTCAGTGCGGCGTGAAGGTCGCCAACAACGCTGCCATCGCTGCCCGGCGGGGCGCCGCCGCTCCGGTTCAGGAGCTACAGGCATCGGGTTGCGTGATCGGCATGGGGTCGGACAACATGGCGGAAGACATGGTTGAAGTGATGAGAGCTGGCCTGTTCCTGGAGCGGGTGCGCCGCAACGACGAGGTCCATCCCCAGCCCGAGGATGTGCTGGAATGGGCCACCTTGGGCAGCGCCAATGCGCTGGGAGTGGAAGGCGTAACGGGCAGCCTGGAGGTGGGAAAGAAGGCCGACCTGTTCGTGGTGGACCTGATGAAGCCCCACCTGGTACCCAGCCTGCGGGTGGTGTCGGCATTTGTGCATAACGGTCAGCCGGGCGATATCGTATCGGTGATGGTGGATGGCGAATGGGTGATGCTCGACGGCAAGGTACTGACCATCGACGAGGGAGACGTCGTGCGCCGGGCGGAGGCGGTTGGTCACGCGGTTTGGCGCCGGTTGCTGGAACGCTACCCGGACGTACCCTTTCCCATCAGCATCCCCTCGGCTATCGTCTGAACTGGCCGAAGAGCGCAGGGAGGATGACGGTCGCCGAGCTTGAGGCGGGGGCTTCCCTCCGGCGGCAGGTCAGGCGCGGGTCTGCACGCCGACCCACCAATGCTTACCCTTGCCGCGCCGCTTGCGCTGGTAGCCGCGGGCCCGGAGTTCCAGGCCGAACTTGCGTTGACTGTGAGCGAGGTATCCGTTGTCCAGGCACCAGTTGGCGTAGGACGTGTAAAGGTCGCCGGCGAGATTCATCGCCCGGCTTCCCGTGGAGCAGGCGTTGGCTACGAAGTCGTCGATGGGACCCATTTCGGTGGCCTGGGACGCCACGGATATGCGCGGTTCAGGGGGGCCGTCAGGAGCAATCCACCCGGCCGGGGCGTCGTTGCTAATGTCCTCTGCCAACAACCCGGACGGACGAAGACGGCCGGACCCGCTGCCGTAGCCACCAACATCGTTGACAGGACTCGCGGACGGCATTTCTCGCGAGAAATGTTCCGCCATAAGCCCCAGCAGGCCATAATTTCCAGAGGACGACTGCAATGCCACGGATATGTCGATGCCGTCCAGGCAATACGAAACGAACAGGGAGAGGTCCAGGTAACGCGCCAAACTGCCGAAGTGTCCCCAACGGATTTCCTCGCCGTGCAGGTTCTCCGCATCCAGGGCAAAATCCATGTCGGGAATGGCGTAGGATTGGCGGAACGCCGGAGGTATGCGCCAGGTGGGGGCCATGAGGTCGAGGGCGACGCTCTGGGCGATCAGGTATATGGCTGAGCGGGCATTCCAGAGATCGACGTACGGTTGGTCGGCGGCGGGCGGGGGAAGGTGTGAGACGGAGCCAAAGACGGTTTCGGCCTCCCGCTGCGTTTGCATCGCCAGCAGGGAGAACGCGCCGCGGACCTGGTTGCTCGTGGTACGCAGCAGGGACCGGTGGTCGGTAACGTATAGCGGCACATTTGACTCGTAGATTTGGCCGCTCTCGGCATTGAGTTGCGCGTTACCGGGAACAAGGGTGGCGGTAATCAGACCGCGGTGGGATGCCGCGTACAGAGCCATTGCCAGGCACAGGTTCTCCCGGGCCAGCCGGACCCGTCCGCCTGGCGTGAGAGCCGTGATTGACGGAGACGATGACACGGTTGCTTGAACTGCTCATACAGGTAGGGGCGAATAATTATTCGCCCCTACGGAGTTGCGGCAAAGGCCACGGACGAATGGTCTAGGTGTTGATGTCCATGACCACCTTGATGACATTGTCGTCGCGCTGTTCGTACATGTCGTAGGCTTGCTGGATGTCGGAGAAGCCGACGCGGTGGGTGATAAGTTCGGCGGGGTCGGCCCAGCCCCGATCGCGCAGGTCCACCATGTCCTGGATCTGGCTGATGGGGTCGCCGCTACGCGCGCCGGTGGTTGGGATGATCCTGGGCTGCTTGTCCATCCACAGGTTGTGCTCGATGGGCACCATGTGGTCGGTCTGGATGCCGAAGATGATGACCTGGCCGAACTGACGCACATGGCGGAAGCACTCGTTGAGAGCGTCGGGGTAGCCGGCAGCTTCGACGCACACGTCCGGGCCGGCGCCCCTGGTGATTTCCATGACGGCTTCATGGACGTCCTGCTGGTCAGGGTTGATCCGATGGGTGGAGCCCATCTGCTTGGACTTTTCGAGTCGATAGTCCAGTGGGTCAACCACGATTACGTTGCGCGCGCCCATGCGGGAGAGGATCATGGTGAAGCTGAGGCCGATGCTGCCCTGGCCGAAGATGAGAATGTTCTGCTGAAGGGGGCTGCCCATCTGACGGCAGGAATAGAGCACGGTGCCCGGAGGTTGGCACATCACCCATTCGTCAAGGCCGCCGTACTCGGGAAGCAGCGCCATGCGGCCGGGTTCGGAAAGCACGTAGTCGCACAGGCCACCGGTGCCGGGATAGGGAATCACGATGACGCGCTGGCCTTCCCGGAACTCGTCGGTCTTGCTGTCCACGATGACGCCGGCCAGCTCATGCGCGCCCTTGCAGGGAGCCATGGGGTACTCGGACTCGTCGAGGATGGGGCCGTAGGTGTGGCGGATGTCGGAGCCGCACACGCTGACGGACTCCATCTTGACCAGGACCTGGCCATCGACGGGGGCCGGCGTGTCAACTTCGGTGAACTCCCAACGCTTGGGGGCGACTAGCTGGGCTGCTTTCATTTGGAGGCTGCTCCTTTCAACAGGATGTCGTTTTGAGATTGAATCGCAGGGCAATCATAGTATGCCCAGGTACGTGGGGCAACCCGACGGTTTGCTACTCGTCCCGGGGCGGACGGCGGCGGTGGTGGAATATATCGGCAAGAGGAATGACAAGGCCGGGCAGTAAGGGTGTGGCAAGGGTGTCGGCGGCGGTGAGCATGGGACGCTCTATGTATTCGCCACCCCGCAGTTCCAGCGGGAGAACGTTGTCGTTGACGGGATCGAAAATCCAATACTCTTGGACGCCGGCCTCGGCGTAAATCCGCCGCTTGAACACCAGGTCATGGCTGCGGTCGGTGGACAGAATCTCCACCACAATATCGGGCACGCCTTCAACGTGGCGGATGCCGCCGATGTCATCTCGTCCGGCGAGGATGACCACGATGTCCGGCTCTACAGCGCGTTGCAATTCTTCGGACAAAATGGTGGTTATATCGTGATGCACCTCATACGGTGGAATGTCAAACTCGTCCAGATGGTTTTCGAAAAAAAGCCGGATCGAAAACATCAAAAACTGATGGTCTTTGGTAGGTGTGCTCATAACGTAAAGGACCCCGTCAAACAGTTCCAGCCTCTCGTCGGTTTCGCCGAGGGCAAGGAACTCGTCCAGGGACATGCGCGTCCCGGTGCGGAGTTTGGGTTTGGCGGTGGTCATAGTGGCCTCCGGGATGCCTACTTGCCGAGGGGGCCGTGGAAGCGGGGCAGGATTTCCTCGCCGGCCTGCTCCAGCTGCTCCATAGACTCGGTGCCGGCGCAGAGGGGGCGGATGACGAACTTGAAGCCGCCGGCGTCGATGTACTCCTGGATGAAGTCGCCGATCCGCTCGGAGGTGCCGACGGCGGAGTATTCGGTGAAGTGGGCGTCGGGCCGCTGGCGGGTTACGAACTGCTCAGATTTCTCTTCGCCGGCCTTTTGATCGTCGCAGATGTAATAGCCGATCAGCACGCCGACGTGGTCCTCCTCGATCTCGCGGTCGTACTGCTGGGCCGTCTCGAAGACGATCTCGCGGCCGGAGCGTACTTCGTCAGGCGTGGCGCTGGAAACGAGCCATCCGTCACCGACGCGGCCAACGCGGCGCGCGGCGGCGGGACTGCGACCGCCGATCCAGACGGGTGGTGATGGCTTGAGGAAGGTGCGCGGGGTGACGGAAACGTTGTGGGTGGTGAAGAACTCGCCCTCGTGGGTGACGTCCTCCTCTTCCCAGAGGCGTCGCATGAGGGTGATGGCCTCGTCGGTGCGGCGGGCGCGGTCGGCCTTGGGGACGCCGCAGGCCTCGTACTCGTCGGGGTCTTCCTGGCCGAGGCCCACGGCAGGGAAGAAGCGGCCCTGGGAGAGCCAATCCAGCGTGGCAACCTGCTTGGCCAACACCACGGGGTTGCGCAGTGGCAGGGCCAGGACGCTGGTGCCGAACTTGAGGCGGTCGGAGTAGCCAGCGACCAGCGACAGGGCGACCATGGGCTCCAGGCTGAACCGGTCGCTGCAAATGCGGTCGCTGAGCCAGATGGAGTCGTATTCGTACCGGTCGCCCAGCTCCACCAGGGTGCGGAGGAAGTTGGGGTCGTCGCCTCCTTGTCCGAATGCGCCGGGGACGTAGCCGATGGCAACGCTCATAGTGGTTGGCCTCCTTGGGGGTAGTCAGTGGTCGCCCGCGCGTATTCTAACAAACGATGACTCTGCTGATGGCGGTGAGATTGCTACGCTGCGCTCGCAATGACACGGCTGTCTAGCCGGTGATCGGCTCCAGGCCGGCCTCGGCGCGGGCGTCGTTGATGTGGTCGAGGACGCGCATCCGCAAGGGCGGCAGTTCGTAGCCCAGGTCGGCCATCATGCGGCTGTTGTCCACCAGATACACGTGGGGCACGGGCCGGCTGCCGGTGGTGATGCTGGCGTCAGGAATGTATGAGCGCACCATGTCGGCCACGTCGGCGATGGTGGCGAGTTCGCCGCCGCTGATGTAGATGTTGTGGTTCAAATTGTCGGCCAAGGCGGCGCGGACGAAGATCTCGGCGGCGTCCTCGGCGTGGATCATGGGCGAGGCTTCCATAGGATCGAAGTCCATGCTGACGGGCTGGCCGACGGCGGGCAGGGACATCATCAGGCCGCCGATCATGCCGGTCATGCCGGTGACGCGGCCGTGTCCGAACACGGTGCAGATGCGGATGCCGCGGATGTCGAGGCCGTGGAGGGTGCGGTAGCGGGCGGCGGCGAAGTCGTTGACGGCTTTGGTCATGCCGTACACGTTGATGGGCGCCGGCAGGTCGTCCTCGACGAGGGGCCGGTCGCCGAAGGTGTCCTGAACGCCGTACACGGCGATGCTGCTGGCGTAGATGACGCGCTTGATGCTCCCCCAGCGGGCGGCCTCGAAGACGTTGTTGCAGCCGTCAATGTTGACGGCCATGCCGGTGGCGGGCCGGTCCTCCGTGTCCGGCGGCAGCAGGGCGGCCATGTGGATGATGCGGTCAACGTCGTGGCGGTTGATGGCCTCCAGCAGGTGGTCAAGGCGGGTCACGTCGCCGCGATAGATTGAGATACGGTCCATCAGGGGTTGCAGGTTGGCGCGCGGGGGAGCCAGGTCGAAGCAGACGACATCCTCGCCGCGCTCGACGAGCTTGCGGATGATGCGGTTGCCGATGAACCCGGTGCCGCCGGTGACCATCACGGACATTTAATAACCTCCAGGAATCGCCGCCGGGGATGATTTACGGAGCGGCTGACGATGGGTAGCATCATACCCAGCAGGGTCAGGGGGCGCAAGGAAGGAAGCCCGGGCTATGACAGGGCTGTATCATTGAACCGCTGGATTCGGATACGCTTATCGCTTATGGAGGAATGGTGACGATCACGATAGATGAGATGCTGGACCTGCTGAGCTTTGCCGGGGCGGAGCTGGTGAACGGCAACGCCAACCACGGGCCGATGGCGGCTGAGGCGCTGTTCGCGCTGGGCAGGGATGACGCCGTGCTGCCCTGGGTGGAGGACTACCGGAGCCGATTGATGGACCGGCCAACCCCTGCCCTTGCCATTCCGAGCTCGGATTGGCGCGAGTACCTGGGCGCGCGAGAAAGGCTGGGCGACTGGATAGAGCTCTTCGAGAATGAACTGGAGGATGCCGCGTGGCAGGATGTGTTGAGGGTTTGGGCGCCCCGACTGGCGCCGGCGGTGATGGCTGCGGCCACGCATGGCCTGATCCGCACTGCCCACTCCGCGCGGAGTCTGTCGTCCGGCGATACGCCCCAACGCCGCTATGAGTTGGCGCACGGGTTGGGTTACTGGGCGGCGCGTTACTACACGTTGCCGGGCGAACCCTCGACAACCAATATGGGGCACACTCCTCGGGCTGCGCTGGAGCGGGTGGAGCGTCTGCACGGCCCCGACTTCGATGGCTCTGGCGCGATCAGCGAGCAGATCAAAGGATTGGGGGGCCATCCGGAGTTTGAGCCGGTTATCAACCTCGCGGACACCGGCGGCGACGTATCGCGGTTCCTGTCGAACCTCACCGAGACGTTCGCCGGAATCTACCTGGCGAATCCGAAGAACCTGATCGCGTTTGTCCACACGGTGACGGCTCCCAGTGCGCTGCGGATGCTGACGCCGTACCTGGATGAGGCCGACGCTCGCCAGGCGGCGCTTTACGCCTGGCAGGCGTGCGCCGGCATCTACAGCTGGTACTCGACGGTTTCACCCCGGGATGCCGGGAGTTGGGAGACGCCGGCGGAAGATTGGGACGAGATCATAGATCGAGCGGTGGCGGCCAACGGAGCCCATTCCATAAAGTTCACCGAGGCCTGCCGGCGCGAGTACGCGCTGAATCCCAACCCGGTGTATTTGGCCGCCGCGTGGGACGTGTCGGAGCGGGTCGGGACGATTTAGAGTAAGCGAATGCGGGTCCTTCGGCAGAATCAGGATGGGCGGACTGTCATCCCTGTAGCAGCCCTACCACCGCGTCGCCTACCTGTTGTGTGCTGGCGGTTCCGCCCAAGTCGGCGGTGAGGGTATCGCCGTCGTTGAGGACACGGAGCGCGGCGGCGTTGACGCGGTCGGCGGCGTCGGTTTCGCCGAAATGGTCCAGCATCATGGCGACGGCGAAGATGGTGGCCAGCGGGTTGGCCTTGCTCTGGCCGGTGATGTCGAAGGCGGCGCCGTGCACCGGCTCGAACATGGACGGGAAGCGTCGCTCCGGGTTGATATTGGCGCTGGGCGCCAAGCCCATGCTGCCGGTCACCACGGCGGCGATGTCGGATAGTATGTCCGCGAACAGGTTGGACGCCACAATCACGTCGAAGTCCTCGGGCCAGCGCACCAGGTCCATGGCGGCGCGGTCCACCAGCAGCGACTCGGTCTCCACCTGGGGATAGTCAGCGGCCACCTCGTCGAACACTTCGTCCCAGAAGACCATGCTGAAAGCCTGAGCGTTGGACTTGGTGACCGACGTCACCTTGTTCTTGCCACCTCGGCGGACGCTGTACTCGAAGGCGGCGCGGATGATCCGCTCGGTGCCCCGCCGTGTGAAGACGCCGCTCTGGATGACCGTTTCGTGGGGCGTGCCGGGGTACAGGCGGCCGCCCACGGGAGCGTATTCGCCCTCGGTGTTCTCGCGGAAGATAACCATGTCCACGTCCCCGGTCGACTTGCCCGCGATGGGCGATTCGACGCCGGGATACAGCACGGCGGGCCGGATGCAGATGGCCTGGTCGAAGGCGCGGCGCATGGGCAGCAACAAGCCCTGCAAAGTCACGTGGTCGGGGATGTCGGGGTCGCCCACGGCGCCGAAGAGCACGGCGTCGTAGTCGGAGAGGCGTTCCAGGCCGTCCTCGGGCATCATGCGTCCGGTTTCCCGGTAGTAGTCGCTGCCCCAGGGAAACTCGGTGACGCGGAAGAAGAGGCCGTCGGATTGAACGGCCACGGCGTCCAGCACCTTGCGTCCCTCCGCGATGACCTCGGGGCCGATGCCGTCGCCGGCGATGACGGCCAGACTGTATTCGGGCATGGTTGCGCTCTCCTTGCCGGATGGTTTGGTACGGCAGGCAATCTACACCGCGGCGCGGGGGTCTGTCCATTATGGTGGTGTTTGCAAAGGCGTTCTCCTTTTGCCTGCCAGAGGTGAGGGTTTCCGATGGTCGTTGTCAGCCCACG
>JAPPCX010000071.1 GCA_028875655.1 Chloroflexota bacterium | reverse complement strand
GCCGCATCCTGTCCACTGGCTGACGTGATCATTACACGCCAATGCCAAGATACAAGCGTGGCCCACAAACGCCGATGCCATGCCCGGCGATGAGCTGAGTAGCTGCCGTGAACTATTCGGTCCACAGTTCCTGACTGACCAGTTTCCTTTCGACTGCGCAACGTTTTTGGACGACATCTAATGCCCAACAGATCGCACCGGAACCAAGGGCATATAGGAATGAATGCTCTATCAAAATCCGGCCTTAGTCACCGATCTTTAGCTGGTGTCGCACGGGAATTCCCCGAGACGACCTATCACGCTGTTTTCCAATCTGACTGCTTGGAATTAATGGCGCGGTTGCCCGACGATTGCGTACAACTGGTCATCTGCGACCCCCCCTACAACATATCCATAGCCGACTGGGACTCGTACCCTGGCTATCTCGAATGGTCCAAAGCGTGGCTAAACGAGGTGCGTCGCGTGTTGCACTCTTCAGGGAATTTGGTCATTTTCGGCGGCTTGCAGTACCAAAGCGAAGCCGGTACCGGCGACTTGTTGACCATTCTTGCACACATCAGGGAATCTCGCCTATTCAACCTCGTCAACCTCATTATTTGGAATTACCAGAACGGCATGAGTGCACATCGATTTTTTGCGAATCGCCACGAAGAAATAGCCTGGTTCGCCAAATCCAAGAGCTACTATTTCGACCTCGACGCGGTTAGGGAACCTTTTGACGAGAAAACCAAGACTGCCTACCGCAAAGACAAACGCCTGCGGCCAGAGAGCATCGAAAAAGGACGCAACCCTACGAATGTTTGGCGCATACCGAGGCTTAACGGCAATTCCAAAGAGCGCGTGGGCCACCTTACTCAGAAGCCAATCGCTGTAATTGACAGGCTTATCAGCTCCCTATCTTATCCAGGTTCGACCGTTCTTGACTTTTTCGCAGGCACTGCCGTCACGACTAGGGTTGCCATCGAGAGAGGTAGGCACAGCATTTCCACCGACGTCGAACCGTCCCTCACCGATTACTTCGAAAGTCATATGCAGCGCTGGATTCGGTCACTTCCTGAAGGAACTCCTTACATACCCTATGAAATGGTCGAGGCAGATCAATTCGCTCGCCATCCAGTTTTCCTGCAACGCGAATTGCGCCGTTCGTTACACACTGTCGGTTGACCGATTCCGTGCGCCTTGCTACAATTCCCGGCAGTCTTACCGTCTGGGTGGTCATGCTTACCATTGGATTAACGGGGGGGATTGGCACGGGCAAAAGCGCAGTCGCCGATCTGTTGCAGCAGTTGGGCGCGTCGATCATTGACGCGGACCGGCTGGGGCATGAAGCCTACACCCCGAACTCCGAAGCATGGCGGCAAGTTGTGGCGGCGTTTGGAGAGGAGATACTGACTGCCGACGGAGAGATCAACCGGCGTAAACTGGGCTCCATTGTGTTCGCGGACCCCGACGAATTGGCCCGACTGAACGCAATCATGCACCCGCTGATGGCCCGCATGGTCGAGCAGAGGAAAGCCGAGCTGAAAGCCAGCGGCCAGTCGGTCGCCGTGGTCGAAGCCGCGGTGCTTTTTGAAGCCGGTTGGGACTCACTGGTAGATGAGGTATGGACTACCTACGCTCCCGTTGACAGAGTGGTGGAACGCTTGCACGCTCGCAACGGGCTCAGCGAGGAAGAAGCAAAAAAACGAATCAACTCACAGATGTCTGTTGAAGAGCGCAACCGGCGCTCCCACGTGGTGGTGGACAACTCGTCCGACTTGGCCGCGCTGGAGCATGGGGTGCGCAACCTCTGGCAGACGCGAGTGAAAGGACAGGTAAATCAAAGCAATGGTTGAAGCGAACATCGAACTGATGGAAGACGAACCCAGTTTCAAGGAATTTGCCATTGAGGAGTTCCTGGTTCGCAGCGAGCCCTACTACCGGGCCGTGGGCGACGAGCTGGAGCTTTTCGAGGCCGCTTATGAGCAGCATATTCCGGTACTGCTCAAGGGGCCGACCGGCTGCGGCAAGACCAGGTTCGTCGAATACATGGCCTGGAAACTTGGCCGGCCGATCACGACGGTCAGGAACCAGGCGTCGCAGGAGATGCGCGAAGGCGAGGTTCGGGTTCCGCTGGTGACCATTGCCTGCCACGAAGACCTTACCGCCAGCGACCTGGTGGGCCGCTATCTCCTGGACGCCAACGGCACCCGCTGGATCGACGGACCCATGACCCGCGCGGTCAAGGCCGGGGCCATCCTGTACCTGGACGAAGTGGTCGAAGCGCGCAAAGACACCACCGTTCTGATCCACCCGTTGACCGACCACCGCCGGATCCTGCCGGTGGAGAAAACCGGCAACATCATCGAAGCCGACGACCGGTTCCTGCTCTGCATTTCCTACAACCCCCACTACCAGAGCGCCCTGAAAGACCTGAAGCACAGCACCCGGCAGCGGTTTATTTCCATCGAGTTCGACTACCCGCCCGTGGACGTGGAAGCGGAGATCGTGGCCAAGGAAAGCGGTTGCAGCGATGAGGATGCCCACGCCCTCTCCCGTTTGGGCGAAAAAATCCGCAACCTCCGAGAGCACGGCCTCGCCGAGGGCGCAAGCACACGATTGTTGATTTACGCGGGACGCCTGATGCGGCAGGGCATACCGGCCCGCCGGGCCTGCCAGGTGGCCATCGTCTGGACGCTGACCGACGAGCAAGAATTGCAGCGCAGCATTGAAGAGGTGGTGTACTCCATCTTCGAGTAGCCCCGGCGCTCCTAATAGCAGTGGAGGCTGCATGGGTGAAACCACCCTGGACTTGATCCGCGACGCGCTGACGCGCCGCAACTCGATTACTGCCGCTCCGGAGGGATTGATGCCGGCGGCAGTAATGCTATTGTTGTATCGCAAGGACGGCGATTACTGCGTGCTTCTGAACAAGCGATCCATGACCGTGGAGCATCACAAGGGCGAGATGTCGTTTCCTGGGGGCGCCAAGGATCCCGAGGACACTGACTTTGAAGATACCGCGCGGCGGGAAACCTACGAGGAAATGGGAATCGCGCGGGACGACATAACGATTCTGGGTCGTTTGGACGACAACGTGACCCGGTCCAACTTCCTGGTAAAGGTATTCGTGGGCACGATACCGTACCCTTACGAATTTCGGCCCAGCTCCATCGAAATTGCAGAGGTGGTGGAGATTCCCCTGGGAGTCCTGCGGGACCCGGCCAGTTGGCGTTGGGACTCTCGAATTGAAGACGGCGAACGCGTTGCGGTTCGGTCGTATGGCTACCAGCAACACCTGGTGTACGGCGCAACTGCAAAAATCCTTGACCAGTTCCTCGAAGTCGTCGAGGACGGGCTGACGAAGGAGGACAATAGCCTTGACTAATACCGCAACCGGCGAGCTTCTAGCCGAACTGTCCAAACTACCTCCCGCGGTGACGGAGGCTTATGAAGCCGTCGCTGAGGCAATGGGGGACTCCTTCAGCGACGAGGAATTGGCACTGTGGGCCAGGGAGGGCGTCGCCATCGGCACCCAAACCGTGCGCTCCTGGGAGTCCGCCGTCGAATACTATCGAGTCAGCCCGGAGGTAGCCCGCTCGCTGGCCTTCGCGTCCTTCATGCAGTGGGCCCGTTGCGGCACCTATCTGTCCCAGGATTCACCGACGCTGGCCGTAGCTTTCTTCAAGGCGAGCCCAACCATCGTGACCAACCTGCGCCCGCAGTACATCCCAAGGTGGGCCGGCCTGGGTCGTTCCCTGTACAAGGGAACCTGGAAGTCCAGCACTCTGGCGGCGCGGTTCTTTGAAGTCAGTCCCGACCTGGTGCGGAACCTTCCCTTCTGGGACGTTGAGGTCTTTGCCTCTCTGATCGAAGCGCTGTCGTACAAATCTTACGACGTGGCGGCCGAGTGCCTGGTGCTGGGCCGCGACGTTCTTCCCGGAATGGGCCGCGAGCGAGAGGCGTTCCTGTCCATGTCGCGCGCGCTCACCGACACCAGTTGGCGCGAAGTCAAGGCGTGCCTGGAGATGGCGCCCCGGGCGTTGCAGCACGTGGAGGAAGGCCAGACCGGGCGGTTCCTGCGTCTGGGCGAAAGGCTGGCCAAAATGGGCCTCCGGGACACTTCGCGCTTCCTCTACGACGGAGCGCAGGCGTTGTCCCACGTGTCCGCCGGTTCCCAGGGGCATATTTTGGACCTTTGCGAGGGGCTGCTGGCCACCACTCCCGATGCCGTGCCGCCGTTCCTCAAGAGCCTGGACCCGGTGTTGAATCGCATTACGCTGCCCCAGCTGGACCAGTGGTACCAGCAGGGCGTGGAACTGCTCAACGAGAACCCGGAAAGCGGCATCGCCTTCTTCAAGATCGAATCCAACACCTCGGAAGCCATGCTGGAGACCCTGTCGTCCAGCCTGGACCTGGAACGGGTCAAGGGCATCATGCGGCTCTACACCCGCGCCCTCTCCGGCGCCAACATCGAGGTGATGAGCACCGAGGAACTGGTGCGCCGGCAGATCGGTTGGGTGGACCAGGACACGGCCTCCACCGATGGCACTAAGGTGTACCTGCCGCCGATGATCGACAACTACAACGACAAGTCGCAGAACTTTGCCTGGTTCAAGGTGGTGGCGACTCACCAGGTTTCCCACCTGGAATTTGGCAGCTTTGAGTTCGAGTTCGACCGGCCGGCCAACGTCTTTGACGACCGCCGCATTGCGATGGAGGAATCCATACAGGCCAGGATGGAGGCAATCCGCACGGCTGCGGTCGAAAACCTCCTGGTGCAGGACATGAACGTGAGCGTCGGGCCGGAAATGGGTGAAGGCCCCGGCGGCACGATGCGCGTTTATACCGACATCGGCCGTTTCCTCGCGCTGTTTGAAGACCGGCGCATGGCGTTCGACCTGTTCAGCGTGCTGGAAGACTGCCGGCTGGACTACCGCATCAAGACCGACTATCCCGGCATACGCCGGCCCGCCCTGGACGTGCAGGGAGACGCGCTGGCCCAGCGGCCCCGCGTTGAGGAACTCCCGTTGCAGGAAGCCCTGATCGAGTTGCTGGTTCACATGAGCCTTGACCGGTTTGAGGGCCTGCTGGTGCCCCAGGAATACCGGGAAGAAGCGTACATGCTGGCGCGCATCATGCACCGGCTGCGCACCATTCGCGCCTCCATCGAGGACACCGCCGAGGCGTCGCTGCGGGCCTACGAGATCATCTCCCGGCTGCAAAACCAGCAACAGCCTGAGGACGAGTACCAACCCGAAGATCTGGACGACCCGGGCGAGTTCTCCGAAGAGGAATACGAGGCGCTGCTGGACAAGCTCCAGGCTCAAATGGACGAACAGCAGGGCGAACAGGGCGAGGGAGACCCCTATGAATCGCCGGAGCCGGTCGAATACCGCGGGGATTTCAAGCCCGAAATGGTCCAGTTGCTCACCAAGCTGCAAATGGACCAGAGCCAAATGGGCGACGCCGAACCCATGACCCAGGAGGAACTGGAACAGTTGCTGCAGGACAGCGCCGAGCTGGAGCTCGACGCCCAGGAAGGCGACGTTGACCAGAGCATGGCGATGTTCGCCCAGAACATAATGAAGGAGGCCGGCGTTCCGCCCCCGTCCAACGACCCCGGCCGGGGCTACGGCCCCATCCTCCACGATGACGACGCCGGCGGCGAACTGGAAGCCCTGGAACCCAAGACCTACGTGTACGACGAATGGGACTTCCGCGCCAACGACTACAAGCCGCGCTGGTGCATCGTCAAGGAGAAAATCCTCGACGAAGGCGACGTCAATTTCTACAACGACTCGTTGCGGAACTATTCGTCGCTGCTGGCGCACATCAAGCGGCAGTTTGAGCTCATCATGCCGGAGACCTGGCGCAAGACTTACCGCCTCATCGACGGCGAGGACATTGACCTGAACTCGGCCCTGGAAGCGTGGGCCGACCTGCGTATGAACGTGCCGCCGGACGAGAAGATCTACTGGCGGCGCAACCGGGTGGAGCGCGACGTAGCCGTGGTGTTCCTGCTGGACATGTCCGCGTCAACCGCCGAAGCCATCGACGAAGGCCGCCACTCAGTGGACGACCGGGATGCGCCGGACGACCCGGTGGAATACATGGTCTGGCTGCGCCGGCGACGCGAGGGTTTGGTGCGCCGCCATTACAAGCGCATCATCGACCTGGAAAGGGAAAGCTGCGCCCTGCTCATCAACGCCCTGGAGTCCATCGGGGACACCTACGGTATCTACGGCTTCTCCGGCTACGGGCGGGAGAACGTTGAGTTCTACGTCATCAAGGACATCGAGGAGCAGTTCAACGACAAGATCAAGCGGCGGATCGACAAGGTGACGCCGCTGCACGCCACCCGCATGGGCTCGGCGATCCGCCACGCCATCACCAAGTTGGAGAACCAGGACGCGGCCACCAAGATCATGTTCCTGATCAGCGACGGCCGCCCGCAGGACCGCGGGTACAGCCGCGAAGGCGTCGAGAAGGAATACGCCGTCCACGATACTCACCAGGCACTGGTGGAGGCCAAGCGCAAGGAGATCACGCCATTCTGCCTCACGGTGGACAAGGCGGGGCACGACTACCTCAAGACCATGTGCGGCGACTTGAACTACGAGGTGCTGGATGACATCTGGGCCTTGCCGGAACGGTTGCCGATGCTCTACCGCTCCCTCACCATGGTGCGGTAGCAGAAGTAGATACGTCCAACGTCGTAGGGGCGGGTTTGAAACCCGCCCCATTTATTGCATCGTCATTCCGGCGAAAGCCGGAATCCAGGTTTCACCGGCATAGGAGCGTGACGGCTACGGCGCCACCTCCGTAATCAGCTTCCTCAGCTCGGTCAGCGCCGTGTTGCAGGAGCGGCGCTTGATCACCAGCCGGCGCGGCGGCGTGCGCAGGGGAAACTCATGCACGTTTTCGCCGTGACAGATGGCGATGTGAATGGTGCCGGGCCGGTGCCCCTCAAACTCCTCCGGCCCCAGCACGCCGGTGACGCCGAGGCCGAAATCGGCGTTGGTCGCTATCCGGGCGGCCAGCGCCATGGCGTTGGCGGCGGGCTGGCTGACCACGCCGTGCTTTGCCAGCACGTCCGGGGCCACGCCGGCGGCGATGATGGCATCGGCAGTGTAGGCCACGCTGCCACCGCGATACCAGCGATTGCTGTCGGGCGCTTCGGTGATGGTGTTGGCGAGGAATCCGCCGCTGACCGATTCCATGGTGGCCAAGGTCATGCCGCGGGCTGTAAGCGCCGCCCCCACGGAGAGCTCGGGCGTCTCGTCGTCATACCCCCAGATGTATGGGGCCAGCCGTTCGTGGATGGCGGTTTCCACCGGGGCGATCATCTCGCGGGCGGACTCTTCATCCATGGCGCGGGCGATGATACGCAGGTGGATGCCATCGGCCTTGGAATAAATGCCCAGGTACGGGTTTTCCAGGCCGAAGTACTCCGAGATTATCTCGTCAACCGAAGCCTCGCCCAGGCCTAACGTTTTGATGTTGCGGGTGATGGTGACTTCCGAATCGACGAGGGTTTTCAGCCTGGCGTCGATTTCGTCCTGCCACATGGCCCGGTTTTCACCCGGCGGGCCCGGCATGATGATGATGTGCTTGCCGTCCTTTTCGGCCCACCAGCCGGGAGCGGTGCCGTTGCGGTTGGTGATGAACTGGGCCGACGGGATTAGGTGCGCCTGCTTGACATTGTGGGCCGGCATATCCTGGCCGCGATTGCGGAACCACTGCCGCAGGTTTTCCAGCTCGTCCTCCTGAACTGTCGGAGTCTCCTCCAGGGCGGCGGCGACGGCCTCGCGCGTCAGGTCGTCCTGCGTCGGCCCCAGCCCGCCGGTGGTGAAAATCATGTCGGAGCGCTCCATGCCCCGGCGGAACGCCTCGGTGAGCTTGGGCAGGTCGTCGTCGATGATGCTCACCTGCTGCAAACGGATGCCTAGGGCCGGCAAGCGGCCGGCAATCCAGCTGGCGTTGGTATCCGTGAGCTCGCCCATCAACAGTTCAGTGCCAATGGAAATAATTTCCGCGTTCACAACAGCCTCCTTGATGGGTGGCTTATGGGCAATCGTAGGGCCGACTGACCGGAGGTTGCGTCACCAAGCAGATGGTCCGCTCCCCGCGAACCGCGTTGATTACATAAACTATCGGGTCGTCGGGCAGACCGGCGTAGCGCACCAGCACCTGGGTGTTGCCGGCCTCGTCCAGGATTGGCTCGCCTTCCCGATCAACTTCTATGTGCTCGCCGCCGATGTAGAACTCGAAGGTCTTTTCGTCGGTCTTGACGCGAACCGTGGTTTCGGGAGGCGTCAAGCCATACATCGGATCGCCCGCTCCATCTTCGTCCACGTGCCAACCCCCAAAGGTGTCCGGGCCGCCGGGCTTGCCCGGTTGACCATACCATTGGAACTGCTGAGGCCACCAACCGGGCTGGACTATGGGCGTTGATTCGCCGTCAACGGTGACGTACCAGGTCCGTTCCTGTGGGTTGGGGGAATAGGTCGCCGTCGTGCCTTTATGGGTGATCTCCAACTCCTCAATGTCGCGGAAATCCACGTCGTAGAAATAGCCTAGTTCCAACGGCGGCGGAACGAAGGGCGGACTGACTACCAGGCAGTTGACCACCCGGGCCCAAACTTCGGGCACCGTGAACAGCTGGGTGGTTCCGGACACGCTCAGGTAGTTGTATTCTTCGTCGGGCGTCTTGTTGCCCAGGCGGAACTCATGGGACAGACCGGTCTCCTCGGTGATAATGATCACGCTTTCCGGCGGCTCCAGGCCGTACTGCGCCGGGTTTTCGATGGTTTCGCCCAGCACCCGGTTGACCTTCGGGCCGCTCAACAGCAGCGGAGTGCCGGCCCACCGGTCCTGATACACCTGGGTCCGTTCCTCTCCCTCCACTATGAACCACTTGCCGCGTCCCAGGTCCTTGTCATAAGCGATGGACTGCATCTCGCCCGTAATCGAAAAGACCTCATCCGAACACTCTAGGGAGTCGCCCGGCTGTCCCTGGTGCGTAACCTCGATATGCACGATGGCGTCGTCGTCGATGCGCCACGCCCACGGCGGTTCGTTGGACGGCTCCGGCCGGTCCCAAGGCCGGAAGTACAAGGCCAGCGCCCCGAAAATCACGAGCACGAAAACGAGCAGAATGGTCAGCCTGATATTCATAAGGGAGCGTCAACACGGCCTAGCGGCGCACCCACCAGACGACCACGGCCATGATTCCCATCAAGCCCGGCAGCAGCAGCCAGGTGGAGAAGCGGACGAAGTTGAACTCGTTGGCGTCCAGGTTCCACTCCCGGTACACAAACTCCCGGTCGCGTATGGACACCAGGGAGAAGTCCCCCATGAGGTAGTTGGCGGAGTTGAGAAACAGCGCCGCGCTGGAGCCTCGCTGCACGTTGCGGTTGGCGATAAAGTCGGAATCGCCGAATACCGCCATGCCGGCAATCTGGTTGTCCGGCGGCCTTTCCGTTGGAGCCGGCACGCCTACGGGAGCGACGATGTCCAAGTATAAGGCCGGGAAGAAGATACCCTGCGGATCATCGTCAATGGGGTCGGTCCGCTCGATGTCGCTGATGAGACGCGCCGACTGGGTGGTGGCAGCAATCGGCACCGGGAGGCGAGCGGCTGAATCGTCAATGACGGGCTGGAGCGCAGCGGCGCCGGGCATGAACGCAACGTTCAGCGGTTGGCCGCGCGGCGCGACGATTTCAGCCGGCGCCTGCGGGTTGTAGATGCCCAGCCGCAGAGTGCGGGGCGCGTTGGGCTGCGAGCCATCGACGTCCCTGATATAGCCTTCCTCGACCACTACGCCCCAGAATGTCAGGAACGCGCGGAAGGAGTTGTGGGTATCCGGCTCGGCCAGGAAGATTAGCCGCGCGCCTTCCCGACGGGGTTCGCCGGCCATGCGGCCCGTGTCGGTGTAGCACCGCCCCTCATCGCTCCGGTGAAAGCCTTCCATATAGCAATTCAGCGCGTCGGCGTGCGCCGGGGGCAGTTCGCCCGTCGGGCCGGCGATTACCAGCAGCGCGGCATCATCCGGGACGGTTACGTCCTCTTCCGTGGGCGACCAGGTCAGGCGCTCTACCGCGTAGTTATCGACTTCCAGGCCGTCGCGGATCTGCTGGTAACCGTCGTCCTCGGAACGGCTGATATCCCGCTCGCCGTGGCCGGCCAGGAAATACACCTTCTTGCGCTGGGTTTCGGTGGCGACCAGCAGCGCGGTGTACAGGTCCTGTTCCAGCCGACTGTAAACCGCGTCGGTGGGCTGCACCAGGTCGGCGACGCCGGTTCCTACCGCCGAAACTGAGAGGGTTTCATACACGGTGACTCCCTGGCTGCGGGCCAGGTCGGGTTCCTTTTGAGGATCGATAAATTCGTAGTTGAAGCTGCCGCTGCGCTTGCTGAACTCGCTGAGCATGGTGTCAACCTTGCCGCGCCGGGTCAGCATATCAATGTCCGGGATTTCATCGGGGTAGTAGGCGATGACGTTGATGGGCCGGTCCAGGTCGTCGAGCAGGTCCTTGGTGCGGTTGGCCAGCGAGAACTGGTTGGTTGCCGTAGTGTCCGCGCGGAAATGGTTTTCAAAGGCGACGTAGTTGATCAAGACCACGAGGCCGATGAACGCCGCCGTCATCACCACGGTGTTGACCCCGTACCGGCCGGTGCGACTGAAAAAGGCGGCGATTACCTGGCTGAAGTATGAGATCGCCACCAGCAGCACCAGTGCCGCGCCGATGCCCAGCACAATTCCGCCGTAAAGCCTCAGCGAACCCACGAAGGCTAGCAGCGACGCTCCGGCAATCAGGCCAACCACGCCGGCGATCAGGATGGGAGCGTAGAAGACGGCGATGAAATCAAAGGCCGGCTCGACAAACGATAACAGCGTGCGGGACTGTTCGGCCAGGGCATCCGCTTCGGATGGCGGCCTCGCGTCTCCTTCACCGGCGGCCTGGCGATCCCTGCCGCGGCGCCGGCGCCAGTCTCTTGGCGTGTCGTCGTTCCGTTGCTGGCTCATGCTATCTCCAGCGACGCGATTCCAGCGTGCGAATCGAGAGGAACAGGAACAGGGCCGTGACCGTAAGGAAGTACACGATGTGGGCCGAGTCTATGATCCCGCTGTCGAAGTCGTTGAAGTGGCTGGTGAAGCCCAACTGGTTGAATACGTTGGCCCAGCCACCAGTGACGACATCGCTGATAGACGCAGTCGCGTACAACACAATCAGAATTCCAATCCCTACCACCGCGGCGATGATCTGGTTGCTGGTCAAAGTTGACGTGAGGATTCCCACCGCCAGCGCCGCCATGCCGTACAGCACCAGCCCCAGGTAGCCCGAGTAAATCGGGCCAGGGTCGGGCGAGGCGAACACCACGAGCAAGATTACATAATATGAGGTCAAGGCCAGCAGGAACAACAGGAAAACCAAGCTCGCCAAATACTTGCCAATGATCACTTCCCAGTCGCGAACCGGGGACGTGAGCAGCAACTCGATCGTCCCGAGTTTCTGTTCTTCGGACAGGAGGCGCATGGTCAACACTGGCGCCAAAAAAACGAACAGGAAAGCGGCACCTTGGAAGAAATTGCTCATGGAGGCTTCCGGAAAGGGGTTACCCAAATCACGGACAAAAAGCACACCGCTAAGGGCCATAAAGATAAGCGCCACGATGTAGGCCACCGGGCTGCTGAAATAGACCTGTATTTCTTTGAAAGCTACCGCTCGGATAGTTCGCATCGTTCGTTACGCAAGATCGTCTTCGTCGGTTTCCGCGGTGGTCAGCCTGAGGAATATCTCCTCAAGGCTCATGCTGTTCACCTGCATGCTCAGCAGGCTCCAGTCTCGGCTGATGACCGTCCGGGAGATTTCGTCCCGCAGGTCCAAACCCTCCCGATATTTAACGCGGTAGGCGTTGATACCAGGGCGTGGATGGTGCGTCACCTCGGTCGCGCCATCGATCCCTCGCAGGACGGGCAGCACCTCCGCCGGCGGGCCACCGATTTCCACTTCCAGTTGCTCGACGCCGCGCAGGTGCTGCGCCAGGTTGTTGGGAGTGTCCGCCGCCACGATATGGCCTTCATGGATGATCAGCACCCGTTCGCAGATCATGCTAACTTCGGGCAGGATGTGGCTGCTCAAAACTACCGTCTGCTCCCGGCCCAGTTCCTGGATCAGGCCACGGGTCTCGACCACCTGTATCGGGTCGATGCCGATGGTGGGTTCGTCCAGGACAAGCACTTCCGGCTCGTGCAGGATCGCCTGGGCGATGCCCACGCGCTGCCTAAATCCCTTGGACAGCTTGCCGATGAGCGTCTTGTGGTAATCGCCTAGGCGGCAGACGTCAATAACATCGTCGATGCGCCTGCGTATCCGGCGTCCGTTCATGCGCCGGAGGGTGCCCATGTATTTCAGGTAGTTGGTAACGGTCATCTCGGTGTGTAGGGGCACCGACTCCGGCAGGTAGCCCACCCGCTTGCGCACTTCCAGGGACTTTTCCACCACGTCGAACCCGTCCAGGGTGACCGAACCGCGAGTGGGCGGCATGAACCCGGTCAGAATACGCATGGTAGTGGTCTTGCCCGCGCCGTTGGGGCCAAGGAAACCCAGAATCTCGCCCCGGCGCACCGTGAAGTTCACGTTTTCAACGGCCGGGTTTGGGCCGTAGTAGTGCGTGAGGTCCCGCACCTCGATCATTGCGTCCTCTGCAATGGCTCCGGCGGCAGGGGCGCCGTCGGCGGGGGAGGTTTCAGCGCTCATGGGATTGTCCGTGTGTGTATTGCGGTTGGGTTTGCCCGCCGGCAACCGTTGGTTGACATACGACGCCGCCGGGGAAGCGGATTGCCACACCGACGGTTTCGGGTTGCGCGGGCGAAATTTCGCTTTGAATTGGCGTGGCGGCTATGATATTCTATACGCCGCATTTTCACAAGACGGCGCGGCCCCGTCCAACGGGGCTTATTTTTTACCCAGGGGCTGACCAGCAGAATGCACTTGATTATCGACGGGTTCGGCGGCAACGCCGATATGATGTGGAACACGGAACGGCTCCGGGCATTCCTGGATGAGTACCCGGCGAATCTGGGGATGACCAGGATAACCGAACCTGAAGTCCTGGAATACCATGGCCCCAACCCCGGCGACAGCGGCATCTCCGGTTTCGTTATCATCGCCGAAAGCCATATCAGCGTGCATACGTTTCCGCATCGGGACTACGTCAACATCGACCTGTTCTCGTGCAAGTCCTTTGACCACGAGCAGGCCCTGGCCGACGCCCGGTCGCTGTTCAACCTGAAACAGGTCAAGACCTGGCTGCTGGATCGCGGGCTGGAGTGGACCAACGCACGTCAGGGCGCCGTCGAAACCCACCGACAGCGTTCCGCGCTGTCGGCCGTGGGTGGATAGGCTCCGGCTTACCGGTTCCTAGGTTCCCGCCCTTCTGTCGTCATTCCCGCGAAAGCGGGAATCCAGGATTCTCCTTTGGCTACGTTTCCCGTTCCGACAACCCCGGCCAACTTTCTGGCACTGCCGCCGGAGCAGTCGGCCCTGGAAACTGCGTCCGCCGTCCTGATTCCCGTTCCCATAGACAGCACCACTTCCTTTCGCAGCGGAGCGCGCTACGGCCCGGCCGCGATCATCGCCGCATCCTCCGGCCTTGAAGACTACGACCTGGAGCTGGGCATCGACGTAGCGGAGTTGGGCATCCACACGGCGCCCGCGTTGGAGCCACACGTCGGCGATCCCCAGCAGATGACGATGCGCGTGCGGCAGGCGGTCACATACTACCAATCGCAGGACAAACTCACCGGAGTAATCGGCGGCGACCACTCCGCCGCCATCGGTTCCGCCTTGGCGTGCCTGGATAAATACCCGGAGCTCTCCGTGTTGTACATCGACGCCCACGCCGACCTGCGCGATGAATACCAGGGCACGGCGTGGGGCCACGGCTCGGCAGCGCGGCGCATTTCCGAGCGGTGCCCGGTCTCGCTCGTGGGCGTCCGCACGCTGGCGCTGGAAGAGCGAGATTTCATCGATCATGCCGGCATACGGGTGTGTTATTGGCCGCCGGGCGACGGTTGCGTGGGTGACATAATCGCTGGGTTGGGGCCACAGGTGTACGTGAGCGTTGACCTGGATGCCCTGGACCCGTCGGAAATGGCGGCGGTGGGTACGCCGGAGCCGGGTGGTATGCGCTGGTCGGAATTGGTCGGCCTGCTGAAGCAGGTCGCAGAGCAACGTCGGGTCGTGGGATTCGACGTCTGCGAGTTGGCCCCCAACGAAGGGCCGGCGGCCAACAGCTACACGGCGGCCAAGCTGGTGTACAAGCTGATCGCCTATGCCGCTACATCCCTTTCTTGACAACGCCGGCGGCCCGACAATACAATCCCGGCATCATGCGATCCGTTGCAATTCGGCATCGCGTTTTACCGCAACTGGAGGAATCACCCATGCCAAACGAATGGCCCACAGTTCACTATAAGGAAGAAGGCATGCGTGAAGGCATGCAGATTGAGGACGCCAACATCGGCGTTGACGACAAGGTTGAGCTCCTCGATATGCTCTCGGAAACCGGCCTGCAAAGCATCGTCGTCGGCTCCTTTGTCAGTCCCCGGTGGACGCCCCAGATGGAGCGGATCGACGAGATCGTAACCAAGTTCACCCCCAAGGCCGGCGTCACCTACACCGCCCTGGCCCTGAACGCTCGCGGCGTCGAGCGCGCCCGGGCCTACTCGCCACCACTGACCATCGAGCGGGACGCCTACCCGCGTTTGTCGTGCCACCTGTGCGACGTGTTTGCCCGTCGCAACACCAACCGCAGCCAGATGCAGGAGATGGAACGCTGGCCTGCCATCATCGCCCAGGCTCAGGAAATGGGCATCACCGAGGCCGGCATCGGCTGCAACGCCTCCTGGGGTTCCAACTTCCTCGGCGAGTTCCCGGTGGACAGCCTGATGACCCTGCTTGAATACCAGCACGGCCTTTGGGACGAAGCCGGCATCAACGTCCGCAGTTGCTCCATGGGCGACCCCATGAGCCACTGCACGCCGGCCAAGGTCGAAGAGAGCATCGTCCGCGTCAAGGAGCGTTGGCCGGAAATCAACCACTTCCGCCTGCACCTGCACAACGGCCGCAACATGGCCATCGCCTCCGCCTACGCCGCCATGCGTGTGCTGGGTCCCGAGGATACCCTTGAGCTGGACGGCACCATCGGCGGATTCGGCGGCTGCCCTTACTGCGGAAACGGGCGCGCCACCGGCATGGCCCCGACCGAAGACCTGCTCCACATGATGGACGATATGGGTATCCCCACCGGCGTTGACATCGACAAACTGATCGAATGCGTGTGGGCCGCCGAGCGCATCATCGGCCGCGAGCTATACGGCCACGTCTCCAAGGCTGGCCCCCGCCCCCGCGCCAGCGCCGGCAACCTTTACGACATCAACATGCCCTTTGTGGAAACCCTGGAACAGGCCACCCACTTCAAGAAGGGCGAGCAGATGTACGAAGGCGGCCTCTACCCGTACCGAGAGCCGGTCACCAGCCCCTACCGCGACCGCGTTGACCAGGGCCTGCCCGCCTTCGGCGAAGCCCCCAACGAATTCCCCTGGAACGAGGACTGGCTCCCCAAAGCCGAAGGCTAACCCCCTAACTGACCAGCCCAGCAAACCAAAGGGGCGGGTTTGAAACCCGCCCCTAACTCATTCCGCTGACCGGGAACCGCTGCTCCAAGCGCTGGCGAGGATGGCAGCGGCGATGGCCAGGATTACGGTCCCCGCTGTTCCATCTTTCCGCAAATCGTCCAGAACATCCTTGAGGCATAGCCAGTCGGTTGAACCCCTATTAATTAGCTCCTGCATCACGCCGCCGAGACAGGACAGCGCGTTTGAAAAATGCGGCCCCAAGTAGAGCAACGCTGCCAAAACCAATATCGAGAATCCTACGCCTGTTCTGCTGACAAGTTCGCCTGCTGCCAGTCGGAGCCACCTGAGCGTCGCAGCAAGCGCCGACCAGAGCCTGCCGCTCATCGCGACTTGCTGCGCTCACTTACGATTTTCGCCAACCCGGCTACCAGCATCACTACGGCAAACACCCACATATTGAGCGGCTGCATCCAACTCCAGCCAGTAAGCCCCGAAATCACCGCCCAAGCTGCGGCGGCAAGCAAGCCAACCCACAGCCCCCGCAGAAACCCATCTATCGCCAGCATTGTTTACCCCACGGATACGGATAATCTATACCATGTCTATAACCGAATAATACAACAGCCTCTGCCCTACCGCCACCGCTCCTTGCGCAGCCATTCGTGCAAAGCTCTCGCCGCTCTTTCCGGACCGTCATCGAAATTAACCTTCGCCTTCCTTTTACCTTCGAACGTTGTCCCGTGCTCGCTAAGATCGTATATTTCCCATGTCCATCCATCGGTCAAGATTACCACGCCCTTAGTTATACCGCGGGCCTATGACGCCAGGGTCCTGCGGAAATTAGTCGGGCTATAGTTTGATCCCCCGTACAGGCCCTTCGCCTCAATAACAACGACGGGTTTTTCTTCCGCATTTAAGCGAACATAATCAGCCCTACCTTGCTTGCCTCTCTTGACTTCTACCCGACATTCCCACGGCAGCCCGGTTTGCCAACCCAAAGCCCACAAGATAGGGTCAATCACCGCGTACCTATTCGCGGTCTCATGTTCAGAGATCCACCCGCCGAACTTATCTGCCACGTCCATTACCCGGCGGATTTCGTCCTCAACCGCTTTGACTGCCATTCTTTAACCTTCGGACATTACGTAGAACTGGCAGCAGCCCGCATCTGCGAGCCGCCGCCAGCGTTTAGCGCGATATTTCCTCTTCCAGCTATGCCGACGTGCAGGCCACGCTGATGGTGTTCATCGCCGTGTCCGGCAACTGGTCGCTGGACCAGTTCGCGCCGCCGTCGTGCGTGCCGAACACCTGCCCCCGCCGCGTGCAGAAATACACCTGCGACGGATCCTGACGGTTCACCGCCACGCCGAAAGTAGTGCTGCCCGGGCTGATGCCCTGGTCGAAGCGCTCCCATGTTTCGCCCAGGTTGGTGGTCCGCATGACCCCGCCCTGCTCGCTGCCGAAGTTCATGCCGACGCAGGCGTACAGCGTGTTGGGGTCGGCCGGGTCGCGCACCACACCGCGCGAGTACATGATGTCCGAGAACCGGCCGAACTCGCAGTCCTGCCACGACGCGCCCCGGTCGGTGCTGCGCCAGACGCCGGTGCGGTTGGAGATCAGCACCGAGTTGGAATCCGCGCCGCCCACAGCCACGCCGTGCAGGTCCAGCAGGTCAACGTCGCCGGCGAACTCGCTGTTGCGAATGGTCCAGGTGTGGCCCCCGTCGGTGCTGCTGGCCGCGCCGCCCACTTCCAGGGCCGCGTACATGTTGTCCGGGTTGCCGGCCTCAATGTCGATCCCCAGGATGCGCATGGCAAATGCCATTTGAACCTGGGCGGGGTTGGAAACCGTAGCGATGTGCGCCCAGTTCTCGCCGCCGTCCTCACTCTTGAACACTTCGGCGCCCTCGGTGCCGGCGAACATGATGCTGGAGTCGTTGGGATGGAACCGGATCGACCACACCACGCGGCCCTCGGTCATGTTCATCCGCTGCCAGTGGTCGCCGCCGTCAGTGCTGCGATAGATGCCGCGCTGGGTTCCGCAGAAGATGGTGCGCGGATCACTCGGGTGGATGGCGATGGCCCTGGCCTGGGTGGCGGGAGCCAGCCCGTCGGTGAGCAGATCCCAGTGAGCGTCGCCCGCCTGCTTGCGGTACAGTCCGCTGGCTTCCGCGCCCACGTAAACGATAGTGTTGCCTGCCATGATCGTGCCTCCTTAGTGTAAACGGCGATATGGTGGGTGTTTCCGCCATTTCAGCAAACATAACCGCTGATGTCAAACGCGGCTATTCCGCCAATGATTCCCCACCGGCGACGGCCAGGGTCAGGCACCACACCGAGACGGCCCCGGCTTGTTTCAAAGCGCCGGCGCAGGTTTCCAGAGTACTCCCCGTGGTCGCCACGTCGTCCACCAGGATAACCCTTGCGCCGCTCACGTCCCGGTCGGCTGAAACCCCGATGCTGCCGGCCACGTTGACCGTCCGCTGGGCCGCGCTGCCGATGCCGGCCTGGGGTTCAACCTGCCGCGTGCGAAACAGCAAATCCCTTTCGTAACTCAACTCACTTTGAGCGGCAACCCGGCGGGCCAGCAGCTCGGCCTGGTTGTACCCGCGTTCCCGCAGCCGCCGGGAGTGCATCGGCACAGGGGCAATAATCTCGCCCCGTAGGGGGTTGTCGTTAAGATAGTCCGCCAGCAGGTCCCCCAGCTGCGGCGCGCCCGCCTTGATGCCGCCGTACTTCAACGCCAGTATGGCCTGCCGTACTGCCCCGGGGCGTATCGGTACGGAGCGCGAACACCGTCAAACTGCCTGACCGCTTCGACGCACCTCTGGCAGCGCGCGAAATCGCCGGGCGTGGCGCAGATTTCGCAGAACGGCGGCCGCAGCACGGAGAGGTCCGCCACGCATTTGTCGCAAATGACGTTGCCCGACGCACCACAGGAAACGCACTCGATGGGAAACAGGGCGTCCAGCAGCCCGCGCCCCGCTTGCGCCGCAAGATCTCGGAACAGGCCGGAACCTGGAAGCGTTGCCATGCTCAAGAAAGACACGAATCGGGGCTGGACATGGCCCGTTTCCGCCGGACTATTTCGGCGTCTCTCGGAAAGGCCAGGGGCGGCAGCGCGTCCGGGGCAAAAAACCCGAGGTCGAGGCACTCGGGCCCGGCCATCAACTCGCCGCCGGTCTCAGTCGCTGAGTATGCGACCACCACCACCGGGTGCTGCGCCTGGGAAAACAGCCCAATCAATCCGGTAGTAATCACCTCCAACCCCGTCTCTTCATACACCTCCCGGGCGGCGGCGTCCTCCACCAACTCCCCCCGGTCAACATAACCGCCCGGCAGACTCCACAAACCGTACCCCGTCGGCATCGCCCGCTGCACAAACAAGGTGCCGCCTTCACGCTCGACCACACACGTCGCCGCTAGCTTGGGATCGTAATACATCACCCGACCGCACTCCGGACAAACGGGACGTGTTTGCCCCTCGTCCACTCGGAGCATCAAACGCGTCCCACAAGTCGGGCAAAATTTATCGTTATCTGTCATCCCTGCCCACTAGTCCGTCATTCCCGCGAAAGCGGGAATCCAGTATCTCCTTTATCCTCATCTTGTTCATCCATGTAATAAACTACCTAAAGCAGCATCTCCACCACCGCATCCCGGCCTGGCATCGAATCCTGCGCGCCCACCTGTGTCACCGCCAACGCGCCGGCCGCGCATCCCCAGCGAACCGCCTCCGGCAGCTCGCATCCTTCGGACAGCGCAACCGCCATCGCCCCGTTGAATGCATCGCCGGCCGCCACCGTGTCCACGGCGGCTACGGGGAACGGCGGAACGTGTCCGCTGTCATTCCCATCCGACCAATACGCGCCCAGCGCTCCCAACTTGATAACCGCCGCGCCCACGCCTCGATTCAGAAGTTCACCCGCCGCTCTCGCTGCTGCGTCAAGGTCGCTAACGGGATGGCCCACCAACGCCTCCGCCTCCGTTTCGTTGGGCGTGATGACTGAGATGTGCCGGTAAAATTCCGCCGGCACGGGCCGCACGGGGCCAGGATCCAGAATCACGGAAACGCCCTGGGATGCCGCCAGTTCAGCCACCCGCAGCGACAAATCCACCGAAACCTCCAGTTGCAGCATCACAGCGGACGCTTCCGGCAACAGGCCGGCGATAGCGTCAAACTCCGCCTCGCCGCAGGTGTCGTTGGCCCCCAGCACTTGCACGATGCGGTTCTGTCCACCCTCGCCGACGCTGATAACCGCGATGCCCGAACTGACGTATTCACTCACGCCCACCGCGCCGGTTTCAACTCCGGCGGACTGCAACAACTCAACCAACTCCGGCCCGAACATATCGTCGCCAACACGCCCGACCATCGCGGAGCGGACGCCCATGCGCGCCACCGTCACGGCCTGGTTGGCCCCCTTGCCCCCTGCGTAGGTGACGAACTGCCGCCCCACCACCGTCTCGCCATCCGCCGGCAGCCGGTCGGAAAAGGTGACCAGGTCCATGTTGATGCCACCCAGGGACAGGATCAGCGGCCGGCTGCGGACGGTTGCCATCGACAAGTGCACTCTACATAACGAAAATTCGCGCTCACGCTACCACCTGAAACTACCATCGTCAACGCACGGCAAACCTCATGCCAAACCATCCCGTTCATCCTGAGCTTGTCGAAGGATCATCCTGAGCCTGTCGAAGGATCATCCTGTGCATCCATGCCAACAAACCCCCATGCTATAATCCGCCAAACTATGAAAAAGCGAGGACCCGACGATGCCTCAGCCCTTGGAAAACATCAAGGTCGTTGACCTCACCCGTACCCTGGCCGGCCCATTTTGCACCCAAAACCTGGCCGACATGGGCGCCGACGTAATCAAGATTGAAGAGCCCAACGACGGCGACGAAACTCGTAAGTGGCCACCCATCTGGAACGGCGAAAGCACCCAGTTCCTCTCGTTCAACCGCAACAAGCGCAGCCTGTCGGTCAACCTCAAGTCGGAAGAGGGCCTCAAGATTGTCAAGACGCTGGCCAAGGACGCCGACGTGATGATCGAAAGCTTCCGCGCCGGCACCCTGGCGCGCATGGGCCTCGGCTACGACGACATCAAGGCCATCAACCCCGACATCGTGTACTGCACCATTTCCGGTTACGGACGCACCGGCCCCATGGCCAACAAGCCCGGTTATGATCTGATTATCCAGGCCTACAGCGGCTTGATGCACCTGACCGGCGAACCCGACGGCCCGCCCCAGCGGGTTGGGTTCTCGCTGGTTGACCTGTTCACCGGAATGCTCGCCTACGGTTCCATCGTGACCGCCCTGTATCATCGGGACAAAACCGGCGAGGGTCAGCTGATTGACACGGCGCTCCTGGACGGGCAGGTAGCCGCCATGAGCTACCACGCCACCGGATACATCGGCACCGGCATCGAACCGCACCGCCTCGGCTCCGGGCACCCCAGCCTGGTGCCCTACCAGAGTTTCCAGGCTGCTGACGGCTTTTTCATCCTGGGAGTGGCCAACCCCAACCTGTGGGAGCGCTTCTGCAACGCCATCGGCCATCCCGATCTCAAGGACGACCCCAAGTTTGCCACCAACCCGGACCGGGTGGCGCACCGCGCCGAAATGATTGACCACCTGAACGGCATTTTCGCCACCAACACGGTTGCCCACTGGGTCAAAGTCATCGACGAGGCCGGCGTTCCGGTCGGCCCCATCAACAAGACGTCCGACGTGGTGGCCGACGAGCAGGTCAAGGCCAGGGAGATGTTCCTGGAAATCAACCACCCCAAGGTGCCCGACCTCAGGGTACCCAACTCCCCGATCAAGCTGCGGGGAACGCCGGCCGAGCTGCGCAGGGCTCCGCCGGCCTTGGGAGAGCACAACGAGGAAGTGCTGGCCGAATTGGGTTATGACGCCGACGAGTTCGCCAAACTGTTGGAATCCGGAGCGGTCGGAGAGCCGGGCAAGGAGATCAGCGGAGTCGGCGCCCACTGATTCCCGACTTCCTCACCGTCATTCCGGCGGAAGCCGGAATCCAGAGGATCGGCCCGGGGTCGTAACCCCGGGCCTTTTCTTGCATTTCATGTTGGTTCGCACAAGGCGCGTTATGTTTATTATAGGCGCGATTTCGCCCGCTTTTGACATAACGTAGCCATATCGCCCCCGCCGGGCCAATCCCGCGTACGCCGCTCATCCTGAGCTTGTCGAACGATCGACCAAAATCCTGTACATCGATGTAGATGCTACCCCGGTCTCTGCAAGGAGTTCCGCTGGTTGCCCTATCAGGGGCGCAGGGCTATAATAACTTGTGAGTCGCGCTGGGGCGGTTAGCTCAGCGGTTAGAGCGCCTCGTTCACACCGAGGAGGTCGGAGGTTCAAATCCTCCATCGCCCACCATACCCGCCGCAGCGAATGGCTCTTTACATCGGAAAACCACCAGGCCGAGGTGGCGAAACGGCAGACGCGCTGCGTTCAGGGCGCAGTGTCCATTAGGACGTGTGGGTTCAAATCCCTCCCTCGGCACCATGTATTTTCCGACGCCACGCGCTTGTAGCTCAGTGGATAGAGCGCTGCCCTGCGGAGGCAGAGGTCGTGAGTTCGAATCTCGCCAAGCGCGCCATCCTTATGCCTTATAACGCATGGCATCCCTGCCTACGCCATTCCCGCATCCCTCTCCGTCATTCCCGCGAAAGCGGGAATCCACGTCCTAGACCGGGCGGTTAGCTCAGATGGTTAGAGCGTCTGCTTTACACGCAGAAGGCCGGGGGTTCGAGTCCCTCACCGCCCACCAGTTCCAGCACTTTAGCGGTCGGAAGCCGTTTTGTCTGTCATTGCGAGAACGTCGCCGGACGTTCGTGGCAATCTCGTCCCGGTAAGGTCTTTCACCAAATCGATTTTCTCATGATGGAGCACAAGGGCATACGGTGGGGTTATGTCTTCCTGCGCGCCCCCGGCGTCCTCAGCGGCGAAGACCGGGAAAAGCTGATGACCACCGCCGTTGAGATGTACCTGTCCGGCGAGGAAGAACGGGACGTTGATAGCGTGGGTTTTCAGGGCCGGGTGTACACCGAGCGTCGCTTCGAGATGCTGGGCGAGTTTGGCGGCCAGCGTTTTGACGTCGAACTGGAAACCGCCCAGGGCCGGGACACGGGCACCTTCCTGGTCAACGAGCAGACCACCGGATTCAGCGGTGGCGGATTCTCCCGCAACTAAGACATTTCTCCCTCTCCCTTGACGGGAGAGGGTCGGGGTGAGGGTGAAAGCGTGGCTCAAAGCAGCAATGTGGTATATTAGCCGAAACCTCCACGCGGCAGCCGGGGAGAGAGGCCGTCCATTATGCCTGAGGAACTTTTCACCTTCACCGACAAGCCCGAGGCCAACTACCTGGTCGCCGGATGGCGCCGGCAGTGGTCCAACGGTGGCCGGATTTCCAGCGGACTCCCTCGCTACCTGATCGAAAAGAACGGCGGCCGGCAAGTGGGTCAAATGACCGAGCATGTCAACCGGATGTGCTACCCATTCCAGGTTGCCGGCACCCACGATGCTTTCCGGCCGGCGGCGGCTTTCCACGAAGGTCTGCCCAGCACTGCGATGACCCGTCAAAACGCCTTTTACGAAATCGGCAGCGGCCTGCTGGTATTCCTCGGTGAGGAGCCCTGGTACCGCCTGGACATTTACTCGGAAGCGTTTTTCAGCGCGATCAAGGACCTCGGGATTCAGCAGACGGTAGCGGTGGAGGGAGTCAACGGCCCGGCACCCCCCGACCTGGAGCGGCGGATTACTTGCGTGTACTCCCGCCCGGAAATGCGGGAGCAGTTGGAACGCTACGGAGTCCAGTTCTCCAGCTACGGCAGCCGGGGCCGGCAGGGGCCCACCATCGGCATGGCCCTGGTGTCGGTCGCCCATTACGAGTACCCCGACGTGCAGATGTTCCGCATGGGCGCGATGGCTCCCATGTACCCCTTCATGACCAGCAACAACAACCAGCTGGGCATCACGCAGGACCACCGGGCCTACTACGACATCCTGCGCCGGCTGCGGTCTTTGTTCAGCATTGAGATGGACCTCTCCGAGCTGGAGCAGATGGGCAACCGGGAGTCCCAGGAGTTGCTGGACAACCTGGACCGGTTGGGCAGCACCAACAACGAAGCCAAGCAAATCATCGACCAGGTGCGGCTGGACTACCAGTACACCCCGTTTGTGGAGCCGGTGGACCTGGACCCGGCCCTTGACCAGGCCCTGGAGAACATCCTGCGCGACATCGGCGGCCCTGATCGGGAAACCTAGGCCATGTTGATATTTCCCGTCATTCCCGCGAAAGCGGGAATCCAGTAATCTGCGCTGTAGCCGCTTACACCACCGGCCAGGGAGTACTGAAGTCCACGCCAACGCGCTGAATCAGCGCGTTTCCTTTTTGCTGTACGTCCGCGACGAGTTCCGCTTCGTCCACGAACAGCGGGCGGGATTGCTGGACAACCACGCGGCCGTTGACCATGACTGTATGGACGCTGCGGCCATCGGCGTTGTACACGAGGCTGTTAACCGGATTGTGCAGGGCTGCCCATTCGGAACGGCGCGTATCGAAGAGAACGAGATCGGCGGCTTTGCCCGGCTCCAGGGAGCCGATTATGTCATCCATACCCAAGGCCGCGGCGCCGCGGATTGTGCCCAGCTCCAGGGCAGTTTCAGCAGGTATCGCGTGGACGTCGCGTCGTCCGTCCTTGTAGAGGACAGCCGCCAGATACACGGAACGAAGGGTCTCCAAAAGGTTCGAATTGTTGCCGGCGTCGGTGCCGAGGCCAACCCGCGCGCCATATTCCAGCAGTTCGGGAAGTAACGCACTTTGGGTCATACCGGCTCCGCCCTTGACTGCGGCAGTGGGACACATGGCAACCGCCGCGTCGCGTTCTGAGATCAGGCGGGCCTCGTCTTCACTTATCCCCAGGCAATGCGACAGCGTCATGCGGGGCGTGAGCGCGCCGAGCCGGTCGAGATATTCGGTGGGACTACAACCGTGATCATCCGCGCAACGCTGGATCCACCGGGCGCCGTTGTTGTAATGCAGGGTCGTTCGCGTGTTGCGAGACTCCGCGATGGCGTGGGTTGCCTCCAGCAATTGCGGCGAACAGAACTCAGCCGTAAAGGGCATGGTCCATGCGGACACCATCCCATCCAAAGCCCCGTTATAGCGGTCCACTGCCTCCTCCGACATCCGGATGGCCTCATCTGTGTCCAACACGGGCAGATTCAGGGGATTGGGCCGATCCTGCACGTTGCGGCCCACTATGATGCGGCAACCGGCTATCCGATAGGCATCAAGGCAACCGTCCAGGTAGGTGGTGGTGCCCGGGTCAATGAAAGTCGTGGTCCCGTACTTGAGCAGTTCGGTGATGGCCAGCAGGGAGGTGGAGTATTCTTCGTCCTCGGTCATTGCTCTCTGCAACAGGAAGACGTTGGGGAGATACGCATTTCCCAGGTGGTCGGGGAAAAGCCCCCGGACCGCGTGGGCGTAGCTGATGTGCATGTGCCCGTTAACGAACCCCGGGGTTATCACCATTCCCCCAGCGTCGATGACCGTATCGGCCGCGACGTGTGCCAGTTCGCCGGCCTTGCCAACCTGGGAGATCCGGCTGCCGGTGATGACGATGGAGCCATCGGCGATGATGCGCCGCGACGGGTCCATCGTAACGATGTAGCGGGCGTTATCGATTTTTGTCGTCGGTTCAGACATTTCCACTCCGGTCTGTGGTCTCCGGCGCATTATAGACGCTGCGAAGCGCGAAAGTTCACCGGGACAAGGTGATGAGTACAACGCCGGCCACTATTAAGACGGCTCCGATAATGCGGCCGCGAGTTACCCACTCTTTCAGGACCAGGGCTCCCAGCAGCAATGCGAACAGCAAACCGACCTCTCGAACGGGCGCTACGAAACTTACGTCGGTGATGCTCATGGCAGTCAACACCAGACCGTAGGCCAGGAACAGCAGCGCCGACGCCACGATTACGCTCCGCCATGCCCCGCGCCACTCGTGGACTATCCCGGCGACCCCGTAGTTGCGGATTATGTAAGGCAACCATCCGACGGCAACTCCCGCAGTCATGAGATAAAGATAAAGGAATGGGCTAACGTGGGCGACGCCGCGCTTGTCCACGATGGTGTACAGGGAGATGCAAAGGCCGGTAAGGAGGGCATAGCCCAGCCCGGGCAGGTTCTCAAACAGGGTAGCCCTCGTCGTGAACTGTCGCAGTTGTCCCCACCACGCCATCGTGTAGATGCCGACGACAATCGAGCCGATGCCCACCCAGGCCGCCGGCGTAACGGTTTCGCCCAACGAGAAAACCGCCAGGATCGGGACCAGTCCGGGGCCGAAACCGCGGGCGATGGGATAGACCAGCGAGAGATCGCTGCGGGCAAGGGTCCGGCCTAGGAACAGAAAGTAGCAAATGTGCAGGAGGACAGTCGCGATGATGTACCAGATTCCCACCACCTCGAAACTGGTGCGCAACGCCAACACCACGGCAATCGGAAGCGCTCCGAACAGGCCGAACCCGGATAACCACCAGGCGAAGACCTCCTGCCGGTGGGCCTTCTTCAGCAGCAGGTTCCAGGTGGCATGGGCGGCAGCCGAAGCCAGCACCAGAGCCAAGGCCAATGCGGTGGTTGAATCCTGCATGGCGTGAACCTACGGTTCCATATAAAGAAGCGCCGACGCGGATGGGTGCGTCGGCGGCGAAATCGATGGTGGCGCATAGGGGATTCGAACCCCTGATCTCCGCCTTGAGAGGGCGGTGTCCTGGGCCGCTAGACGAATGCGCCGTAATCTGTACCAAAGCGCAGGCTTCGGTGTGAGCAATTATAGCAAACTCCAACGGGCCTGCAAGCGAGTTTGCTAAACTGCTCCATGAAACGAATATTACGGGAACCGGAGATTACGGGAGGCCAATTGAAACCAGGGAAATTGCCGCCGGACCTGCTGGCGGAGCTACTGCCCAATGCGGGAACCCACGATTCAAGAGTGCTGGTAGGCCCTGCCGTCGGCGAAGACTGCGCAGTGGTTGAAATGGGCGACCGCTTGCTGGTGGCCAAGTCCGATCCGATCACTTTCGCCGCCGAGCGGGTCGGCTGGTACGCGGTACAGGTGAACGCCAACGATATCGCCTGCGCCGGCGCAGAGCCGAAATGGTTCCTGCCGACGCTGTTGCTGCCGGCGCACTTCACCCCGGACGACGTCCGGGCTATATTCCTCGACATTTCAAACGCCTGCTCGGAATTGGGAGCGGCGATCATCGGCGGGCACAGTGAGGTAACCCTGGGCATAGACCGCCCCATCGTGGCCGGGACCATGCTGGGAGAATTGTTGAACCGGGAGCAGTTGGTAACCACCGCGGGCGCGCGCGACGGGGACAGCGTAATCCTCTCCACAGGGGTGGCCATTGAAGGGACAGCGATCCTCGCGACTGAATGCGCCGAAGAGCTAAGGCAGGCTGGCGTGGATACAACAACCATCGAGCGGGCGGCCGGCTATCTCCACGAACCGGGAATCAGTGTAGTAAAGGCTGCTCAGGCCTTATGCGGATCCGTGGATGTTCACAGCCTGCACGACATTACGGAGGGAGGGATTGTAACGGCTCTGCGCGAAGTCGCTACGGCGTCAAATCTGGGCGTGGTGTTCGAGGCGGAGAGCACGCCGGTACTCCCGGAGTGCGCAGCAATCTGCGAGGCTCTAGGTGTCAATCCGATTGGCCTGCTGGGTTCCGGGGCGTTGTTGGCGACCATGCCGGCGATTGATGCGCCGCGAGCGCTGCGGGCGCTGGATTCGGTTGGAGTCAACGGTTGGGAAATCGGGCAGATGATTGAAGAAGCGGACGGCATGTGGCTGATCGACCGGACCGGTGAGCATATGCTACCGGAGTTCATCAGGGACGAATTGGCCCGCTACCTGGATGAGCGTGGGGCTCAGTCTCCGAGATAGACGTTGATACAATCTCGAAGTTGGGCGAGGGTGATGTTGGCGCCGGTGATGGTGATGGAAACCTTTTTGCCGCGCACCGTTTCCGGGTGACGCACGGCGCCGGCCAGCGCGGTAGCCCCCGCGCCCTCGGCCAGAGTGTGGGCCTTTTCAACCAACAGGGCCACGGCGCGCTTGATGTCGTCGTCGCTGACCAGCAAAAAGTCGTGGAGTCGGTGCCGGATAATCTGCTGGGGAAGTTCGTATCCGACGGCAGTTGCGGTGCCTTCGACCCAGGTTTGCATGGGAGCAGCCACCAACTGGCCCTGCTGCCAGGACAGGTAGGCGGCGGGAGCGGCTTCGGACTGGACCGCAACCACCTGGATGTTGGGCCCTATGGCATCGGCGACCACGCAGGCGCCGGACACACCGCTGCCGCCGCCGATGGGGAGCATCATTACGTCGACATCCGGCAGGTCCTCGATGATTTCCAGGCTGGCGGTGGCGACGCCAGCAATGAGGGCGGGTTCGTTGACCGGGTGAACGTACCGATAGCCTTCCTCGTGGGCCAGCCGTTCGCAATGCTCCCGGGCCTCGTCGAAATTGGCTCCGTGGAAAATCAGCTGAGCCCCCAAGGCTTTCATGGACGCCACTTTGTTAGGGTTGGCGTCCACCGGCAGGCCGATCAAAGCGCGGGCGCCGAACATACGGCAGGCGCTGGCGATGGACTGGCCGTGGTTGCCGCTGCTTGCGGTGATAACGCCGCGGGCACGCTCTTCTGCTGACATCCCCGCGAGCAGGTTGACGCCCCCGCGAGCCTTGAAGGCTCCGAGGGGCAGGTGCACGCTCTTCTGCTGACATCCCCGCGAGCAGGTTGACGCCCCCGCGAGCCTTGATGGTTCTGAGGGGCCGGTGTCCCCCGTGTTTCAGGTTCTCCTCGGCGTCGAGGCATTCGCGGAGGGCGGCCGAGTATGTGAGCGGGGTACGCGGGAAGTAGGGAGCGATGGTAGCGCGGGCGTGAAACACGTCGCTGAGGGTAGGTATTTCCACGTTGGTTGCTCCGGTACGGGTAGGTTTAGCGGCGACGAATGCCGTAAGCAGATTACCAGCCTACAGTGGCATGTCAACTGCCCTGAAGCATTCGGCGCGGTACGCAATGCGGTGTAACACAGCGCAGGGTGAGTGTATTGTAACTGCGTGTAGTAAAGGTACGTAGGTTTATGTAGTTACACGAATTGCGCCCATGGAATTACGTGTACGAATGGGTAGTCGATCTACACTCGATTGGCATGGCTCCGTGTAATGTAACGAGTCAAACGAACTGCACCAGCAGGAGCCGATTGGCCGTAAATTACACTTTTCGCGACGCTGCGACAATCGTCAATAGTGTAACGACAGAAGTGCCGCGTTAGTACACGGTTATGCGATGCCAAGCGTAGCGACTTAGGTTCCACGCTCTCCAGGGTGTACCGCGCATACCGCGCATCGGTACACGCGGTTCAACTTGGGGCGGCGGAGTCAGAGAGCTAATTAGCAGCCAGGGCCGGAGGGTTACATTCCAGGCGCCGGAAAACACGGCACAGCTGGCGGAAGATGTCCGCCCACCCGGCACACAGCCGTAGCTAGGGATTCATGCCGGGTTTCATCAGTGCGCCCGAGTTCTGGATCGATAGGACCCGCACCCGACGCAAGCCGAGAAAATTGGTCAAAATTGGTTGAAAGCGGTTGCGAAACTGCTAGAAGCCAGTTGCTTGGTATGGGAAAATACACCCGTAACAAGGCGCGTTCTAAAAGATTCTAAAAATTCTTTGAGAAACTTTTATGCCTCGTCTTGACATAGGTTCAGATTGTCGCTAAATTGGCCAGTGTAACTAATGCAAGCAACGGAATGCAGCCCGCTGGGATCACGGTCGGCAGATGCAGCACAATTTAGTGCACGACGGAGGTGTACTATGGCACGGAAAACCAAGTTGATGATGCGCGTAGAAAAGGAATTCGACCAACCGCTGGAACGGTTGTTGCCCGAGTTGGTGAACGACCAGGGGCTGACGGCGACCGCGGATACGCTGGGCGTCAGCAAGGCGACGCTGGGCTACTGGATGCTCAAGCTGGGCATCAACGTGCGCCGGGTCGCGCTAGCGCCGGGTGAAGTCCTGGAGGTGAAGCGCATCAATTAGTGAAACTACGCCGCAGGCACTGGTGGCACAGACTGCGGCGCAGCGGGGCAAGCTGACGGGTTAAAGGCGAGCTGACCCGTCGGTGGGCCCGGTCCGATGCTCTGGCGACGGACAACAAGACGCCCCGGCCGGTGGCAAATGGCTGGGGCGCTTTGTGTGAAAGGCTGGATTCCCGCCTTCGCGGGAATGACGGTGTGGGGCGGGAAAACAGCGAAGGTCGGGAATGTTGGTGATT
>JAPPCX010000005.1 GCA_028875655.1 Chloroflexota bacterium | reverse complement strand
CAGGCTTGCTCACAGTCTACACCCCAACCGGCATCCCGACTTTTGAGACAGGCTCAAAACAGTAGTGCTCCCTTCCGCACAGGCGCCCGCAGAACCTCCGAAGCCGGCGCAAGCACCACCGAAACCTTCACAATCTGGCACCACAGAAAAGTAGGTCAGGCGTAAGTACGTCCGCTCGTTGGATTTTGACGCTGGCTCTCTGAATCAGGACAGGGCCGTTGCGCTGGGCGGCTACTGGATTCCCGCTTTTGTGGGAATGACGGCCCTTCGACAGGCTCCCGCCAGAGGCGGACGTTCCGCAGGGTGAGCGGTGAGGGGGAGTGACGGGCGGGATGTTTGGGGGACAAGGATGCCCAGGGCGGCTATTGACAATTTTGCGGGCGTTCCGTAACCTGTTAAGCCGACTGACGAAAACCGGATGGCCCCGGACTTGTCGGGGCCATTTTTAGGTTGTGGCGTGAAGGAATTCCCGCCATAGTCACCGTTGAAAATCGCGCCCCGGTGGCGCAATTGGCAGCGCAGCCGATTTGTAATCGGCAGGTTAGGGGTTCGAGTCCCCTCTGGGGCTCTTTCAACGGGTCTCTGAAACGCACTGGAGAATTAAAAAGAACATGAACACGGAGGGGTGGGTGAGTGGTTAAAGCCACCAGACTGTAAATCTGGCGCCCTGACGGGCTTCGCAGGTTCGAATCCTGCCCCCTCCACCACTTAACCAACGAGATTGCCACGCTGCGCTCGCAACGACAATTGAAATCACGCCCAAGTAGCTCAGAGGTAGAGCACGTTCTTGGTAAGAACGGGGTCGGCGGTTCGATTCCGCCCTTGGGCTCCACCAGCGTCAAATGCCCGCCGGGGGCATCCCGCGGGAGCAACGAAACAAATCAAGGAGCAAGGAGAAACTCCCGACCATGGCTAAGCAAGTCTTCGACCGTTCCAAGCCGCACGTAAACGTGGGGACCATCGGTCACGTTGACCACGGCAAGACCACCCTCACCGCGGCCATCACCAACGTGCTGTCCCAGGAAAACAACGCCAATTTCCGCAGCTTCGACAGCATCGACAACGCTCCCGAAGAGCGGGCCCGCGGCATCACCATCGCCATCGCCCACGTGGAATACGAGACCGAGAACCGGCACTACGCCCACGTTGACTGCCCTGGCCACGCCGACTACATCAAGAACATGATCACCGGAGCCGCGCAGATGGACGGCGCCGTGCTGGTCGTGTCGGCTCCCGACGGCCCCATGCCCCAGACCCGGGAGCACATCCTGCTGGCCCGCCAGGTGGAAGTGCCCTCCATCGTCGTCGCCCTGAACAAGGTTGACATGATGGACGACGAAGAGTTGCTGGAACTGGTGGAGATGGAAGTCCGCGAACTGCTGGACACCTACGACTTCCCCGGCGACGACACCCCCATCGTCCGCGTCAGCGGCCTCAAGGCCCTGGAAGGCGACGCGGAAGCGATGGACGGCGTCCGCGAACTGGTCAAGACCATGGACGACTACATTCCGCAGCCGTCCCGCGTAACCGACCAGCCCTTCCTGATGCCCATTGAAGACGTCTTCGGCATCAAGGGTCGCGGCACCGTCGTAACCGGTCGTGTCGAGCGCGGCCAGTTGAACGTCGGCCAGGAAGTGGAAATCATCCGCTCCGGCGACGTGCGCCGCACCGTTGCCACCGGCCTGGAAATGTTCCACAAGCTGCTGGACACCACCGAGGCCGGCGACGCCGTGGGCGTGCTGCTGCGCGGCGTGGACCGCGATGAAGTGGAACGCGGCCAGGTGCTGGTGGCGCCCGGCTCCATGAGGCCCTACCGCAAGGCCGAGGCCGAGGTGTACGTGCTGAGCCAGGCCGAAGGCGGCCGGCACACGCCGTTCTTCACCGGCTACAAGCCCCAGTTCTACATTCGCACCAGCGACATCACCGGCGAAATCGCCCTGCCCGACGGGGTGGAGATGGTGATGCCCGGCGACAACATCACCATGACCGTCAGCCTGATCACGCCCATCGCCGTTGAAGAGGGCCTGCGCTTCGCCATCCGCGAGGGCGGCCGCACCGTCGGCGCCGGCGTGTTCACCAAACTGTTGGAGTGATCCCATGGCGCGCAAGTCAACCGACGCCCGGCAGATCATCACGCTGCAATGCACCGACTGCCGCGAGCGCAACTACTCCACCATCAAAAACCGGCGCAGCCACACCAGCCGGATGGAACTGCGCAAATACTGCAGCCGCTGCCGCAGCCACATCGTACACCGCGAAGTGAGGTAACCGGCCGTGGCCAGGGCATCAGCCAGACGACCTTCCCCGATCTCTCCCCAGTCCGTGGGGAGGGTCGGGCCCATCGGGTTCCTGCGGGAAACCATATCCGAACTGCGCAAGTCGGTGTGGCCCAGCAAGGAGGAAACGGCGCGGCTCACCGTGATCGTGCTGGTGCTGGCCGTCGCCATGGGCTTCTTTCTCGGGTTGCTGGACCGGGTATTCGCCGAGCTGTTCACCCGGGTGATCCTGAACCCCACCCTCTTCTAGCGCGGAACGCCGGCAGCTTCTTGCCCGGCAACCCATTGCCGGGCAACCTCTTGCAGTAATGCGGAGCGGCTCACCGAGGCGTCCCGGCGGCGTCGGTTTTTTCATACGACTCAACCCGATCGCAGGCTCTTTATGACCACAACGCAATCCTATGCTGACCTCCGCTGGTATATCGTGCATACCTATACCGGCCAGGAGGACATGGTCAAGCGCAACCTGGACCTGCGCCGGCACAGCTTCGGAATGCTGGACCGTATCACCCGGGTCGAGGTTCCCGCCGAGGACGAGATCATCCGCAACAAGGGCGAACGCACTGCCCAGCGGCGCAAGCTTTTCCCCGGCTATATCCTGGTGCAGATGGTGATGGACGACGAGGCCTGGTTCCTGGTCCGCAACACCACCGGCGTCACCGGCTTCATTTCCGCCGAGGAAGAAGGCGGCGACCGTCCCCGTCCCGTCCCGCTGGACGACCGGGAGGTTGACGAAATCCTGGACCGGGTCGCGTCCGGCGAACCGAGGGCCGTCATCGGCATGAACCAGGGCGACATGGTGCGGATCTCCGAAGGCCCCTTCGCCGACATGCTGGGGCGGGTCGAAGAGGTGGACGAACACCGGGGCCAGGTCAAGGTGCTTATCTCCGTGTTCGGCCGGGAAACCCCCGTCGAACTCGACTTCATGCAGGTGGAAAAGGTCTAATCCTTGACTCCGCGATTCCCGCGAAATACCCCGTCATTCCCGCGAAAGCGGGAATCCAGCCGCCGTATTCGTTAGTTGCGTTTTCGATTTGTCACCTTATGAATTCTGGATTCCGGCTTCCGCCGGAATGACGACTATATTGGAGGCCATCTGTGGCTAAGAAAGTAATGGCAGTCATCAAGCTGCAACTGGAAGCGGGCAAGGCCACGCCCGCGCCGCCCGTTGGCCCCGCGCTGGGCCAGCACGGCGTCAACATCATGGCCTTCGTCAAGGAATACAACGAACGCACCGGCAGCCAGGCCGGCACCATCGTGCCGGTCCACCTCACCGTGTATCAGGACCGTTCCTTCACTTTCGTAACCCGCACCCCTCCCGCCTCCGACCTGCTCCGCCGGGCCGCCGGCGTCGAGAAAGGCCAGGGCGATGCCAGGGAACCAATCGGCGTAACCATCGGTAGCGAGGCGCTGCGAAGCATCGCGGAAGAAAAGATGAAGGACCTCAACGCCAACTCCGTCGAGCACGCCATGAACATCATCGCCGGCACCGCCCGCAGCATGGGCATCACGGTGGAAGACGAGTAGGAGAACAGCAAAATGCCCAAGCACAGCCGCCGTTACAACAGCGTCGCCGAGCGAGTGCCCGAAGACGCCGTATATCAGCCCCGCGAGGCCATCGACCTGGTCAAGGAGCTTTCCACGGCCAAGTTCGACGAGACCATGGAGGTGCACCTGCGCACCAACGCCGACGTGCGCCACGCCGAGCAGCAGGTGCGCGGCGTGACCGTGCTGCCCCACGGCTTGGGCAAGGAAACCCGCGTGCTGGTGTTCGCCAACGGCGAAGCCGTGGACATCGCCCGCCAGGCCGGCGCCGACTACGTGGGCGACGACGATCTCATCGCCCAGATCGAGGGCGGCTGGCTGGAGTTCGACGTGGGCCTGGCCATCCCCGAAGTCATGTCAAAGATCGGACGACTGGGCCGCATCCTGGGCCGCCGCGGCCTGATGCCCAACCCGCGCACCGGTACCCTGGTTCCCGCCCGCGACCTGCCTCGCGTCATCCAGGAATCCAAGGCCGGCCGGCTGGAATTCCGCACCGACCGCACCGCTATCATCCACGGCCAGTTCGGCAAGTCATCATTCGAGACCGACTCGCTGATGGACAACCTGACCGTGTTCATGGACTCCGTGATGCGCGAGCGTCCCGACGCGGTGAAAGGCGCGTTCATCAAGTCCGCCTACATCACCTCGTCCATGGGCCCCGGCATCTCCGTGGACGTGGGAACCCTGTCGGCCATGAAACCCGAATAACCCTGATGACCACCACTCCGGAGTTGCCGCCGCCAGGCGTTCAAAGCGCTGAAGACCGCTGCCAGATCAGCAGGCAGCTAATCATCCACGCCCGTGAAGAACTGGCTGTAGGCAGTCGCTTGCAGGCCGGTGAAAAGGCTTGGGGCGCAGTGGTGCAGCCGATGAAAGCCATCGCGGAACAGCGGGGTTGGCCGCATCAGTCCCACCGGGACGTCCGTGAAGTTCTCAGCCAGGTTGCGCTGGAATACGGCTTTGACTATGACCAGATCGAAGCGATGTCGCAAGCGTACTGGATCGGCCATGAAAATTTTTACGAAAACAAGTACAGCACCGAATCCCTGACCGCAATGATTGACCGAGTTGAGGATGTGGCGCCATACCTGATTGAGTTGACCACCGCGCAGCCTCGCCCATTCACCATCACCAGCAACGTGCAGTTGAGACGACTGCGCCGGCTCACCGGGAACGACCGCCTGGAAATCGGCGACACGTCCCCGGTGGGTTTCTCACGGAACCACCCTTTGCCCTGATTCAATCTGCCGCCAGTGGGCGAACGCACACTGTGGATTGCCCTGCCTTGCGCCACGCGGCTACTGGTGGTACGCTAAACGCACATCCGAATACAACAGTCAACGCTTGAGACAGCGGGTCCCGATTTCGGGGTAATGGCAAGTCATCGCCGCCCGCCGAGGCGACCGGTTCCGTGACACGTCCCATTGTGGACGTCATCGCCCCGCGCCCACGTCTCAAAGCGCGGGGTTTTTGTTTGGTTGCCCGTGCGAAATCCCCGACTGAAATCCAGATACGAGGAGGAAACCATTGCCAACCCAGGCAAAAGTTGACCGGGTGGCCGAACTGCGGGAGAAGCTGGAGAACTGCTCCATCGTCATCTCCACCGGCTATTCCGGCATCGGCGTGAACCAGATGGTGAACCTGCGTCGCCGGATGCGCGAAGGCGGCGTCGAGTTCATCGTCGTCAAAAACAGCCTGCTGAGCCTGGCCGCCGACGGCGCGGACATGCCCCAGCTGAAAGACGTTCTAACCGGCCAGACGGCCATTGCCCTCGGCTACGACGACGCGGCCGCCACCGCCAAGGCGGTCTCCGACGCCGCCAACGCCGACGGAACCCTGGCCATTCACGGCGCCGTGGTGAGCGGCGGGCCGGCCATGCAGCCCCCCGAGGTGTCCCGCTTGGCGTCGCTGCCGCCGCAGCCCGTGCTGGTCGCCCAACTGCTGGGCAACATGCAGGCCCCGCTGTACGCCCTGGCCGGGGTGCTCAACGCTACCATCAGCGGCCTGGCCTACGCCCTGCAGGCCCGCATCGATCAACTGCAACCCGCCGAAGCATCAGAATCAGAGTAGGGGCAACCCTCGTGGTTGCCCTGGTGTCAGACCAACGAACCCGAAAGCGAATTCATCAACCAGCAGGAGGCAACAATCATGGCAGTAAATCAGGAAGTATTGAACGCCATCAAGGAAATGAGCGTCATGGACCTGGCCGATCTGGTCAAGGCCATTGAGGAAGAATTCGGCGTTTCCGCCGCCGCCCCCGTGGCGGTAGCCGCCGCGCCCGCGGCCGGCGTGGTAACCGACGACGCCCCGTCCGCCGCCGCTGACGATCAGACCGAGTTCACCATCACCCTGGCCGACTTCGGCGCCAACAAGATCAACGTCATCAAGGCCGTTCGCGAAGTCACCGACCTGGGCCTCCGCGAAGCCAAGGAGCTCGTTGAGTCTGCGCCCACCCGGGTCAAGGAAGGCGTCAACAAGGAAGAGGCCGACACCATCAAGGGCAAGCTGGAAGAAGCCGGCGCCACCGTGCAGGTTGCTTAGTTCAACCCGCGCCGCCAACGTCGTCCGTACCGTAGGGGCAGGTTTGAAACCTGCCCCTACACGTTTGCCGCTGTGGTGTACAATGCGGCCAGTTTGAACGGGAGGCGCATGGGCGCATGGATATGGAACTCAACGGCAAGACCGCAATCGTAACGGGCGGCAGCCGCGGCATCGGCAAGGCGGTGGCGCGCGTGCTGGCCTCCGATGGGTGTCGCGTCGTTATCACCGGACGCTATGCCGACACGCTGTCCGACGCCGCCGAGGAGGTCGCCGCCGACACCGGAGGCTCCGTTACTCCCATCGTGTGCGATATGACCAGCACCGAGCAGGTCAACGCCATGGTTGCCGCCGCTGCCGATACCATGGGCGGGCGCATCGACATCCTGGTCAACAACGCCGCCGCGCCCGGCGGACTGGCCCGCGGCGCGCTCAACGAGATCCGCGACGAGGACGTGATGCTGGACCTGGACACCAAGGTGATGGGCTACCTGCGCTGCGCCCGCGCCGTCGCGCCTTACATGCAGCAGCAGGGCTGGGGCCGCATCGTCAACGTTGGCGGACTGTCCGCCCGCCGGGGCGCCAGCAACGTCAGCGCCGGTGTGCGCAACTCCGGCCTCTCCAACCTCACCAAATATCTGGCCGAAGAGCTGGGAGCATCCGGCGTGTGCGTCAACCTAGTGCATCCCGGCACCACCCGCACCGAGCGCAGCGGTCCCATGTACGCCGAGCAGGCGGAACGGGAGGGCGTATCCGTCGAGGAGATCGAACGCCGCGTCGCCGCCGGCAATTCCACCCGCCGCATTGTGGATGCCGAGGAACTGGCCTGGGTGGTGGCCTTTTTCGCCTCGCCCCGCAGCATCGCCATCAGCGGCGAGACCATCGCGGCCGGCGGCGGGGCCGGCCTCAACGTCTATCACTGATTGAAACTGATCCCCTGTCCATTCTATCCGTAGGGGCGAATAATTATTCGCCCCTACACTCAAAGGAGCACCGACCATGATCAAAGTAACCGTTTTCTACGGCAACGAGGAAGGCAAGTCCTTCAACATGGACTACTACGTCAACACCCACATGCCCCTGGTGCAGGAGCGCCTCACCCCCTTTGGCATGCGCTACTACAACGTGGAAAAGGGCATCTCCGACACCGACCCCAACGCGCCGCCGATGTACGTCGCCGTCGGCTACCTGCTGTTCAACGACGTTGACGGCGTCCACGAAGGCTTCAAAACCCACGGCCGCGAGCTGGTCGGCGACGTCAAAAACTTCACCGACATCGAACCCAAATTCCTCATCAGCGAACTGGTGGCGTAGCCGAAACCGTATCTACCTTGCCGGGGCGACCCGCCGGCCGCCCCGGTATTTTCACCATCCAACTCCCGCGCCGTGAGGTGCGCCATGACCACCGCCAAACCCCAGCCGGTTTCCCCTGCCACACCCGCTGGCCCGGCCTTCGTCCGCATCCCGGACCCGCCGGAACGACACCCCGACGACATGACCAGCTTCATCCACCTCAGCAGAACCGGCAGCGTTGCCTACCTCATTGACCACTTCGGCAACCCCGACATCACCGTCATCGGCGGCGAACTCTACCTGCAGCCCGAGCTGAATACACCCCAGTCCGAGCGCCGTGTTCCCGACCTGTACATCGCCTTTGGCGTGGACTCGGCTGCATACTACGCCCGCAACGCCTACGTCATTGCCGAACAGGGTAAGCCACCGGACTTCGTGTTGGAAATCGCTTCGCCCACCACCGCCGACCAGGACCTTGGTCCAAAGCGCGATGACTACGAATCCTGGGGCGTTACGGAGTATTGGCGGTTTGACCGTACCGGACAGTATCACGGCGACCGTCTGGCCGGAGACCGGTTGGTGGATGGCCGATACCAACCCATCGACGTAGCACAGGTAAGCAATGAGGAATGGCGGGGGTACAGCGCGGCTCTGGATCTGTACCTGGCCTGGAACGCAGGGCAATTGCTGTGGATAGACCCGGCAACTGCAAGCTCTATCACCACCCTGGCCGACGAACGGGCCGCTCGCCAGCAGGCGGAAGCCCGCGTGCAAGAGCTGGAAGCCGAACTCCGACAGCTGCGCGGCCTGACCTGACCCTCACGGCGCAATCTCTACGTAGTCTGCGGCATGGCATGGCGTATAATGAGCGCCGTCGCCTGGCGCGGCGGAATCTCTCGCTAGCCGCGCCCACTCTTGCGCCCGGAGCGGACTGATGACTACGCCCGCAACCGCTAAATCCCCGCCCGTCCGTCCACCGGAGCCCGATGACGGTATTGATTACCCCTACGGGCCCGACGCGCTGCCGGTAAAGTCAATGTATCAATTTGTCCCCCAAGCCTATATGCAGAGCGCGCTGGAAACCTGGCTGGACGACCCCGCGACCCTGGTCGCCAGCCAGATGTTTATCTACTATGAGCCGGGCAATCCCCGGGTCAGCGTGGCCCCGGATGTGTACATAATCCCCAACGTGGGCAGCGCGTTGCGTCGTTCCTACTTTTTGTGGCTGGAGCATGAGGTCCCGACCTTTGCCATGGAGATAGCGTCCAGCAGCACTTACCGGAATGACGGCGGGTTCAAGCACCGACTGTACGAAAGCTGGGGCGTGCAGGAATACTGGCGCTACGACCCGGAAGGCGGGCTTTTTACGCCGCTGTTGCAGGGTTATCGCATGGTGGACGGGCGGTATGAGGCCATTCCGGTTGCGGTGGACGCGGAGCGTGGGGAGTGTCGAGGATTCAGCCCGCTGCTGAGGCTGGAACTGCACGGCCGGGTGGGATGGTTCCGGTTTTTGGACCCGGCGACCGGGCAGTTTCTGCCCAACCGCCAAGAGCTGTTGCAGGAACAACGGGAACTCGTTCAGGAACGTCAGGAGCTGGAACAGGAGCGGGACGCCGAACGGGCGGCGCGCATCGCTGCCGAAGCCCGCATCCGTCAACTGGAAGCGCAATTGGAAAACCGGGAAGAGGGATGATTGCCATGAACCCCGCCGTTGACTCCCTGACCGAACGCGCCATACGAGAGCACTGGGACTTCTTGCCCACTGCCGGCAGCCGCATCGGATTGCACGAGTACGACGGACGCCTGCCCGACTTCTCCGCCGGCCGTATCCGCCGCCGCGTTGAGGAACTGCACCAGACCCTGGCCCAACTGTCCGCGCTGCCCGCTGATCCCGTTTCCGACGGAGCAACCGACCGCGATGCTCGCATGGACCAACTCAATCGCAACCTGCTGGAGCTTTTCCTGCGCCGGGAGCTGTTCAACCTGGAGGAGATGCGGACGCTGGAAACCAACCCCCAGCGGCAGGTGGGCTACATCGGTGTGGGCAGCTACGTGCAGCGTGATTACGCGCCCCTGCCTGACCGTCTGCGCTCCGCGACAGCTGCGTTGCGACAGGTCCCAGACTTCCTGGCGACACTGGACTCGCTAGCCGAGCCGGAGCTTGGTGAACCGGTGCGCGACATGGCCGTCCGCGCCTATCGGGGCATGGCGTCCTTTTACGAGACCGGGCTGTCCGACGCCGCCGAGCAATGCGCCGCCATCGCCCCCGACGTGGCCGCCGATTTCAACGCCGCCCGCGAGGCAGCGTCCGCCGCCGTAATCCGGTTCGCCGACCGCATCCAGGCCCGCCGGGTGCGCCCGGAGTTCGCCATCGGCTCCCAGCTGTACCACCGGATGCTGTCGGTGGGCGAGGCCGTGGACACGCCGCTATCCGACGTGCTTTCCATCGGCCAGGCCAACCTGGAACAGAACCTGCGCCGGCTGGACGAGGCGGCGGCCCGTGTTCTGTCCCAGCTAGGCGCTCCGGGCAAGTCCGTCCGCGAAGCCGTGGCCATGGTCAGCGCCAGCCATCCCACCGCCGACAGCCTGATCCCCGAAACGCGGGACATGCTGGAGGACATTCGCCAGGCTCTCATCGACCACGACATCATTGGCCTGCCCTCCGAAGAGCGCTGCCAGGTAACCGAAACGCCGTCCTACATGCGCTACGCCTTCGCCGCCATGGACTCCCCCGGCGGCCTGGAACAGGTCGCCACCGAAGCCTTCTACTACGTAACGCCGGTGGAACCCGACTGGACGCCGCGCCAGCAGGAGGAATGGCTCAGCAACTTCAACTACCACACCCTCAAGATCATCAGCATCCACGAGGTCTATCCCGGCCACTACGTCCACAACCTGCACAACCGCTACGGACATACGCAGCACGGGCGCGAACTGTCGCTGATCAACCGGGTCGCCACCTCCTACGCCTTCACCGAGGGCTGGGCGCACTACACCGAAGAGATGATGCTGGAAACCGACTACGGGCGCGACAACCCGGCCCTGTGGCTCACCCAACTGCTGGAGGCCCTGGTGCGCAACTGCCGCTACCTGTGCTCGCTGGGGATGCACACCCAGAACATGACGCTGGACGAGGCCACCCGGTTCTTCCAGGCCCACGCCTACATGGAGGAACACCCTGCTTCCCAGGAAGCCATCCGGGGCACCTTCGACCCCGGCTACCTCAACTACACGCTGGGCAAGCTGATGCTGCTCAAGCTCCGCCAGGACTGGCGACGGCAGGAAGGCCCTGACTACACGCTGCGTCGCTTCCACGACGCCGCCCTCTCCTGGGGCGCGCCGCCGGTGCCGCTGCTCCGAACCGCCATGCTGAACGCCGATGATGGGGCGATTTTGTGACGCTCGGCACAGGCCCACGCGAATGTTGTGCTAACATTTGTCACAGCGTCAAGGTCTCGTTGACTGGATCTCACACATGGCCACTCCTACCGAAGCCGATCTCATGGACTTGATTCCGCCGGAAGCGGAAATCGTGCGCCGCATAGTTCAGGAAGTGCGGCAGTATCCGCGTATCCGTCAGCCGTTGCTCCGCTTTTTGACGGCGGATGATTTCGACGAACTCATAGCGATGAGCCGTGAAAACGCCGACGGCATCAAGCTGATCCTGGAGCGGATGGGTGTTGTTGAGAATCGGATGGGAGTGATGGAAGAGCGGCTTGCGTCGGTTGAGGAATCCGTCGCACGCATCCCGGTGATAGAAAGTGCGATCCGGCGCATCGACGGTTCTTTGGGTCAGCTTCGCGGTGAAGCGTATGAGGATGCGTGCGCTGCTGAAATCATCGGAATTCTTGACGGCTATATGGACGAGGCCGTACTGGCCGACCGGGAAAAAATCAGAGGGCCATTCCTGGACGCTCGACGTAATGGACTAATCTCTCGCGAGCAATTCCTGGACGGCAATCGGCCCGACATCATCGCCCGCGCCGGTCAGGATGCCGAAGAAGCCGAAGCATTGGCAGTTGTTGAAGTCTCCATCACCTTCAACCGTGAAGACCTGGAAAATGCGGCCCGCCGCGCTGAGCTGATCGGCAGGGTCACCGGCGTGCCCACGGCCGCCTATCTGGTAACACTTTACGAATGGCCGGCGGAGATGGACACTGCGGCCCGCGACCTTGGGGTCACCATCATCCAGCACTTCTTGCCGAAATATGCCGATTAAGCTTAACCGCCGCCGCTACTGCGGAAAGCCCCACGCCGAACGCGGCCAGTAAATCGCCCACACCTTCCCGATGATGTGGTCGGCCGGCAGCGGGCCCCAGTGGCGGGAGTCCTGGCTGCCGCTGCGGTTGTCCCCCATCACGAAATACTCGCCCTCATCCAGCCGCACCGGGTGCATGTCGCCGGTGGAAATGCCGCGCAGGTAGAGTTCGTCCAGCCGGGCGCCGTCCACAATGACTTGCCCGCCGTCGATCCGCACCTGCTGCCCCGGCTGTCCGATGATCCGCTTCACAAACTGACGCTGCGGATCCTCGGGATAGTCAAACACCACCACGTCCCCCAGGCGCGGCGACCGGCCCAGGTAGATCCGGCCGGGCTCATCAGGCTGCCAGAAGGGGATGATCATGCCCAGCCGCTCGGTGTCCACCGGAAAATAGACCAGCTTGTTCACCATCAGGTAGTGGCCGGGCAGCAGCGTGGGGCGCATGCTGGAACCCTCAACCCGGAAGTTCACCACCGCCAACTGGATAGCAATGAACACCACAGCGCCGATGTACGCGGCTTCCACCAGTTCCTTGAGCCAGTTGGTCTCTTTCACAGTTCGTCCCAGCGCCGGGTTGCCGGTCGTAAGGTTACGGGTTCAATTCTATCAAACGCCCGTAAGCCGCCGCTTAAAGTTGACTACCATCGACTGCCCAATTACCATTACCATCCCGTCCCGTCCGCTACGCTGCCGGCTTCTCGCCGGCCGCTCCATCCAATTCGTCGCGCCTGCGAAAAGGTGGTTCCATGGCCATGACCGTGCTTGATGCCAATGAACTCAAGGTGTTTTCCGGCAACGCCCATCCCCAACTGGCCCAGGATGTTTGCGACTACCTGGGCATTCCATTGGGCGAAAGCGAAGCCTTCAAGTTCGCCAACGACAACACCTTCGTCCGCATCCGCGAGAACATCCGCGAGCGCGACGTGTTCATCGTCCAGCCCACCGTGGCTCCCACCAACGACAACCTGATGGAACTGCTGATCATGATCGACGCCTGCAAGCGGGCGTCGGCCGGGCGCATCACCGCCGTCATCTCCTACTACGGCTACGGGCGCACCGACAAAAAAGACCAGCCCCGGGTCCCCATCACCGCCCGCCTGGTCGCCGACCTCATCTCCACCGCCGGCGCCGACCGTGTGCTGACCCTCGACCTCCACGCCGGCCAGATCCAGGGGTTCTTCAACATCCCGGTGGACGAACTCACCGCCGAGCCCATCCTGTCCAACTACTTCTTCGAGAAGGGCCTGGAGGACCTGGTGCTGGTCGCCGTCGATTTCGGCATCAGCAAGCGCGCCCGCGACATGGCCGAGCGCCTGGGGGTGCCCGTCGCCGTCATCGAAAAGCGCCGCACCGGCAACGATGACCGCAACGAAACCCTGAACGTCATCGGCGACGTGCGCGGCAAGCGCGCCCTAACCTTCGACGACGAAATCCTCACCGGCGGCACCATCGTCAACGCCGCCAACGCGCTGCTCGACGCCGGCGTAACCGAGGTCTATTGCTGCGCCACCCATCCCGTCTTCTCGCCGGTGGCGCCCAAGCTGCTCGGCGAGAGCGCGTTCAAAGAGGTGGTCGTAACCGACTCGGTGCCGCTGTCCTCATCGCAAAAAGTCGGCAACCTCACCGTCCTGTCCATCGCGCCCTTGATGGGCGAAGCCATCAAGCGCATCCACGAAGGCCGCTCCGTAGGGGAGCTGTTTCAGTAGCTCGACGCCAGAACCTGTTGAAAAATACCGTCATTAACTGCCGGTATCACAACTTGGCCTAACCTGTGCCGCGGTATTCAAACAGAAAGGAGTGAGCAGTGCCTTACGCCAACATAGACGGAATTAACCTGTATTACATCGCCGCCACTAACCGCTACCACATGAAGTCCACGTTCTACGCCGCACACCTGCTGGAGTTCATCGCCCGGGTCGAAGCCAGGCAGACTTCAGCCGCGGCCTGACCGTATCCCCTACAGACGAAAACGGAGGAACACGATGGGAACCTTCAGACTTTACTCCGGCGATGACGGCCAGTCCCACATTGAGGCCATCGACCTGGATCAGACGCCCGAATGGAAGAGCGCGCGGGACGTCACCACCATCAGCTTCAGCGAATCCCCAGCCGGCCGCTTCTCCGACTGGCACCCGGCGCCGCGCCGCCAGTTTGTCATCATCCTGTCCGGCCAACTGGAGATCGGCCTGGGTGATGGCTCCAAGCACGTCTTCGGCCCCGGCGACGCCCGCCTGGTGGAGGACACCACCGGCCAGGGCCACACGACCGCCACCCACGGCGACCAGCCCTGCGTCACCTGCACCATCCCCCTGGCCAACCAGTAACCAACGCTGCTCGGGGAGCAGCCCTTGAGTTCGTTCTTGCTCGCCATCCTCAGAAGGCCCTTCTACGGCTGGTGGATCGTCGCCGGCGCTCTCGTGGGCCAGTTCACATGGATGGGAGTCGGACCCGCAGTCGTCGGCGTTTTCCTGCTACCCGTCGTCAACGACCTGGGCTGGCAGGTATGGCAGTTCACGCTGGGAACGACACTCGCGGCAGCCGGCGGCGCGCTCTCCGGCATCCTGGCGGGCGAGGTGGTGGACCGCTACGGCCCAAGGCCGCTGATGCTGCTCGGAGCCGCAGTGACGACGGTTTGTTTCGTCGGGCTGAGCCTGCAATCCAACCTCTGGATATTCCTCGCCCTTTATGCGATTACGGGGTTCGCCGGCTGGACGCTGTTCGGGCCCCTGGTGGTCAACGCAGCAGTGTCCAAATGGTTCATCACCCAGCGCGGCTGGGCATTGTCCATCGGCTCGATAGGCGTCTCGCTGGCCGGGATGATTTCGCCCGTAACCGTAACGTTCATAGTGGACACTTGGAACTGGCGGGGCGGATACGCCGCCCTCGCCGCGTTCGTCACGCTTGCCATCGCGCCGGCCGCCTTTGTGATGCGCCGGATGCCCGAGGACTACGGGATGCGTCCGGACGGCGATGGGGCTGGAACCGGAACGCAAGCTGCGGAGACGCCGTCCGGGTTTGAGCCGCACTCCCTGACACGCTCACAAGCTTTAAGGACAAGCGGTTTCTGGCTGCTGACCCTGGGATTCACCCTGAACTACACCGCCATGTCTGCGATACTGGTCCACGCGATACCGTTCGCCACCGAGGCCGGGTTCTCCCGCGCCATCGCATCCGCCGCCCTCGCGGTCAACGGGGTGGGCAACCTGGCTTCCAAGGGATTTTGGGGATACGGGCTGCAAAGGTTCGACGCGAGGCTTCTGGCGGCGACGGCATACACCATCTCTGCCACCGGAGTCGCGCTGATGGTCCTCTCGGGCGTGACCGGACAGGGTGCGATTCTATTCCCCGGTTTCTTCCTGTACGGCTTCGGTTTCGGCGGCACCATCCCGCTCAGCGAGTTTCTGTGGGCTCGTTACTTCGGACGCGAGCACATAGGCGCGATCCGCGGCATCGGCAACCCCATCGCCGTAGCCGGCACCGGCTTGGGGCCGGTGCTGGCCGGAGCCTGGTTCGACCTGTCCGGCGCTTACTACCCCGCGTTCATCGCCGCCATCGTCGTCTATATTTCTGCCGCAGCCACGGTAGGCGCGTCAAGATCCAGGCGATAGCAGGTAGCGTTCTGATTAATGTGCGGATTGCCAGTTGGCGATGCACCGCCATCACGCTTATCGCCGTTCCATAAGGACCGGCTACGGGGTGGTGGGGTTGCAGATACCGGTGTTCCGGTGCGGAGCATGCCGGCGCATGAGCAGCGGGGCGGGCGTGTAAGGACGGTTGGGCATGATCCAGCGTATTAACCCCCCGCTCATCCTGAGCCTGTCGAAGGATGCGCCGTCCACTGAACCTTGAGTGAGCAAAAACCCATGCGTAACCCCCGGCCGTGGGGCTGACAACGACCACCGGAAACGGAAACCATCACCTCTGGCAGGCACCGAATCATCACCACGTAGAGGCTAATAATCATTCGCCCCTACAGGAGGAAACGCCATTCAAACTACTCTGCTACAATCTCACCATCAACCGCCTAAAGGTCTAGCGGCGACAACGCGAGGTAAAACGCAATGGGCGATTTTGCTACCGAGGTGTACATCGGCAACATCAATGGGGGCGATATGCACCCGGTATCCGCCCTGGTGGACACCGGCGCCACCGAGTCCGCCTTTCCAGCTGACTTCCTGGAATATCTCCGTATCCAACCCACTGAGAGGCCGATGCAATACGTCCTGGCCGACGGCAGCTCGTTGGAATGTCCCCGCGGGTTCGCGCGCATTTCCATAACGGTTCGCTCAGGTGAAACATTGAGCGGCATTTGCCCCGTTGCCTTCTGGCCCGACGAGAGCGGACAGTGCATCGGGGCTACGACGTTGCAGATTCTGACCCTGGCCGTGGACGCCGCCAACGAAGAATTGGTGCCCGTTTCCGCGCTCAGGCGAGGCTGGCCCGGAGCAATCCCCTCTCAATAGCTTCACCGTCAACGCTGGACATCCTGCCGGCGTATCGGTATCATCCACTCCTATAGGTTGCAGCGCAGTTTCGCGTCCCAGTATCGCGTCCGGAGTATGGGGCGGGCTGCGGGAGGAGGCCGCCTATGGTCGAAGTCGCCAGCGACTCCACTGATCTCATTGCTCGCGTATCCGAGTACGTGGAGGAGACCGCCCAGGTTGACGCAATTCGGGCGGCCTACGATTTCGCCGCCCTGTGCCACGATGGTCAGAAGCGTCTCTCGGGAGACCCTTACATCGTCCACCCAGTGGCCGCCGCCACCATTCTCGCCAACCTCTACCTGGACCCCGACACTATCAAGGCGGCTCTCCTCCACGACGTGCTGGAAGACTGCGGCGTGGATGTCGCCGAATTGGAGGACCGCTTCGGCCCCGATGTCGCTCGCCTGGTGGACGGCGTCACCAAGCTGGAGCGCGTGGACTACCGCCCGCCCGGTTCCAACGGCGCCAGCCCGCCGGTGGCCGACCGGGAAACGGAAAACCTCTACGCCGAAAGCCTGCGCAAGATGCTGGTGGCCATGGCCGAGGACATCCGCGTCGTCCTCATCAAGCTCGCCGACCGCCTCCACAACATGCGCACGCTGGACGCCCTGGCCGAACCCAAACGCCGGCGCATCGCCCAGGAAACCCTGGATGTTTATTCGCCGCTGGCCCACCGCCTGGGCATCTGGGAACTCAAGTGGCAGCTGGACGACCTGGCTTTCCGCCACCTGAACGAGGCCAAGTACCGGGAAATCTCCCGGATGCTCGCCGCCCGCCGCTCCCAGCGCGAGGCCTACGTCGCCGAGGTGTCCGAACGGCTGCGAGAAGAGCTGGCGTCTAACCACCTGAACGCCGAGGTCAACGGCCGGCCCAAGGGCATCTACTCCATCCACCGCAAGATGCAGAAGTACGAAGCCGACGGCAAGGAACTCAGCGACATCCACGACCTCTACGCCATGCGCGTGATCGTCGATGACGTGGCGGACTGCTACGCCGCCCTGGGCGTCACCCACCGCATGTGGAGCCCCATACCCGGCCAGTTCGACGACTACATCGCCACCCCCAAGCAGAACATGTACCAGGCCTTGCACACCACCGTCCACTGCGAGGGCGGCCATCCGCTGGAAGTGCAGATCAAGACCCGCGACATGCACCAGGTAGCCGAGTACGGCGTCGCCGCCCACTGGCGGTACAAGGAGCGCGCCGGTTCCGCAGCCGGCGGTCAATTCGAGGAGCGCATGACGTGGCTGCGCCAGCTCCTGGAGTGGCAGCGCGAAACGCCGGACACCAACGAATTCTTGGAATCGGTGCGGGAGGACCTGTTCCACGACCAGGTCTTTGTGTACACCCCCAAGGGCGACATCATGGAACTCGCCACCGGCGCCACGCCCATCGACTTCGCCTACAAGATTCACACCGACCTGGGCCACCGCATCTCCGGCGCCAAGGTGAACGGACGCCTGGTGTCGCTGGACACCCCGCTGGAGAACGGCGACACGGTGGAGGTGGTCGCCGGCAAAACCGGACGCGGCCCGTCGCCCGACTGGCTCAACCGCGACCGCGGCTACGTCGCCACCAACAGCGCCCGCCAGAAGATTCGCTCCTGGTTCAACCGACAGGCCCGCAGCGCCAACATCACCCGCGGCAAGGACCTGCTGCGCCGCGAACTGCGCCGCATGGGCGTCAAACTCTCAGACCGGGAAGTCCTCCAACTCTGCCGGTACGAGACCATGGAAGACCTGCTGGCGGCGCTGGGGGCCGGCGAATTGAGCGATTCCGCCCTCGCCGACCGCCTCGCCGACCATCGCGGCAAGAACGCCGAGGCCGAGGAATGGCAGATACCTCTCAAGGGTTCCCCGCGCCTGGACAGCCCCACCTCCGGCATCTCCGTCCTCGGCGTCGGCGACCTCCTGACGCGCATCGCCGCCTGCTGCAACCCCATCCAGGGCGACCCCATCATCGGGTTCGTGACCCGCACCCGCGGAGTCAGCGTCCACAAGGTGGAGTGCAAGAACGTGCTCAACGAGGACGAAAAGGAGCGCCTAGTCCCGGTGTCCTGGGGATTGCAGAAGGAAATGCACCCGGTACGCATCCGCATCGAAGCCTTTGACCGGGTGGGCCTGTTGCGCGACGTTTCCTCCAAGTTGACCGAGGACAAGATCAACATCGCCTGGGTGACCACCCGGGAGAACGACGACGCCACCGTGAGCATGGAACTCACCATCCACATTGGCGGCCTGGCCGAACTCAACCGGGTGTTCTCTCGTATCGAGGGGATTCGAGGCGTAACCTCGGCCAGCCGGGTGACCGGCAGCCCCCTGCGGCAGACCGAACGATGAAATCCGGCTCCCCGCCGGGAGCTGCCGCTTTCTCCCGCGCGGTTTTCAACCCCACGGCGGTCAAGTTCCTGGTCGCCTTCGCAGTATTCGCGGCGATACTGCTGATGCCCACGCCCGAGGGGTTAACGTTGCAAGGGCAGCGCTCCCTGGCGGTGATGACCTTCATCGTCGTCCTTTGGGCCACCGAAGTCATCCACACCAGCGTCGCCGGCATTATCGGCGTGGTCCTGCTGGTGCTCTTTGGGGCCGTGCCCGGCATCGGCGAGGCGGTGTACGGGTTCTCCCAGCCCGTGTGCTACTTCCTCATCGGCATCCTGACGCTGGGGTTGGCGGTGCATCAGTCCGGACTGGCCGAGCGCATGGCGATCTTCCTGATGCGCGGGGCCGTGGGCAGCCCGTACCTGCTCTACCTGCAGATGCTCTTTTCCTTTGCCGCCCTCACCTTTGCCCTGCCGTCCGCCAGCACCCGGGGCGCCATCATGGTGCACGTGTACGAGCAGGTGCTGGAGCAGTGGAACATCCCCCAGGGCCATCCCTTCTACAAGGCCACCATGATGGCCATGGGCGCCCTGAACCGCCTCGGCTCCACCGCGTTGCTGGCCGGCGGCATCACCCCGGTGGTGGCGTCCGGCCTGTTGGGCGATTTTTCGTGGACCCAGTGGTTCGTCATCATGAGCGTGCCCTTCTACGCCAACCTGATCGTGGGCGGCACGATGCTGTTCCTGTTCTACCGCGCCGGCTTTCGGAATCAGGGCGCCGGCGACGCCGCGCCGGTCCTGCCGGGCCCCATCAAGCCCGCCGAATGGCGGGCCGGCGCCATCGTCATGGTCACCGCGCTCATGTGGTTCACCGACTTTGCCCACGGGCTGCACCCCGCGGTTCCGGCCCTCATTGCCCTGTGTCTCATCCTGCTGCCGCGCGTGGGCATCCTTACCTGGGGCGAGTTTGAGCGCAACGTCGGCTGGACCAACTTCTTCGTCATCGCCACGTCGTTGTCGCTGTCCCACGCGCTGGTGACCAGCGGCGCGGCGGCGTGGTTCTCGGAAACGCTGGTGGGCGGCGTCTCTCAGTTGGTGTCCTCGCCCATGCTGATCCTGCTGGCCCTGTGCGTGTGCTTCGCGCTGTTGCGGATGCTGCTGCCCAACATCGCCGGCTACCTGGCGCTGGTGATACCCGTAACCATGGCCGCGGCGGAGTCGTTAGGGTTGAACCCGCTGGTGTGCGGTTTCGCTGCCGTCGTCGTGGGCGACTCGGCGGTCTATTACGGCGCGGGCGGAACCTCCGCCGTCTTCATATTCCAGCGCGCCAACATCTCCAACCCGGAGATCTTCCGGTTCGGCATCACCATGACCGTCGCCGTCATCGCCGTATTGATGCTGCTCGTGGTTCCCTACTGGAACCTGGTGGGCTACCCGCTGGCCCCATAACCGTGTCAATCACCCCAGCCAACCGCGAACCAGCAGCACGGCAGCCAAAACTATCAACACCACGCCGGCGATCACCAGCCGGGTGAAGAACCGCCGTCGCCACCGCCGCCGTTCCCGCGCGCGCCGGATGTCCGCCCGGTAGTCCCAAGGGCGACGGGCGCGCCGGCCATTTTTCCACACGCCGCGCCGCTTGCTGATGGCCTCGGCCTCCGCTTCGGGAAACCCCAGGTCGCGGCCTCCGTACCGGCGATACCAGTAGGCCATGCCGGAACGTACCATGGCTACGTTGATGGGTTCCCGTCCCCGCCGTCCGGGATACAGCAGACCAACCGTCCGCCCGTAGCGGTCGGTGGCCATCGTGTCCATGCGGATACCGCCCCGACGCACCAGGGACGCCAACTGCTCCCGCGCCTGGCGTCCGTAGGGCTGGGACAGCTCCGGCGCGTCGATACCGTAGAGCCGCACCGGGAAGGGCCGGCGCAGGAAGCTGAACCACCCGGCGTACTTCACCTCCAGCGAGTCGCCGTCGATAACCCGCTGTATGCGGACCTTGCGGGATTTTCGAGAGGCCATTAGTTGCCAACGTGTAGGGGCGAATAATTATTCGCCCCTACAAATCTATTACACCGTCAGCGGCGTGTCGTCACGGTTGGCCCACTCTCCCATGGAGGCGTCGTAGTTTTTGGCGTTCTCGAAACCGACGAGGCGGAGTACGAAGTTTCCGTGCGCCGCACGGATGCCTGCCTGTCAATAGGAGTAGGCCGTCTTGTCCGGCGTGATGCCGTGCTCAGCGAGAATTTGCCGGATCTCTGCGGCCGGCTTGAACTCGTGGGTGTTGCGGTCCATCAGGTGGAACCACTCCAGGTGCACCGCGCCGGGCACGTGTCCGATCCGTTTATTGCGGTAGTTCTCGGCGGTGCCGTCCCACTCGGCGTCGCTGCGCACGTCCCACACTACCACGTTGTCCAGGGTGCAAGCCGCTTTCAGCTCGTCGCCGGACGCGATGAACGACTCGTCGGCGCGAGGCGTGAAGGTGACGGACGCCGGCGCCTTGGGCCGGCCGAAGTCGATGGGCTGCCCGGCGTTGACCCAGGCCCGCCAGCCGCCGTTGAGCACCTTGACGTTGCCGTGGCCGTAGTAGTTGAACACCCACCAGACGCGGGCGGCGGTGAGGCCCTGGGCGTGGTCATAGGTCACCACGGTGGTGGCGTCGCCGATGCCCAGGCTTTCGGCGTAAGCCTTGAACTGCTCGGGCGTCATCACGTGCTGGCGGTCGTCCGGATTTTTCGCCCAGTTGTCGGACAGGTGGGCCGCGCCGGGAATGTGTCCGCGCTGCCAGGCGTCGGCAGTGTTGGCGCAGTCCAGCACCACCACGTTGGGATCGTCCAGATGCGCGGCAACCCAGGCCGGATCGGTAAGGTATTCGGGATGAGCATAGCCGTCAGCAACGGTGGTCATAGAAGGCTCCTGAGGGATGGGTGGATGGCGGGATTGTATGGCGCAGCGGGTTGGCAGGTCAACGACATCTCAACATCGACGGCGAGGAATGGCCTTGCCCGGTGATCTTCGGGCCGGATGGCAATTACCTGCTCGGCGCGTCCACCCTGGAGATTTTCAACCTGGTCGTTGACCCGACCGGCGAACGGCTGGCCTCGGCAGAATGGCTCTCGTTGGGTTGGGGCGGGGATTTGCCGGAAGGTAGCCAGCCGGTATAACGACCAACCTCATTCGTTCTTACCAGGTTGCCGGTTTGGTGAAAGTCCCGTTGGCGTCGGCAATTTGCGCCGGTAGCTGGTTGTTGGCAAAATGATGCCGGTTGATGGTTCCGTATGACCATGATGCCGCTTGCGCCAGGGCGCTGCTGCGCCGCTGGGACCGCTGTGGGCTGATTACTCCCACCGACTTGCCGAACCGTTGACGCACGGCTGTCACAGGAGCGATCAGGTCGGAATCGTTGGAGATTACCACTACCTCATCGCAGTCGTTGTCGAAGCAGTCAAGCAACAGCGCAGTAGCGAGGTTGACGTCGGTGCGCTTTTCCTCGGTTCGGGTAACCCGTACTATGGCCGGATTGTTCGGCATGGGGTTGTCGGTCAGGGGCATCAGCACGTCCCTCACAACGAACAGGCCATAGTGGATGTTGACCTTGGGCAAGGTTGCCAGAGCGCGCAGATAGACTTGCTGTCTGGCGGCGACACTAGAGTCGCGGGGCGTGTCTTGGGCCTGTGCCGTAAATACCGGACACGCTTGACGGTGCGACCGGCGGCCAAGCCTTCGCAGAAAGTTTGCAGGTTCAGCCACTTGAATTGCGGCCAACGGTTCTTCAGGGAGCCGTAGTACAGGTTGAACCCGTCCACGTAGAAATTGACGGTAGGCATAAAAGGTAACTATGATCACAAAAATGCGAAAGCCGCCCTGCGGCGGCCTCGCTGCCCTGCCACCGAAGCGAACAGGGGGTCTATTGGTATCGTAGGCTTCGTAGCCCTGAGTGTCAACGTCCGATTGTGGATTTCTCTATCCGTTCCGCTTCCCGCCGTTGCCGTTCTTCTCGGATGGCCGCCGCTGCATCAAAGTTGAGGTGCAGCACGGGGCGATTCTGCCGCCGCGCCTGCCACTCGGCCATGGTTAACTGCCGACGTTTCCAACCCACTGACGCACGCCTCGTCAACTGCCCTGCGTATCGGCTGACTTCTTCGCCGGCGGCAGTTTGGCCCCCGGCGGATGTCCTTTCGGCGGCCTCTGCTTAGGACCGGTTCCTCTGATTACTTTCACTTTACCTTTGCTGTAAGGCATTCGGACCTCCACCCAGCGCTCGCGAAGCTATCCCCTGGTTACTATATCATGGAACGAAGTGATGCTCCAACCTTGTGCCGATTGAGGATGGCGCGAGTGATCGGAGTTATAAAAGTATGAATAGGCAAGTATTGAAGTTGGTTCTTGTTCGATTATAAACTCAAATACCTCTTGATGTGATCCTCCGGGTTCAACAATCAATTCGTTACTTTCCCACTCACGCTGCCACTCATCCAGCACCGGCCACTGAATGTGCTGGACTTCTTCATCCTCTGACACTTGAGCGTCCAACAGCTCCACTTCTGTATCCGTTAGTGGGGCGATGCGCTGTAGTATGAACTCCGCCTGGTGGATTTCCACCTTGACTTTTGAGCTGTTGGACAGCGTTACCGTTACGCCCACGTGCATGCGTTGATCGCTGATGCGGCGGTGGGTGACGGTTTGGACCATCGTCAGATGGGGTTCAAAGGTCCTGAACAGCAACCCGTTGCGATACGCGAACACGCCGCCCAGCACGACCGCCGCCACAGTGGCCAAGGCTTGGGCAATCCCCGCCGCGTTCTTTATCGGAGTAGCAACGTCGAGATCAGAGATTGCAAAAATGAAACTGCCAACCCCAATGGCGAAAACGATACCCAACAGTATCAGCAACGCGCCTTTCACGACATTATCCATCGCAATGTGATCTCCAAAATCCCATGTTTTCCCACTCAAACGACGAGAGCCATCCGACAGTTATTTACCTAATTGTAGCAACCGCCCCACCACCCCCTCCACCACCGCGCCCTCCGCAGACCCGCGCAGCCACGCCCGCAATTCCCGCCGCGCGATGGTCACCGTCAGACGCTCGCCGCGCTCAGAACGCAACTCCGCCAGCCGTCCCGACGCTCCCAGCGCCGCCGCCGCGCCGGCCTCGCCTATCTCACGATGCAGCGGCTCGGCGGCGTCAAACTCCGGTATCGGCAACTTCCATAGATGCTTCTGTAAATCCCGCGCCCCGAACTGACCTTTGGACATCAACGGCTGGACCGCATCATACAGGGCATCACTGTTTATGATTGCCAGCAGGTAGTTGGCTTCGTGCATATCTCTGCAAGCGATCCAGAATAGCTTGTAGTCAACTATTACGTTGTCGTCATCAATCAACGCCGCTGTGGGTTGCCCAGCAGATGTATAAACTACTCTCACTGGCCTGCCATTTCGGTTCGCTTGCCATTCCAATTGTGCTGATAGTTTGCCGTAATAGTCCAATTGACCGCGCAAATCCAGCTTATTGGCTGGCCGTTTATTGTCGTCCCACATTTGGTTGATGGATTGCCACCGCCCGCGCATCCGACGTTCCAGTCCACCCAGTCGGATACCGCCCGTCCCGCCGCCATCCATCGGTATCTCGTATTCGCCATGTTTCACGGGCAGAATCGCTTTGAGCGGCTCCAGGGTAGCGTAGGGAACCAACGTTTCACCCAGATATACGTCGTAAAGGTGCCGGCGTTCAATCGTCTGTTCCGTGATAGCGGTCAGATCAAGATTACGCCAGGGCGCTTTATCCTGGGAACCTCGGCGCGGGTTGACCGTTATGGTCTGGCCGGCCTGTACGATGGCGGCATTTTGGGTTTCATTAACAAAGAACAAACAGCGCGGCACTATCACAGCGCCCTGTCGGGTATGGCCGGCGTAAGGCGATTCACCGCTCACTGACGTATCGATAATCTCCCTGGACATCCGCTGCACGTCATCCGCGCCGGCCGCTCCCTGCCACTGTTCCACAGAGCCAGCCAGCGCCGTACCATCGGCGTTCTCTCCCATCCGCTGAGCGAACGCCACGCACGACGCAATCGGGAAGAACGTATTTGGTTCCAGCCGTTCCAGATCCCACGCCGCCTTGTGGCCGAAATTCACCGCCAGCGTCCGCCCGGCAACCCTACTGCGCCCCCGTCCTCTCGCCGCCTGTTCCCACGTTCCCATCCGCCACTTGGCATACTGCCCCGCCTGCAACGCGCTGTGCGGTAGCACCATGCCGATGACGCCGCCGTCGCGCAGATACAGGTCAACGCTGCGCGCGAAGAACAGCCCGGCCACGTCCTGGTGGGTGGCGTAGCGTCCGCCCTGCCAGATGCCGTACAGACTCTTGCTCTGGTTTTCCAGTTCGTCGCGCAGGATGTCGGCGGTCTGGTTGTAGTTCAGCCAGGGCGGGTTGCCGATCACCACGTCCACCTTGGTGCGGCTCAACGCCACCGGACGCACCAGGTTGCGGGTGTAGTAGGCCCAGATGTGATCGCGCCCCTCGTCGTGCAGCCGTTGCAGCGTGGCGATGGTGTCGGCCAGCGTCGCCCGCTCGTTGGGATCAACAATGCCGTGGTCGTCCAAAGCGATGAGGGGATCGTAGCCGGCGTTGCTGCCCCCAAGTTCAATATCGGCGGCCACCTGGCTCATCAGCGAGTCAAACGTATCGGCCCGGTCCACCAGCGATATGGGAAACACCAACTCCGTAGGGGCAACCCTCGTGGTTGCCCCAACTCCCCCCACCGGCGCCCCAACTCCCCCCGCCGCTCTCTCGGCTCCACCGACCGTAGGGGCAACCCTTGTGGTTGCCCCGGATCCACTCACCCTTGCCCCGGATCCACTCACCCTTGCCCCGGCTGCCTCGGCGTCGTCCACCTGTATCGTAACCTGCTGCCCCGCGAACATATCGCCGGCGCGAAAGCGCAATTGCAGCGCGTCGCCCAGATACACCGGCACCGAACCCGATGCGTCGTAACCGGCCCGCACCGCCGCCTCAATCGCCGGCCGCGCCGCCAGCGCCCAAGCCGCCCGCGCCAGATGTACCGCCACCGGATGCACGTCAATCCCCGTCACCACCACCCGCAGCCGGTCCAGCAGCTCTTTCGGATCAAAACGTCCATCCACAACCCCGTCCACCCTGAAATCAGAAAAATTATCCCGTTCATCCTGTTCATCCATGCCAACCGTCCCCGCCGCCTCCAGAAAATGCCCCACCGCTTCCGCGATAAACGTCCCCGACCCGCACGCCGGGTCCAGCGCCCTCTGGTTCAGCGGGTCATCAATCAACTCCCGCACCATCGTCCGCGCCAGCCAGGCGGGAGTGTAGTATTCGCCCAGGGTGCGCCGTTCCTCGGGCGGGATGACCGTTTCGTACAGGATGGCCGCGATGTCCGGCGGCGCGTTGGTCCAGTCGAACCGCGCAATCCGGCGGGCCAATGCTCTGATTACGTCCTGTGCGCCCACCTCGTCGGGCCAGGCGAAGAAGTCCGATTCGATGATGCCGCTCAGCCCGGTAGCGTCCCGGAACCGCCGTCCTTGCAGCAAATCCGACGGGTCGGTTTCCGCCACCTGGCGCAGGTCGATGCCGAAAGACGCCTGCACCGCCATGCCGATGACCAGGCTGAGGTAGGTGTGGCGGATGAACAGGTCATCCAGCTCCGCCGGCTCCCGGGCGATTTCGCCCAGCGCGGCCCGCAGCAGGTTCTCCCACAGCCGGCGTTTCACTGTCACCGTCTCGTATGCCCGCTCACCCTGAGCCTGTCGAAGGGCAGCATCAGCGTACAGGCTGGATAGCGTGTCAATATCGCGCTGGTAGGCCGGACTGCCCGGCCCCAGGTACTGCTCCACGTTGTCCCGGTCGGCGGCAATGCTGTCCAGCGACAGCAGCGCCCGGTCGCGCAGCCATTCGTACAGCGGCAGCCACTGATCCGCCGATTCCAGCGCGAACCCGTAGGGCGGCGTGGTCCGTACCGGCCCGGCCTCCGGCCAGCGCAGCAGCCAATACCGGCCATCGGTGAGGATGCCGGTGCGAACGCCCTTTGATATGGAGTTCGGGCCGGCGGCTTTGGAAGCTTCCAGGTAGTCGTCCAGTTGCTGCACATGGGCCGGGTCGGGGTTGAAACCGCCGGCCGTGCCAATCCGCCGCTTGAACTCGATGAACGTATCCAGCGCGGTGAGGTCAACAGCACGCCGGGAGGCGTCCGAGGGCGGATTTTCCTCGACGATCTCGTCGCCGTTAGCCAGGCCAGTGAGGATGAGAAAATCCCGCACTGCGGTGGTGATGTTGGCCTCGGCCTCAAAGTTGTCATGTCGCCGCAGGATGGCCGCCGCCGCGTCCGCGTACCGCCCGTCGCTGATGTCCAGATGCGTCGTCATGGCGTGATTGTATCAGCGTCGGCAGGCGGATGATAAACTGGCAGCAGCCAGCAGAACCGAGAGGGATAACGATGACCACGGAAACCACACCCACGCCGAAGACGGCAGGCGAGTTGACGCTGGCGGAGCTGTTGACGCTGCTCCGGGAAACCGTTACCGAAGCCCTGGCCGGGATAGTGGGCTACCCTGATGAGAGTGCGGAGCCGAGCCGGGATGCGGGCGCGGCTGCGGAACCGGAGGCCGTACCGAACGGCTTCCAGCGGGTCGGGACCGGTTCGCGGGTTCAGCTTGTGCTGGATGAAGCCGAAAAAGCGGCGGTTGCGGCCAAAATGGCGCGCAAGGTGAGCGACCTGGAGGTGGACGAACTGGAATGGTGGGTCTATTACATCGTCGATGAAGTGGGTGAAGAGCTGATCGGCGACCCGGACGAGGGCTTGGAGCTGAGCGCCTGGGCGGAAGAACAGCTGGCTCAGGCGGACGCGGACCGGGCGGCTGGCACGCTGAAGACCATCCCGCTGGAAGAAGCGGCCCGACGCCTTGGGTTGTCCGAGTAATGTACACGATAGCGCTGACTGACCGCGCTGATGACGACTTATCACGGCTGGACCGGGTAGTGGCGCGGCGGGTTAACAATCGCCTGCGCCGGCTGGCTGAGCTCTGCGACTCGTAAAATCATCACGCCCTCACCGGCCCACACGCCGGCAAGTATCGTTTGCGGGTTGGCGATTATCGGGCTTTGTACACCATCGACTGGGCGAACCGCCGCATAGAAGTGGAAACAATAGGCCACCGCAGCGACGTTTACTGAGCGAGGCGATAGGCCGCGCCGTCAACATCCCCTCGCCGTTCCCGGTACAATAGGCGCACTTCACGCAACATTATGCGAGGTGCGCTTTTATGGTTCAGCAGGGACAGATTGACCATCTTTTGCAGGAGGCCGGCGAAATCCCGCCGCCGCCCCACGTTTCCGGCCAGGCCACGCTATCCGACTACGACGGCGTCTATGCCCGCTCCGTGGCCGACCCCGAAGGGTTCTGGGCCGAGGCCGCCGACGAGCTGCACTGGTTCCGCAGGTGGGACGACGTGTTCCAGTGGGAATACCCCAACTTCCGCTGGTTCGTGGGGGGCCAGACCAACATCGCCTACAACGCCCTGGATCGCCACCTGACCACCGAGCGCCGCAACAAGGCCGCCCTCATCTGGCTGGGCGAGGACGGCACTGAGCAGGTCTATACCTACGCCAGGCTGGCCCAGCAGGTCAACCGCTTCGCCAACGGCCTCAAGTCCCTGGGCATCGGCAAGGGCGACCGCGTGGTCATCTACATGCCGCTCACGCCCGAGGGGGCCATCAGCATGCTGGCCTGCGCCCGCATCGGCGCGATTCACAGCGTCGTGTACGCGGGGTTCAGCGTCGGCTCCTTGCGCGACCGCATCCAGGACGCCGAGGCCAAGGCGCTGATCACCGGCGACGTGGGCTACCGCCGCGGCAACCGCGTTGACCTCAAGGGCATCGCCGACGAGGCCGTGGAGGGTTGCGACAGCCTGGAGCGCGTCATCGTGTTTCGCCGCGAACTGGCGCTGGAGGACCTGCGCGAGGGTGAGACCGACTTCGACGCTCTGATGGCGCGCAGCGGCATCGACTGCCCCGCCGAGGTGATGGATGCCGAAGACCCGCTGTACATCCTCTACACCAGCGGCACCACCGGCAAGCCCAAGGGCGTCGTCCACGTCCACGGCGGCTACATGGTGGGCACCCACTACCACTTCAAGAACTTCTGGGACGTGAAGGACAACGACGTGTTCTGGTGCATGTCAGACATCGGCTGGGTCGTGGGCCACAGCTACATCGTCTATGCGCCGCTGGTGGCGGGAGCGACTACGGTTTTCCGCGAGGGCGCGCCGGACTTCCCCCACAGCGCCGTGTTCTACGAGGTCATCGAGAAGTACGGCGTCAACGTGATTTTCACGGCGCCCACGGCGGTGCGGATGCTGATGCGCTACGGCGAGGAGCCGGCCAGCCGCTACAACCTGCGCTCGCTGCGGTTCCTCACCTGCGCCGGCGAGCCGCTGAATCCCGAAGCCCTGCGCTGGGCCTACGAGCACATCTGCGGCAGCGGCGAGTGGGCGCACATGGTGGACAACTGGTGGCAGACCGAGACCGGCGGCCCGTGCCTGGGCACCACCGCGACGATGACGACACGGCCCGGCCGGGTCGGCAAGCCGCTGCCCGGCGCGGTGATGGACATCGTGGACCGGGAAGGCCAGCCCATCGAGGAGCCGGACAAGGGCGGCTTCCTGGTGATTCGCCGGCCCTTCCCCCACTTCTCCCGCACGGTGTGGGGCGACCCCGACCGCTATGCCGACACCTGGCAGCAGATTCCCGGCGTCTATTCCTCCGGCGACGTGGCCCTGCGCGACGCCGACGGCTACTACATGGTGGTGGGCCGCGCCGACGACGTGCTCAACGTGGCAGGCCACCGCATCGGCTCGGCAGAGGTGGAGTCCGCGCTGGTGTCGCATCCGGAGGTCGCGGAGGCGGCGGTTATCGGCAAGCCCGACGCGTTGCGCGGCGAGGTCATCAAGGGGTTCGTAACGCTGCGCATGGGCAGCGAAGGCTCCGACCGGATGATCAACGACCTGCAACTGCACGTGCGGCGGGAGCTCGGCCCCATCGCCGTCCCGTCGGAAATCGAGTTCACGCCCATGCTGCCGAAGACGCGGTCGGGCAAGATCATGCGGCGGCTGCTGAAGGCGCAGGAGCTGGGGCTGGACCCGGGCGACATCACAACGCTGGAGGAGTAGTCACCCAAATCGCTCATCCTGAGCCTGTCGAAGGGAAATCTTGGCGTGGCGGCCCATCCTTCGACAAGCTCAGGATGACCGGATGAGGCGAAGCATGGGTTGATGTAAAATCATTCCGCGTCCACAGGCGGAGGTTCTGAATCGAGCCTGTCCCAGAAAACCCGTGTACGACCCGCAAGGAGTGGTGAATGCCTATGG
>JAPPCX010000026.1 GCA_028875655.1 Chloroflexota bacterium | reverse complement strand
GCGACGCGCTGGATGACGTCGTGGGGCTCCGGGGGTTGGTCGGGGTCCCAGTCGTCGCTGACGGCTTGGGCGAGGCGGCGCATCTTGATGATGGCGAGTTCCGGGGCGAACCGGCGGTTGAGGGCGTTGATGCGGCGGCGGATCTGGGAGATGGTCATGGGCTTACCTCGACAGGGAGTTATTTGCATGGATGGACAGGATTTTGGGATTTTCCGCTTATTTCCGCTCATTTCGGTTCGTTTGAGTAGGGCGTAGAACGGCTGGTGGGGGCGGATTGGGGGTGATATTGGTGGTTTTGGCGGGCATTTGGGAGGATTTGGGGGATGTGGTTCGACAGGCTCACCATGAGCGGGCTGTGGACTACATGACTGGGCCGTGGCCTACAGAGCGGGAGTTGGGCGGTTGGATAGTTAAATGGTACGGATGGGTAACGGGTTCTGGCAAGGGGAAAGTGTCATTCCGAATTGCGACGCTACCCAGTTTATCCCGTCAATTGACAGTCTTCCGCGCGTGCGCCTACAATCGCGGAAATTTACGAAATCATGCCAGGGTTCCGGCTGGAGGGGGGGCGATATGGCTGAATTACTGGGGTTGGGATGCTCTCATGGTCCGATTATTCTGACGCCGCCAGAGGTGTGGGCCAGGGGCAGAGAGCGGATATTCGCCCGGGTGCCGGGTTACGAACCGCCCGCTCAACTGCTGGCGGAGTTGGGGGACGACAACGGGCTGAGCCAGGACATCAGCGACCAGCAGAAGGTGGTGGAGTCGTTCGAGACCATGCGCGAGCGTCTGCACGAATGGGAACCGGACGTGTTGATGGTCATTGGCGACGACCAGGCGGAGAACTTCCTGCAGGACAACCTGCCGCCCTTCTGCCTGTACACCGGCGCCGAGGTTGACGGCTATCCCTTCCAGCGGCCGGCGGCGCGAACCAATTTGTGGGACGCTCCTCCGGAGACCAGGTTCACTTTCCAGTGTCCCAAAGAGTTTTCCAGGGAGATGCGGAACTACCTGATCCGGGACGGGTTCGACATGGCCTCGTCCAGCGCGCTCAAGGGCTGGGACTGGGGCCTGGCCCACGCCATCATCAACCCGCTGGTTTTCCTGGACCCGGATGGCAAATTCCCGCTGCTGCCCCTGTTCGTCAACTGCTACGGCGAGGAGGCGGGGCCGGATTATCCGCCCCGACCCACGCCCAAGCGGTGCTACCAGTTGGGGCAGGGTATTCGGCGGTTCCTGGATACGCGGGACGAACGGGTCGCGGTGGTGGCGTCTTCCAGCTGGTCGCACAGTTTCCTGGCACACAGGTTCCAGTGCCGGGCAATAGACATCGAGACGGACCGGCGCAACCTGGAGCTGGTGCGGACGGGCCAGGGGAGCAAGCTGGCGGAACTCTCGCCTGAGGAGATACAGGAATCGGGAGACCACGAAATCCTGAACTGGATCATCGCTCTGGGGATACTCGGCGACGTTCCCGCCGAAATCGTCGATGTACGTGAGTCACACACCCAGCTGGCGTACCGCGTCGCGGCGATCTGGGGCTGATCATGGTAACGGCGCTGGAGCCGCGCACGCAGACCGGGCAAGGCACGGGCCACCGGAGATGCGACGGCTGTCCCCGTTGCGAGCGGCCCGACGCGCCGATGTGCAACATCCCGCATCCCAAGTTCGCCAACCGGCACCCGGTGTGCAAGGTCTGCGGACATTGCGTGCTGCGCGGCCAGCACCAGGACGACGCTTCGGACCTGGATGACCACCCCGGGTTCAGCGGCGGCGGGCCGGAGTCCGCGGGGAAACCGAGTCTGAACTAAACGGGACGATACTCAACCGAAACGTTTGGAGTTGACCATGGCATTCGCGCATCCTGAGTATTTGGTTACAACCGATTGGCTGGCGGAGCGCCTGGGAGACGCCGACGTGCGCGTCTTTGAGACGACGGTGTTTCTGCACCGCGGCGAGGGTGGCGTCCGCGCCGAGTCGGGTCGGGCACAGTACGACACCGGGCACATTCCCGGCGCGGGGTTCCTGGAGTTGCAGGCCGAGTTCTCCGATAACGAGCAGCCCTACCGTTTTATGATGCCCTCGGCGGAGGCGTTTGCCGAGGCAGCCGGGCGGCACGGCATTTCCGAGTCGTCCAGGCTGGTGTTGTACGACCGGCTGGGTTCGCAGTGGGCGGCGCGGTTCTGGTGGATGTTCCGGTCCATGGGCTGCACCGGCGCAGTGGTGCTGGATGGCGGCTGGACGCGGTGGACGGCTGAGAGTAGGGCCGTGTCCACGGAACCGGCGACGTATGCGCCGGCTATATTCAATCCGTCTTTCGACGCGGCGCGGTTCGCCGACCTGGGCGAGGTCAAGGCGTTCATGGAGTCGGGCGGCGGGAGTTGCCTGATCAACGCGCTGGGGCGCGACCAGCATTCGGGCGAGGACGGCGGGCGCACCTACGGGCGGGCGGGCCACATCCCCGGGGCGACCAACGTGCCATCGGGAGAGCTGATTGATTCTAATACCGGCCGGTATCGTCCGGCAGAGGAACTGGCGGCACTGTTTGAATCGGCGGGCGCGGATCCGGCGCAGCGGGTGGTCACCTACTGCGGGGGCGGAATTGCGGCGTCCAACGACGCTTTCGTGCTGGCGATGCTGGGCTACCAGAACGTGGCGGTGTACGACGCTTCGATGTCGGAGTACGCAGCCGACCCGTCGCTGCCGCTGGTGGCGGACTGAGCCATGACACAGGCCGCCACGCTTACCGATACGCTGGAGTTCGGGCTGTTCGACTGGATTGAGTGGGACAAGTCGCCGGCCAGCGAGATATTCGAGAACCGCCTGCGGATGCTGGAGTACGCCGACCGAAGCGGGTTCTACAGCTACCACCTGGCGGAGCACCATATCACGCCGCTGAGCGTGTCGCCCTCGCCGGCGGTGTTCCTGGCGGCGGCGGCGCAGCGCACGACGAACCTGCGGCTGGGGCCGCTGGTGTTCCTGCTGCCCTTCTATAATCCCATCCGGCTGTACCATGAGATCTGCATGCTGGACAACCTGAGCGACGGGCGGCTGGACCTGGGAGTGGGTCGTGGGGTATCGCCCGTAGAGGCGGCGGAGTTCGGCGTGGACCTAGGCATCAGCTGGGAGATGTTCAACGAGCAGATGGAGATGTTCACGCGGGGCTTCACCACGGGGATGCTCAATCACCAGGGCAAGCACTACAACTACGAGGACATCAAGCTGTGGATTGCGCCGCACCAGAAGCCCTATCCGCCGCTGTGGTACGCCAGCAACAACATCGAGACGGTGCCGTGGATGGCGCAGCACGGCTTCAACACCTGCACCGTGTTCGCGGACAACGCCGGCGTCAAGGCGCACTATGATCTATACAAGCAGGTGTGGAACGCCGAGCGGATGGCCGACGGGCTGAACAGCCACGTGGCCGCGCCCAAGCTGGGCCTGGTGCGGCACCTGTACATCGCCGACACCGACGAGCAAGCCCGGGCGGAGGCCAAGGCGGCCTACCGCACGTGGTTCCACAACATCGACTACCTGTGGGCCAAGAACGGGCTGGACCGGCTGGGCGCGATGCGGGATTTCGACTCACTGGAGGCGCGGGGCGTGATAATCGTGGGCGCGCCGGAGACGGTGCGGGAACGGGTGCAGCGGGCGATTGACGAGACGGGCATTAACTACTTCTGCCCCATATTCGCGTGGGGCGACCTGACACCGGAGCAGGTGATGCGGTGCATGGGGCTGTTTGTGGGTGAGGTGATGCCGCAACTGTTACACACACAGGAGACACGATGATGTCCTCGCAACCCACGTACAGCCCGGCATCGGTCGAATCGATCAGCCGGACCATCGAGGCGCTGGCGGCGCGGAACGTGGTCGCTGAGCTGGTGGAGAGCCGGGAGGCGGCGTTGGCCCGGCTGAAGGAACTGGTGCCGGAGGGTTGCGAGGTGTTCGTCAGCACGTCGGAGACGCTGGACACCATCGGCTACACGGAGTACATGCACGACAACGACCGCTACATCAACCTGCACGACCAGATGCTGGAGCAGCCTGACGCGGCGGCGCAGCGGGAGTTTCGCCGCACGACCACTACCGCCGACTACTTCGTGGGCAGCGTGCAGGCCATCGCGGAGACCGGTGAGATCGTCGTCGCCAGCGGGTCGGGCAGCCAGATCGGCGCTTTCGCCTACGGCGCCAGGCGCGTAATCATGGTGGCGGGCACGCAGAAGATCTGCCCGACGCTGGCGGAGGCCGAGGTGCGCACCCGTGGGTTCACGCTGGAACGGCACGACCGCTGGTTGGAAGGCAGGGGCGGGTCCGCCGCTCCCATCGGCAAGTTCCTGGTGATGGAGCACGAGCCGGTGGCGGGGCGGATCACGATGCTCCTGATACCGGAGAGTTTGGGGTGGTAGTCAGTCGAAGTAAATTGGCTCTCCGTTGAGGGTTGACTTGTCCTCGAAGGGTGTGGGATTGGCGACCGCGGCCCGCACCCAGCAGCCGTTGCGGGCGTTGCGCAGCACTGCCGCCACCCGTTCCGGGTCGTCGGGGGACTCGATCTCGTAGCTGGTTTCCACTTTGGGGGCGCTGGCCTGGATGGTGCCGGCCAGCACCGAACCCTCAAGTCCGAAATGCACTGCAATGTGCGCCCGGACGCCGGTGATGTCCACTTTCATCATTCGAGAGTACCTCTCGATCTGGGTCATCTCTCAAAAGGCGATGGAAGCGGCGAAGTAGCTCAGCGGCGCTGGAGCGGTGTGGTTGCCGCCGACGTTGGGTCCCTCGTCGCAGTAGATGGTGAACTTCACGTCGCGGCCCACGAAGGCGCGGCGCAGCATGTTGCCCATGTCCTCAACGTCCACCTCGGTGACGGTGGCGCGACGGTTTTGTCCGGGCGGAAACGGGTCGTAATTGGGTTCGGGTCGTTCGTTATGGTCCGGCATGGGTCCTCCACGTCGTGAGATTTTGCAACACTACCACGAGGCATAAGGCGATACAATTGGCCGGCATGCCGATAATACGCCCGTGTTATATTTGGCAGGCGCTATACCAAAAAGTGAGAAGACATCCATGGATATTGGCACCGTAGCTATTCTGAGTCCCGGCGACATGGGGCATGCGGTGGGGCAGCGACTTCGTGAGAACGAACTGGACGTGATTACCTGCCTGGCCGGTCGGAGCGAACGGACGCGGAACCTGGCGTCCAAGGCAGGCATCCGAGACGTTGCGACGATGGAGGAATTGGTCGAGCAGTCGGACCTGATCATGTCGATGACGGTATCGGCGGCGGTTCCCGGCCTGTGCCGGGGGGTCGCCGACGCGCTCGCTGCCACGGGGGCCGGCGTTTTGTTCGCAGAGTGCAACGCCATTGCGCCGCAGCTGGCGCGGGAGCTGGAACCCGTCATCACCGACGCCGGCGGGCAGTTCGTGGACGTGTCGATCATCGGCGGGCCGCCCCGGCCGGGGTACAGTCCGCACTTCTACGCCTCCGGCGAAAACGCCGCTGCGTTTGGACAACTCAACGACTTCGGGCTGACGGTCCTGACGCTGGACGGCGAGGTAGGGCAGGCCTCCGGCATAAAGATGTGCTACGCCGCGATGACCAAGGGTTCCTGGGCGTTGTACACTGAGTTGCTGGTGGCGGCTGAGTTGATGGGCCTGACCGAACCGCTGCTTGCGGAATTCCAGTCCGGCCAACAGGCGGTGTTGCAGCGGATGGAACGCACCATCCCCACGGTGCCGCCCCGGTCGCGTCGCTGGGTCAGCGAGATGGAGGAGATTCGCGATACCTTCGCGCAGCTTGGGATGACGCCCAAGTTGTTTGAGGGCGTCGCGGAAATGTACGAGTTCATCGGAGGCACGCCGCTGGGAGAGGAGTCGCCGGAGACGAGGGATCGTGACCGCACCTTTGTGGAGACGATTCGCCAATTGGCCGAGAACGTGCAGAGCGACGGGGAGTAGGAGGCCATCAGAGAAAACTGGGAAGTCCGATGTTTGAAGACGAAGCATTCAAGGGGGGTCTCATGAAGTATGACGTTGTTATCGTCGGTGGGGGAGCGGCAGGATCGGTGTTGGCCAGCAGATTGGCTGAAGACGCGAATACCTCCGTTCTGTTGCTGGAAGCCGGGCCGGATTACCCTGATCCGGACTATCTGCCGGACGAAATAAAGTTCGGCAACACCAGTTATGCGGAATCCCCGGAGTCGGAGCATAACTGGGCCCTGCGGGGAACGATCACCGATGAGCAGGGTGAGATCCACGTAGCGCAGGGCAAGGTGATCGGAGGCGGGTCGTCCATCAACGGTCAGGCAATGCAAAGGGGCTTGCCCGAGGATTTTGACTCCTGGGCTGCCATGGGCAACGATGAATGGTCTTATGACAAGGTGCTGCCCTACTTCAGAAAGTCCGAGCACGATCTCGACATTCGGGATGATTTTCACGGAACCGACGGACCGATGCCGGTAAGGCGTCGTCAAACCGGGCCTGTGTCAGACATCCAAACGGCCTTCCACGCGGCCTGTTTGGCGGCCGGTTACGGGACAGTCGAGGATACCAATGGCCCGAACCCCGCGGGTATTGGCGTGTGGCCCTCGAACAACTTGGACGGCTGGAGAATGAGCGCCGCCATCACTCACCTGAATCCCATGCGACACCGTCTCAACCTGACGGTGAGGGGAGGGGTTTTCGTCAGGAAGGTTTTGATCGAGGATAGAAGGGCCGTCGGCGTGGAAGTGGAAAGCGGTGGAGAGATTTTCAACGTCGAAGCGGACCGGGTGGTGTTGAGCGCCGGGGCTCTCAAGTCGCCTCACCTGCTGATGCTGTCGGGAATCGGCCCCAAGGACCAACTTGAGCAATTTGGCATACCGCTCGTTCACGAGCTGCCCGGAGTGGGACAGAACCTGTTCAACCACCTGAGCGCCCAGATAACCTACAAAGTAAAAGATGGAGTGACCCTGACTTCCGATGCCGATGCGGCGCGCTTCTGTTTGCATTACACCTCTCAAGGGTCCAACGAAGTCAATGACATGTTGCTGAGGACTACCCCGATGGTTGACGAACGGCCGGAGCGCGTCCCCGGTTTGCGGACCAAGTTCCTCAACGATGACGTTCCCGCGGACCGGGTGGCGCGAATCTCGTGCACCCTCGGACTGCCCGACGGCGCAGGGTACGTCAGGCTTGCGTCCGCCGATCCCACGGTGCAGCCGGAGTTCAACTACCGCTATCTTCAGCATCCAAACGACATTCGTCGGGTGAGGGAAGGCATCCGAATGGCGATCGGATTCCTTGAAACCGATGCGTACAAAGACGTGGCCGATTATCGGCTCCACCCAACGGATGACATTCTGGCCGACGACGACGCTTTGGACGTCTATATCCGCCAAACCGTTGGCACCGCCAGGCACGTGTCCGGCACCTGCAAGATGGGCCCGGATTCAGACCCAATGACGGTTGTTGATCAATACTGCAACGTCAAGGGAGTAACGGGGCTGTCGGTGGTCGATGCGTCGGTGATGCCGCGGGTTACCAGGTCAGGCGGCAGCCATGCAACGGTTATCATGATCGGGGAACGCGCCGCCGACTTGATTGCGTCGGCTATGCCCTCCTAACCCCGGTCGAATCGGGCCATCTGGTCAACTATGTCCAATCCGACGGTCTCGCTCCATGCGGACAGGAGTTGCTGGACTATCGGCCCGGGCCGTCCGTCTCCAATCTCCCGCTTATCCACGACGGTTACCGGCAGCACGCAGGGGGTGGTGCTGGAGAAGAAAGCCTCGTCGGCGGTGTACATGTCGTAGGGTTGCAGGTCTTCCTCCACCAGCGGAATCTCAAGCTGCTCGGCCAGGTCGAACACCATCCCCCTGGAGATGCCCTGGAGGATGTTGCGGTCCCCCGGCGTGCGGATCACTCCGTCGGTGACCAGGAACACGTTATAGCCCGTCCCTTCGGTCAGGTTGCCTTCGGAGTCCGTGAGGATGGGCCAGCCCTCCGGGTCCACGTCCGCCGCTTCCAGGTCGGCCAGATTGAAGTTCATGCGGCTGTAGTGCTTGACCTTGGGGTCGAGGGCATCGACCGGGTAGCTCCGGGTGCGAGTGATTACGCCGTGGGCGCCGTCGTTGTACAGCTTGGCGTAGCGTCCGAACGCCGCCGCCGAGATCTTCACTCCAACTGTGGGAGGCCCGGCGTCGCGGGACCAACTGCCCGGGCCACGGGTGATGAACTGGGTTATGGTGAAGTCCCCCACTTCTTCCCGCTGGTGCTCGTTGCGGGCGATGGCTTCCTCGCTGATGTCGTACATCTCTCGCGGGGAGAGTCCGGGGTCGATGCGGACGTACTTCAGCGAACGGTAGAGTCGGTCGATGTGCTGGTCCATGCGAAAGCTCTTGCCGTTGAAAGTCCGGGCCACGTCGAAAATCACGTCTCCCACCAGGAAGCCCCGGTCCATGGGGTCGATCTTGACCTCGCTGAAGGGCACCCACTCGCCGTTGAAATATGCAGTGTAATCCGCCATGATCCGCCTCCTTCTGCTTTCGCGCGAGTATAGCAAACGGACAGACCCTCTAATACTGAAAGCCACCGACATGGCGTATGATGCTGACGATAGGACACAATTGCTGCCAAACGGATCAGGAGGCCCCAGGTGTACAAGATCGGGATAGACGTCGGAGGCACCTTTACCGACTTTGTGGTAGCCGGCGAAACCGGCCAACCGCGTTTCTTCAAAACCGCATCCACCCCCGACGACCCTTCCGTCGGCGTCATGGCCGGATTGCAGGACGCGGCCGACGCCTATGGCCTGTCGCTGGACAAGTTCCTGGGCGAGACCGACCTGGTGATTCACGGCTCCACCGTCGCCACCAACACCCTGGTGGAACGCAAGGGCGCGCAGGTCGGCCTCATCACCACCGACGGCTTCCGTGACCTCTTGGAGATGCGCGAGGGCCTGAAAGAAGACCGCTACAACCTGCGCATGAACATGGTTGAGCCGCTGGCCGCCCGCTACCTGCGCGTGGGCATCCCAGAACGAATCCGCGCCAGCGGCCAGGTGGAGCGCCCGCTGGACGAGGCCGCGCTGATTGAGAGCCTGGACTACCTGGTAGGCGAGGGAGCCGAGGCGCTGGCCGTCTGCTTCCTGTTCTCGTACCTCAACCCCTCCCACGAGCGGCGGGCATCGGAGATTATCCGCGAGCGCTATCCCGACCTGTACGCCTCCCTGTCCCACGAGGTGATTCCCCAGATCAAGGAGTTCGACCGCCTGAGTACCACGGTCATCAACTCCTACGTCGGCCCGGTGTTCAGCCGATACCTGGCCAACCTGGCCCAGCGATTCGAGGCATATCCCCGGCTGCGGGACGTGCTCATCATGCAGTCCAACGGCGGCGTGGCCCCCATCGCCGACTCCAGCCGCATGGCCGTCCGCGCCATCCTGTCCGGCCCGGCGGGAGGCGTCAGCGCCGCCGCCTACATCGGCCAACTGCTCGGCGAACCCAAGCTGATCGCCTTCGACATGGGCGGCACCAGCACCGACATCTCGCTCATAGAGAACGGCGTTCCCCACGTCGCCAACGAGAAATTCGAGGCCGGTTGGAAGATCGCCGCGCCCATGATCGATATCCACACGCTGGGCGCCGGCGGCGGCAGTATCGCCCGCGTGGACGAGGGCGGCATCCTGCACGTCGGCCCCGAAAGCGCCGGCGCGGAACCCGGCCCGGCCTGCTACGGCCGGGGTGGTGAAAATCCCACCGTAACCGATGCCAGCCTGGCGTTGGGCTACCTGGACGCTGCCAACTTCCTCGGCGGACGGGCCAGTCTCGACACCGTCGCGGCCGAGCAGGCCCTGGCTGACCACGTGGGCGCGCCCCTCAATCTGTCCAACGCCGAGTCCGCGTTCGGCGTGTTCAAGGTGGTCTGCACCTCCATCGCCGAGGGCATCCGCCTGATGTCTGTGCAGCGCGGCGTTGACCCCCGCGAATTCACCATCATGGGATTCGGTGGCGCGTCGGGCCTGCACGCCTCGGAGGCCGCCCGGCAGCTTGAGGTGTCCCGGGTGTACATCCCGGCGTCCGCGCCCGTGCTGTCGGCATACGGGATGCTGAACACCGACATCAAGTACGATTTCTTCCGCTCCTACCCGGTGAGCCTGGACCGCGCCGACCTGAACGAACTGCGCTCCGTCCTCGACGAACTGGCCGGCCAGGGACGGGACAAGCTGAAGGATCAGGGCCTGCCCGCCGAAGCCGTGGAGATCCAATACTCTGCCGACATGCGCTACCTGGACCAAATCTACGAAGTGACGGTGCCACTGCCGGACCCGACGCTGGCCGATTCCGATTTCATCGCTCGCCTCACTGCCAACTTCCACAGCCGTTACCAGGAACTCTACTCGTACAACCAGCAGGATCAGGAGGTGAGGCTGGTTACGCTGCGGGTGGCGGCCATCGGCAAGCTGCCCAGGATCGCCCAAAGCGACCAGCGCCGGGACGACAGCGCGGCGCATCCCGTTGGTTCCCGGCACATCTACCTGGGCGAGTGGCAGGACGCGCCGACCTACGCTTCCGACCGACTGCCGGCCGGTGCGGAGATTGACGGCCCCGCCATCCTGGAGTCGGAGTTCACCACCATCCTAGTGTGGCCCGGCGACCGCGCCGCTGTTGATGCCATGGGCGGCGTCGAACTGCGCGTGAACCTTGAAACCGCCCGCGTCGCGCAGCAGGACACCGCCGGCGCGGACGCTGATCCCATAACCCTCGCCGTCGTCGAGCACCGTTTGGAGTCCATCGCGCAGGAGATGACCGAGGCGATGCTGCGCACCGCCATGTCCCAGATACTCAACTCCAGCCGCGACTTTTCCACTGCCATCCTGGACAACGAATGTCAACTCGTCGCCCAGGGCGAGGGGATCCCCGTCCACATCAGCGCGCTCCCAGTGGCCGGCGCTGCCGTGCGCGACTACTTCGGCGACGACATCCACGACGGCGACCTGTTCATCCTCAACGACCCCTACTTCGGCGGCAGCCACCTGCCCGACATCACCATCATCCGGCCCGTGTTCCACGATGGGAGGCTGCTGTTCTACGGGGTCAACCGCGCCCACCACAGCGACGTGGGCGGCGGAACCCACGGCGGCTACAACCCCGGCGCCAACGAGATTTTCCAGGAGGGCCTGCGCATACCGCCGCTGAAGCTCTACGACAAGGGAGCGCCCCGCTACGACCTGTTGCAGATGATGTCGGCCAACGTGCGGCAGTCGGAGAATTTCCTGGGCGACCTGAACGCGCAGATCGGCTCGGTGATGCTGGCGGCCCGCCGCATTGGGGACCTGCTGGCCGAGTACGGGTCCGACCGGCTGATGGCGGTGGTCTCCGAGATCCTGGCCGCCACCGAGCGACAGGTGCGCCGGTTCATCTCCGGCTGGCCCGACGGCGTGTATCGCGGCGAGTCCTTTGTGGACGACGACGGGTTCGACAGCAAGCTGGTGCCCATCCGCGCCACGGTCACCATCGCCGGCGACTCCATGACCATCGACCTCAGCGATTCCAGCCCGCAGGTCGAGGGGTTCATCAACAGCGCCTACGCCAACACGCGGTCGCTGGCCCACGCCGCCATCATGTACCTGGCGCCCATGGATGTGCCCCGCAACGAGGGTTCCATGCGGCCCGTGCAGATCATCGCGCCGCGCGGCCTGGTGGTCAACGCCAACCCGCCGGCGCCGGTGTGCATGAGCACCAACCACTGCGCTGAAGAGGTCGTGGAGGCGGTGTTCAAGGCGCTGGCCCCGGCCATCCCCGCCGCCGTGTCAGCGGGGTTCTCCCGCCGCCTGCGCTACGCCATCACGGGCCACGACCCGCGCACGGGACGGCAGTTCATCTGGCACTTCTTCCTGGCCCGGGGCGGCGGCGGCGCGTCGGAAGGGTTCGACGGGTGGTCCAACGTGGGCGAGATCAACGTGGCCGGCGGCATCCGTTCGCCCAGCATTGAAGTCACCGAGGAGCGGTTCCCGTTCTTCATCGAACGCCACGAGCTGCGGCCGGACTCCGGTGGCGTTGGCGCGTGGCGCGGCGGCCTGGGCGCGATATGCGACCTGGTGTACGAGGGTGAGGGGCCGGCCCTGCTCAACACCGCCGGCGACGGCATCGTAGTGCCGCCCTTCGGCCTCTTCGGCGCAACCGACGGCCTGCCCCACCACTACAAGATCGTCAACGACGGCACGGAGCGGGTGCTGGGCTCCAAGGAGGTGGGCGTGGTGGTGAATCCCGGCGACCACATCATCTGCCTGTCCTCCGGTGGAGGTGGTTACGGCTCTGCGACGGAGCGGGATGGCGAGGCGGCGGCGTGGGACTTGAAGAACGGGTATGTAACTCGCTGACGACCTGCGTCCCGCTCTTCCTCTGCCACCACCGCAATAAAAATCCCCGCCGGGCGCCATGCCCGGCGAGGAAAGTGGGTTGATTGATCAACGTCCTTCACGGCATCCGTTGATTTTCCGTCCGGCTACCACCGATCTACTCGCCGGGCGGTGATGGGCAAGGGATCCAAATGGGCAGCACGCAGGTGTTGATGGGCGGTTGATCTCCGTACTGCTGGGTTGCCTGACCCACTTGGGCGACGCTGCTGGGGCCGCCGTCCGCGGAGGCGGCGCCAACGCCGCCGATCATGCTGAACCAGAGCAGTCCGGCGGCGACCCCCATCGCGGCCAACGACAGGAGGATTCCTCTTCTACCGATGATGCTTCTTCCCTGATTATTCATTTTGGACCTCCATACGATCCTGTGTTTTTATCATCAACCATTTGCAGGCTCATTTATCGTTGCGATGCCTGTCAATCGGTTGATATGCAAAATTATAACACCTTGATACGAGTCGTGTAAAGGTAATTTTGTGAAAGTTAGGGCGCGGAGCAGCGGGATGACGACGTGGCGGCGGCGGCATATAATTGACCCACCCGAACAACTGCTACCCGGCCCCGGAGGCTCACCCATGGCCGCCACCCGAATCATAACCAACGCCTGGAAGGTACGAACCTTGCCGGACATCTTCTATGAAGAACCGGAGCGAGTCGAGGACGACATGGAGCAGTGGCCCACAGTATTCCGAATATCCGGGCTGCTCTACGAGCGTTATGGGGATCGCCCCGATGTGTTCATCAATGGCGGCGGCTTCGTCTCCTACGACGCAACCGACGGCAACCGGCGGGTTGCTCCGGACTTGTTCATTGCTTTTGACGTGGACGTTGCCGGCATCTACGAGAACCTGCCGAACTTCTGGATTTGGGAAATCGGCAAAGCGCCGGACTTCGTGATGGAAGTGGCGTCGCCCAGCACGGCGGCGAACGATCTGGGCTGGAAGCGGGAGCTGTACCAGAGGCTGGGCATACAGGAGTATTGGCGGTTTGACCCCACGGGCGAGGATCTGTACGGCCAGCCCATTGCCGGGGAGCGGTTGGTGGCCGGCCGGTATGAAGAGTATGAGTTGCAGCAAGGGGACGACGGTTCGGTACGGGCGCACAGCGAGTTGCTGGGCGTGGTGTTTTCCTGGAACGGCCAGGAGTTTGACGCGCTGGACCCGGCGACGGGGCTGACGATAGACAAGCGCGTCGCCGCAGAAGGCCGGGCCGATGCCGCCGAAGCCCGCGCCATCGTCGCCGAAGCCGAGCTAAACCTCGAACAAACCGCCCGCAGCCAAGCCGAAACCCGCGCCGAAGCCGCCGAAGCCGAACTGGCCCGCCTCAGAGCGCAGCTGGGACGGCAGGAGCCGTAGGTTGGCAAGGGAGTGAGGTGCCCCTGCCTGCTTTGAGCATTATGCCCTACTCCACAACTTTGGCCGGCTGGGGTAACCTTCTGCTGTTCCGGGCTGCTATCGAAAAGGGAATTACATACAAAGGTTGACAAGCCGTCCTTGACCTGCTATCATCGTCCCAAGTCAACCAGGGATGGTGAACGGCAATGCCAGGCAAGTCATATCGCAACGGAATCGGGATTATCGAGTTGCTCGAATTGTTCCCCGACGAAGATACCGCCCGCGACTGGTTTGAGTCCATCCGCTGGCCGAACGGCCGCGTTTGCCCGCGCTGCGGCGGCGAGCGTACCCGCGACGCCTCCCACGCCAAGATGCCCTACTGGTGCGCCGACTGCCGCCAGTATTTCAGCGTCAAGCTCGGTACGGTTATGGAATCGTCCAAGCTCCCGCTCCGCAAGTGGGCGATAGCGTTCTACCAAATCCTGACCAACCTCAAAGGCGTCAGCTCCATGAAGTTGCACCGGGACTTGGGCATCACGCAAAAATCGGCGTGGTTCATGGGCCATCGCATCCGCGAGGCCATGGCCGGTGATGACCCGGTGTTCAGCGGCCCGGTGGAGGTTGATGAAACCTACATCGGCGGGAAGGAAGGCAACAAGCATTCCGACAAGAAACAGCGGCGGGGCCGGGGTGCCGTTGGCAAGACCGCCGTCGCCGGCGTCAAAGACCGCGAAACCGGCCAGGTGGACGCCGAGGTCGTTGACCGTACCGACGGGCAGACGCTCCGGGCCTTCGTGCACCAGCGCACTGAGCCGACCACGCTGGTATTCACCGACGAAGCGGCGGCCTACAATCGGCTGAATCGCCCGCACCAGGCCGTTGCTCACAGCGTCGGCGAGTACGTGCGGGATATGGCCCATACCAACGGCCTTGAATCGTTCTGGGCCATGCTCAAGCGGGGTTACACCGGGATCTATCACTGGATGTCGGTCAAGCATCTGGACCGGTACGTTACGGAGTTTGAGGGTAGGCACAACGGCCGGCCGATGGACACGCTATCGCAGATGGCCGACCTGCTGCGCGGCTGTATCGGCAAGCGGTTGACCTACGCCGACCTGATTGCCTAGCAGCCGCTTACCGTCGCCGGCGGCGTGTGCGCCCTTGCGCCCGCCCGTGTCTGATGTTCGGCTCGTTCTCCGGTTGCAAGTGTCCGCTGCGGCGGTTCAAATCCTGCAACCCCGTCAACGTAATACGGTCCCGCTTCTCTCGATTGCACGGCGGACATAGCAGCGTGAGGTTGTCGTAGGCGTCGCTTCCGCCGTCCGCCCGGGGCCGGATGTGGTCAACCTCCAGCACGCGGGGGTCAAACCCGTAATCCCGCCCGCATCCCTGACAGAATGCACCCACGTCGGCCAGCAGTTTCCCGTGCTGTGAACGCGGGGCGGGATAGCGAGCTGTACGCCCTCCCGTTGGCGTCCGCAACGTGAGCGTGGCCGGCTCGCCGTCGTCCGTCCTTTGGGGGGGGCGGTGGCATAGGTAACGTCGCCAAAGACCAGCGCGGCCTGTCGGTTACGCCCCCGGCGGTTGGGTACGGCCAGCCCCTCGGTTTCAAGGCGGTCAAGCACCGTGGGGTGCGCCTTATCCCAAATGTCCATACCCACCCATTGCCGGCCCAGCCGCTCTGCGGCAACCGGCGTAGTGGCGCAGCCGCAGAACGGGTCAAGCACCATATCGCCGGGGTTGCTGCTGGCCTTGATGATGCGTTCGTACAAGGCCAACGGCTTTTGCGTGGGGTATCCCGTGCGCTCGTTGGATGTATTGGCTATGCGCGGGATGTCTGCCCACAAGTTTTGAAGCGGCTTGCCCTGCATTTCATCAAGATACTTCTTGTGGCCGTCCAGTCTAGGGCTGCCGTCGCGCTTGGTGAGTATCAGCCCTTGCTCCCATAACGATTCAAGATGCTCTCTGCTGTATCTCCAACCATGCTTCGGGGTAGTGCCGCGCCAAGTGAATATCCGGGAGGGTGCAGGCGATGGAGCTGTCAAATCATCCCCTCGGTAGTACCGTCCATCATCGTCCTGCTTGTAGCGTTTCAGTTGCTCCGCGCTGTAAGTGCCAAATGTCGGGTTCCAGGTTGGGTTGCCTTTGACGTAGAAGTGGATGGTGTCGGTGACGTTCCCAAACCGATTGGCGTTACTGTGCGCGTTATGCCGCTGCCAAGTGATCGAGTTTCTGAAGCCTGCTTTACCGAACACAGCGTCCAGCAAACACTTTCCCCATGCGCCGGCGGTATCGTCCATGTGAAGATACAGGCTACCGTTATCCGTCAGGATGCGGTGCATTTCCAACAGCCGCACGCCCAGCCAGCACAGGAACGCGCCCATATCGTCACCGTACACCGTCTTGGCGGCGGTGATTACCTGCCAGACTTCCGGCTCGTCGCGCTGGATGGCGATTAGCCACTCGTCGTGAACGTCATCCCGCCAACTCCATCTGTCGGGGAACGACGCGCCGGCCGCCAGACTGTCGGGGTCGGCGTGAAAATCCCGTCCCTTGTTGAAGGGCGGGTCGGTGGCGATGAGGTTCACAGTGCCGGAGTTCATCCCGCGCAGGAAGTCCAGGTTGTCGCCGTGGTAGAGTGTGCGGTTGGCGAAATTGCGGTCAGTCATCCTTGCCCTCGTTGGCGACGGCGGTGGCGACGGCTAGGGTTATCTCCGCCTGGATTATGGCGTCCACGAAGCGGGCCAGTTCGTACTGCGCTACGGCGTTCTCCACGGCCTTGCGGACTTCCTCCGGGGTTCGGTCATCGTGCGTTCCGGTTCCCATAAAGCATCTCCCTGTACGTTGCCGCCGCAGGGAGATGCTGCTTGCTGTACTCCAGGATTTGCTGATACAATCAGCCTGTCCCGGACACAGGAACCGGCTATCATCTCCGGACGGTTCCGCACTGCCCGCTGTTAGCGCAGCGGGCTTGTGTTATTTGGGCTGATTATAGCAGCCGTCAGGCAGCAATGTAAACCTTTGTATGTAATTCCCATCGAAAAGGCGGTATTGAATGCTCGATACAATACTCCACCCGGCCGTAACTCACAGATGAACCACGTAAAGCCGACACCGGGATTGTGGAATACACCGCACATACCTCACTGGGATCGTGTGCAGCGTTGTACCTACCTTCGCAGTATCCAGCCTGCCATTCAGCCCAACCGGTTAAGCCCACCCAGCCTTGATAGATAGAATCTATCGTCGCAGTCCACGTTTCACTGTAAGCCTGTAGTGCCGTTTGCGGCACGTTTTGTGAAGCCATCAGCGCATACTGTGTGGCAAATCGATCCCCAGTATTTTCCAAAACTTCTACCATGATCCAGTAGTCATTTTTCCAGCGATCACACTCCGATATGCTCGGGAGGTTGTGTGGCTCGCGAGTGCTGGCTTCCTCGTACCAATCAACCACCCGGTCCACGTTGCTTTTGCAGGCGGTTGCCATCAGAAGCAAAAAGGCCATGGCAAAGGCGAGGCAGCGTATCACGGCAGTAGCGTTCATGATCGGCAAGGTAACGCGTTGCCTACTCATGGTCAATTAGGAGACAGTTGTAGACCTGAAGCGGCTTCGGATAGTGTACGCTTTATCCTGATGCGGTGCTCCACACCGCAACCAAAGGAGGATACGATGAATCGGTACTATGAAGGTGGACTACCTGCCAGCAACTACCACGGCCCGCTACCTGACATAGCGTTCGGCGAGAACAATCACATCGCGCAAGTTCTCATTGACCACAGCAACGAATACGGCACTCGCATTGTTATTGGCTGCTGGTCCGAGCATGACGATCTTAGCGCCGGGCTACATTGGTACTCTGTCCGAGACCACAAAGGAGACGTTCTCGTCGCGGCATTAACCACCCCGCCATCCGACGCTCAACTAGAAGAGTGGGAATTGGTTTGGAGTGGCGCAGCGTAGCATGTCAGGGAGAACCATAATAGTGGTGGTGTACTAGTATCAGCCCGCCCCATACCCCGTTACCATTCCGCCACCACGTAGTTGCGGAGGGTGCCGATGCCGCTGATTTCCACCTCGATGGTGTCGCCGGGGAACATGTCGCCGTCCGCGCCATCGGTGCCCATCCATAGGACGTCGCCGGGGTGGAGCGTGGCGTAGTTGCTGAGTTCGTGGATCCAGGTGGCCGTGTCCCAGATTTGATCGGCTGAGGAGAAATCCTCCCAGACCTCGCCGTTGCGGCGGACTATGATGCGGAAACCTTTGGGGTCCTGGTCGGTTACGATCCAGGGGCCCATGGGCTTCCAGGTATCGCAGTTCTTGCCGCGGAACATGGTGCGGTCGGCCTGTTGCCAGGGTCGCTGGCTGATGTCGTTGCCGATGGTATAGCCGAAAACGTAGTCCAGGGCCTCGCTGACCGGCACCTTGCGCGCCGTCCTGCCGATGACAACCGCCAACTGGCCCTCCGGCTGCACCGCGCCCGAGCAGTCGGCCGGCACCACGATGTTCTCCTCCGTGCCGATGATGGCGTGGACGGAGCGGTAGTTGGGCGATGGGCGGTCGGGATACGACGGCGGGGCTCCGCGCCGGGCCGCCATGCCCTCCACGTGTCCCCGGTAGTTGGGGCCGGCGGCGTACAGCATGGGCGGCTTGATGGGCGCGAGGAGTTTCACCTCGTCCAGCGAATGCGAATGGTTGGTGACGGCGTAGTCCTCCAGGGGGTTGCCCCACACCTCGGTAACGCGGCCATCCTCGACGATTCCGAAGCTGGTCTTGCCGTCCAGTTCGTAGCGGCACCAGATCATGGGGAAACTCCTTTTCGGGGTTCTGGATTCCCGCTTTCGCGGGAATGACGGTGGAGGGCGGGAATGACGGAGTGAGTTCCGGGTGACGGGGTGAGTTCTGGAAAACCGATCTACTCCGGCGTCACCAGAGACTCCGCCTCGCCGCCGTTCAGCACACGCAGGATGTTGCCGTAGGCGAAGTGGGCGGCCCGCAGCGCGGTTTCCTGGCTTTGGCCGGCCATGTGCGGGGTTATGATGACGTTGTCCAGGTCGAACAACGGGTTGTCCGCCGGTGTAGGTTCGACTTCCAGCACGTCCAGGCCGGCGCCGGCGATCTTGCCCTCGGTGACGGCGCGGTAGAGCGCAGCCTCGTCCACCACCGGGCCGCGGCAGAGGTTGATGAAGAACGCCGTCGGCTTCATCAGGTCAAACTCGCGGTCGGACATCATGCCCCGGGTGCGCCGCGTCAGGGGCACGTGGATGCTGACGAAGTCGGAGGTTTCCAGCAGCTCGTCGAAGGGAACCGGCTCGGCCTTGACTTCGTTCCGGACGTCCTCGGGAATGTCTTCGATGTCGTAGTAGATGGTGCGGGTGTCAAACCCAGTGAGGCGCTTGGCGACCTGCCGGCCGATACGTCCGAGGCCGATGATGCCGACGGTCTTGTCGGTGATCTCAGTCAGGTCAGTCTGGTAGAGATTGCCCCGCCAGTTACGCTGCCTGGTGGTGGTATCCCACTGGGCCATCAGGTTCCGTCCGATGCCGATCATCAGGCCGAGGGTCTGTTCGGACACCGATATGGCGTTGGCCCCGCCGTTGTTGGCTACCGGAATGCCCATTTCCAGGATGGTTTCGAGATCCATGCGGTCGTAGCCCGCGCTGAGGGTCTGGATCAGCTTGACGTTGGGGCATTCCCGGAGCACCTCGGTGGTGACTTCGCTGGAGATGATGGCGTCGGCATCGCGGCACAGCTCGATTTGATCCGCAGCCGGCAACGTGCGGTCCACGACCGTGACCTCCACATTATCGGGAGCATTGTCCAGCATCACGTCGGCCCGCGCTCCGACTCCGGTGAAATATGCGATTTTCCAAGTGGGCATACGGCTATCTCCTTTGCGCTGATCCGGGGACAGTGTGGGTTTCCACCGCAATTATAGATGCGATGCCGGGTGTGTCAAAACTACCCCCGCGCTGTTATGATGGCTGCGCTTACAGCGTACCGAGTCCAAAGCAAACGGAAGGATAACCAACCAACATGACCCAGCAATCGAACGCGGCCCCGCCTACCCTGCTGCCCGGACTTACTGGACACTGCGAGGTGCTGGTGGACGAGCACAACACCGCGCCCCATACCGGCAAGCTCAGCACTCCATCCATGATTCGCGCCATGGAGCAGGCGTCACAGCGCGCTGTTCTTGACTACCTCCCGCACGAGCAATCCACCGTTGGCTTCGAGGTCAACGTGCGCCACGTGGCCACCGCCGACATGGGCGTAACCGTCGTCGCCAACGCCGAACTGGAAAAGGTCGATGGCCGCTGGCTCTACTTCAAGGTGGAGGTGCTGGACGGCGACCGCACTATCGGCGTGGGCACCCATCGCCGTGCCATCATCACCCTGCCGCCCGATGCCACCAACCGCGGTGGCGGAGACGACGACAACAGGCACGAACTCTAAGCCAACGCTCCGCCATCCCGACTCAACAAGGAGAGGACTAATGGAACCCCTGATTCGCAACATCAAGGATTTCCCCGCCGGAGAGGTCGCCCGACTGATCAGCGCCGACGATGATCCGTTCCTGACCCTGGCGTACTCGGTAATACAGCCGGGCGGAACCAGCAGCCACCACATCCACGAGTGGGAGCACGAGGTCTATATCATCGAGGGCAGCGGCACCCTGGTCGCCGATGGCAAGGAATACCCGGTCAAGGCCGGCGACGCCATGTTCATCCCGCCCATGGTGGACCACGTTACCCGCAACGACGGCGACAGCCCCATCCACCGCATCGAGATCAACCCCATCTCCGCCGCCAGCGGCAACGCCCGGCCCGGCGGGTCTGAGCCCGGCGCCGGCACGCCGCCGGTGATCCGCAACCACGCCGACCTCAACGACGAGACCGGTCACACCATGCTGGGCGGGCGCGACGGCTGTCCCAACTACCTGATGCTCTACAACGGCTACATGCAGCCCGGCGCGGTCAGCCACCCCGAGACCGGCGGCCACAACCACTCCTGGGACCACACCGTATTCATCCTGGAGGGTACCGGAACCATAGTCGTCTCCGGCACGGAATACACCGTGACCGCCGGCGACGCCGTGCGCGTTCCTCCCGGCGAGCATCATCAGTGGAAGAACGAGACCGATGCGCCCATGCTGCGGGTTACGTTCAACGACATCGTGTCCGAAGGGCACGGCTAGGTCTCTATGCCCAGCTCAACCATCATTGCCGCCGTTCGTGCCCGCGAAGTTCTTGACTCTCGCGGCAACCCCACTGTTGAGGTGGACGTGCATTTGGATGGCGGCGCGATGGGCCGCGCCATTGTGCCATCCGGCGCGTCCACCGGACGCCACGAGGCCATCGAGCTGCGCGACAGCGACCCGGCCCGCTACGAGGGCAAGGGCGTGTTGCGCGCCGTCGCCGCTGTCAATACCATCATCGCGCCGGCGGCCTGCGGGTCGATGGACGCTGCCGACCAACCGGCGCTGGATGAATTTCTGCGCGAACTGGATGGCACGTCCAACAAGTCGCGGCTGGGCGCGAACGCTATCCTCGGTGTATCGCTGGCGGCGGCCCACGCTGCGGCTGCTGCTTCGGGTCTGCCCTTGTATCAATACCTCGGTGGCTCCGATGCGGTAACCATGCCGGTGCCGATGGTCAACATCATCAGCGGGGGGCGACATGCCGCGGCCGGCCTGGATATGCAGGACTTTCTCGCCATCCCCATCGGCGCGGAGACATACGGCGACGCGCTGCGCATGGTCGTGGACGTGTACCGCGCGGTGGGTCGCGTGCTTTCCCAGATGGGCCCCTACGCCTACGGTGTCGCCGACGAGGGCGGGTACGGACCGCCGTTGCCCTGCCATGAGGACGCATTGGGGATTCTCTACGACGCGACTCGACTGGCCGGCTATCGCTGCGCCCGCGACGGCGACATCGCCATCGGCATGGACGTGGCCGCTACCGAGTTTATCGGGGGCGATGGAAACTACCTGCTGCGCGCCGAGGGCCGGTCGTTCACCTCCACCGAGTTGGCCGACCTGCTGGCCCACTGGTGCGTAACTTATCCCATAATCTCCATTGAAGACGGGCTGTCGGAGGATGACTGGGAGGGGTGGGAATATCTGACGCAACAGATGGGCGCGTCCACGCAGCTCATCGGCGACGACCTGTTCACCACCAACCCGGAGCGCCTGGCACGGGGCGCGGACGCCGGCATCGCCAACGCCGTGCTGATCAAGCTGAACCAGATCGGCACCCTTACCGAGACTTTGGAAACCGTCCGGCTGGCCCAGCAGCACGGCTACCTGCCGGTGATCTCTGCCCGCTCCGGCGAGACCGAGGACACCACCATCGCCGACCTGGCCGTTGCCACCGGCGCGGGGCAGATCAAGATTGGCTCGATCACCCGCTCGGAGCGGCTGGCCAAGTACAACCGCCTGCTGCGCATCGAGGAGGAGTTGGGCGAGCGCGCCGTTTTCCCCGGGCGGGACGTGTTCACGCGATTCCTGGGCTGATGACAACGGCCGCCAATCCGGGGATGCAGGTTCTGTCGGAACAGGCGGAACGGTTGGGACTGCATCTTACCGTCGATCAGTTGGGGCAGTTTGCCAGATACACCGAACTGCTGCAGACCGGAAACCGCCGCGCCAACCTCACCGCCATCACCGACCCGGAGCAGGTACAGGTGCGCCACTACCTCGATTCCCTGACCGCCGTGCTGGCGATAGCGGAATGGCATGACGGGGCGCGCGTCGTGGATATCGGGGCCGGCGCGGGATTTCCCGGCGTTCCGCTCAAGATTGTGTTCCCCGGCATCCGGCTGACGCTGGCGGAGTCTGTTGGCAAAAAGACGGCGTTCCTGCGGGGATTGGTGAGCGAACTGGCGCTGGACGACGTGGAGGTTGTGACCGTGCGCGCCGAGGATCTGGGGCGCACCGAGGGTTATCGGGGGCAGTTTGACGTTGCCCTGGCTCGGGGCGTGGCGTCGCTGCCGGCGTTGATCGAGTACGCGCTGCCGCTCTGCAAGGGACACGGGCGCCTGCTGGCGTGGAAGGGGAGCGATGGCCCGGTTGAGGCGAAAATGTCGGTGAACGCGCTGAATGAATTGGGCGGCAAAATCGCCGGGCTGCATTCGGTCAACGACCTCTCGCCGCCGCTGCCGGCTGACCGGTGGATCATCTCGGTGGAAAAGGTGCGGCGCACGCCGGGCCGCTACCCGCGCCGTGTTGGAGTGCCGGCCAAGCAGCCGCTCTGATCTCGTTCCTGTGCGGCTATCTCGACCGCTTGCGCCAAGTCTTCGGGGCGGTTGACGTTGAAGAAGGTGAGCAATGCCGGGTCGAAGCGGCGGGCTTCACTCTCATCAACATAACGGACTCGTACCAGATCCAAAAAGCCTGCTGCTTTCAGTTGGCCGGCTTGCAGCCGCTGGGAAATCGCAGGGAGGCATCGCCGCGAGTACAGCGCGTGGGTCGGTTCCGGCCGCCCGCCGGTTACTGGCACCACCGCATCGACGGCTTCCCGCAACCTCGCCATGTATCCCAACAGAGGCGCCGACAGGAAGGGCATGTCGCACGCCACCACCAGCGCCCACTCGTTGCGCGCTGCCTCAAGCCCCGTGTAGATCCCGCCGAGTGTCCCGGTACCGCGGAATGCGTCAAGCACCAAACGGTGGGGGATGTCCGCCGGCGCTCTCTCTGACTGGCCAATGTCGGCCACGACGATTACGACGTCGTTCGAGCCAACCGATTCGCTGGCTCGCCTGACGACGCGGCGCAGCAGTGTCTCGTGGCCAAATGGCTCAGCAGCTTTGTCGCGCCCCAGGCGTCGGCTGATCCCACCGGCAAGGATGACCACCGATATGTCGGAATGCTCTACCATGTCAACGCAGTCTAGCACGGCGATGATTCACGTTCCCGAAAGTGTTACTCTGCGTGCCAGCCCATGACCGGGAGAGAATCATGCCCCGCGCCGCTTTTATCTATGACGACGCCATGAGCCAGCACGTGCTGCGCCAGGACCACCCCATGCGTCCCATCCGCCTGCGCCACACCTACGAGCTGCTGGACGCTTACGGCGCGTTCGACGGCGACGATTCGCGGCTGGTCACGCCGACCCTGGCCGACGAGACCAGCGTGGGGGCGTTTCACTCCCGCGACTATATGGCCGCCGTGCGCACCTTCAGCCTGGGGCTGACCGGATACCAGCCCCAGCGGTTCGGGTTTGCCCAGGGCGGCGACAATCCCACCTACTCAGGCATGTACGAGGCCGCCATGCTCAGCACCGGCGCAACGCTGGACGCGGCGCGCATGGTCGCCGACGGCGAGGTACAGGCGGCGTTCAACATCAGCGGCGGACTGCATCACGCCGCCGCGCGCAACGCCAGCGGGTTCTGTGTGTTCAACGACCCTGTGGTTGCCATCCACTACCTGCTCAATCGCGGCCTGCGGGTCGCCTACGTGGACATTGACGCGCACCACGGCGACGGAGTGCAGGACGCTTTCTACAACGACCCGCGCGTGCTGACCATATCCGTCCACGAGTCGGGGCGATACCTTTTCCCCGGCACCGGGTTTGCCGGCGAAGTGGGGGCGGGCGATGGTGTCGGTTACGCCGTGAACCTGCCTCTGTATCCCTATACGGACGACGAGATTTACCTGGACGCCTTCGAGGCTATCGTCCCGCCGGTAATCAATGCCTTCGCGCCCGACGTGCTGCTGACTCAACTGGGCATCGACTCTTATCACACCGACCCGCTGACGCACTTGCAGGTGACCAGTAGGGGGTTCATCGCCGCCGTCACGCGGCTGGGCAGCCTGGGTTACCCGTGGCTGGCCACCGGCGGCGGCGGGTACGACATCGGCGCGGTGGCGCGTTGCTGGACGCTGGCTTACGGCGTCATGTGCGGGGCAGACTGGCCCGACCGGATTCCCACGGCGTCGATTGAGCGGCTCGGCCGCACGGCGTTACGGGATACGGAGATTCCCGAGATACCCGACCACATCCGCGCCGAAGCTCGGGCTTTGGCTGTCGAAAGCGTGGCGGCGATCAAGGACGCGGTGTTTCCGGTTCACGGGTTGAGCGCGTAGCCCTGCCGGCTCGGCGGGACGCAGCGCACGGCGGTGGTGATGAAACCGCTGTGCGCGACCATCCGGTGGGCCGGACGGACGCTGCGTCGCGTCACGTTCCAGCCGCGCAGCATGGTCTCGGCGGTCTCGATGCGGGCATAGCGGCCGTCATCCTGCAACGCCAGCACCAGCTCATGCACCTGGAGGACGGTGGGGAGGAAGCACAGCAGGATGCCGCCGGTGCTGAGCGCGTTGGCGGCGGCGTCCAGCACCCGCCACGGCTCGGGCAGGTCCAGCACTACGCGGTTCACGGCCTTCGCGTCGATGCCCTCGGCGATATCGCCGACTTTCACCGTCCACCGTGAGGTGTCTGAGATTACAGACTTGACGTTGGACTCGGCCTTTGCCACCACTGATTCGTTTATTTCGTAGGACACCAAACGCCCGGCAGGGCCAACTGCCCGCAGCAGTCCGGTAGTCAATGCGCCGGAACCGAGGCCGGCTTCAACCACCGTCGCGCCTGGAAATATGTCTGCCATCGAGACGATGTTGCCCAAGTCTTTGGCGTAGATGACCTGGGGGCCGCGCGGCATCAGGCGGACGTAGTCGCCCAGCGTGGGGCGGATGCCCAGCAGCACATGGCCGCGGCTTGTGGTGTACCAGCCACCCACGGCCTGCCCGATCACCTCGGCGTGGGGGATGAACCCCAGGTGGCAATGAAACTCCTCGCCCTGGGTCAGGGTTTGCAGGTAGGCGCGGCCCTTGCGGTCGAGGAACAGGGCGAGTTCGCCGGGTACGAACAGGTTGTTGCTGGCAGCGTCATTGTGGGCGTCGGGGCTGGCATCGTTGGAGGTGATCATTGCTGTATTATACAGAGGCTATGATGGAGCGGTTGTTCACCTACGAAGAGGCCAACGACCTGGTGCCGTGGCTGGAAGAGCGGTTCGCCGCCATGCAGCCGTTGCGCACGGAGTTGGTCGATGAGCAGGAAAACCTGCTGGGTTTGCTGCGTCGGCGCCGAAGCAACGGCCACTCCAGCAGCGAGGAGGAGATAGCCGCTGCCGAGAATGTGGTCACCCGACTGACGCACCGGTTGCAGGACGCGGTGAAGGAGATCACGGATCGGGGTATTCTGGTGCGGGACATCGGGCGCGGTTTGGTGGACTTCCCGTCCAACCGCGAGGGCGAAATCGTCCATTTATGCTGGCAGCGCGGGGAGCCGTCCATCGATTGGTGGCATCCGACGGATACGGGGTTTGCGGGACGACGACGGTTGTAGAGCGTTCAGTGCGGCACGTAATGCAAGGTTGGGGGCTGAAACTTACATTAGACAGGACGTAATGTAAGGATCCTTACATTTCCGACGCGCTAATGCAAGGTTGCGGCCAAAAGGTTGCATTAGGCCGGTTATTATATGCGCAGGGTTGCAATGCTGTGACATAGTTGCAATCTTGCGGCTTAGAAGATTGCATTGGACTGGCTATCATACGCGCAGAGTTGCAATGCTACGCCGTGATTGCAACTTTAGAGCAAAACCAGCATCCCTGTATGCCGCATTTGAAACCTTGATTGCGCTATCATTGCAGATGCTGCGGTCGGCAATCAAAGACCGCAAGCGAGGAAGCTAGGAATATCCGATGCGTGAGGCCGATTTCACTGACGTGAGTCCCGGCATGTTGGTTCCGGCTGCTACACTTGACGGCCGTTATTGGCCGGCCTTCGTTCCAAATCCGCTACCGCCGGCTATCAATTGGAGCGACAGCACGGTCAGTTTATTGTCGCGCGCTGACCAGGCGTTGAGTCGCCTTGACGGCAGGGCGGCTGACTTGCCGACCCCATATCTATTGATCCATCCCATGCTATCGCGCGAGGCAGTGGCTTCCAGTCGCATCGAGGGATCGACGTCAAACCTCGCCGAGGTGTACCAGTTTCAGCTAAGCGACATCGCCCGAGACCGGGATGACGCTGAAGAAGTCGCCAACCACGTCAGAGCAATGCAGTTTGGCTTGGAGCGGTTACAACAGTTGCCGATGAGTTTGCGCCTGCTCCGCGAAATTCACGAAGTCCTTTTGTCCGGCGTACGCGGACACGACCGACGGCCGGGTGAATTCCGAACTCGCCAGGTCATCATAGCGAGCAGCCTGCCCGGGATCGAAAACGCTCGCTACGTGCCGCCACCTCCCCAAGAAATGATGCCGGCACTGCACGCGCTGGAGGAATTTCTTCATTCTGACCCTACCATGCCGCTCTTGGCGCAATTGGCATTAATTCACTACCAGTTTGAGGCCATCCATCCGTTTGAAGACGGCAATGGACGGACTGGCCGCATCCTGATAGCCCTGCTGCTGTGCGAACGCGGTTACTTGACCCACCCCTGGCTGAACGTCAGCGACTTCCTGGTCGCGTACCGTGAGCAATACGTGGACTTGTTGCTGGGTGTCAGTCTCAGAGGGGAATGGGACCTGTGGTTGAAATTTTTTCTGATGGCAATTTCAGCCGCTGCAACCGACGCACTGGAACGGGTAGAAAATCTGCTGCAAGTCAGGAACCTGTACCGCGAACGGGTGCAGTCTCAGAGAACGGCGGTCTCCGCATTTGAACTGATTGATCAACTGTTTGAGTTGCCTTACATGAACGTTCCTCGCGTTCAGGCACTGTTGGACGTATCTCATACGGCTGCGCAACGGTATATTGCGCGACTGGTGGAGGCCGAAATACTGACGCCGGTGGAAGAGCGTCGGCGCCCGCAACTCTACGTGGCGCAGGGCATCCTTGACGTTATTGCTGAGGATCCGGACTTTCGGGATTTCTGATTTCGGCCAAAGACTCGCGGATTTCGTCGGCGTGGACGGCGTAGAAGGTGCCGACCACGGTTTCGCCGGCCTCGGAACGGCGCGCTGCGGCGCGGATCATGCCGATCACCTCGCCGTTGGCGTTGAGGACGGGGCCGCCGCTGTCGCCCGGGTCAATGGCCGCGTCCATCTCCAGGTTGCGGCCGTAGCTGTCTGGGCCGAAGTTGGTGATCTGGGACAGAATGCCGGCGTTGGCCTTGGGCGAGCCCACCGTACCCTCGCGCTTGACGCCGCTGCTGGAATAGCCCAGCGCCAGCAGCGTGGTGGCGATGTCGTTGCTACCGGCGTCGCCTAGCGGCAACGGTTTGGCGTCGGGCTCCAACTCGGCGGTTTCGATCTCGTAGCGGAGCAGGGCGACGTCGCGCCGCTCGTCCAGCCCGGCCACTGACGCAACGAACGTTGGCGCCGTTGCCTGCCGGACTATTACCTGCTTTCGCCCTGACACTACGTGCGCTGCGGTGACGATGAGTCCGGGTTCCAGCAGCCAGCCGGTGCCGTGCTGTCCGTCGGTGGGGTCGATGTAGAACACGGAGGCGCGGTTTTCCTGGTACAGGCGATTCAGGTCGGGCACGGCCGAGGATGCCACGGCGGTTGCCACTGCCCGGTCGATGCGCACGTCAACGTTTCGCTCGGTGGGGACGCAGGCCGCAGTTAGCAGCAGGATGAGGGTAAACGCCCATGCCAATACCGGCATGGGCAGCGGTACAGAACGTGTTGACGTTTCGCCGTCATTCCCGCGAAGGCGGTAATCCAGTGGGCCGGTGTTAGTTTTCAAGGAGCCTGGATTCCGGCTCAAGGCCGGAATGACGAGGTAGGAGGCCGGAATGACGGGAGAATGGTGGGAATGACAGGAGGGTGGTTTTACTGGCACCCTCTCCCGTGACGAGACGGAGGTTTTCACCCTAACCCCAGCCCTCTCCCGCCTGAGGCGGACGTTCCGCCCATCGAGGGAGAGGGAGCCTAGATGAACCGGGCCTGCGCGCGGGCCTCGTCGGCGTAGTCGATGTACACGGTGATGACTTCGCTGAAGAAGTCCACGGCCTCGACGCCCTGCTCACGCTGGCCCACGCCGGACGCCTTCAGGCCGCCGAAGGGCAGATGCACCTCACCGCCCAAGGTGGGGGCGTTGACGTGGACCATGCCGGCGTCCACCGTGTTGATGTAGCGGAAGGCTCGGGGGATGTCCCGGGTGTACACGGACGAGGACAGGCCGAACTTGACGCTGTTGGAGATCTCCACGGCGTGCTCCAGGTCGCGGGCGCGAAATACGGTCAGCACCGGCCCGAAAATCTCCTCGCGGGCGATGCGCATGTCGGGCGACACGTCGGTGAAGATGGTGGGTTCCACGTACCAGCCTTCATCGTAGATGCCGCCGGTGGGAGTGCCGCCGCCGAAGGCCAGCGTCGCCCCTTCGTCCTTGCCGGCGGTGATGTACTCGGAAACAGTGCGCTGCTGGGACTCACTGGACAGCGGGCTGACGTCGATGCCGTCCTCCATCCCGTCGCCGACGGTGAGCGCCGATGTGCGCTCGATCAGTTGCTGCATGAACTCGTCGTACACGCCGTCCTCGACGATGACGCGGCTGGTGGCGGTGCAGTGCTGGCCGGTGGAGCCGAACGCGCCCTGCACGATGCCGCCCAGGGCCTTGTCCAGGTCGGCGTCGGCCAGCAGGATGACGGCGTTCTTGCCGCCCATCTCGGCCTGCACCTTCTTGAGCAGGGACGCGCCCCGGGTGTACAGGTCGGTGCCGATTTCGGTGCTGCCGGTGAAGGATATGCCGGCCACGTCCGGCGATTCCACCAGCGCGTTGCCCACGCTGCCGCCCGGCCCGGTAATCAGGTTCAACACGCCCGGAGGCACGCCGGCTTCCTCAAAAACCTCGGTGAGCTTCACCGCGCACAGGGGCGTGCTGGAGGCCGGCTTGAACACGATGGCGTTGCCGCAGATCAGCGCCGGGGCCATCTTCCACGCCGGGATGGCGATGGGGAAATTCCACGGGGTGATGATGCCGACCACGCCCAGCGGACGGCGCACGGTGTAGGCGACGGTGTTGGGCAACTCCGACGGCGTGGTGTAGCCGAACATGCGGCGCCCCTCGCCGGCGGCGTACTCCATGATGTTCATGGCGCGCTTGACCTCGCCCCGGGCGTCGGGCAGCGGCTTGCCCTCTTCCTCGGTGATGGTGCGGGCGATTTCCTCGCCGCGGCGCTCCATGATCTCCAGCGCCTTGAACAGCACCTGGGCGCGCACCGGCGCCGGCGTGTCGGCCCAGGCCTCGGCCGCTTCGGACGCTGCGGCCACCGCGCGCAGGGTGTCCTCGGGGTTGGACAGCTGGAAGTGTCCGAGCAGGCGGTCTTTATGCGCCGGGTTATAGACGGAGTAAGTGCGCCCGGAATCGGAGGGCGTCCACTCCCCGTTGATGAAATTCAGGTGAGTCTTGACGTCGGAGGTAGTAGTCATTGTGGATTAAAGCTCCTGGAGGCAATCGCATCCGCCCCGCGGGGCGTACCCCGCAGAATACTACCCTCGCCAACCGCCGGCAACCGGCTGGAGAAACTCGCGCCGGGCCGCTTGCGCCTGACGACGTAAACGCTATAATGGTATTCCCCACGTGGGCCTGTAGCTCAGGCGGTTAGAGCGCAGTCCTGATAAGACTGAGGTCGTTGGTTCGAGTCCATCCAGGCCCACCACCGTACCCGATACTGCGAACTCCGCCTTTCAAGGCGATTTCAGCGGCGTCCGCACCTCCTA
>JAPPCX010000063.1 GCA_028875655.1 Chloroflexota bacterium | reverse complement strand
ATTTCGCTTGCGCCCTCATCACCCTCAGGGCCGCAGGGTTATTAGGATAGGCTCTTAGCTGTACGCCGGCCAGGGAAGCTATAGCTCCGAAGGAGAGGTTCCAATTGTCTAGCGAAAACATGGTCGAGGTCAGGAACCTCGTGAAGATCTATCCCAGCGGGACCCGCGCTGTCGCGAGCATCGATTTCGATGTCCCCAGAGAGGAATTCTTCGGGTTGTTGGGGCCCAACGGCGCCGGCAAGAGCACGACGATGAAGATACTCGGGACGCTGCTCAAAAAGACCTCAGGAACGGTCACAGTGGCGGGATACAACGTCGACGCCGATGTCAAGGCCGTACGCCGGAGCATCGGGTTCGCCATGCAGGAGGTGGGTCTCGACGACCTGGCCACCGGCAGAGACTTCCTTCAGCTACAGGGCGTCCTCTACGGACTCTCCCGACGGGAGGCCCGGCGGAGAGCCGACGAACTGCTTGATCTGGTCGGACTGGGGCACGTGGCCGGACAGCGGGTCGGCGCCTATTCAGGAGGAATGCGCCGCCGCATCGATCTTGTCGGGGCCCTCATGCATGATCCAGAGATCCTCTTCCTTGACGAGCCGACGGTCGGACTGGACCCTCAAAGCCGAATCGCTATGTGGGAGTACCTTGACGAGCTGAACGCGAAGGGCGTCACCATCCTGCTTACGACCCAAGTAATGGAAGAGGCCGACCGACTCTGCCGCAGCATTGCCATCATCGACCACGGACAGATCGTCGCCAGCGGCTCGCCTAAGTCGCTCAAAGCCGAGGTGGGCGGCGATGTCGTGCAGATTCTCCTCAACGGCTCCGGCGACGGTCCGGACGATGCCGAGAACGAACGCGCCGAGGGTCTCATTCGCCAGCAGAGGTACGTCGATTCGATCAACAGAGTGGACGGCGGCGTCGCCATCACCGTAAAGGATGGCAACGCCGCCGTCCCAGACCTTGTAGCCATGCTCCACGACAACCGGATGCCGGTCGCCAGTCTCTCGGTAGCGAGGCCGACCCTCGACGATGTCTTCCTCAAATACACCGGCCGCACCATTCGGGCTGAAGAAGCAACCGGTAACGGGGTCGACCAGATGATGGGCCCTATGATGGGTCTGAAGAGGAGGTAGGCGCCGTGAACATTGCGCGAGAGACCTACTTCATCTACGTCCGTAACCTCAAGGCTTGGCTGGGACAACCGGGCCTGATCATCTCGACGCTGATCCCGCCCGTGTTCATGTTCCTCTTTATCGGAGCGCCACTCAGCGGCATGACCAGCATACCCGGCTTCCCCGCGGACGACTACGACGCATACATCCTTGGCATGATCATCGTGTTGGCCGTGGTCATGAACGGGGCCGACGTCGCCCTTACCCTGGTCACAGACATGCTGTCCGGCTACTTCGACAAGCTGCTTCTTGCGCCGGTAAACCGATTCTCGATACTCATGGGCACACTGCTCACGTCGAGCACGAGGGCCCTGTTGCAGGTCCTGGTCATCATCGCGTTGGCTCTGGCGCTCGGTGTCAGCTTCAAGGGCGGTTTGGTGGGGTTGCTGGCGATCGTGGTCGCTGCAACGGTCTTCGGTACGGCCACGGCCAGCATCGGCCTGATTATTGCCCTGAGGACCAAGAGCGCCCAGGCGACTCAGAACAGCTGGGTGATGTTCATGCCTCTGGCCTTCCTCACTACGGGATTCATGCCGGAGGAGTTCCTCACCGGATGGTTCAAGTGGGCGGTGACACTAAACCCGGTCAACTACGTGCTGGTTTCCGTGCGGACGGTAATCGTCGATGGGTGGCAGTGGCAATCTATCCTACCGGGTCTCTGGGTTCTGGTCGCGGCCACGGTGATCATGCTCACGGCCGCAACCTGGACTTACAGGCGCGCCACAGCGTGAACTTCACAACATGGGATGATCGATCATAGGCTGCGTATGCCGCCACGTCACCAAGGGGTGTACGCAGTAAGTGGAAGTCAAAAGGAGAGGGAAACTCTGCTCCTCATACCTGGACTTCCCCCCGGAAAGCTCGCAGTGTGGTACGCTTAGGCCCACCACTTTTCAGGGCCCGATATGCTGTTCTGCGTCATCCGGGAAGGAGGAGTTCGGTCGTGATTGAATGGCTGGGCATCGGCCACCTTTTCGAGCTCTCCCCGATAGAAGCAATTGCGGGCTTTTTCACCCCGCTGGCAGTTTTTGCCGCGTTTTTCCTGGCGCAGTTGATACTGCCTGGAAGGCGGGTTACCGGCTACGTCGTCAATCCGGAGACCGGGGAGCCACGCAACTATCGACTGAACGGCATCCTGGTGTTCGCGATCGCGCTAATTGTGTGGGCTTTTGAGCTTACCGGGATGCCCCGGGACTGGTTTTACCGTTCCTCGATCTATGCAGTGGCCGGTGGCACAGTCTTTTGCCTTACCTTCTCAATCTGGGCGATGCTTGGGCGCCGGCAGGGGGAAGCCCAGAACCCCTTCGTTGCGTTCTGGGATGGCCGCTCGCTGGAGTTATCCCTTTTCCGGGAGCGCTTCGACGTCAAGATGTACCTGTACGTCGTGGGCGGGACGATGTTGTCGCTCAACGCACTGTCCGGCGCGGCGTACCACTATGAACGCTTCGGCGAGGACTTCAATCCGGGCGTTTTCCTGTATGCCGCGTTTTTCACGTTTTACGTCCTGGATTACTTCATATTCGAGCGCGTCCAGCTGTACACCTACGACCTGATACACGAGCACCTGGGCATGAAGCTGATCTGGGGCGGGCTGGTGATCTACGGATGGCTGTATATCCTTCCGTTGTGGGGTATGGCAGCCTACCCGAATCCCGGATTTTCGACGTTATGGACTTACGTCTGGCTCATCGGAACGGCTGCGATGTTCCTGTTCGGGTGGGGCATCTCCCGCGGGGCCAACATGCAGAAATACACTTTCAAGCGATGGCCCGACCGTAAGTTTCTCGGGATCATCGAACCCAGGCACATTGAGGCCGGCGACCGCAAGATCCTGTGCAGCGGCCTGTGGGGCGTCGCGCGACACTTCAACTACATGGGCGAGGGGTTCTTCTGTCTTTCAGTTGCGTTGGTATTCGGCTACTTCGCCAACCCCTGGGCCTGGACCTACTTTGTCTTCATCGTATCGCTGTTCACCTGGCGGCAGCGAGTTGACGAGAAGAACTGCGCGGAGAAATACGGCGCGGAAAAGTGGGCGGAGTACCGGGCGCGAGTGAAGTACCGGATTTTCCCCGGAGTTTACTGAAACGGTTGCTCAGGGAATCCGACCCGACGACCTGCGATAGCAGGGAGATCAGCGGGAATCGCTCAAGGGGAGGCGTATTGTTGTTGTGGCGCCCTGGTTTGGACCGTTGCTGGTTATGGTGATTTTGCCGTCGTGGGCTTCGATTATGGCTTGGGTGATGGCTAGCCCCAAGCCAGCGCCGGCTATGCCACGACTGCGGGACTGGTCGGTGCGGTAGAAGCGGTCGAAGACGTGGGGGAGGTCGATGGGCTCGATGCCGATGCCGTCATCGGTTACAGAGATGGCTAATGTTTCGTCGTTATGCCGTTCCGCCCGGATTACGATATTTCCGCCGGCCCCGGTGCAGTGGAGGGCGTTGCTGACGACGTTGCCCAGGGCCTGGCTCATGCGCATACGGTCGAGGCGCAGGGTCGGGAGGTCACCGGATGCTTCCAGCGACAGTTCGACCTGACTGGCCTGGGATTGCGGCTGCCAGCGCTCCATTTCGTCCCGGAGCAACTCATACACCGAGATCGGTTCCGGGGCGAGCCGCAACTCGCCGTGGTCGGTTTCCGCAAGCCAGTTCAGATCGGTTACGAGACCGCGTAGCCGGTCCACTTCGTGGATGATGTGGTCGGACGCGCGCTCCGGCGTTTGCAGTCCGTCGCGCAGCCCTCGCGCCTCCAGCTGGATCACGCTCAGTGGCGTGTTCAGCTCGTGTGAGACGTCGTTAATCAAGCGCTGGCGGAGTTCGCGCTGGGTTTCCAGGGCGGAGGACATCCGGTTGAATTCCGCGCTCATTTTGCCCAGCTCGTCGGAGGACGTAACCGGGAGTTGTGTAGTATCCCCCTGGGCGATGGCCTGGCTGGCCTCGGTCAGGGCGGTGACCGGCGCGGTGATGCGCCTGGAGAGCCAAGCGGCCAGGAGCATGGCGACGCCGGCGGTCAGCAGCCCGCCAATCAGGGTGATGTACAGGAGGGCGCTGAGAAAACCATGGGACTCAGATGACAGGAACTCCCGGTTGACGTCCACATAGACGTGGCCTACGGGCCGGTTCGCACCGAAATCAAGCACCGTCCGGCGATGTCCGTCCAGGGCGGGCGCGACGGTTCCGGGCGGCAGGGCGGACAAGTTGTCATGCACCACCCGTCCGTCGGCGTCAACGATGACGACACGCACTCGATCATGGTGAAGCGAGTCGGAGTGTTCTCCGCCCCTTTCCTCCGAGCGGTCCGACTGTGAAATTCCAGCATAGCCGTAGCCGGCCTCCGACAGCGGCGCGCCTACCGTTGTCCAGTCACCGGCGGCGGTGTATTCCCGGCTCAGGTTACGGGCCAGCCGATTGGCTTCATCTCCGCCCACCTGTTCCACGAACACGCCCAGGCGGGCCTGCGTGGCATAATAGCCCACGCCAACGTTGGCTAGGACGGTCAGAACGACGACGAAGACAATCGATCCCATTATTCGCCAGCGCAGAGACATCATTCGTCCTCAACCACGAATCGGTAACCGGCGCCGTACACCGTGCGGATGGGCTGCCTGCCGTCCCGGTTGATCTGTTTGCGCAGGCGGGCGATCTGGCTGTCGATGGCGCGGTCGAATCCGTCGAATTCGTCATTGAAGGCCAGCGAGATCAGCTGATCGCGGGTGAGCAACCGGTTAAGGTGGCGCATGAAGGTTGACAGCAGGGCAATCTGCGCCTGGCTGAGGGGCGCGGGTTCGGCATTGACCGTCACGACTCCGGTGGTCTCGTTCAGCGTAATGCCGCCGGCAGTGAGGACCTGCTGGATTTTTCCTTTGACGCGACGCAGCACGGCCTCGGCGCGGGCGATGAGTTCATCGGGGTCGAAGGGCTTGACCACGTAGTCGTCGGCCCCGCTGTCCAGGCCGATGATTCGGTCGGCTTGGGCTTCCCGGGCAGTCAGCATGATGATGGGAACGTCGGACTCCCGGCGCAGGATCCGGCACAGTTCGACGCCGTCGAGACGGGGGAGCGCCAGGTCGAGGGTTACCAGGTCGGGAGCCCGGTCGCGGGCCAGGGCCAGGCCGGATTCGCCGTCTTGAGCAATCTCAGCGGCGAACCCGGCGCGCTCAAAATACACCTCGACCCAGTTAGCGATCCTGGCGTCGTCTTCGATTATGAGTACCGTGCGGCTCATCGTCTCTCCCGGGTTACCTGACCGGCTTTATCCGCCACCGCTGCCGTGTTCGCTGCGGCTGCTACCGTGTTCACCGCCGCCATTGCCGTGCTCTCCGTTGACGCCATGCTCTCCTCCCGACCGGTCACCCGTGCCTCCGCCAACCTCGGCGTGGGCGACCCAGCCGGTGAAGAATGCCGTCGTTGCAGGCAAGTTTACCGGCTGCGCCTGGCCGGGGGCCAGATCCACCGGAGTGGTGGGGCCGAGTTCCGTGCCGTTGGTCAGGTGGACTTCGACTCTGACGTTGGTCAGGGTGTTGTTGGTAATGTTCTCCACGGCGCCCTGGAAGGAATTGCTGGCAGGGTCGTAGTTGAGGATGAGGCGGGCGCCGGCCCGAACGGCGTCGAAGGTCGCATCCGTGGGCAGCAGATTGGCGCTGTCCTCTTCTGCGCCGTGGCTGCCCTGGCTTACGGCGGCGGTGGAGTCTCGACCCTCGCCGGCCCCGGTGTCGCTGGCGCAGCCGATCAGGATTACGGCGGCGAGCATGAGCGCCAGGACCGACCCGACCAGGAACGTTCTCTGCATCAGTTGGTTGCGCATCATTGTCACTCCTTCTTTCGTGAAGTTTTTTGTTGGCACTCACGATAGCGAGGAAATGTCGCAGAAATATGTCGCCGGCCGCGCGGGCCGGACGATGTACAATGCCCCCATCCAACCCAGGTAGGGGGCGATTCCCATGAAGTATGACCACATCGTTGTTGGAGGCGGGACGGCCGGGTGTATTGTGGCGGCGCGGCTGTCGGAGGACCCGGAGCGGTCGGTGCTGCTGCTGGAGGCCGGGCCGGACTATCCCGACTTCAACCATTTGCCCAAGATGCTCAAACTGGGCTGGGGCACGGTGAACCTGGAGGCCCGCGCCGCCGGCTCGCCCTTCAACTGGTCCTTCACCGGCACGGCCACGCCGGAGCAGGACGCCATGCCGGTGCCGCGTGGCCGTGTGCTGGGCGGCTCCAGCGCTATCAACGGCCAGACGTTCATACGCGGCGCGCCCGAGGACTACGACACCTGGGAGTCCTTCGGCAACGACGGCTGGGGCTACGTGGACTGCCTGCCCTACTTCCGCCGGCTGGAGAACGACGCCGACTTTCACGACGACTTCCACGGCACCGACGGGCCGGTTCCGGTGCGCCATCACCAGCGGGAGACCTGGCCGCCGTCCCAGGAGGCGTTCTTTCAGGCCGCCACCGCCGCCGGCTACCCGTTCCATCCCGACGTGAACAACCCGGAGGCCACGGGCGTCAGCCTGCGCGCCGAAAACAACATCGACGGCGTGCGCATGAGCATGGCCTTGTGCTACGTCGATATGGCACGGCATCGGTTGAACCTGACCATCCGGCCCAACGCGCAGGCTCGGCGCATCGTGCTGGAGCATGACGCGACGGGAACGCCGCGAGCGGTGGGGATGGAGGTGGAGAGCGGCGGCGAGACTTTCGTCGTCGAGGGCGACGAGATTATCCTGTGCACCGGCGCCGTCGGATCTCCGCAACTGCTGATGCTGTCGGGCATCGGGCCCGCCGACCAGCTGCGGACGCACGGCATACCGGTGGTGGTGGAATCTCCCGGCGTCGGGCAGAACATGCGCGACCATCCCAACGTGTCGGTGCGGTACATGGTCAGGGAGGGCGTTCCACAAGACCCCAACGGGATGCGGGCGTTGCGGCTGCGCTACACCGCTACCGGGTCGGATACGCCCAACGACATGATCCTTTCGCCGGCGTCGCTGAACACCGTGGTGCGCGACGACAATCCGGCGCACACCGTCAACTGCGGGCTGTACCTGGCGGCCGGCAAGGGCGAGTTGCGGCTGGAGTCTGCCGACCCCCACGTGCAGCCGAGCATGGACTACCGCTACCTGGAGGAGGACTGGGACCGCCAGCGGCTGCGGGAGGCCGTGCGTCTCTGCGTGTCCCTGCTACAGAACAGCGCCTACGACGACATCATCGACGAGATCACCGCGCCGACGGCGGCCGACCTGGAATCCAACGAGACGCTGGACGCCTGGCTGCGCCGCAACATCAGCACGTCGTACCACATCTCCGGCACCTGCAAGATGGGTCCCGACGACGATGGAATGGCGGTGGTTGACACCCGGCTGCGGGTGCGCGGCGTGGATGGCCTGCGCGTGGCCGATGCGTCGATCATGCCGGACGTGGTGCGAGCCAACACTAACGTGACGACGATGATGATCGCCGAGCGGGTGGCGGAGTTCATCAAGGCGGGGGATTAGCAGCGGCGACCAGATCCTCGTTGGAACCAGCGATGTAGTAGTGGCCCAGGCAGGGCGCAAACAGGCGGTGACGAGAGCTTACGTGGCTACCGGGGCCAGCCCGTATGTGACTTATCCCCCGTTGGGATAAAATAGCGACGCCAGAGTAAAGCCATTGGCTTGATTCCAACATAGGAGAGTCTCATGCGTGGCAGCAGATCCGAGAAGTTCTCAGAGCGGACGCGCCGGGTTTTGTCCCTCGCCTTGAAAGAAGCACAGCGGTTCAACCACAACTACATCCGTACCGAGCACATCTTGCTTGGTCTGGTACAGGAAACCGAGGGAGTAGCCGCGCAAGTGCTGTCCGGCCTGAGCGTTGACCTCACCAAGATACGCTCGGACGTGGAATTCATCGTCGGCAGAGGCGAGCGGTCCGCCCAGGACGTGATCGGTTTGAACCCGCACGCCAAGAGGGTCGTGGAGTTGGCGGTGGATGAAGCCCGCCGGATGAATCACACCTACATCGTCACCGGACATTTGTTGATTGGATTGCTGAGGGAAGGAGAAGGGGAAGGCGTCGCCGCCATCGTACTAGAGAGCCTAGGCGTGAGCTTGGAGAAAGTCCGTGCCGAGACTCACCGCATCTTGAGCAACTCCGTCAGCGGCAGTTCCACCAGCTCCCGCTACAGCACTCAAACCCCCCACCTTGGACCTACAGAGCGTTGACCTGACCAACGCCGCCCGCGGCGGCAAGTTGGATCCAGTGCCCGGTCGGGATACCGAGATGAACAACCATGCCTATGGCCTGCACTTGCAAGGAAAAAGATGTTTCGAATCCGGGTTTTACGCCGAAGCGGAGCGATGCTACCGGTGGGCCTTGGAATTAGACGGCAGCCGCTACGAGCACGTAGTTGTGTTGAAGCTCGACCTAGCGGGAGTTTGGCAGGTGACTGGACGGTTCGAAGATGCCGCCAATTTCTACGAAGAAATCCTAGAAACCTACAAGTCCGGGGAATATGCTAACCTGGCACGAAATGAACTGAATAAACTTCGGGTGCGCCAGCGCCAGTGGGCAGTCCCGCCAGACACGCGGACTTTGGATGCCGATGACCAACGATTTCTTGGCATTGTCGAGCCTATGCTCGCCAGCTATCCAGCACTGGTTCGTCCAGTTTATATCACGTGGGTTGATGAGTCGGAGCGATCATTACGACGGATACAGGAAATCCAAGGGAATTTCGGTGTACTTCAGGAAGAAAGGTTAGTCTCTCTAATAGGCTGGGAGGCATTGGGGGTAATGGTCGGTTATTTGCACTTGTTGATGGTCAAATCCGATTGGCAGAAGGCAAAGGACCCAGCTCTGCGTGGCTTGTTGGCTCATGAGCTAGCCCACGAGGAGCTCAAGGACACATTCAGGGGGCAGCTTATTGACCCAGATCGGTCACAGATTGGGTTCATTTGCAATGAAAGGGCAACTGACTTGCTTACCATCGCCAAAGGGTACGGGCTTGAGCTTCTCGAATCCCGGGAGTTTATGGAGCGAATCAGAGGCTCGTTGGATAATAGTCCAGCACTGACCACACCCAAAGAACTGGTCCGCCTTCTTGGGGAACGATATTGACCCCTGGTTGGGAGTGAGTAATCTAAGATAACGGCAGTCACGGAACAGGATTCGGCTTTCAGCGCGGCGTCGCGGGGGCGACCAGATCCTCGTTGGAGCCGACGATGTGGTCGCCGAGGCACGGCTGGAAGAGGCGTTGGTACTCGGTGATCTGGAGGTCTATGTCGCGGCCATCCTGCGCCTGGACCTCTACTTCGAGGATTTGGCCGATGCCTTCTACGGTGTCCAGGTTGAAGACGACGTTGTCCTTGCGCCACAGTTCGCGCTGCTTGCGAACGATGGCGCTGATGCCGAGGGCTGCGGCCAGCACGTCGCCCATCACGGGATCGTCGGTGGACGCCGTTTGAAACCGGCTGGTGCGGGCGCCTCTCTCCTGGCGCTCACAGTAGTAGATGAGCCCGCCTTTGCCGTGTTCGACACGGAGCTTAAGGCGGCGCGTGCCGTCGGTGGAGTCGGTGGGGGGCAGTTGGTAGTAGTAGTCCACCTGCTCCTTGACCTCGACGAATGCCGCGCCGTGATCTTTGAGTAGTTGGCGGGCGGTGGTGAAATCGTTGCAGTAGGCTTTGATTTCGCGGTTGAGGCGTAAATCCAAAGATGATTCCTCCTAATGGCGAGATTGCTGCGTCCGCCTATGGCGGACTCGCAATGACAGTCGCAGAGGGTGGCAGTCGTCACCGTTCCGGCGCGGCGGCTTTCAGGGCGGCGATGCCTTCCGCCAGGCCGGGGTGTTCCAGGTTGAGACGGCGCATGGTTTCCCGGCAATCGAGGCCCAGCCGGTCGGGGCGGGTTGATGCTCCGGCGCGGGCTTGGGAATCTGCATCTGCCGGTTGCACCAGGTTGGCGTCCAGGTCGAACGCATTGGCGATGGCGGTAGCGAAATCGTACATGCTGACCCAATCACGGCCGGCGATGTGGAGGATACCCGGGCAATCCAGTCCGACCATCCTTGCGATGCCGTCCACCAGGTGCTCCACGTACACCGGCGTTCGCATGACATCAGCGGGGGCGAGGTAGGGCCGTCCGTTGCGGAGGTTCTCGATGAGCCAAGAGGCAAAGTTTCGCTGCCCCGGTTCCGGCCATCCGTACACGATGCTGGTGCGCACGATGCTCCAGTTTTCGGTCTCCCAGGCCACCTCCTGCTCGGCCTCCCACTTGGTGCGACCGTAGTGGGTGTTGGGCCTTGGAGTTCTGTCCTCGCGGTAGGGTCCGCCCGCGCCGTCGTACACGTACTCCGTGGACACGAAAATCAGCCTTGATCCATGCTGCTCACAGAGCCTCCCGATGGTAGCGGTTGCAGCCACGTTGACTGCGGTGGCGCGCTCGGGTTCCCGCTCCGCGGTCCCAACGTCGGCCATGGCGGCAAGATGGATTACCAAATGCGGTCGGACCTGCTCGAACAGGCGCTCCAGCGCCGGAGTATCCGTGAGTTCCACTTGATGCCAGGTGTTGACATCATCGGCGGCCGGACGTGACCGGTAGGTGCCGGAAACGTCGTGTTCCGGCGACGCGCCGAGGCACCGCATCACGTAGCGGCCGATGAAACCGCTGGCTCCGATTACCAATGTGCGCACGATGCACCCTCTCTTTCATCCCGTGTTGACTCAGGCGAACAGGCGGTTCAGGTTGGCGTGGCGGTCAGGGTTTAGGTCCCTGCCGGCGAGGGCGGGATGGTCGTGACCGTAGCGGTGGGCGCGGAACACGGAGTTGGCAAGGCCCGAGATGGAACCACCCACGCCGAAACCGCTCTGGCCCAGGAACGGATTGATGTACTCCCACACCACTTCGCCGACCGGCGTAACCTCGAAGATGCGGCCCGGCGCGCCCTCGCAGATGAGGGTGTTGCCGTTGGGCAGGCGTTCCGCGCCACTGATGTGGTAGCTGTAGAAGGAGATGGGCGGGTCGCCCCGGTACTCCCAGACGATCTCATCGGTGGCGGGATTGACCTCGATGACCCGGGAGTGGGTGAAGCCCCGCTTGTGCGGCCCATTGTCAAAGAGTAGCACGTTTCCGTTGGCGATCATGGTGGGGTGATGCTGGTGGGATATATCGCCCTGCCCCCACTTCCAGCGGAATTCGCCGCTGGCCTTGTCAACTATGCCCACGGTGTCGGTCTGGCGAAAGCTGACCAGCAGGTCGCCATCGTGGGTGACGTTGAGGGCGTTCTGGTGGGTCCACTCCTCGCGGCCTTCCAGGAAGCAGATACGGTCCTCGTCGAAGTCAAGGTGATCCCACGACGTCCATTCGTACATCGTGTCGCCGGCCGGCGTGATTTCCCGCACCACGTCGCCCAGCATACCCCGGCTCTCGCCGTCATCGTGGCCGCCCTTGACCTGTCGCGAGATTTCCTCGGGGATCAGTTCCCACGCCAGCGTCAGGGTGTTGCCGTTGGGAAGGCGTTCAAAGTCGTGGTGCAGCGTCGGGTATCTGTATTCCCAGACCACGTTGCCGTCCCAGTCAAGCTCCAGGATGGCGCCGGACACGGTGCGACCGCCCCGGGGCAGCATCTCCGTGGCCGGATGCTGTAGGAACGAAACTTCCTGACCGGCCGGCCCTGTGCGCAGCAGCAGGTTGCCGTTGGGCAGCAGGTAAGAGTACGCAATGCCCTGGTCGCAATGCCATCGGTGGCAGACGCGGCCCTCCATGTCGATCAGACGAGATTCGTGGCTATTGAGGTTGGTGACCAGGGTGTAGCCCCGGTATGCCTGTTGGCGGTTGTAGTGAATCAGACCGTTCGGATGGTTGTTGGACCAACCCATGCTTTCCCTCCTTTTCCACATTCGACGAGATTGCCACCCCCGTATCGAGTACGGGGTCGCAATGACAAAAGCGGGTACACGTGAGACGCCGGTGGGGATTGTATAATACGCCGAACGTTGGACTGGAGCGTAGAAAAATGGTTGATTTGACTAACACGCGGCGCATCGGTGCCTTGGTGCCCGCCACCAATCCGGTGGTGGAACCCGACTTCTACCGGGTGGTGCCGCCCGAGATTACGGTGCATTTCGAGAGGATGTGGAACGGCGCATGGGGCAGCCAGGCGGAAACGTCCGCCGACTCCGGCCACCGCCTCAGCATGAGCAGCGCGGAGGCCAACGAGGTCGAAACGGCGCTGTTCGGATTCGACATCACCAAGATGAACGATGACGTGGCCCGGGGCGCCAGCGCGCTGTCCAACATCGGCCCCGACGTGCTGGTGTATGCCTGTACCTCCGGCACGTGGCACAAGGGCTACATGGCCTACGACCAGTCCATGGCGAAACTGATGGAGGATGCCAGCGGCGTTGAATCCATCACCGCCGTGAGTTCGTGCATCGCGGCGATGCACCATATGGGCAGCCGCAAGCTGAGCATCGCCGGGCCGTACCGCAACTACCACTTGCGCAACCGCCTCAAGCCGCTGATGGAGGAGGCCGGGTTCGAGGTGCTGAGCGCGGACGGAGCGCCGTGGATGGAGGACTCCATGAATCCCCGGGAGATCGACATGGACCCGCCGCAGGCCATCGTCGATTTCGCCGTCGAGGTGGCGCAGGATGACGCCGACACCATCTTCCTGCCCGGCACCGCCTGGCGCGCGCTGGACGCAGCGGAGGAACTGGAGCAGCGGCTGGGCAAGACGGTCATCACCGTCAACCAGGCCACCATCTGGATGGCCCTGCGACGGCTGGGATGGACGAAACCCATCGACGGCTTCGGCAGCCTGCTGCGGAGCTTGGAGTAGCCGTCGGAGGTTAAGGTTACTGTGGTGAAGCGATGTTCGCTCTGACGCTGCTGGTCATCCACATCGTCGCCGGCTCCATCGCGCTGTTGACGGCGTTGGCGGCGCTGGTGACCGCCAAGGGCGGCACAATCCACGTCCGGGCCGGCCGGGTGTACGCAATCGGCATGACGCTGATTTTCCTCACTGCCGTACCGCTGGCGATACTGGGAGCCGATGTGTTCCTGCTGTTGATCGCCTTCTTCAGCTTCTACCTGATATTCGCCGGCTGGCGCTTTGCCCGCAACCGCAGCCGGCGTCCGCAGCCTGTGGATTGGCTCGCCGCCGCGATTATGGGACTGACCGGTCTGACCATGTGGGGTTACGCCGTGGCGCTGGGAGTGTCCGGCAGCGGCCAGTGGGTGACCATGCTGGCGTTCGGAAGCATCGCGGTGGCGCTGAGCGTGGCCGACGGTCTGTTCTTCAACCAGGGGCGGAGCGGAAGGCGTCGGCCGGCTCCCTATCTCCGCATACAGCGGCACCTCACCAACATGATGGCCGGCACCATCGCCACAGTGACCGCCGTGATGGTGGTGAACGTGAGCATGAACCCGGTGTGGCTGCCCTGGCTGCTGCCCACCGTCGTCATCACGCCGCTGATCGTGTGGTGGAACGTGCAAACGGCGCGGCAGGCGCGTCGTTCGACGGGATCGAGTCCTTCAACAGGCTCAGGATGAGCGGGAGAGGCAGTGACGGCGTGATGGCTTTATAATTGACCTGCACACAGAGGGGAGGGAGTAACTCTGATGCAGCAACATGATACTTTGCGCCGGACTGCGCTGATTCTGGTCGGGATCGGCCTGGTGTGGAATCTGGCCGAGGCTGTCGCTGGTTTCTGGGCGGGCATTCAGGCCAGCAGCGTGTCGCTGCTGGCCTTTGCGCTGGACAGCATAGTTGAGTTGTTTGCCGGCGGCGTGCTGGTGTGGCGGCTGCGGGCGGAAGGGGATGGAGATGCTGCGGAAGCGGCGGAGCAAAAGGCGCGGTGGCTGATCGGATGCACCTTCTTCCTGCTGGCCGGTTACGTCGCTCTGCATTCCGTAGCCAGCCTGGTGGGATGGCTGCCCCGGCCGGAACCGAGTTTGGCCGGCGTAATCATCGTAGTGGCCAGCGCGCTGGTAATGGCGGTGCTATACGTCGGCAAGATGCGCATTGCGGAGCGGATGCAGTCGCGGGCGCTGCGGGCGGAGGCCATCGAAAGCCTGTTCTGCGACTTGCAGGACGTGGCCGTGCTGCTGGGAATCGGGCTGAACGCGCTCATCGGCTGGTGGTGGGCGGACCCGGTGGCCGGTCTGCTGCTGATACCCTTCTTCATCAAGGAAGGGCGCGAAAACTTCGCCGGCGACGAGCACGGCCACGGGCATCATGATGACCATGACGATGAAGACGAGCCGGAGCGGGAACCTGCGTACCTGGCCCGCGTGGTCTGCTTCTGCCTGAACTGCATCTACGGGCTGCGCGCGTGTCGGGCGGTGTGCTGCCGGGCGTAGGCCCCTCACGCCAGCCCTCTCCCACCAGGGGAGAGGGGGCTATTACTGCTGGACGAAGCGGCGATATACTTCTTCCTCTGACAGGGCTTCCTGGTGGAACCAGCTGTCGTCGATTACCTTGTACACGGCGTCGAGTCGTTCCAGGACTTCGTTGGTCAGCAACAGCGCTTCCAGGGGCGACGCCGGCATGGCGCCGTCCCTTTCCAGCGTCATCACCGTCTCGGAGATGGCGCGGATCAACTCCACCGTGCCCACGTGGGTGGCGTTGCTGCGGGCGGTGTGCAGGCTGTGGTAGATAGACGACGCTTCGTGGTATCTCAGCAGCATTTCCAGGGACTGGCCGGCGTCCTCGACCCGGATGCCCCGAATGGCGGCGGCGTTGCCCAGAGACTGTTGCAGCGCGAGCATATCGGCGCCGCTTTCCACCGCGATGCGGGCGAAGGTGTTAATCACCCGCGCGATGTTGTCGGCCCGTTCCAGCCAGCGGCCCAGCCAGATCAGGTTGTACACCCGGGAGTCGGTCAGCCACCGGTCCGGGCTAACGGATATTGACCTTGGTTCCACCATAATCCAACCTGCTCCTTTGAAGTTTCAACCTAACCGTAGGGGCGAATAATTATTCGCCCCTACCTAGTTCACTAACAATCCAACAGCGCCAGCGCGTCGTCCACCGATACCGTTTCCCGGTCGAAAAAGACCTCGGCGGTGGTGAAGTTCAGCCAGCCCTCGCCCTTGGAAACGAAAGACCCGGACACCGGCGGGACTTCCGAGTAATCGCGACCCACCGCGAATTTCAGGTAGTCCGTGCCGTTCAGCTCCATGATTCCGCGCGTAGGGTCGGCCGGCAGCCAGCCGCGCTCGGGATGGAGAAACTCCAGCCAGGCGTGGGTCTCGCCCGGCTGACGGGTAAGCAGGCCGCTGACGTAGCGTGCCGGCACGCCGTGGGCGCGCAGCATCGCCAATCCCAGGTGGGTCATGTCCTGGCAGACCCCGCTGCGGGATTCCAGCAGGTCGGCGGCGGTGGTGTTCACCGAGGTGTTGCCGCGCTCGTAGCGAATGTTGTCGTGAACCCAGCGCACCACGCCGCTCACGGTTTCCAGCAGCGTGGTTGCCGAGCCGATGGCCTCCCGGGCCGCCGCCCGCACGGTTTCCGGGTCGGCCAGGAGCGAGGCCGTGAGGAATTCCTGCGCGTCCAGGCCGTAGGAGACGGACGCCAGCGGCACGTCGTCAAGGACCGGCGCGTGGTAATTCAGGCACACGCGCCCCGTGGCCGCGATGATGAGCTCCCGGTGCGGCGCGGTAATCCTGATGCGGTTGACCACGTTCCCCAGGCGGTCGGGGTAGGTTATCCGGCGTCCTGTCGGAACGGTGGCCACTTCGGAACCGCCGCCGACGGGAGTCTGATAGCGGTCGTCGTATGGAGACAGCCTCAGAAAATTGTCGTTCTGCACCACGACATCCGAGTACTCGTATCTGGCGACGTAGGCGAAATGCACCGGGACCGGCTCTTGATCTGACTGGGATCCCACTGACTGGGATCCCACTGACTGAGATCCGAGCGCTAGCGGACCACCCAGCTGGGTTTGCATGACCCTCCTGATGAGTTGTTGGTGACCCGGCTGTTGGCCTCGGACACGCGGGTCAGGCCGCCGGGAAAAACCGTGACCTCCCCGTGCCCGTTCTGCACCGCGAACACGCGCAGGTCAACGTAGCGGCCCTCAAACACGCCACTTGACTCATCAAAAACAAGATGTTGGGAGAAGTCCAGCGTCTCCTGGGCGATGAACACCTGGGGCTGCTCGATGAGCTGCTGGGCCAGACGACTGCGGTAGCCCTTGTCCAGGTCGGGCAGGATGAACACCCCCAGCCCGCCATAGCCCTGGCGCGTCTTCAGCACCAGGCTGTCCAGGTTTTGCAGTACATACTCCCGGTTGGCCGGCGAACGCAGGTCGTAGCTGACCGCCTGATCGAGTATGGCCGGCTCGCCCAGGTAATGCTCGATCATGTCGGGCACCCACAGGAACACGAGCTTGTCGTCGCAGGCGCCGGTTCCCATGGCGTTCACCAGGACAACTTTATGGTCCAGGTACGCTTCCGTCAATCCCGGCACGAACAGCTCCAGGTCCTCGACGCGGCGGTAGATCAGGTCAACCTCAAAGTCGCCGCCCATGGCCCGCGCGCGGACCCGGCCGTTGGCGCCGATGTACAGGTCGGAGCCTTCAACCAACGTGATGCCAAACAGCTCCGACAGGTAGCGGTGCTCGAAGAACGCCGAGCCGTACTTGCTGTCCGTCAGCAACACGCACACCGGCGAATCCTTATCGCACAAGGAGGCGAACATTTCTTGGTAAGCGGCCCTGATGTCATAGGGGACGATGTCGTATCCGGCGGCCAGCTCCGGGATCGCGCCCAGGCCGATTTCGGCGCTTTTCATCTGGTAGGTGATGCCCGACGGTATCCGCAGGTTGTCCTCCAGGATGACGTAGCGCCCATCGCCCATGTGGACCAGGTCGATGCCGTAGATATGCACGAACACGTCCCGGGGCGGGCGGTAATCCAGCAGTTCCGGGTTGAAATACTGGCAGGAATACATCACGTCGGGGGGCACCACTTCCTGCTCGCCGCAGTACAGGTCCAGCAGGAAACGGTTGATTGCTTTGAGCCTCTGGGCCACGCCACGGGATATGACGTCCCATTCGGCCTCGGGAATCAGGCGCGGCACCCAATCGGTGGGCACGGTGCGAAACTCCCTGGGGTCCAGCATGAACGTGAAGGCGTCCAGGGCGGCGCGGTGGTTGGCGTCGTTCCAACGCCGTTGCAGTTCGGGAACGCCCAGCGAGTCGATGGCATTCACCAGGTTCCGGTAAACCGGCTTCACGGAGCCGTCGGAGTTCAGGCACTCGTTGAGGTGGTGCCCGGCGGTTGATGTGTCAGTGAGCATTGCCTTCCCATACCCGGACGGCGCATCATTACGCGCGCCGGAAATTACAACGCATTTATCATCTCACAACCTTGTTGCGGCGGGATTAAAGATTTGTAACAAAAGCGTAACCGGCTCGTAATCACACGTTAATGCGCCGGCGGCAATATGCAGGGCAATGGTTACTTACGGCAACTACCAGTCAACGGCGACCGGCTCCAACCTGGCCCGGGTTCTTCTGCTGGGAGAGGATTGGCAGACCATGGGCGGCGTGTTAGCCGCGGTAGCCGACACCGGCGCCGTAGTCCTGATGGGGCCGGAGCTTGACTACCAGGCCAATATGGGCGCCGGCGCCGAATCTCCCAGCGTCCTGCTGATCTCGCCGGACGCAGACCTGGACGCCCCCCACCGAAACGGTGACGAAACCGCGCCCCTGGTGCTGCGTTGCGTATGCGATGGGGAGATGGATGCGCCGGACCTCTACGACGATTCTGACGATTTCGTAACCATTCCCTGCGCGCCGGCGGAGCTGATCAAGCGCATCCTGCGCCTGGCCCAGCGCCACCGGGCGGCCAACTCGTCGGCGGAATTAATCCACGTCGGGAGCATCGCCCTCAATCCCGCCACCTACCAGGTCACCGCCAACGGCCGGCCAGTGGACCTGGCGTGGCTGGAGTTTCAGTTGCTGTGTTCCTGATGGAGAACGTGGGCAAGGTGTTCACGCGCGACCAGTTGCTCGCCAACGTCTGGGGCGTGGAGAACATCGGCGGCACGCGCACGGTTGACGTACACATACGGCGGCTGCGCTACAAGCTGGAGACGGGCAACGTCACCTACTTCCGCACGGTGAAGAACGTTGGATACGGGATGATGGAGCCGTAAAAGCTACCACTCCGCGGGAAGGCTGGTGACGCCGCGGATGTTCAGCAGGTTGTGGTATTCCAGCTGGTCGGGGTCGCTGGCGAACTTGAAGGGCGGGAACTTGCGGGTGAGGGCGCGGAATGCCTCCTGACCCTCCAGCCGCGCCAGGTTCGCTCCAAGGCAGTGGTGGATGCCGCCGCCGAAGGCCACGTGGGGGTTCGGGTAGCGGGTAATGTCCAGGTCCTCGGGATGCTCGAAGGCCATGGGGTCGCGGTTGGCGGAGTTGATGATCACCATCACCTTCTCGCCCTCCCGGATCTTCTGGCCGGCCAGCTCGATGTCCTCCAGGGCGATGCGAGGCGCGCGCTTAACCGGAGAGTCGTAGCGCAACAGCTCCTCGGTGGCGCGCACCAGCAGGCTGTCGTCTTCCTTGAGCATGTTCCACTGATCGGGGTTGCGCATCAGGGCCATGGTGCCGTTGCCCACCAGGTTGATGGTGGTCTGGTGGCCGGCGATGAGCAGCAGCAGGGTGTTGCCGAGGACTTCCTCGCGACTCAGCTCGCCCTCGCGCTCGCCGATGGCGAGGACGGACAGCAGGTCGTCGGACGGCTCGCTGACACGGGTTTCCACCAGCGGGTTCACGTAGTCGTTGAGCGTGGTGATGGCCTCATGCACGCGGGTGTGGCGGTCGGGCGATTCCTGGTCCAGGGACAGCAACTGCCGGGACAGGGTGCGGATAAACTCGCGGTCTTCCGCCGGCATCCCCAGCCAGTTGGCGATGACCAGCACCGGCATGGCGTTGGCGAAGTCCTTGAGCACATCCATCTTGCCGCTCTCGGGGTCGAAGTCCTTGAGCAGGTCCTGGATGATGTTCTGGACCATGGCGCGGAAGCGGTTGTCGATGTACTTGGGGTTGAAGACCGGATGGACGGTGCGACGCATCCGCAGGTGGTCGGGTCGGTCGCGGCGGATGAACCAGTTGTTCATGTAGTCCAGGTTGAACTTGTACTTGGGGAAGTCCTCTTCCGAAATCGGCGGGCTGGGCGGCTTTTCGTCGCGCAGGAACACCTCGGAAGAAAAATATTCCTGGTGGCGCAGGGCCCACACCACCGCCTCGTAGGAGGTTACGACCCAGGTATCGAACTTGGCGTTCCAATAGACGGGGGCTTCCTCGCGCAGCATGGCGTAGTACGGATAAGGATTCCGCAGGTTCTCCGGAGAGAGCAGCTCGTCGTGAATCCGGTCTTTCAGCATCGTAAAGCCTCGCAGACAGGGTTTGAGTTGCGCTAATGTAGCCGCAACGCCGTTGGGGTGTCAACCACAGAGCCTATGGCGAATAGACGACTATCGTTCACTTTGCTAAACTGCCTTCCACGATTGATTTCACGAGATTTACCTGAGAGGCATCAGCGATGAAGAAAGTAGTCAGCGAGATCAGCGGCGTGGTTTTCAGCCTGCCCTGGCTGGTGGCCAAGGACGAGGGATTGTTCGAAGCCGAGGGCATCGACATGGAGTTCGTCCGCGCGCTCAACAGCGGCCGGGTGACGCCCACCGAAAACCACGCGGAAGTGAACCCGATCCTGGGCCACGTGGCCTTTGAGGAGGCGCAGGTAGCAATCTACCGCGCTTGAGAGGAAGGTCAGGTCCGTCGGGCCTATGAAAGCAAGCAGGGCGCGCGCATCATCGCCCTCCGGTCGGCCGTTGCCAGCCAGGCCATCCTGGTGCGTCCGGATTCCGACCACTACTACCCGGGCACGCTGGCAAACAAGCCGGTGGCGGTACAGTTCCACGCCGGTTCCCACTACGTCGCCCTGCGGCTGCTGTCGGGTTATCTTCCCGAAGACAAGATCAAGCTGGTGCATCACGGCTCTCCCCAGTTCCGGTTTGAGGCCATGATGCGCGGCGAGGTGGAAGCCGCCGCGCTGATGGAACCCTGGATCACCCTGGCGGAGAAGCTGGGCTGCCGCCCCGTCTGCGAGGGTCATTACCTGGGCGCCGAGAACGCCAGCGACAACATGGACGAGGAAACGTTTGCCGCCATCAACCGGGCCATCGTCAACGCGGTGGACCGGATCAACGCCGACAAGCGGAAGTATCTGCACTACCTGATCGACGAACCGCGTTTCGCGGCGGTGGCGAAGCAATACGGCGGCATCACGCCGGAGGACTTCCACCTGCCCCGCATCCGCTACTCGTACAACACCCCGTACACCGACGAGATCGTGGAGGACACCTACCACTGGATGGTTCGCTGGGGTCTGCTGGACGGCGCGGCGTGCAGCACCGAGCTGGTGGACAACCGTATGGAGGAACTGGCAGCGGTGGCCGACGACGATTAGAGGGCGCGACCAACCAACTCGAGTAACAGGGGCAACCACAAGAGTTGCCCCTTTATTCATAGTTGCCGATGGGCCCAGCAGGCATTTGAGCTTTAGCGGTCGGCAACGTGCGCACTGCCTCCCCCGATTGCCTTTCAGCGACAACCAGGTCGTACTGCGTTTGCAGGTTCAGCCAGAATTGCGGGTCAATACCGAACCAGTGTCCAAAGCGTAGGGCGGTATCGCCGGTTATAGACCGCTTGCCGGCGATAATCTGGCTGATGCGGTTCGGCGGTACGCTTATCTGTCGAGCGAAGGCAGTGGGAGTTACGCTCAGTTCGGCAAGTTCGTCTTTCAGAATCACGCCAGGGTGAACGGCCCTCTTGAACATGGTCACTCCAGCGCGCCGGCTTCTTCCAGTTCCCGGTATTCCGCCTCACTAAGGCCGACGATTTCCCGCAGGGCGTGCTCGGTGTCCTGGCCCAGCAGGGGAGCGGGGCGGTCGAGGCGGCCGGGCGTTGCCGAAAGGTGGGACTCGGTGTAGTCGGTGGCGTATGGCCCCATCTCCGGGTGGTCGAGCCAGGTGAAGTGGTTGCGGTGTTGCAGCTGGGCGTCCTCGAAGAGATCGCGGGTGTCATTGACCACTCCGGCCGGGACGCCGGCGGCCTGCAATCGCCGCATCAACTCATGCCGGTCGTGGTTGGCCGTCCAGCCAGCGATGATGCCGTCCAGCTTGTCCTCGTGGGCCTTGCGGACGCGGAAAGTGCGGAACTCACCGGACTGCGCGTCGGTAACGCCGTCGGCGGCCATTTCGTCGCGTAGGGCTGCCCACTGTTGGTCTGTGAAGACGGCAATGGTGATCCAGCGGTCGGTTTCGCCGGTATTCACTCCGCCGCTCATCCTGAGCTGGTCGAAGGATGGTTCGACAGGCTCACCACGAGCGGAATGTAGTTCGGGGGCGCACGGGTAGGCTCCGTGGGGGGACGCGGCGGGATGGCGGTTGCCCACCAGTTCCGGCTCGCGGCCGTTGACGGCGGCATCCAATAGCATGGGGCCGCCGAAGTGGAGGCTGGTTTCCAGCTGGGACATGTCCAGGTGCGTGCCGCAGCCGGTGGCGCGCTGGCGGTCAACGGCGGCCAGGATGGCGGCGACGGCGAACTTGGGGCACACGAAGTCGGTGTACGCTCCGTAAGGGTTGACGGGGCCGCGGTCGGGCCAGCCGATGATGTTGGTGTAGCCGGCCAGGGACGACAGCACCGCGCCGAATCCCGGCTGGGTCTGCATGGGGCCACCACGCCCCAGCATGGACGCGCTGAACAGCACGATGCGCGGATTGACCCGGCTCAACTCGTCGTAGCCCAGACCCCAACGTTCCAGCGTGCCGGGCGTGAAATTCTCCGTCACCACGTCGGCCCATTCCGCAATGCGCAGGATCAACTCCGGTGCTTTCGGATGGCCCATGTCGATGGACAGGCCGTACTTGTTGGCGTTGTAGTTGGCGAAGTAGCCGGAGCGGTTGATGCCCGACTGACCGCCGGCGAAGGGGCCGGCGCGGCGCAGGGTTTCGGGTCGCTTTGCCGACTCCACCCGCAGCACGGTTGCGCCGTATTCGGACAGGTACTTGGTGGTCATGGGACCGACGGCGACCCAGCAGAAATCCAGAACCTTCAGCCCTTCCAACGGTAAAATGGACATCAAATCACTCCGAGTTCGGTTAGGCGGGCCAGGTCGCGGTCGTTCAGGCCTAACTCGCCGCCGAGGATTTCGCGGTTGTGCTCGCCGACGTGGGGCGCGCGGCGGCGGATGCCGACTCGTTTGGCGTCCTGCATATCCTTCACGAAGTGGCCGGGGTAGGTGACGGTTTCGCCGATGTCCTCATGGTCGATGCGGTCGTAGTAGTCGCGGGCGGCCAGTTGGCGATGGGCCAGTATGTCCGACGGCGTGGCTACGGGGAACAGCAGGATGCGTCGCTCCAGCGCGCCGTCGGCCAGCTCGTTGCGGGTGTGGGTCATGAAGAACGGGGCGACGGCGGCCACGGTTTGTTCCATGATCTCGGCGCGGGCGGTGCCGTAGCCCAGTTCCTCCCAATTGACGGCGTCCAGCTCGGGGCTGCCCATGCCCTCCTCGGTCATCCACGCCAGCATCGACCTCACGCTGCGCGCTGCGCCGGCCGTGCCACCGCCGGGCTGGAAGTTGACGTAGCCGTCCTTGCAGGGCCAGTTGATGCGGGTGAAGGTGCCGCCGGCCGACTCGCGGTAGGCCCCCATGCGGCGCAGGATAGTCTGCTCCAGGTCCCAATACTGCGGGGCATGGGCCAGGGTGCGAGCCACGGCCTGCTGGCAGGACACGTCAACGTGCTGGCCCTCTCCGGTGAGCTGCCGATGGGTATGGGCGATCATGGCGGCGGCGGCCCCGGCGGCGCCGCCGTGCTGGTAGAACTGGGGCATGCTGACCCGCAGGGGCGGACGGTCGCCGTCGCCGGTCAGGTGCATGAACCCGCCCAGGGCCATGCCCACGATGTCCGAGGCCTGGTAGTCGGCGTAGGGGCCGTCCTGCCCGAAAGCCGTGATAGACACCATCACCAGCCGGGGGTTGATGGCTTGCAAATCGGGGTAGCCGAGGCCCAACGACGCCATGCGTCCCGGATCGCCCGACTCGATGAGAAAGTCGGCGTTGGCGACCAGACGGCGCAGCAGCGCGGCCCCGTCGTCGGTGGCGATGTCCAGGGTGATGCCGCGCTTGTTGGCGCAGTAGGCCCACCAGAACAGGCTGCGCTCGGCGCCGGGGGTGTCATGGTAGAACGGCCCGACGTTGCGGGCGGGACTTCCGCCGGGCGGCTCCACCTGCACCACGTCGGCGCCCAGGTCGGCCAGCATCTTGCCGCACAGCAGGCCGCGCCCGTCGGTAAGGTCGAGGACCCGGTAGGGGGCGAGGAGGCCGGGGCCGTAGTCGCTCTCAGGGGTCATTGCGTTGGAGCCGGTTGGTTCGGAATGGCCCCGGTCGGTTCCGTGCCGGGTGGTACGGTGAACACAGCGTTTCCGTTCTCGTCGTGGGTGTGGTTGGCCAACAAGTGAAGGAGTTGTTCGTTGTTACGGCGCACTTCCTCGTGAAGGTTGTCAATTCTAACCGACAGGTTTTCTACTTGGTTAGAGAGCTTTCCCAAGTAAAACATCCCGCTTCCAATGGTGATTAACAACGTCAATACGGCGACGGCTGTAGTTATGGTTGAGGCGTCAAATCTCATCAATTCCTCAAGGCCGGATTCCCAATGACCAGCGTGCGCTAGCCACCGGAGTGGTAGCCCCATTGATAAACTCCGTACATCAGCAAGAACCAAGCGGCAGACCCCGCCAACGAAGCAAAGAGCGCAATCGCCATCTTCCTCGTATTCGCTTTCATAATTCTCGCCTCCCGGATCGCAAGAACACTCTCGCGCTGGACTATTCCCGCAAGATAATCATACCAAATTGACAGGGCGCGGTGTTTATTGTTCCTCTAAAAAGTTGCCAGCGGATTCACCGGGGAGCCGGTAGCGTTGTGCCAGCGCAGCGGGGCTACCGTGAACATGAACTCCCAACGATTCAACCGGCGGCACACCGGGGCCAGCTCGTCGAAATTGGCCGCGTCGATGAGCCACAGGCCCATGCCGACGATGCCGACCTTGTGGATGGGCAGACCGACGTAGGGGTACTCGCTGGGGGCAACGTCCCACGATGCGTCGCAGGCGGCGATGGATACACCCCTTTCGCGCAGCCAGGGCAGGGTTTCGGCGTGCAGGCCGGGGCGTCCCTCGGCGGCGGTAGGCGGGCCGACTTCCTGCCGTCGCTTATACCAGCCCAATCGGATGCACAAGGCGTCGCCCTCGGTGACGCGGACTCCCTGGGCTTCCTCGGCGGCCTCCAGGTCGGCGGTGAATACGGGCTCGGCGGCGTCCAGCCAATCCCGGCCCTTGACGGCGGTGATGTCCAGGAGCACGCCACGGGTGATGACGCCGTGCTTCACGTTGTCGATGGCGCCGGCGCCGGCCTTGTTGGCGTTGTTGACCAGGGTGGCGTCCTTGCCGTTGTACATCTTGCCGTTCCAGAACTGGTGGCACAGGCTGTCCAAGTGGGTGACCGTCAGGCCGTGGAAAGACACGCCGATAAAGTCGCTGGCGCCGCCGCCGCCTTCCGACGGGGCCGACTCGCCGGTGGACACCATGTAGTGCAGGGGCGGGATGCTGGTGACGTCGGGCGCCATCTCCGGCACCAGCAGGCGCGAGCAAGTTACTGAGATGCCCTCGGTGACCAACGCGGCGGCCTCCCGGCGTTTCTCGTCGGTGATGAGGTTCAGCGTGCCAAGCTCGTCGTCATCGCCCCACCGTCCCCAGTTGCTCAGCGAGTCGAACCAGCCCAGGACCTGTTCCTCCGTGGGAATAGCCGGCGTAGTCATGATGTTCCCTCCGTCATGCGTCCGCAGCGTCGCGCTATTTCGTTCTCGATTGTGCCCGATTCTATTGCGCTGGGCCGGCAGGGTCAACGTAAGGTATGCTGCTCTTGCACTGAGAGGTAGTTTGCCATGAGCCAGGTCGCCGCCGAAACCTTGCAGGAAACCGCGTCGGCCTACCGCTGGGTCGTCATGGGTGTCTGGCTCACGTCCAGCGTGGTCGCATTCATGATCATCTCCACCATCGGCATCCTGATGCCGGCTATCAGCGCCGAATTGGGATTGTCGCCCTTCCAGCAGGGGATGTTGGGTTCCGCCGCCTACTGGGGGAACCTGACCCTGGCGATCCCCGTAGGTTGGTGGGCCTCCCGGTTCGCGCCCAAAATTCTCACGACCGTCACCATGCTCCTGGGCACGTTGTGCCTGCTGGCGCAGGCGCTGTCGCCGGGTTTCGCGCTGCTCATTCTGGGCCGCGTGGCGTTTGGCATCACCGTAATTGCGCGGCAGCCGGCGCGGGCCTTTTTGACGCAGCAGTGGTTCCCTTCGCGTCAGGTGGTGATGCTAAACAGCATTTCCAACGCCATGTTCGGCCTGGTGGTCGGTGGCGGCATTGCCGCGTCGCCGTTCATCTTCGCCGCTCTCGGCGACAACTGGCGGGCCACGCTGCTGTCTTTCACGGCCCTGTTCGGCGTCTTCACCGTGGTCTGGATGATATTCGGTCGGGAGCGGGAAACCTCTGAGTACCGAGGCCAGCTCGGCGCACAGGATGTCAACGTTCTAAAGGGAACGCTGCGCCACCGGGACCTGTGGATCGGCGGCTTCGGGTTTGTGGGGCCAACCGCCGCATGGTCCGCGTTCCTCAGCTTCTACCCGACCCTCATGCTGGAGAGCTATCAGATGCCGCTCATCTGGTCGGGCGGCATACTGGCCGTGGGCGTGCTGATGGGTGGTCTGGCTGGCCTGGGGCTGGGCTGGGTCGCGACCGCGCACGACAAGGGACGCTACATCCTGCTGGTCAACGGTGTGGTCATTGGCGCGACGTTCGCGGGCATGACCCTTACCGGTTCGCTGCCCGCGCTGCTGGTCTTGACCTTCGTCAACGGCATCGCCTTCGGATTTTGGCCCGTCCTCTATTCAACCCCGTTCCACCTGCCGGGCGTCCGTCCCAGGGAAATCGCGGTCAGCCTGTCGTTCATCCAGATGTCCAGTTCGGCGGGCATCACCATCGGTCCGCTGATTTGCGGCGCGTTGCAGCAGGCGACCGGAGACCTGCGCCTGTCCCTGGCCGTGGTCAGCTTCACGTCGCTGTCGCTGTGCGTAGCCGGCCTGTTGATGCGGTACGGTCTGTCCAGCCGGCGGGGCGAAGACACACGCTCATCCTGAGCCTGTCGAAGGATGCTGGAATCGAACCATGACTACCACCACTGCCAGCACGCCCAATTTTGCCGACAAGACCGTTTGGACGAGGGATAACCTGGACATTCTGCGGGGGTTGAACTCGGACTGCGTTGACCTGATTTACCTGCACTAGGCGATTGACCACCCAGTCCGCGAGGTGGTCCAATCTGATGGACGCATCAGGCGATGGGCGCCCATTGCGGAAGTGGATGGCAGATATGTGAGGGTGGTTTTGCTTCCTGACTGGATTGCCGTGCATAGTTGGAGTTGGACGCTGCCGGCCGGCTGTGCGCCCTGACCATCGAGCACGCCAGCACTCGCATGGAGATTTCGGCGTTTTCTTACGAGGAGATTCCGGGTGGCCCGGTTTCTTCGGCTGAGGCGCTGCCGCGGTGAATCAGGGGCGGGCCGTTGTGCTGGGCGGCTACTGGATTCCCGCTTTCGCGGGAATGACGAGTGGGGTGCGGAAGTGGCGGGGGATGCGGGAATGGCGGCCCTTCGACAGGCTCAGGGTGAGCGGGGGCGATATGCGCTATACTAACCTGCGATTTGCAACGCGAGGAGCTTTTTCATGCCTTGGGCAGAAACCATTGTTGACACCCTGAAAAAGTGGGACACGTCGCTGATTGCGTACGTGCCCGACATCTCCATTGACCGGGTCACCAGCATCATTGACGCCGATCCGTTCTTTCACCTGGTGTCCTGCACCCGCGAGGAGGAGGCCGTCGGCGTCGCCGTGGGCAGCTACGCCGTGGGCCGCAACGCCGCCGTGTTCATGCAGTCCAGCGGATTCGGCAACAGCATCAACGGCATTGCCAGCCTGTGCTTGCCGTCGCGCACGCCCATACCCATCTTCATGAACCTGCGCGGGCAGGTCGGCGAGTTCAACATCGCTCAGGTCGCCATGGGCCGCAACACCAAGCCCATCCTGGACCTGTTCGGCATCGCCCACTACACCATCGAAAGCGAGGACCGGATGGACACGCTGCTGGACGGCGTGATGAAGCTGTGCCACGCCCACCGCAATCCGGTCGCCATCTGCATGACGCCCATGCTGCACGGAGGAAAAATTGCTTAGGTTCGACGCCACCCAACTGGTCCTGCGCCACGCCGGCGACTCTCCCATCGTGGGCAACCTCGGCCCAACCAGCGACGAGCTTTACCACGCCGGCCACCGGGACCGCAATTTCTACACCTACGGCAACATGGGCCTGTGCTCGTCCATCGCCCTGGGCATGGCCCTGTCCACGGACGACAAGGTCATCTCCCTGGACGGCGACGGCTCGCTGCTGATGAACCTGGGAACCATCGCCACCATCGGGCGTGAAATGCCCGAGAACCTGGTCGTGCTGGTCTGGGACAACGAGATGTGGGGGCAAACGGGAGGACAATCCAGCCACACGGCCACCGGCACGAACCTGGAGGACGTGGCCAAATCCTGCGGCATCAGCAAGACCACCACGGTGGACGACCTGGAAACGCTGGAAGAGGCATTCGGACGGGCTATGAACGAACCTGGCCCCTGGTTCATAGTCGCCAAGATCGAAGAGGCTGCGGAGTACATGCCCGTCGCGCCAGTGGAGCCGGAGTTCACGCTGTATCGGTTCAGGAATACCTACATTGAATAGCGACGGCGGCAGCGAGATGGCCGGTGTCAAACAATGAGAGGTGACCCTGATGAGTACGCACAACGGGGATAAATGGCTGGTGCAGGCTGCCCAGCGGATGAAAGACGAGCTCGATAATGGGAACGTTCCGACCCCGGAGAGACTAACCGTCAGAGATCTTGTTGGCAAGTACGGCTTCCAAAGGAGGAGCAGTTGGGTAACTACCCATATCCAGAATCTACTGGATGAACTGGAGCTGCGCGCTGTGCCGGATATCGCGAGCGGGTGGATCGATGCGACGATTTCGATCGAGCTGGACTCGGCAGTCTCCGGCGTATCATCTGACTCGCAGCGTCCGGATCCTATACGGCGCATTGACTCACTAGACGCCGCGCATAACAATCCGGTATGCGTGAAGTCTGACGCCAAACTTAACGTTGCCACCACGTTAATGCTGCTGCATGATTACTCCCAGCTACCTGTGATGGACAACCTTCACGGAATGGTCAAAGGTGTCATCAGTTGGCAATCAATCGGTGCAAGGTTCGCCTTGGGGAGCGAATGTGACTACGTCCGCCAGTGCATGGAACCAGCAGAGCGAATCCCCAACGTGGAAATTTCCAAGAACGCACCATTAATGGAAGCCATTGGTATCATTGCCAAGCAAGGCTACGTGCTGGTACGCGACCGGGAATCTCAGAACGTAATCAGCGGAATTGTTACTGCTACCGACCTCTCAAATCGGTTTGCGGAGCTTGCAGAGCCATTTCTGTTGATGGAGCAGATAGAGAAACATTTGCGCAACCTGATTCACCGCGAATTTACCTTGGCTGTACTGCAGGAATCGTCAGGCGATCCGAACATTGCGGGCAGTGCTGACATGACGCTGGGAGGGTACCAGCGGCTTCTGGAAAGACCAGCACACTGGGAAGAACTGAGCATAGCAGCAAGGATTGATCATAAGGAGTTTGTGAAGCACCTATGCTGTGTACGGAAAATACGTAACAGCATCATGCACTTCAACACCGACGGGCTTTCCGAAAAAGAAACAGAGATACTGCGAAGCTTTGCAGGTTTTTTTGATTACTTGGTGAGGATGAGCGCCATGTAAGACAGCCGTCCGTTCGCCCATATAAGGAAAGGCCCCGAACTACTTCGGGCCTTTAAACAGCGATCGAGAATTACACACGGTCCTCAGCGGTAGGTTCGTATTATTCCAAGACACGCCGCCCGCCGGCGCTGCCATCGTTCAACGAAAGAGCCCGATTGCACTGCTCTTTCCGCCGGCCGTAACCGTCCCCAATCACGTCTCCGTACTATACTTGCTGGGCATAGGCTTCAATGCTCAGTTTGCCCGCGACCTGTGGAGTACTCGTCCAGTCAGCCTGACGGTTACGGGTTCTGATAATGAGGCAGGGAAATGCGTAAGGGCATCTTGATCAAAATGAGCAGGCTAGGGGCAGACTGCATCCACCTTGTCGGCCATCGTGTTAGCCAGGTTGCCAATAGCTGCAAGATGTATGCCTGATTGAATAATCAGACTCTCATCAAGAGAATCGACTCCGGCACCGTAATACCTCACAAATGCTCTAAGTTCTTCGGCCATCAGCAGCGCATCCGCGTGTACGGAAAGTAGGGAATCGGGCGGAGTGAGTGCTTCCAGTTCTTCGGCGTAGTAAAGCATCGCGCCTAATCCGACAGCCGTTTCCAGACGCCATGTTTCGTCGTTTAAGAGCAACGGATTGTCGGCTGCTTGACTGCTCAGTGCTCCCATTGTGAGGAGAGAATCTCCTATCGGAAGGGCTACAACCGCTTCTAGATAGGCCCGGCCAGCGGCAGTTCTACAGGGAGACGTTGCGGCAGGAGTAGGTCTAACCTGCTCGTTTTGAACAGGCTGACGTGCTGTCGCTCTAGTCTGTTGCGCCTGGAATTGCGTGCGAGACACGGTTTGGGCAGTTGGCGTCGTTGTCGAAGTTTCTGCTTCCTCCGAATCGCCAACAAGTGCGCCAATGATGGCGATGACCCCGATTATGGCGATGGACGACAGGATAATTCCGGGAGCGCCCAAGTAGCGTCGTGTCTTTGGAATCACTACTCCAATCAGCATTGGAACTAGCGGAAAGCCCCACAACGCCCCGATCACCCACGCCCACCAGGGATATCCACGACGAACGTTGTTCTCCTGCTCCATAGGTGGCACCTCCTCGCGACGCCAGGAAAGGCTACTTGCTACAGATGCCGAGTCCAGGGCAGCGCCGCGAGAAGGCACGGATGCCTCCCAGGCTAAACGCTGCCCGAACTCTCGCTGGAGCCGGACTAGGGCGTGTTCACACTACATCAAAGCATCGATGATCAATGCAAAAGAGATGAA
>JAPPCX010000110.1 GCA_028875655.1 Chloroflexota bacterium | reverse complement strand
GCTTCCCTTCCCACAGCACCACTGCAAGTTTCCAACAGTTTTTAGGATAGGCTCTAAATGTAGCGCACGTGTTGTTTCCATTCTTCATCAGGGTCTTGGGACGCCAGGACCGGAACGTCATCCAGGGCGGCCTCCAGGTGATAATACGTGCCGAAGCCGGTTTCGTGCGCAAAGGACGCTGCCTGATCCTCCAGCGAACGGCCCGGATGCAATATCTCCATCACGGGAGCCAATTCCCCCTGCACCGGATAAATCCTCGTCACGTGCATGAACGGGTCACCGGATGCGCCCTCGTGAAATCTGGCCGCGTTGAAAGCGATGTCCATGTTGGGAAATTCGCCGAACAGGTTGGTCTGCTCCAGCACTTCCGCAGCGCCAGTCGCCAGCGGCTCCAGGGCGTCCGGATGCACCGGCAGCGACACCACCACTATCTGGGGAACGTGATGGGGGTCGTTCAGCCCTTCGGCCATCTGAGAGGGCGGGTCGAATGTGGACCAGATCGCGTGGCTCACCGCGACGGACAGCCCTTCTTGCGGGCCAACCGCCGCGTACTGCCGCCACCAGGGAGGCAGCCGCAGCCACTCGAACTTTTTCATGACAGGCATGTTCCGCTTCACTGTCGCCATCCCCAGCCAGCCGCCACACGCGCCCCGGAGCCGATGGCACGCTGCCGCCAGCGGGCTGTCGGTGGCGCCTTCCTCATCAAAATCCGCAACCTCGACACCGGCGAGGCCCGTGGCCAGCCTGGCGTCATCTTCTCCGAAATGGCTGGCGGATTGGGCGGTCAGCAAACACTCCGACCCGGCCAGCAAGTCTTCATACCGTTCCCAGATATATCGCCGGGTCCACTCTTCGGAGACATGATCCTTGGGCAGCATCATTATGGGGAGAATTACGGCGGAGGGAAACGCCGCCCGCAGTTTCCGGTGGAATCGCGCCCCCAGCACCGAATGGCCGGCAAAGCCCATGAATTCGACTATGGTCTCCGGGGACCGGCCGCACCTTTCCGACTGCACGATTATCTGGCTGACAATCGTGTCCATATCCCGCTCCAACGGCCCAACGTATTCCTCGTGCAGCTTGGGGTCTCGCATGAACCCGTCGGTCATGGGGATGTAATTCGGAAACAGTATCTGCACGCCCGCGCCGTTTTTCGACCTGCCCGGCAGCCTGTCCAGAAAATTTCGCATGTAATCGACGGTGGTCTGGTTGCAATCGTAAAAAACGGCGCTCTGGATCCGTCCCAGCTCCGACAGTTCCGACATCCGCTGCAGGAACATCAGCATCCGCCGCGCTCCCGCCGTGCCAATGCCCACCACGGCCAGCGCCGCCTGGCTCCGGTCCCCCCTGCGGCCGGCCTCACCTTTGCGACGGGCCGTATGGAGCAGCCGGCTGTTCCTGCTGCGGGGTCGGACGAACATGCTTGACATGGCGATGCGATTCAGGGGTTGCCCACGCGCTCAGGAGCCCGGCTTCAGGAAAGACAGCACGGCGTCAACGAACCCTTCCGGGTCCTCAATCTGGGGGATGTGCCCCACGCCGGGCATGATGTGCTTTCGGGCCCGCACAATGTTATTGTGCAGCAATTCTTCGCCGTCCCGCAGCCGGTCCACTTCACCGTACAGCACCAGCGTTTCGCGCGCGTTCACCTGGGGCAGCCGCGTCATAATGTCGTACCAGGCCAGCGATTCGTGCAGTTTCTTGACCCACGCTCCCGCCTGCGCCCGCGTGTCGTTCTGGGCGTCCACCCAATCCTGGCGGGGTTCGGCAAAGGTCGTGGACTCTTTCGCTTGCTCCATGGTGCGCGGCACGGGCATGCCGTCGGCGTCGTAGCCTGCCGCCGCCTCGGCGATCCGCTCCGGCGCCGTCCGTGCGTCCCACACCGGCGATCCCACCAGCACCAGCTTGTCCAGCCGGTCCGGGAACGACGCCGCCATCTCCGTGGCGAGTACCGCGCCCACGGAGTTGCCCACGTAATGCCCCCGGTGAATGTTCAAAATCTGGCACGCGTCGTCCAGCGCCTGGGCGTAGTCGGGTATGTTGAAATGCCGGGTCGGTTTGTCCGACTTCCCGTGCCCCAGCATGTCGAAGGCGTAGCAGGTGTAGTGTTGGCTGAAAGCGTCAATCACGGTGCTCCAGGCCCAGGTGGACGTGCCAAGGGGGTGCAGCATTACCAGCGGGTAGCCGGAGCCTTGCTTGACGAAGTGCATGTTGCCTTCGCGGGTGGGAACGGTATCGGTCAAATCTCGCCGCACGAACATGACGGGGGCCTCCTCTTGGTGGGGGAAAAGGAGCGGTTACGGAACTTGATGCAATGCTAACTACGGGCGGGTACAATGTCAATTGAATCGATTTGCAGAACAAGGGTTATGCCGGGGGAGGCGCAGAAACAATGGGTATATTGACCGACGCAATGCAGAAGGCTTTGACGGAACAGCGGCTGATCTTTGTGGCCACCGTCTGCCCAGACGGAACTCCCAACCTGTCGCCCAAGGGCACAGTTTCGGTCTGGGACGACGACCACGTGTTGTTCACCGACCTGGCCTCGCCCGGCACCATGGGCAACCTGGAACACAACCCCACCATCGAAATCAACACCCTGGACGTGTTCGCCCGCAAGGGATACCGCTTCAAGGGAATCGCCAAAATCCACCGGGGCGATGCCGTATTCGATACCGTCGTTGACCGGATGCGGAACGGCACGGGGACCTGGCCGGGCCTGGCCGACAGCGTAAGGGCGGTGGCCCTCATCCGGGTCGAGCAGGCTCTGCCACTGGTATCGCCCGGCTATTGGGGCGGCATGACGGAGGCGGAAATGCGCCGGCAGTACGAAGCGTACTGGAATGAAATCAACGCGGAATGGCATTCCGGCCAGGACGCCGGGTAAGAACGCCAAATGGGAACGAAAAATACCAACATCACCGTCAAGGTGGTCGAAACGCCGGCCGAACTGGAGGGAGCCGTCACCGTCCGTATGCGCGTCTTCGTCGGCGAGCAGGGCATCCCCGCCGGGGTGGAGGTGGATGAGGCGGACTCCGCGCCCGACACCGTTCACGCCGTCGCCGTGCACCGGGGCGCCGTCATTGCCACCGGACGCCTGCTGCCCGACGTCGATGGCAAAGGCCCTCACGTCGGGCGCATGGCCGTCGAACGGGACTGGCGACGCAACGGCGTCGGCGGCATGGTGCTATCGTTCCTGGAGGAACAGGGCAGGGCGTTGGGTTTCCGCCAAATCACTCTCCACGCCCAGGAATACGTGAAGTCCTTTTACGCCCAGCACGGCTACGACGAGGTGGGCGAAATGTTCCTGGAAGAGGGCATCCCTCACCGCGAAATGGTCAAACACCTGTAGGGGCGAATAATTAATCGCCTTTACCTCGTTGGCTCGCGGTTTCTATCAGGCCACGCCGGCCGTCTCCGCCACGCCGTCCATCACGCGAACTTCCATTTTGGCGATGTGGCTGGTGGGGCGGTCTCCCAGCGCCGACCGCTCCGGGGACGCGAAGTAGGCGGCCTCTTTCTCGGCAATCTCATCCGCGCTGTCGAAGCGGCGCACCCAGATGAACTCGGTGCGGTCCGCGTTCACGTAGCTGGAAACCACCGGAATGCCCAGCCGGTCGTGCAGCGGCCGGATATGCTCGTTGAACAGACCCAGCCAGGAGTCCATCATGCCGCGGTTGATGGTATAGATGCGCAGTTGGTAAGTAGCCATTGTTTTAGCCTCCGTAGGGTGATCGTCACGCGACTTCGTACTGTGCGATGGCGTCCTGGCTGAAGGAAAGGCCCAGCCCCGGCCGGTCCGGCACCACGATCTCGCCGTCCACAATGTCCGGCGTCTCGTCAAACAGCCGCAGTGTCCACGGCATGTACTCCACCGTCAGGCCGTTGGGAATCGCCGCGATGGTGTGGGTCTGCACCTCCGGAATCAGGTGCGACACCACCGGCAGGTTGAACGCCTCGGCCATGCCAGCGATTTTGCGGAACGGCGTGATCCCGCCGGCTCGCAGCAGGTCCACCATCACGATATCGACGCTGCGCTGCTCCACCATGTGGCGGAAAGGCCGGATGCCGTACACGTACTCGCCCGCCGCGATGGGCGTCACCAGCGCGTCGGCGACCCGCGCCAGCCCCTGGTAATCGTCCCGCGCCACCACGTCCTCCAGCCAGAACAGGTTGTATTCCTCAACCATGCTGCCGATCTGGATGGCCTGGTTCACGTTCCACAGCTGGTTGATGTCGCACATCAGGTCAATGTCCGGCCCGATTCCCTCGCGCAACGTGCGTATCCGCGCGACCTCTCGCGCTGCTGTCGGCTCCGCGCCCATCTGCGTTTTCATCTGGCGGAAGCCTTGTTCCACCAGGCGCGGCCCCGCTTCGGACAGGTATTCCAGGCCCATGGGGCGCATCAGCGCGCCGCTGGCGTAAGTGGGAGCGCGATCCCGGTAGCCGCCCAGCAGGCTGCACACCGTCTGGTCCAGCGCCTTGCCCTTGATGTCCCACACCGCCATGTCCACCGCCGCCAAGCCCAGGGAGAGCACGCCTTCCGGCCCTGCGGAAGCACAGGCGTCCATGAGCTTGCCCCAGACAGCCTCGGGATTCATCGGGTCTTCGCCCGACGCCAGTTCCACCAGGTCGTCCACGGCGCGGCGCAGGGCATGAACCAGAGGGCCTCCAAAGAAGGTGATGCCCACACCGGAAATGCCCTCGTCCGTGTGCAGCTCCAGCGTCACGAACTCCCGCGTGCCGGGCTGGTCGATGCCCACCACCAGCGGGTTGTCGGCAGGGGTTTGCAGGACTCGCGTGGTTCCGCCGGTGATTCTCATATCAGGTTCGCTCCGTTTCGTGCTGGTTGGGTGGGTGTAAAAAAAATCGTCCGCAGATTAGCACGGGCACCAGGCAACGGCAACACGACCTACCGTTACCGAAACCTGGGCATCACCTGCTCGGCGAGCAGCTTCAGAGAGCGATGGGTCTGTTCGGGCGACATCAGGCCCCGGTTAGTCAGCATCAGGTTGCGGATACCGACATCCCGCATCTGCTCCAGTTGCTCGGCGACCCGGCGCGGGCTGCCCACCAGGTTCTCGGCAGCGTCGGCGTCCGGCGTTTCCGCGTACCCATCCCGCTGCACAGGCGGCGCCTGGTAGGACATGGGAAACTCTTTCGGATTCCACTGTTCCCGGTAGTCCTGCATTATCGAGTAGGCGCGGAGGTTAGCCGGCAGGAATTCGTCCATTGCCTGGTCGTCGGTTTCGGCCAGGTGCATCTCCCGCCACACCCAGATCTGATCGAGGTTCCGCTCAATGGTCTCGTCGTCGAACCCCGATTCCGCCATGGTGTCGCGGTACAACGCGATGTCGGCCGCCGTGCTGTTCACCGAGCGCCCCCGCAGCAGGATGGGCCGCCCAACGCGCGCCATCTCAATTATCGACTCACGGTTGATGCAGGCCCGGGCCAGCGGCGGGTGCGGTTTCTGGTAGGGGCGCGGCCGCACCGAAGGGAACGACACCCGGTAGTGCTCGCCGCGGAAATCCACGTTGTCGCACGTCCACGCCTTGACCATCAATTCTTCGGCTTCTTCCATCTGCGCCGCGCCCAGGGCCGGGTCGGTCCCGAACCCCACGTATTCAAACGCGTTGTAGTTGGAACCTTTCGCGGTGCCCACGATGAGCCGTCCCTGCGCCAGGTTGTCCAGCAGCGCGGTCTGCATGGCGACCCGCACCGGATTGTGCAGCGGCAGTTCGATGATGCCAAAGCCCAGCAGGACCCGGCTGGTCTTCACCGCCACCGCGCTGGCGAACACCAGCGGGTCGCCGTACACGCACTCGCCGGTGAAGTAGTGCTCGGCGAACCAGATGGCGTCAAAGCCCAGGGCTTCAACCAGTTCCGCTTCCTTGAGACATTCCTGTATCTCACGGTCGTCCTGGGAGTCGTCGAATTTCATGGGGTAAAAGAAATGGCCGAAGCGCATAACAGTTCCGTTCCGGGTTTGGGATGGCGGCGATTATAGCATCGGGCGTTTGACGCGATGCCCCTGCCGGCGTAGCATAACCTTATTACCCGGTTCATCCATGCAAAAACCTCAAAGGGAGACGCAGATGACGACTACTCAGAACAACACCGAGGATATCCGCCAGGCCGTTCAGGAACACTATGGCCAGCGCGCCCGGCGCGTCATCGAACTGACCGACGTCACCCCCGCCGGCGTCGGCTGCGGCGCAGAGGATTGCGGCCACGGCAACTGCGGCGCTGATGACTGCGGCCACGGCAACTGCGGCGCTGATGACTGCGGCTACGAGGCCGAAGCGGCCGCGTGCTGCGGCCCTGCCGACACCGAGCGGGCCATGACCCTGTACAACGAGGCCCAACTCCAGGGCCTGCCCGTGGAGGCAATGGCAGCTTCCGCCGGATGCGGCAACCCCACGGCCCTGGCCGACCTGCGCCCGGGCGAAACGGTGCTGGACCTTGGCTCCGGCGGCGGCATCGACTGCTTCATCGCCGCCGAGCAGGTGGGCGAGTCGGGTCGCGTATTCGGCCTGGACATGACGCCGGACATGCTGGCCCTGGCCAACGCCAACCGCGACCGCATGGGCGTCACCAACGTTGAGTTCATCGAGGGCCACCTGGAGGACATCCCCCTGCCCGACGGCAGCGTCAACGTGGTCATCAGCAACTGCGTCATCTGCCTTTCCCCCGACAAGGACGCGGTGTTCCGGGAAGCCTACCGCGTCCTCACCCCCGGCGGACGCCTGCACGTTTCCGACATGCTCGCCCTCACCGAGGACGGCCCCCGGCTCACCGACGCCGAATCCTGGGCGTCCTGCATTGGCGGCGCGGAATACCGAGGAACCTACCTGGGCCGCATGACCGCCGCGGGTTTCACCGACATAGAAACCACCGACGAGTCGCTCCGGTTGGATGAGGATGACGTTCCGCTGAACGTCGCCAGCGTCAAGGTATCGGCCCGCAAGCCCGCCTAGCCCTCACGCGTACACAAGTTGTCATTGCGAGCGCAGCGTGGCAATCTCATTGGGGCCAGGGCCGTCGTACGCCAACGAGATTGCCACGTCGCCACGCTCCTCGCAATGACAGGTTTGCGGAAACCGGGTACGCCTGAGCGCCTGGCCGCGCTATAATGCCCACGATGCACACTACGGTTGTCGAGTCCACGCCCTATGCCGGAATCATCACAGCAGAATGTCAATGAAGAGTACGCGCGCCGGTTCATGCCGCCCGAACGACGTCAGCAGTTGACGGGCACGGAGCCAACCTCCAAACCCCCTGACGAAACCGTGATTTCGGCGGCTCCGGCGCCTCAAATCGAGAAGCCGACACCGGCTGCGCAAGGGACGGTTGCAACAATACCGGAGCCGGACTCGCCGCCTCCTTCACCCAACGGCGCGGCGGAACGGCCGGCGGTGGACGCGCCACCCCGTCCGGAACCGCTGCCGTCGCCCCAACCAGTGCGGTTGCGCGAACCCTCGGACGAGGACCCGCCCTACGTCGAAGCCAACGACCTGTTCAAAATCTACAAGCCGGCCGACCTGGAGGTAGTGGCGTTGCGCGGGGTTGACCTGGAAATCCAGGCCGGCGAGTTGGTTGGCATAGTCGGGGCCAGCGGTTCCGGCAAGACCACCCTGCTGAATATCCTGGCCGGACTGGAGCGGCCATCGGCCGGCCGCATACGGGTTGGCGAACGCGACCTTCTGGACATCAGCGACCGGGAACTGGTGGCCTATCGCCGCCAGGACGTCGGCTTCGTCTGGCAGGCCACAGGGCGCAACCTGGTGCCCTACCTCAACGTGCGGGACAACATCGAACTGCCCCAGGCCATCGCCGGAACCACGCGGCGGCAGCGCCGGGAACGGGCCTCCGAGTTGCTCGAAGCTTTGCAGATGCCCGACAAGGCAGCCCGGTATCCGTCCGAACTGTCGGGCGGTGAGCAGCAGCGCGTCGCCATCGCCGTTGCCATGGCAAACAACCCGCCCCTGCTGCTGGCCGACGAACCCACCGGAGAGTTGGACACCAACATGGCCGAGGACGTGCTGCGCATGATGCAGCGGATCAACCGGCAGTTCGGGGTTACGGTAATCATCGTCACCCACTACTTCGGCATCGCCCAGTGGGTTGACCGTGTGGTACGCATCCGCGATGGGCGCATCGGTTCGGAATCATACCTGCGAGCCTCGTACCAGGGCGATCGGGGCAGCGAGGAGGAATACCTGGTGGTTGACCGCGCTGGCCGGCTGCAACTGCCCCGTGAATACATGGAACGGTTCCAGCACCTCAACGGCGCGTGGGACGGCCTGGCCAGCACGGGCATGACCGAAGACGGAGCGGAGGTAACGCTGCGGCCGGCGTCGGCGCCCCACCGCAGCCGTGAGCGGACGGCGGGACGCACCGGCGAGACCGACAACAGAGGGTAGCCGGCCATGGCGAACGGAACAGAGGCCCTGGCCGCCGAGTCGGTGGTGCGTGAGTTCGGCGACGGCGATAATGCGGTGCGCGCTGTGGACGGCGTATCGGTGAATATCGCGCCCGGCGAGTTCGTGGCGCTGGTGGGCCGGTCCGGTTCCGGCAAAACCACGCTTTTGAACCTGCTGGCCGGCCTGGACCGACCCAGCGAGGGCAAGGTGTGGTTCGAGGGGAGAGAGTTGTCGGGCCTGTCCGAGAAGGAACTGGTCGGGCTGCGCCGCGAGCGCATCGGGTTCGTGTTCCAGTCTTTCGGCCTGATCCCCCTGCTGTCGGCCTTTGAGAACGTGGAGTTGCCGCTGCACATCGGGGGCGTTTCCTGGCGGGAGCGCCGGCGCCGCGCCAACGAGTCCCTGGAACTGGTGGGTTTGTTGGGACGCTCCAGCCACCGTCCTTACGAATTGTCCGGCGGCGAGCAGCAACGCGTCGCCATCGCCCGGGCGCTGGTCGCCGGGCCGTCGGTGGTGTTCGCCGATGAGCCCACCGGCGAGCTGGACAGCGTAACCGCCGAGAGCATCGGCGGCATCATGCGGGAGATCGGCGCCAGCCGCGGCGTAACGGTCGTCACCGCGACCCACGACCTGATGCTGGCCGACATGGCCGACCGCCGCCTCCAGATGGCCGATGGCAAGATTACGTCCATTGACGATTGATGTTCACGGGACGACTGACGTTCACGGGCTGCATCACACTGCGCGCATTTGCCCTATCCAGAGCGGCGTGGTATATTTGGGAACATAATAAAGTATCCGAAAATGGCAGAAACCATGGAGTAACAGATGGCTTACGTAACGCCCAGAGAAGGCGAACCACCCGAAAGTTTGGTGAACCGGTTCCGCGCGTCGGTGCAGCACGCCGGTATCCTGCGGGAGTTGAAAGACCGGCGGTTTTTCCGGTCCAAGGCACAGAAGGAGCGCCTGGCCGCCCAGCGCGCCGCCCGGCGACGGCGACGGCAGCGGCGATAGGACGCAGGCCGGCGGCCGTTGTATCCCCGTATCGAGATAAAGGAGGGCAGGTTTGCCTCGTTACGATTATCGGTGCACCGAATGCGCAAACGAGTTTGAGTTGGTCCAGAAGTTCAGCGAAGCCGGCCAGGGCGCGTGTCCCATTTGCGGCGGCGCCGGTCAACGGGTTTTCCACGCAGTGCCGGTGATCTACAAGGGGAGCGGTTTTTATACCACCGACTACGGACGGCCCAAGCGCCCCGCCGAGAGTTCCGAGAGCAAGGAATCCGCAACTGAATCAGCGTCGTCCAACGGCAGCGCAGCATCGTCCGACAGTTCCAAGTCCGGTGACAGTTCGTCAGGCAGCGAATCGGCGACCGCTCCCGCCGCAGCGGGCGGGGACTCGTCCTGAGCGACGGGCGGCGGTACACGCAAGAGTTGAGCCGCACTCTCGGGTGCGGCTTCTTTTTGCGCTCCGCTCAAGATGTAGGGGCGAGGCATGCCTCGCCCCTACACCGGCCGTTCGTGGAGAACCTGAGAGGCAGGCAACGATGCGAGCATTGATTCAGCGGGTGACTGAAGCGTCGGTCTCAATCGACGACCCGAAGGCCGGCCGTATCGACGCCGGCAGCATCGGGACGGGGCTGGTCGTCCTGCTGGGTGTTGGCGAAGGGGATGACGACGCCGACGCCCAGTACCTGGTGGATAAGATTACAAACATGCGCATATTCGCCGACCAGCAGGGGCGGTTCAACCTGTCGGCGCTGGACGTTGGCGGAGAACTGCTGGTGGTGTCTCAGTTCACGCTCTACGCCGACACCAGGCGGGGCCGGCGTCCCGATTTCAACGCCGCCGCCGGTCTCGGCGAGGCCAACCGGCTGTACGAGCGGGCGGTGGCAATGTTCCGCGAGAAGGGCCTCCGGGTGGCTACGGGCCGGTTCCAGGCGTATATGCAGGTGCAGCTGGTGAACGACGGGCCGGTGACCATAATGGTGGACAGCGCAGACCGAGGGCGGCCGAGAAACTCTTAGGGGCAGGTTTGAAACCTGCCCCTACCGGTTGCCGGTGGTTCGACAGGCTCACCATGAGCGGACGGCGAATGTCCGCGCAAAGGCCGCGCCTAGCGGTGCCAACCCATCCCTTTGTACATCCCGCGCAGGTAGGCAATCTGGCCGCCGTGGGACACGCAATCCCACGTCATCTGGCCCAGCGCGGCTGCCACGGTGCGCGGCTCCGACACCGGCGGGATGATTCTGGCCTGCTGCATCTGCGCTTCGGTCAGGCCGGGCAGGTATTCACGCAACGCTGAGCGCACTTCCTCGAAGTATTCCATCTGCCGGGCGCGCGACGGCGGTTGCCAGTCGCATACCATCCGGTGCGTCCAGCCCAGGCCGCGGTTCTCGCCGTCGGCGGGCATGGTGAAGTGCTGCTCCCAGTTGTTGGCGTCCCAGATCTGGGGAAGGTCGCGCAGGCGGGTATGGATGAACGAATCGATCACCCGGGAGAGGTGCCACAGGATCCAGGCCACGGAGTTACAGTCGTCCGCCGGAATGCGGTGAAACTCGTCGTCGGTGAGGTCCTGCAGGGCCAGGTCGATGGTGGTGAAGTTGTTTTCCAGGGCGGAAATGAGACCGTCGGTTGCGGCAGGCATGGCAAGCCTCCTTTAGGTGATCTCCGGCTGGACGCCGGCCGGCAGGTCCACTTCAAACGCGGACAGGATCTGTCCCACCAGCATGTAGTGTCCGATGAGGCCCGTGATTTCCACGGTCTTCTGCGTGCCGAAGTGGTCGCGCACGGCGCTGAAGGTTTCGTCGCTGATCTTGTGGTTCTGAACCAGTTCCTGCACGTACTTGACCAGCGACGCCTCGATGCCGGTCATGCCTTCGGGCGCTTTGCCGGTGGCAATGGCGCTGACCACGTCCTCGGAGACGCCGGCCTGTCGCGCGAGCCGGGCGTGGGCGGAGAATTCGTACTGCTGGCGAATCTCTCGGGCCGTGGCGCAGATGATGATCTCACGCTGGGCTTCGGTGATGTCCAGCTCGAAACGGACGTAGGTGCCGGTGTGGGCCACTCGCGCCGCCAGGTCGGGGCTATGCAGCAGCACGCCGTAGGGGCCGCGCACGCTACCGCGGCTGCTGGCGATGGAGTCGAAGAATTCCTGGTGTTCCGGGGCGAGTTGATCGCGGGTGATGTCGTTGAGACGGGCCATGAGATAGGGCTCCTTGAAGAATGGGCGAATATGGTGCTGGCAATATACCGCCGACGGTAGCGGTATTCAAGCGGCGGATTCAATGCCCTCGGCCGGCCACAGGCGCAAGGTAAGCGTCGCGGTGGCGCCCTTTCCCGGCGTTGACGCGAGCTCGACGTTGCCGCCATGGGCACGGGCGACCTCGGCCGCCTGGGGCAGGCCGAGGCCAGCCCCCTGGCTGTCGCCTTGCTTGGTGGTGAAGAAAGGCGTCATGGCCTTGTGCAGCACGTCCGGCGTCATGCCGCGGCCGGCGTCGCTGACGATAACGCTTCCCGTTTCGTCGTCGGCCTCTATGGATACGATGATGGGAGCGTCGGGTTGCCCGCTCATGGCGACGGCTTCGCAGGCGTTCTGGACCAGGCACATGATGGCCAGGGCCATGCCCTCGGTCACCACCAGACACTGCGGGTCGGCGGGGTCCTCCCGGACCTCTACCACGGGCATCTTCCCGCCGTTGCCGGCGGAGTAGGAATCCAGGGCGGCCCGCACGGACTGGCGGGCGAGCAGGTTGAGGCTCACCTCCTGCCAGGTCCCGTGGCTGGCGCCCAGGTTGATCATGCCCTGGAGCACACGGTCGGCCCGGCCCACGTTGCGCCGGATGTGGTTCATGTTGGTCCGCAACTCGCTACTGATTTCCGCAATCTCGGCGTCATCCGGTTTTTCCCGGCCCAGGGACTCCATCAGTTCATCGAGCAGTTCGGCGGACCCGTCGCAAAAGTTGGTGACGAAATTCAGCGGGTTCCTGATCTCATGGGCCACGCCGGAGGACAGGTCAACCATTTCCTTCAACTTCTGCTGAGCGACAATCTGGTCCTGGGCTTCCCGGAGCTGGGACATGGCCTCATCCAGCTCCCGGTTCCGGGACTCCAGGCCGGCATTGGCGGCGGCCAACTCGGCGCTGAGTTGCTCTACCAACTGGAGACGGACCACCTCGATGGAACGCAGCCGCAACGTTTCCAGCGCCCGACACGCTTCGGCGATTTCGTCGTTGCCACGGGGTTCGATGCGGTACTCGAAGTCGCCCATCCCCAAGCGCCTGATCCAGATCTCGACGGCGACGGTGCGGAGGCCGGCCCAGATAACCAGCGCCGTCTTGATCCAGGCGGCGACCATCGCCACGGACGACAGGACGATGAGCGTGGGGTTGGGCAACATGATGGAGTAGATGGTCAGCGCGACCAGCAGGCCGTTGACCAGCATCAGCAAGACGAAATGCTGCATGGTGTAGCGGCGGAGGCTGAATCGGGAGCCGCCTAAGGGGTTGCTGCCCTCATTCCTCCGTTCCGGCGGCGGTTGCTCCGGAAGGTTTTGGGAACCGGTCATTTGTCGTCCCTCGTTTCGAAGTGGAGCACCGTCCCACGGTAGCGGTATTCAAGGCGGGCCGGTGCGCTATACGCTATATATGAGGTAGTGAGCGACGGCGGATGTTGTGCTCATCAATGACGGAGAAATGCCCCGGCCAGTCCGCGCGACCAATCAGGACATTGGCGATAAACCCAGGCCGTTCAGCCGCCGGCACGCGAGCGATGCGAAACAAAACTATTCCGCAGGATGCGGGCCTACCAACCAGATATACCAAGTCGCCAAAATCGGTGTCGAGGGTTATCACAACCCGGTCTTCCAGCATTGCCCGGGCGAGAAGATCAGCGTCTTCAGCGCGCGGCGATTCTTCGGCCGCATAGGTCACGCTGTGTCCCGCGGCCTGCAACATTGCGACTGCTCCGCCGGGTATGTTTACATCGGCAAGAAACCGCACAGGAGCGCTGCTATTTCGATTGGAGCGGCAGCACTTTGTCCCAAGGCAAACTTTTGCCGGGAAGGTGGATGCCGTTATCGTCAATCCGTACCCGGCTGCGAAGCTCCGTGCCGTGCTTTTCAGCGTAGCTCTGGCAGGCTGCTATGTCTTCGGGTGCCAGGAATGGGTAGCTATCCAGGATGTCGGCAACGCTGGAGCCGGCGTCCAAAAGTTCGCAGACCAGCGCCACCGATATTCGCGTTCCCTTCACCGCCGGCTTGCCGCCCAGCACTTTGGGGTCAGCGGCGATGCGTTTTTCCCAATCCATGTGACTTCCTCGGTGAGCTTGGCGCACTCTGCCGTTTTTCATTATCGCATTCTAGCATCAGGAGTGATTCGGGCAATTCTTCACTGCGGGAACTCCAGGTCGAGGGAGATGTCCAGGGCTTCGGTGGAGTGGGTGAGGCCGCCGATGCTGATGAGATCGACGCCGGTTTCGGCTACGGCGCGGACGGTGCCCATGTTGATTCCGCCGGAGGCTTCCACGGAGGCGCGCCCGTCGATGATGGCCACGGCTTCCCGCATGGTTTCCACGTCCATGTTGTCCAGCATGATGATGTGGGCGCCGGCGTCCACCGCTTCACGAACCTGGGCCAGGGACTCGACCTCGACCTCAACCCGAATGGTGTGTGACGCCTGAGCGATGGCGTGGCGCACCACGTCGGCCAGCGGCTCTTCGAGAGAGGCCCGCGCCTCCAGGTGGTTGTCCTTGATGAGAATCCCGTCGGCCAGGTTCAGGCGGTGGTTGTGGCCGCCGCCCATGCGCACGCTGTACTTGTCGAGGAACCGGTGTCCGGGCGCGGTTTTGCGCGTATCTACGATACGGGCGCTGGTGCCCGCCACGGCCCGCACGTATTGGTTCGTGGCGGTGGCGATACCGCTCATCCGCTGCATGAAGTTCAGGGCGGTGCGCTCGGCCCGCAGGATGGATGCCGCCGAGCCGCGCACGCTGGCGATGTCCGCGCCCGGCGTCAGGTCGGCGCCGTCGTTCAATAGAAGGTTGACCTCAAGAGCCGGGTCGATGCGGTGGAACACCTGCTGGGCGACCGCTCCGCCGGCCAGGACGCCGGCGGCCTTGGCGCGCAGGATGCCATCGCCGACGATGTTATCGGGTATGAGCGCCTGGGTGGTGGGGTCGTTGAACGCCTGGTCCTCGGTGAGGGCGGCGTTGATGAGGTTGAGCACTTCCGGTGGGAGCATCTGGGTCATGTTGGCCTCGCGGTGTGTCGCCAAATAATGCTGGGGTAGAGTTTGCCACGCCCCGGCCTTGCCGGCAATCACGCGTCGGCAATGGAACATCGGCAACCGGGCAACTCGATGGGCTATACTGAGCGCGCAAAACCGCCGAAAACACGCAGACACCGACAAAGGCCCTGCCTCGCCTTTTGATACTACAATGCCTCCGCGCAAGTCCAACACTATGCGCGTTGCCGGCGGCAACGCGCGCGGGATCAGGCTGAAAGGCCCCTCCGTGTCGGGTGTTCGGCCCACTACCGAACGCGTCCGCGCCGCCATTTTTAACATTTTGGATGCAGAGCAGGTAGCGAGCCAACGCGTCCTGGACCTCTACGCCGGCACGGGCAGTCTCGGGATAGAGGCGCTGAGCCGGGGCGCCGAATGGGCCGATCTCGTGGAACGCAACCGGAGGCAAAGCCTGGATTTGCAGGAGAACCTGGAACGGGCCGGATACGCGGACACCGGACGGGTTCATTGCGCGGACGTTCTGCGGTGGTTGAGCCAGTCGGCTTTCGGAGAGTCCGGCGCGGGATCATACGGTCTGGCGTTGCTGGACCCGCCGTACCGCATGGGAGACCCGACGCCGACGCTGGCGGCGCTGTGGGACTCGGGAGCGTTGCAGGTTGAGGCCACCGTGGTCGTCGGGCACAGCAGCCGCATGGCCCTGCCTGAGCGCGTCGGCGGGCTGAGGCAGTACGACCGGCGCAGCTATGGAGACAACGCCATCGCGTTTTACTATTGCGGGTCGGTCGGTTCGGCCTGAAAACGACACTGGAGAATTGCGGAATGGTAACCGCTCTTTACCCGGGCAGCTTTGACCCGGTGACCATGGGACATCTGGACGTGGCCAGGCGCGCCGCCCGGCTCTTTGATCGGTTGATCGTCGCCGTTTACGACACGCCGTCGAAGAGTCTGCTGTTCAATACCGAAGAACGGGTGGCGCTGATGCGGGAGGCGGTGGCCGACATCGCCAACGTGGAAGTGCGCCCGTTCACCGGCCTGGTGGTACAGACGGCGCGGGAAGCCGGCGCCGCCACCATCATACGCGGCCTGCGCAGCGGCCCGGACTTCGAGTACGAGTGCCAGATGTTCTTTATGAACCGCCGGCTGGAGCCCGAGGTGGACATGGTCTCGTTGATGAGCGACCAGGAGCATACGTTCATAAGCTCCAGCCTGCTCAAAGAAGTAGCGCAGTTGGGCGGCGACATCTCGGGGATGGTGCCGCCGAACGTGGCCGTGGCTTTAGCCGAAAAATTCCCCGCCACAGTCGGGCCGTAGCGGTAGCCGTTACCGGCAATCCTACCGCCGGCTCAAGGAGGACATCATAGACATCAACAACATCATCGACCGCATCGAGCTGCTGGTCGAATCCAGCAAATCAGTGCCGCTGAGCAGCAACGTGATGGTGGACAAGGGCAAGCTCAACGAGCTGGTCGCCCAGTTGCGCATGGAGATCCCCCAGGAGATACGCCGGGCCGGGGAAATGCTGTCGCGGAAGGACGACATACTTTCCTCAGCGGTCTCGGAGGCTAACCAGGCACGCCAGAGCATGGAACAGGAGTTCCGCACCAGGCTGAACGACCACGAACTAGGACGGAAGGCCGAGGAACTGCTGCGGGACGCCGAGGCGAGGTCGCGGCGGATCATCGAGCAGGCCGAACAGGAAGCCGAAAACCGGCGCAACCAAGCGGACGCATATGCCCTGCGCACCTTGCGAGACCTGGAGCGCGAACTCACCGCGGCCACCGGTTCCGTCCGCAAGGGCATCGATGTGCTCGCCGGCGCCACGCTGGCCGCCGCTGCAGCGCCCGCCGCCGCCAATGCCAGCATACCCTCGCCGGCAGACTTCGCGCCCGAGGATATCGAAGAACGCATCCGTATGCGCTGACCGTTAGCGGAGGGCCGCTCGCTTGACACTCCGGTAGCTGTGGGGTATAGAATCTAACCGGCAGGCCGGCGGAGCGCCGGCCTTCGGGCCAACTTGCGCCGGAAGCAGTCATTGGAGCAATGCAGCAGATGCGTGAACTGGTAATCGACAGCATCCGGATCAGCCAGATGAACTACCAGAGGGTGGTAGTGCTGAAAGAACTGGCGACCAACCTCTTCCTACTGATTTGGATCGGCCCGACCGAGGCCGAGGCTATCGCAGTGAAGATGCAGGGCATGAGCGTCCCCCGGCCACTGACCCACGACCTGCTGGTGGACCTGGTCAAGTCCGTGGGTGGATCCGTCGAGCATATTCTCGTCAACGACCTGCAAAACGAAACCTTCTACGCCCGCATCGTCATCAAAATAGGCGACGAGTTGCACGAAATTGACTCCCGGCCCAGCGACGCCATGGCGGTGGCCGTGCGGGCCGAGGTGCCCATTTACGTGTCCGACCAGGTGATGGAGAAGGCGGCCATATCCATGGACGAGGAAACCGGACAGCCGGTAACGTCCTCGGGCGGCCGCGAAGCGGCTCCGGCCGAAGTGACCGAAGAAGAACTCCAGGGACTGTCCGCTTTCACGGATCTCATCAACGAGTTGGACATGGAAGACTTCGAACGGAAGTAGGCTCGCTTGTCCTGAGATTGCCGAAGGACATCCGCGCATGGTTCGACAGGCTCACCATGAGCGAACAGGGACACCATGAGCGAATAGCGGCACTTTGAAACGCAGCCCCGATCCGCAAGCGGAGGGGCTTTTTCGTAACTTCGGTTACGCTTTCTGCAAAATTACCGATTGACACGTCAGAAACCCGATGCTACCATGCCTGCCGTTTGGAATCGGAAATGCCGCAATGGTTGATAGTTGCCCTGCGGCTCACTGGTCTGGGATGGTACGTAGCCGCGTGCATTGTAATTGGCATAGTTGGAGGCGTATGGCTGGGCAAACTGACCGGCCAAGTAGCATTGATGGTATTGGCAGGAACCGTGCTCGGCAGCGTAGTGGCCTTCTACGGGGTGTACCGGATGGTGCTCCCCGCTATCTATGGCTCGCGTCGGGGTCCGCAACCGCCATCCTCACCGGCACGCCGGGATACTGACCACGGAGGCAACGGCAAGTCGTGACGACGAAACGTGTACTGCTGCTGATCGGCATCGCTTCGGCGGTTCTGCTGATAGTTGGCTTCGTGATTGGCGCGGTGGGTTCCAAGATGTTCGGTCTGGAGAAGCCGTTCGTGTCCCAGCCGGGAATCCACCTTCCGCCCGACCCGGTGTTCCCCGCGGCCGTACGACAGGACGTCGTTGGTTACCGCGTGGCCGAGAAGAAGGACGAGGCCAAAGAGGATCAAGGGGCATCTGCGGGCGAGGACGAGCACAAAGAGGAGCATCACGGCCTGGGCCTGATGCAGTTCGCCGTCACCAACACCATGCTGTCGGCGTGGCTGACCAGCATCATCATGCTGGTGTTCTTCATCGGGGGCGCGCGCAACCCCAAGGTCATTCCGAGCCGGTTGCAGGCGCTGATCGAAATGCTGTTTGAGCTGGTGCTGAACTTCGCGTCCAGCATTCTCGGGCCGGAGATGGGGCGGCGGGCTTTCCCGGTGGTTGCCACCATCTTTTTCTTTGTACTGTTCAACGCCTGGATCGCGATTTTCCTGATTCCCATTTACCAGGCCGTCGGCTACGGCGCTAACGTTGGCGGCGAGTTCAAGCTCGCCACGCACCTGGTGCGTCCCGCCGGAACCGACCTGAACATGCCACTGGCGCTGGCCCTGGTGTCCTTCGTATTCGTGGAATACTGGGGGTTCCGGGCGCACAGCTTCGGGTATCTCAAGAAATTCTTCGCCTTCGGAGACATCCTGCGCGGGCGGCCGTCCGGCCTCATCAACGTGTTCGTTGGTTTGCTGGAGTTGGTCTCGGAACTGGTGCGGATCGTTTCCTTCACCTTCCGTCTCTTCGGGAACATGACCGCCGGCGAAATCCTGGTAGTGATGATAACCTTCCTGGTGCCCTTCGTGGCGACTCAGTTCGTGTTCGGGCTGGAGTTGCTGGTGGGACTGATCCAGTCGGTAATTTTCGCCGGTCTGACCCTGGTGTTCCTGTCCGTCGCGGTAAGCCATGAGGAACACTAGGAGCAACAAAATATGGGTCCAATGGCCCCGGCTCGACACTGCGCCGGGGACGCAAAACAAGGCCACCTTTGAATCGGAGGATTTTCAACAATGGCACTTGACCTCTCAATGATCACGACACTGCTCTCGGTCGCGGCTCAAAGCGGCCTGGGCGACACGGGCGCCAAGTACCTGGCGGCCGGCCTGGCCATCGCCATCGGCGTCATCGGCCCCGGTGTGGGTATCGGCATCCTGGGCGCGGGAGCCATGGGCGCGATCGGGCGCAACCCCGAAGCCGCCGGTTCCATCACCACCAATATGATTCTGGCCATCGCGTTCGCCGAGGCGTTGGGCATTTACTCGCTCATCGTCGCTGTCATCCTGCTCTTCGTGGTGTAGCAACATGGTAGAACTGGGCTTGAATGTGCCCTCGCTGATCAGCTACCTGATCAACTACATCATCCTGCTGGTGCTGCTGGGGGCTTTGGCGTACCGTCCCTTACTCAACGCCCTGGACAACCGGGTGGAGAGCATACGGGAAAGCCTGGCCGCCGCCGACCGGGCCCGGGAAGAGGCCGCGACATCGCGCTCCGCCATTGAGGAAGAACTCAATGAGGCGCGGCGCGAGGGACAGCGGCTCCTGGACCAGGCCCGTGAGGCTGCCGAGCGTTTCCGCGAGGAAGAAATGGACCGGGCACGCCAGTCCGCAGAGGAATTTGCGGAACGGGCGCGCGCGGACATTACGCGGGAACGGGACGCCGCCATCAACGAGGTGCGCGCCGCCTTCGGCGACCTGGCGATCACCGCTGCCGAGCGGATCATCCGGCGCACGGTTGACCGGCAGGCTCACCAGGAACTCATTGACCAGGTGCTGGCGGAAGGGGAACAGGCGTTACGCCGCAACTAATCCGTCCATCGCATCATAAATCGTCATTCCCGCCCGTGCGGGAAGCCAGTCGGGAGGACAACTGCCGGAGCGCCGGCGGTTCCCTCGCCGGCGACAGGAAACAGGGAGGCTGCAAGCCGTGGCAAGTCGTTTGTCGGGGCAGCGCTACGCCCAGGCCATCTTTGAGTTGGCCCTGGAAAATGAACAGGTCGAGCAGTGGGACCAGGACCTGCGCCTGGCCGCCGACGTGCTCGGGGACGAGGAATTTGCCCTGTTCCTGGGACACGCCGACGTGCCGCAGGAACGGAAGATCGCGGCCGTTGAGTCCGTGCTATCCGAGGCGCATCCACTGGTCCGCAACCTGGTATCCCTGCTGGTAGGCCGGGGCGGGGTTTCCGCCATGCGCGACGTGCAGGAGGGATACTCCCAACTGCTGGACGACCACCTGGGCCGACAGCGCGCGGAGGTCACCACCGCGGTGCCCCTGGAGCCGGCCGAGTTGGAACGCATCACGGAGTTCGTGGGCAGGCTGGTGGGTCGCGAGGTGGTGTTGAGCGCCCGGGTTGACGAAGACATCCTGGGCGGCCTCATCGTCCAGATCGGCGACCAGCTGCTGGACGGCAGCGCCGCCGCCGGCCTGGAGCGAATGCGCCAGGTGGTACGGACGCAGGCAGCCTGATGGTTATGCCTGGAATGATCAACCGCGCTCACCGCCGGCGCCGGTATCGCAACTAAAAAACAAGGAGACTCGCCGATGGCAGTCAGGGGACAAGAGATAGTATCTCTCATCAAGCGACAGATCGAGGAGTTTGGCGGCGACCTGACCCTCGTTGACGTGGGCACCGTGGTGCAGGTTGGCGACGGAATCGCCAGCATTCAGGGCTTGCAGAGCGTCCGGTCCAATGAGTTGCTGGACTTCGGCAACGACGTACTGGGCCTGGCCCTGAACCTGGAATCGGACATCGTGGGAGCCGCGATCCTGGGCGACCCCAACGCCATCAAGGAAGGCGACCGGGTACGCGCCACCGGCCAGATTATCGAGATTCCCGTCGGGGAATCGCTGATCGGTCGCGTGGTTGACCCCCTGGGCCGGCCGCTGGACGGCAAGGGCCCCGTCGTTACCGAGCAGACCATGCCCGTCGAGCGCACCGCGCCCAACGTGGTGGTGCGCAAGTCGGTGGACACCCCGGTGCAGACGGGCATCAAGGCCATCGACGCCATGATTCCCATCGGTCGGGGCCAGCGTGAGCTGATCATCGGCGACCGTTCCACGGGCAAGACCGCCATCGCCATCGACACCATCATCAACCAGAAGGACACCGACCTGATCTGCATCTACGTCGCCATCGGGCAGAAGCAGGGCAAAGTCGCCCAGGTCGTCGGCGTCCTTGAAGAATACGGTGCTATGGATCACACCATCGTGGTCAACGCCGGTTCCGCCGACTCCGCGCCGTTGCAGTTCATTGCGCCCTACGCCGGCTGCGCCATGGGAGAGGCGTTCATGGAAGAGGGCAAGGACGTGCTGATCGTCTATGACGACCTGACCAAGCACGCCTGGGCTTACCGCCAGATGTCGCTGCTGTTGCGCCGCCCCGCCGGACGCGAAGCCTACCCCGGCGACGTTTTCTACCTGCACAGCCGCCTGCTGGAACGAGCAGCGCGCCTGGACGACGAAAACGGCGGCGGCTCGCTGACCGCCCTGCCCATCATCGAGACGCAGGCCGGCGACGTGTCGGCGTACATCCCCACCAACGTCATCTCCATCACCGACGGCCAGATCTACCTGGAGCCGGAGTTGTTCAACGTCGGCATCCGGCCGGCGGTGAACGTGGGCCTGTCGGTGTCCCGCGTGGGCGGCGCCGCCCAGACCCGCGCCGTGCGGCAGGTGGCCGGTCGGCTGCGGCTGGACCTGGCGCAGTACCGCGAGCTGGCAACCTTCGCCCAATTCGGAACCGCCGACCTGGACGCGGCCACACGAGCCCAACTGGCCCGAGGCCAGTTGGCCACCGAAGCCCTTAAGCAAGGACAGTACCAGCCGCTCAACCTGGGCGACGAGGTACTGGTGCTTTACGCAGTAAACGAGGGGTTGATGGAGGATGTTCCGCTGGAACGCCTCGCCGCGTTCGAGGAGCAAATGCTGCGCCATTTGAACGCGACCCATCCCGAATTCGGCCAAGCCATCCGGGAATCCGGCAACCTGCCGGACGAACTTAGCGAGCAGATCACAGCAGCCGTCAACGAATTCAAGCCGACTTTCAGCTAACCCCCTACCGCTCATCCTTCGACATGTTCAGGATGAACAGGCATCCAGAAACAAAATAAGCAGTACCGCACCTATTGAGGTGTTATGCCCAGCGTCAGAGACATACGGCGTCGCATTCGCAGCGTCGAGAACACCGGCAAGGTAACCAACGCGATGTCGCTTATCGCCGCGTCCAAGATGCGGCGCGCGCAACTGGCGGTCACGGACGGACGGCCTTACGCCGAGAAAATCCACGAGGTTATCGCGCTGCTGGCAGCTCAGCCAGCCGGCGACGACGATGCCGCCCATCCACTGCTCCAAGTGCGGCCGGTCAACAACGTCGGTATGGTGGTGATTACTCCCGACCGCGGCTTGGCCGGCGGGATGCACGCCACCATCAACCGCCGGGTGGCGCAGTTCATCCTGGACAGCGACCCCACCGTGCGCAGCATCGTGGTGGGCCGCAAGGGGCGGGATTTCATGGTCCGCTACACCGACACCGTGCAGGCGGTGTTCACTGACCTGAGCGACCGGTTGGCGCTGGCCGACACCACCGCTATCTCACGATTGGTCATCGACGGGTACACCGACGGGCAGTTCGACGAGGTGTATCTCGGCTACATGCGTTTCGTCTCCACGGTGCAGCAGGAACCGGTGATACAGCGCATCCTGCCGGTGGAGCCGGCGGAACTGGAATCGGCACAGCGGGTCGGTTATATCTACGAACCGAACCCGGCCACGGTGTTGAGCGCCCTGCTGCCCCAGTTCGTGGAGATGCAGGTGTACCACGCCATCCTGGAAAGCATCGCAAGCGAGCAGTCGGCACGAATGGTCGCCATGCGCAACGCCACCGACAACGCCAACCAGTTGGCATCGGACCTGACACTGGTAATGAACAAACTCCGCCAGGACAGCATCACCAACGAACTGCTGGACCTGGTGGGCGGACAGATCGCGCTGGAGGGATAGCGCCAGGCGGATACACCGGCAGCCCTCAAGAATCCCATCGGGAGGAACGAAACAAAATGCCCGGACAAATTGCCCAAGTTATCGGTACGGTGGTGGACGTTGAGTTTCCCGCCGACCAGCTTCCCAACCTGTTCGACGCCCTGGAGGTGGACAACTCCGGCGAACGGCTGGTGTTGGAGGTACAGCAGCACATCGGCAACCACTGGGCGCGTTGTCTCGCCCTGGGCTCCACCGACGGTCTGGCCCGTGGAACCGAGGTGACCGACACCGGCGACAAGGTTGCCGTTCCCGTCGGCGATGAAACCCTGGGCCGCCTATTCGACGTAACCGGCACCCCCCTGGACAACCTCGGCCCGGTGGAGGCCGCTGAGTCCTGGCCCATTCATCGCGACCCGCCGGCTTTCGACGACCAGAACCCCAACGTTGAGATTCTTGAAACCGGCATCAAGGTGTTCGACCTGATCACCCCCTTCCCCAAGGGCGGCAAGGTCGGAGCCTACGGCGGCGCCGGCGTCGGCAAGACCGTCATCATTCAGGAGCTGATCCGCAACATCGGCGCGGTGCACAGCGGCGTGTCGGTATTCGCAGGCGTGGGCGAGCGTTCCCGCGAGGGCAACGACCTCTGGCACGAAATGGAAGACTCCGGCGTGCTCGGAAGCACCGTGCTGGTGTTCGGGCAGATGAACGAGACGCCCGGCGTGCGCGCCCGCATCGGCCTCACCGGGCTGACCATGGCCGAATACTTCCGGGAAGAACGGAACCAGGACGTGCTGCTGTTCATCGACAACATTTACCGCTACATCCTTGCCGGCATGGAAGTGTCCGCGCTGCTGGGCCGGATGCCTTCCGCGGTGGGCTACCAGCCGACGCTGAGCACAGAGATGGGCGCCTTGCAGGAGCGCATCACCTCCACCAAGAGCGGGAGCATCACGTCCTTCCAGGCCATTTACGTGCCAGCCGACGACTACACCGACCCCGGCATCGTCACCACGTTCGGACACCTGGACGCGGTGGTATCGCTGGAGCGCTCCCTGGCGTCCCAGGGCCTGTATCCCGCCGTGGACCCGCTGGCGTCCTTCGCCCGCATTTTGGAACCCCGCATCGTGGGCGATGAGCACTATCGCGTGGCCCGTGGCGTGCAACAGGTGTTGCAGCGGTACCGGGACTTGCAGGACATCATCGCCATCCTGGGCATCGAAGAACTGTCCGACGAAGACCGTCAGATCGTGTTCCGCGCTCGCCGGATTCAGCGGTTCCTCACGCAGCCCTTCTTCGTTGCGGAGACCTTCACCAACCAGCCGGGCAAGTACGTCGCAGTGCGCGACACCGTGCGCGGTTTCGCCGAAATCCTGGACGGGCAGCACGACGATCTGCCGGAGCAGGCTTTCTACATGGTGGGAACCATTGAGGAGGCCGTTGAGAAGGCCGAGCAGATGAGGGCAACCGCTTAGCAGCATTCCCCACTTCCGACACCGTCGTGCCCACTCATCCTTCGACGGGCTCAGGATGAGCGGGTGTCCATCCGCCAGGAGCACTGCCAATGCCCATGCAACTGCAAATCATCACCGCCGAGCGCGAGGTCTTCTCGGGCGAGGTGGATGCGCTGGTCGCGCCGGGGATTGAGGGACAACTGGGAATCCTGCCCCGACACGCGCCGCTGATGACCATTCTGCAACCTGGGGAATTGATGGTCAGGTCGGGCGGCGAGGAATCGTTCCTGGCCCTTTCGGGCGGGTACATGGAAGTGCTGGGCAACCAAGTGATTATCCTGGCCGACGCCGCCGAGGATGTTGACGAGATTGACGAGACGCGGGCGCAGGCCGCCATGGAACAGGCCCAGCAGCGCATTGCCAACCGTGAATCGGACGTGGAACTGGAGCAGGCGGTGGCGTCGTTGCGCCGGGCGCAGGTGCGGGTAACCGTGGCGCGACGGCGGCGCAATGCCCCACACCGGTCGATGGCCAGCCGGCAGCCGGGCTTGGGAAGCTAACCGGTTGTCTGGTGTCCGTTGGTGGGGTGTCCCTGGTACGCCAGGTAATAGGTCATCGACTGTAGGGCGAGCACCGGGTCGATGCTGCGGACGCGCACGCCATCCGGCACTTGGGCGTTGATGGGCGTGTAGTTCAAAATCGCCCGAACGCCGCAGGCCACCAACTGGTCCACGACGGACTGGGTGTGCGCGCTGGGAACGGCGACGATGGCGATGGTGATGTCCCGGTCAGCGACCGTATTGGCCAGGGCGGTCATAGGCTGCACCGAGATCCCGCCAACTTCCGTGCCGACATTACCGGGATTGTTGTCAAAGGCCGCCACCAGGTGAAATCCGTCAGGGTTGAAGCCCGGGTAGTTGAGGATGGCGTTGCCCAACCGGCCCACTCCGATTACGGCGACGTTCCACTCGGCATCCAGCCCGAGAATCTGCTTCAACTCGCTGAGCAGATGGCGGACGCGATAACCGCGTCCCTGCTTGCCGAACCTGCCGAAGTAGGACAGGTCCTTGCGGATCTGGGCCGGCGTTACCTGCAATTGGGCCCCCAGCTGCTGGGAATTGGTGACCTCCACACCTTCCTCAAGCAGTTGCGTCAGGGTACGGACGTATTGAGGCAAACGGTCAATTACAACCTCGGGAACCTCCAGCGTGGGCGCCGAGGTTCCGGGGGGAGCGTCAAAATCGCGGGAGATGATTGCCATGGCGACGGAAAGGTTGTAAGGACGTACCCGTCAAAGTACGCCGTTAGCGTTGCATTTCGTTGACTCCGTTACGTGGGTCAACGAAATATAATCTATCGGGCGAATTTATTGTCGTCAATAGCCGCCCGTACCGGAAAGGGGGCTCTAATGCACGTTGGAATCGTGCGCATCGCGCTCCGCGCGCCGAACAGCCACAGCCTCAAGGACCGGAGGCAGGTATCCCGCAGCCTGATTCAGCGGATACGGGGGCGGTTCAACGTGTCGGTGGCGCAGGAAATTGAGGCCGATGGCGACGCTTGGCAGAGCGTAACGCTGCTGGCATCCTGCGTCAGCAGCGACCCCAACCACGCCGACGCGGTGCTCAACGACCTGGTCGAGTTCATCGAGAAGAGCCGGCCCGACGTGGAGCTGATCGATTACGGCGCCGAGGTAATCAGCGGCGTTTAGAGATCGAAGGATCAGTCCAATCCATCCAACCAGCCACACAGCGCGTCCCAGAACTCCGGCGCGTCGCCAATGTTCATGTGGTCAGCGCCGGGGATCTCGGCAAACCGCTTGGGTTCCGCAGCCGCGTCGAAGAGCTTACGGCCCTGGGACGGCGGCACCAGGGTATCCTCCGCGCCGTGCAGTATGAGCAGCGGGCAGGCGATCCGGCTCACGTAAGACATGGAATGGAACTTCGGCTTCACCAGACGGCCGCCAACCGTCAGCACGGGATGGACGAGACGGGCCATATCCATCAGGGAGGCGAAAGGCGCAATCAAGGCCATCCCTTTGGGAGAAGCCGCCTCGGCGGCCAGGCGGATGGCGACCGCCGCGCCCAGCGACACACCCAGATAGAGGACACTGCCAAGGTCCGTATCGTAGCGTTGTTGCAGGTGGGATAAGGCAGTACGGGCATCCGTCGCCGTGCTGCGCACCGAGGGCTTGCCCACGCTGTGTCCGAAACCGCCGTAGTCGAAACCAAAGATGTTCGCGCCGGTGTATTTACGGACGGCGGCGAATTCCCCGACCCTCAAGCTGAGGTTGCCGCCCACTCCGCCAAACCACAACCAAGTTGTACCGGGCCGGCTGTCGCCGGGGATATGCCAGCAGTGGAGGCGGCGACCGTCGGGAGTTTCGGCCCAGCTTTCATCGTAATCCATGCCCAGGTCGGTGGGCAGGGCCTCGCACACCGGTCTGGGCTGGAAGAGGAGCCGGCGTTCCAGAATCTCGATCAGCATGCCGGGATGATCCATTCGCGCGGCGGCATGAGCATCCTCTAGCAGTTGCGGGCCTACAAACTCCGGGAGCGTTAGTCGTCGGCTAGGCTGTCGGCCAGGATTTCCAGGACGTCGCGGGCTTCCTTGGCGTCGGATTGGCCCTTGGACTGGATGCCCTCGTTCATCATCTGGAGGCAGAAGGGGCAGGATACGCCCACGGTGTCGGCGCCGGTTTCGAGGAAGTGGTCGGTGCGGGCGTGGTTGATGCGCTCGCCCTGGCTTTCCTCGATCCACATGTGGCCTCCGCCAGCGCCGCAGCAGAAACCGCGTTCGCGGCAGCGGGGGGACATCTCCACCAGTTGCAAACCGGGTATGGCCTTGGCCACGTTGCGGGGTTCGTCGTACACGCCGTTGTGCCGGCCCAGGAAGCATGAATCGTGGTAGGCCACCGACACGTCCATCATCTTGACGGGCTTGACGCGGCCCTGCTTGATCAGGCCGTCCACGAACTGGCTGTAGTGCAGCACCTCGTAGTCGCCGCCGAACTGGGGGTATTCGTTCTTGATGGTGTTGAAGCAGTGGGGGCAGATGGTGACGACGGTCTTGATGTTGTAGGAGTTCATCACCTCGATGTTCTGCTGGGCGAGCATCTGGTACAGGTACTCGTTGCCCATACGCCGGGCCGGGTCGCCGGTGCAGGATTCCTCCTCACCCAAGATGGCGAAATTGACGCCGGCGGACTTGAGGACCTTGACCATGGAGCGGGCGATGCCCTGGCTGCGCTGCTCCAGCGCGGCGGTGCAGCCCACCCAGAATAGCACTTCGGCATCGGGTTTTTCGGCGATGGTGGGCACGTCAAGGCCCTCCGCCCAGTCGGTGCGGGCGAAGGTGGTGCCGCGCCAGGGATGGCCGCGCTGCTCCATGCTGAGCAGGGCGTTCATGCCAGTTTCGGGGATGCGGGATTCCTCCAGGACCAGGCTGCGGCGCATGTCCATGATTGTGGGCACGTGCTCGACGACGACGGGACACTCCTCCATGCACGCGCCGCAGGACACGCAGTCCCAGATGGCCTGCTCCGGGATTGCGCCGTCGATGAGGGGCATGGGTTCCACGTGGGTTGCGTCGCGCGGGCCCTGGTGGCCGATGGCGATCATGTGCTCCTTGAGGTTCTCGACGATGTGCATGGGGGAGAGAACCTTGCCCGTGGTGTTGGCGGGACAGGCGTCGGTGCAACGGCCGCATACGGCGCAAGCGTAGCCGTCGAGCAACTGCCGCCAGGTGAAGTCCTGGACTCGAGAGGCACCGAATCGGACGTCCTCGTCCATGCTGTCCAAATCGATGAGCGGAATCTGCAAACCGCCGCGCGGTTCCAGGTTGCGGAAGAAGGCGTTGACCGGCGCTGCCACCATGTGGATGTGCTTCGAAAATGGGATGTAGAAGGCGAACCCCAGGATGATGAGCAGATGGACCCACCAGAATATCGCTTGCAAGACTCCGGCCGTGCCGGCAGACATGCCGGCGGCGGCGAGCCCACCGCCGATAGCGCCGCCGATGGGCACGCTGGCCTCGGGGCCATGACCGTCGGCGGCGACGTAGAAGGAGTGGACCAGCAGCGTGGCGATCATCAGGCCGGCGGTGAGGCCGACGATGACCACAGACTCGCCCTTGCGAGTCAGGTCGAAGCTGAGGCGGTGCGGCTGGGCGATCCAACGTCGGAACAAAGCCCAAACGAGCGCGGCCAGCACGACGACGGCGAGAATATCCAGGTAGATGCTGTACACCAGCACGCCGGTGGGGGTGAGGATGGTCTCGCCCAGAGGATGCCAGATTGATCCGCCGAAGATGAAAATCAGGTACGAAAGGCTGAAGGAAAGGAACCCCCAGAAGATGGCGGCGTGTCCGATGCCGGCCAGGTCGATGCGCCGGGAGCGGGGGTCGGTGCGTCCCACGCGCTGTAGCACCTTGCGCTGGCCCAGCACGATGGCGGCAGCGCCAATCAGACGGGTCAGCGGACGGTCAAAACGGGAGGTGGGCGCGCCCTGCAACACCAACCGGAACACTCGGTAGTACACGGCGTAGCCGGCAACGGCGAAGGTGATGGCGGTAAGGATGTAAACGCCAACCCATACGGGCAGGGCGCCAAAGAGAGCATCGGGGGGAACCATAGACAGCCTATCGGGGCATGACCGGAATTACGCTCCGGTTGCACAACATAAAAATTGGCGGTTAGTTTACCACGTTGGGCGCGGCCGATTGCACGTCGGGGCCGTCCTGGGTCGAGGATGATGCCCACACTGGAGACAGATCCAGTCGGCGTCGCGGCGATTTTCATAATTGATGTAGAGGTCGCCACCACAGCGGCGGCAGCCGCGAAATAAGTACCTGGTCAACGATAGCTCCTGTAACCGTAGTCGGGATTTTGGCCTCCCCTATCAGTTTTGGAGCAGCAAGACCATTATAGAATATGCGTTTGCTTTTGGTCGTGGTGTCGGTGTCATCTTGCGCGCTGGCGCCGGCGTCCCATGAAGTCGGTGGCCCACATGGCGCAGACGGAGGCGAAAGTGAAGGCCGCCGAAAGTATGAAAGCCTGGACGTAGTTGCCCTGAATGTCGAACATGATGCCGCCGATGACGGGGCCGAGCAAAATGGCGGAGCCGCGTCCCATCTCCACGAACCCCATCACGGTTCCCAGGGATTCCGTCGGAAATAGATCCGCGGCCTTGGCCCCGACGATGAGGCCGCTGATGCCGTCGGTGAGGCCGGCTAACATTACGTACACGGCCAGAGGCCAGAAGCTCGTCCCGTCTCCGAGATAGACGACGAATATTACCGAACCGGCGGCGATGCTCATCCCGACGGTGTACACCGATTCGCGGCCCCAACGGTCGGTGGCAATGCCGACCATCGGGCGGGCAAAAAGGCTGACCAGGCCCACGGCGCCTATGGTGTTGGCCGCCAACTGCGTGCTGTACCCCGCCAGCACGAAGAAAGTTACCAGGTGGACCCGCAACAGCTGCACGCCGGCGGAGCCGGTGATGCGGGTGAGCACCAGCAGCCACATGGTGGGATCGCGGACGACGCTGGACAGTGCGGGGGTGCGCTGATGGGCAGTTCTGCGGGGCGTGGTTGCAGCCGGCAGGGGTTCTGGATTCCCGCTTTCGCGGGAATGACGGGAGGTGTCGCGGGAATGACGGGAAGTGTGATGGGAATGACGGGAGGTGTCGCGGGAATGAGGGGAGGGGGCGTCGGGATCACGGTTCGGCGGCACGGATTCGGGAGGCCGGCGCTGGAGCAGGCCGTTGGGCAGGGCGATCATGACGGCAAATATCAATCCGAAAATGCGGTATGCCCAACGCCAGCCCAGGGCGGCGCTGAGGTAACCGGCCAAAGGCGCGAAGATGGCCTGACCGATGGGGTTGCCGCTGTCGGCCAGGCCGAGCATGCGCCCGCGGGTTCGGGGGAACCACGGCGCGAGCGTCGCGGTCATCGAGAAGGATGAGATGGTGGTGTGGCCAATGCCCGCGAAAATGCCGTAGAAAATGAACATCTGCCACAGGTCGGTGGCGTAGCTGGACGCCCACCAGGCGAACAGGATGACGAGACCGGCCAGGGGGAAAATAACGCGCGCGCCCCAGCGGTCGAGGAGGATGCCCAGCACCGGGGCGGAAAGTGCGCCAACGAGGCCGGCGGTGCCGAACACGGCGGAGGTGTAGGTTGCGCTGCGTCCGAAGGCGTCCTTGAGGACGTGGAAGTACACGGACTCGCTGTTCTTGGTGCCGCCCTCGACGGTGAGGTTGCCGAGGGAGAGTACGAAGATGACCCATCCGTAGTGCAGGCGGGAACGGGCGGCGGCAATCATCTGCCGATTATACACGCCGGAGAACATTTCTGATTTGGCGTATAATCGGACACAATGTAGGCATTGTAGACTTTGGCGTACCCAGCGTGAACGCTGGTTTTGATTCGGAGGGTGACCATGAATGCATCATTCGGTCTCGCTTTAGTCGCCCTCTTGATGTCCCTGATATTGGCGTGGGGCGGTGTCGCTCACGCCTTGATCGCCGTAGGCAGTGAAACCGCTTCTAGCGCGGCGGTGACGTCGCGCGCTATCGTTTTCACGGACGAGGAAAGGGATGAGGATGATGATGGCGCCGATGACCCTCCCGAAACGGACAACGACGGAGTCGAGACCCCGTACACTGACAACGATGGGGTGGATACCACAGACAATGACGGCATCCACACTCCATACACGGATGGTGATGGGGTGGACACGCCTACCGACACAGATAATGATGGCACCGATTCTGATGGTATAGACACGCCTGAAACCGACAACGACGGGGTTGAGACCCCGTACACCGACAATGACGGGGTGGACACTACCGATAACGACGGCATCCATACGCCCACGCCCGACACACCTACGCCCGACACTCCCACTCCAGATACGCCGACACTGGACACGCCCACACCGGATGCGCCCACGCCCGGCGCGGCCGCGCCCGGGGGGGCGGGGGGGGGGGGGGGG
>JAPPCX010000043.1 GCA_028875655.1 Chloroflexota bacterium | reverse complement strand
ATTTCGCTTGCGCCCTCATCACCCTCAGGGCCGCAGGGTTATTAGGATAGGCTCTTATTGGTATCTGGTTTCTTCACGGCGGCAGGGATACTGATTATTGCTTCCCAAGTCTTTCCCGCTGTCGGAGCTCCGCCTGTGGGGGGCGGGATAGTTAGCAGCGCTCGAGCCTGGCCCGCGGCGATAGCCAACGCCAATCTCCATGCAGTTGCCGTAACGGGCATCTCATTGGCAGTTAGCAGTTTTTGGCTCCGCCGGCTAACCAGATTCGCTCCGGCCTATTTCATGGCGTTGGTGCTGTCCGCGCTGGCCGGAATGTTGGTCTTTCGGTCCGCTCCGGTAATCGGAGACATTCCATTTGAGGCGCCGAGCCTCTATTTGCCCATCCTCTCGGTGGAGGTGTTGGTGCGAATGTTGGAGCCGGCATTTATCATAGCGGTGTTGAGCTCAGTGAGCACCCTGATGGTGGCTTTGCAGGTTGAGTCTATCACCGGTATTTACCACAGACCCAACCAGGAAATTGTGAGCCATGGCCTTGGCAATGTTGCGGCCGGCGCGATCGGTGGTTTGCCGGGTGGCATGAATGGCGCCACCATGGCCAATGTGGCCTGCGGCGGGCGTTCCCAGGCGGCCGGCGTAATTGCTGGCCTGGCGCTGTTGCTGTTGGTGACCGGGGTGCGAGAAATCGCCGAGGGGATACCCTACGCCGCTCTGTCCGGCATTCTCATTGTTATTGGATGGAACTTCATTGACCGCAGGCTCATGGCTCGGATTCACCGTATTCCCAAGAGCTATGTCGTGGTCGTGCTGATAACGATACTGCTGGCGTTGTTCGTCAACTTTGCGGACGCGATGCTGGTTGGCATAGTGGCCGCAGCTTTGATTGGCGCCAAGCGCTCTGAACACTCCGAGTTGGACCGTCTGCTGTCATTGCCGATATTAGATCGAGTGATTATCAGTAAAGGCAACGACAGAAAAGGGGCGGACCCATTTGGAGCGCGCACGGGATTGGTAGCGTTCCCGGATCGCGTTTCGGTGGCGTCAGCGCGAGAACTGGGCCGGGTAGTGAGCCAGGACGTCTCCGGCTACGAAGCCTTGATTCTTGACCTGTCCAAGACACGCTACGTGGATGACACCGCTGCGGTAGTGCTTGGGCAGTTGATAAGCACTGCCATGTCTCGTTTTTCCGGTCGGCTCGTCGTAGTGGGCTTGGCGGGACCGGTGGCTGAGAACATCAACGCCATGAACCTTTTGGCAGATGTACCCGCGGAAAATTTCGCGCCAAATATGGGTGAGGCAAAACGAATCGCGGAATCTATGCTAACCCGAGTTCGCTCTTCGGATGCTCAGTAAGCCTTGCAGTTCGGCAAATTCTTACACCAGCCAATGGGCGATTGCATCAGGGAACGCCTGCTGCATTCTTGACGCACCGGGGCATTGGCAGTAGTATTGAATACCGTCGGAGAGACAGTATGCCGAAACGAACTTACCAGCCCAAAAAGCGACGCCGAGCCCGAGTGCACGGTTTCCGCTCCCGTTCCCGCACCTCAGATGGACGCGCGGTATTGCGCCGTCGCCGGTTCAAAGGCCGGCACCGGCTGTCCGTGTAGTTGACCTGTTGCTCCGCACCGCCGTAGCTGGCCGCCGATTATTGATGCAGAGACATCATCGGCTCACCGGAAACGCTCGCATTAAGGATATTCATCGCGAGGGGCGCAGCATGGCCAATGGCCTCCTGGTGCTGCGTTTGGCTTCGAACGACCTGGACCACTCGCGGTTTTGTTTCGTGGCCGGAAAGCGGGTGGGCAACGCCGTGATCAGGAACCGCGTCAAGCGTCGCCTGCGAGAAGTAGTGCGCAAAACCGATTTCCAGCCGGGTTGGGACGCCATCATCATGGCGCGAATGGGAGCGGGAGAAGCGAATTACGCCCAGCTGGAACGCGCGACGCACAACCTGATGCGGCGCTCGGGCTTGACGGCCTCGGAGTCTCGCGAATGAAATACGCCGCCGTGCAACTGATACGGCTTTACCAGCAGGCCGTCTCTCCGTACCTGCCCTCAATGTGCCGGTTCCAGCCGAGCTGTTCCCAATACACAGCGGAGGCGGTGGAACGCTACGGTGTGATGCGAGGTTCCCGGTTGGGACTGAAGCGCATCCTCCGCTGTCGTCCGATGGGCGGGCAGGGTTACGATCCGGTAGCCTGAACGGCTGCCGCCATGCAGATCCTTTGAATCAGATGCCACGGTTTTCCCCTTCCCGCAACCTCCCATGGCGCAGAATGTCGTGGTCGGTGATGTTGTTTTGCGGATTGGCTGCAGTCGTCCTGGTTGCGACGGGCTGCACGCCTAACCTGGGCGCATCCACCAGGGGCTGGGGCGCGGTAGCGGTCGCGGACGGCGTCGTGTACGCCACGACGCTGGATGGGCAGGTGTATGCGCTGAACGACCTGGGCCCCGAAGGGGTCAGCACACGCTGGGTCTCCACGGTGGGCAACGAGGATGGATTTGGGGGCGCGTACAATTCGCCGGCGGTAGGGCGATTCCTGTACGTGTCGGGGATCGACGGCAGTTTATACGCCATAGAATCGCCGGCCGGTGGGGGCGCGGCGGTGGCGGCGTGGCGCCGGCCGCAAGTGGAATCGGAGGAAATGCTGCCGCTGGTAGGGAGTCCCGGTCTGGACGAGGCCGGAGGGATCATCGCGGTGGGTTCGGAGGATGGCGGCCTTTACGCTTACAACGCCCTGACCGGAGACGGGCTGCGCTGGTCGCCCTTTCAGACCGAGGGCGAGATCTGGTCAACGCCGGCGCTGCGGAACGGTGTGGCATACTTCGGTTCGCAGGACGGAAAGGTGTACGCGGTCAGCCTGGACAGTGGGGAACTGATCTGGGAATTCGAGACCGGCGCGGCCATTGTGGCAAGCCCAGTAATCCATAAGAATCTGTTGATCATAGGCTCATTCGACCGCAAGTTGTACGCGCTCGGTCTGAGCGACGGGCAACCGCGCTGGGAGTTTGCCGCCAGCAACTGGTGGTGGGCCAAGCCCGTCAGTTCAGGTAAGGCCATATTCGCGCCGGCGATGGACGGCAAGGTGTACGCGCTGGATGAAAACGGCTCCCTGCTGTGGGAGCATGACCTGGGCGCGCCGATAGTGTCCAGCCCGGCGCTGCTGGAGCGCGGCCTGGTGGTGACAACGGTGGAAGGGAGGTTGTCGGTGCTGCGGGCGACGGAGACGTCTCACGGGGCGGCCCAGGAGATCGCGTCGCTGAACCTGGGAGACGACGACAAGCCCAGATTCAAGGCGCCGCTGGTCAGCCTGCCGGACCGGATAGTGAACGGACTGCCGGAGCCGGCCGATTCGGTTTACATCGGGTCTGACGACGGCAAGGTGCGACGGGTGCAGGTGCGTTCCGGGATCAACATCCTGTGGTGCTACGACACCCAGGAAAATACGAGATGCAACTAGAGAACGATAGGCCAGCAGGCAACGGCACAGGTTAGCGATAGTGGAATTTTTCTCCATATTCGTTCTGCTCTGGAACGAAATCATCATCCGGCCGATGCTCAACATCCTGCTGGTGTTGTACGTGCTGTGCCTCTCTCAGATGGGCCTGGCCATAATCGCGTTCACCGTGCTGGTCCGGGTGGTGACGATACCGTTGACGGTGCGCCAGTTGCGGCAGATGCGCTCGATGACCGGGTTGCAGCCAAGGGTCCGGGAGATCCAGGAACGTTATGCCGGAGACCGGCAGCGCATCTCGCAAGAAACGATGCGGCTGTACCGTGAGAGCGGGGTGAACCCGATAGGTTGCCTGGGGCCGCTGATTGTGCAAATGCCGATTCTCATCGGGTTGTTCCGGGTGCTGATACTGACGCTGTTCGACAATCCCGAGGATCTGGTCAAACTATCCGACAAGCTGTACTCGTGGATCACATTTGTGCCAATCCATGCGGCGGTGCCGGTGAACAGCGGGTTCCTGTGGATGGACTTGAGCCAGCCGGACCCGTCGCCCATCGTGATGCCGATACTGGTTGCCGTCACCACGTGGGTGCAGCAGAAAATGACGCAGATGCCGTCGCCGGACCCGCGTCAACAATCCAGTCAAACGATGATGCTGTGGATGATGCCGATTTTCCTGGGGGCCTTTTCGCTGGGCTGGCCCAGTGGTTTGCCCCTGTACTGGGTGGTCTCCAACCTCATCGGAATCGGCATCCAGTACTTTATTACCGGTTGGGGACCCCTATTCCCACTGTTCCCAAGGCGCGGCGAAGAAGAGACTGAACCCGCGCCGGCGGCAACCGCCCCCGACCCACAGGAGAGTAGGAGTGATGGACCAGATAATACAAACCGGGAGAACCGTCGAAGAAGCCGAAGAGCAGGCGCTCGCAGCTCTCGGCGCCGACCGCAGCGAGGTCGAGGTAGAAATACTAAGTAGGGGCCGCCAGGGGTTCCTGGGCATCGGCGGCGAACTGGCCGAAGTCCGGGTCACGCGCCAGTCGGCGGCCGGATCTCGGGAGGAAGCGCCGGCCGCGCCCGACGGTGGAGACCGTGTTGACGGTGACCGTGTTGAAGAACAGGCGGACAGTGTGGAGTCTCGGGCTGAGGTCGCGGCGGCTGACACTCCCGCCGAGGCGGCGATTCAGGCGGTTGAGCGCATCCTGGAAACCGTGGGCGCGGATGTGGACGTTTCCCTGCGATCGTCTCACGATGAGTTTACCGGCGGGCCGGTGATCGACATCAACGGGCCGGACTCGGGCCTGCTGATCGGACGCCGGGGGAATACGCTCCAGTCGCTGCAATTCATCGTGCAGAGCATCGTGCGCCAGCAGTTTGACGAAGAGAACATAAGGGTAGCGCTGGACGTTGAGCAGTATCGCCAGCGCAGAGAGGACTCGTTGCGAGAAATGGCGGATCGCGTAGCCAGTCGCGTGTCCCAAACGGGGCGGAGCATCACGCTGGAACCGATGCCGCCGTCGGACCGCCGGGTGATCCACCTGTATCTGGATGCCAGAGAGGGGATACGCACCGAGAGCGTGGGATACGGCGAGAGCCGGAAAGTCCAGATCATTCCGGACCGGGACTAGGGTGTGTTGAGGTTGACGCGCGGCGTTGACCGGGAACGGCCCGCCCAATAGAATGCGGGTATGAGTCTGCGGTCATTCGGCCAATGGGACGCGGTCCCCTTTGACCACCCGCGCGAAGAGTGCGGGGTCGTAGGCATATACAGTCCGGGAGCGCATAGCGCGACGCTTACGGCCATCGGCCTGTTCGCCCTGCAGCACCGGGGACAGGAATCCGCGGGGGTAGCGGCGGCCGAGGACGGAACGATCCGCGTTCACACCGGCATGGGCCTGGTTTCCGAGGCGTTTCACGACGGGGATCTGGACCGCATTACGGGCCACATGGCCGTGGGCCATACCCGGTACTCAACCACCGGGTCCAGCGATGCTTGCAACGCTCAACCGCTGCTGGTTGACGGTTGCAACGGAAAACTGGCGGTAGCCCACAACGGCAACATCATCAATGCCGTGCAGTTGAGGGAGCAGTTGCGGGCGCGCTGGGATTGCCAGTTTGAAACCACCACCGACACCGAGGTGATTGCGCACCTGCTGGCGAACTCCCCCGGCACCGCGTGGCCGGAGCGCCTGTTTTCAGGGATGCGGATGATGCAGGGGGCGTTTTCCCTGGCCCTGTTGACTCCAACCGCTTTGATTGCCGCTCGCGACCCGTTGGGCATTCGCCCCCTCTGCCTGGGTCGGCTGCCGGCGGATAACGGAAGTGGGTGGGTGTTTGCTTCGGAGACGTGCGCGCTGGACCACATGCAGGCGGAGTTCGTTCGGGAATTGGAACCGGGCGAGGTGGTTGTCATCACCGGCGACGGCATTTACTCGGAAGTCTATCGAGGCGAGAAGCAGCGCGACCGGGCGCTATGCGTGTTCGAGTGGATCTATTTCGCGCGGCCGGACAGCATGATGGACGACAGGTTGATGCACACGGTGCGGGAGGAAATGGGCGCGGAACTGGCCCGGGAGCATCCCGCTGATGCTGACCTGGTGATTGGGATACCCGATTCGTCCACTTCGGCCGCCGTGGGTTTCGCCAGGGAGTCGGGGATTCCATTCGCTAACGGGCTGGTGCGGAACCGCTACGTTGGACGCACTTTCATTGAACCCGAGCAGCAACGTAGGGACCGGGGAGTGCGGCAGAAGTTCAATCCGATGCCGGCGGTGCTGCGCGGCAAACGCCTGGTGGTGGTGGACGACAGCATCGTGCGCGGCACGACCACCCCGCACGTGGTCGAGTTGCTGCGAAGGGCGGGCGCGTCGGAGATTCACCTGCGCGTTTGCGCTCCTCCCATCAAACATCCCTGCTACCTGGGTGTCGATATGGCCACCCGGCAGGAATTGATCGCGGCAAATAAGTCCATCGAAGAAATCCGCGAATTGACCGGCGCCGACACTCTCGGTTACCTGAGCGTGGGCGGGTTGATGGGAGTCGCAAAACCGGGCAACGCACAAGGCGGATTCTGCGACGCGTGCTTCACGGGAAACTACCCGGTCCCGGTGCAGCTGGACTTCTCCAAGATGGCTTTAGAGCGCGCGGCGTCGTGAGCGCGAGGCAGTGAGGCTGGGTTGAGTACTTCGCAAGTTGGCACCTATGAGGCCGCCGGCGTGTCGCTGGATGCGATGGACGGGTTGAAGGACCGAATCAAGGCGTTCGCGGCGTTGACGCACGGGCCGGAAGTCCTTGACGGCGGCGGCGGGTTCGCCGGAATGTTCGCCATGGGCAAGTACGCCGATCCAGTGTTGGTTGCCAGCACGGACGGAGTGGGAACCAAGTTGAAAGTGGCGGCCCAATTGGGTCATTTTGAAGGCGTTGGGCAGGATCTGGTGACTCTCAACGTGAATGACATCCTGACGAAAGGCGCGCGGCCCCTGTTCTTCCTGGACTACATGTCCTTCACCGCCTTCGACGAGCACCGGCTGGAAATGCTGATGCGGGGGATTGTTTGGGGATGTCGGGAGGCGGGATGCGCCCTGATCGGCGGGGAAACGGCGCAGCTGCCCGGAGTGTACAGCGACTTCGACTTGGCCGGGTTTGTGGTGGGGGTCGCCGAGCGCGATCAATTGCTGAACCCGAACGTGGTAATGCCGGGGGACCGGCTGATCGGGATACCGTCAAGCGGAGTGCATACCAACGGGTTTTCGCTGGTTCGGCGGGTTTTCAACCTTGACGAGAATCCGTCGGCGCTGTTTCAACCGTGGCCGGGGTTGGAACGTAACCTGGGCGATGAGCTCATGGTGCGCCATCGCGGTTATTGCCCGATGCTTGCTCCGCACCTTGGATCGATAAAGGCGCTGAGCCACATCACGGGAGGCGGATTGCCGGGCAAGATGCCGGCGTCGTTGCCGGCGGGAGTGGCCGCCGAGTTCCGACGGGGTTCCTGGGATACGCCGCCCATCTTCGACGCGATCCAGAAGGCTGGCAACGTGAGCGACGAGGAGATGTACCGGGTGTTCAACATGGGTTTGGGCATGGTGGCAGTGTGCGATGAAGGTGGCGCAACGGCTTTGATGAGCGGGATTTCCGACGCCGTGGACGTGGGTCGAATCGTGGAACGCCAGGGCGAGGCCAGAGTTAAATTTCGGGGTGATTAGCGCAACGGAAGGAAGGTGAAGTTATGGGACTGCGAAATCCGTTTCGACGCAACAGGACGCGAGAAGAAAACGAAGCGATGCATGGCATCCACAGCCCTTGGTGGGCTTGGGGGCCGCTGGGTCTGATCTGGTACGGAAGCCACGGCAGCGGCCACGATGTTGACCCCGGGCACCTGAACCATCCGGGCGACGCGGGGCATTTCAATCACAACATGGACCACGGCGGCGGTTTCGGTGGGTTCGACGGCGGAGCGGGTGGCGTGTGATCGCTTACCCAGATTCAACGGGAGACGAGCAGAAATTTGAAAGCGTTACTCAGCGTATTCGACAAAACGGGAATTGAAGACCTCGGCAAGCGCCTGTCAGGCTCAGGTTACGAGCTAATCAGCACGGGGGGAACTCACCGGAGCCTGTCCGAAGCAGGCGTGCCCGTGACGCAGGTTTCGGACGTAACTGGCTCGCCGGAGATCCTGGAAGGGAGGGTAAAGACCCTGCATCCGGTGATTCACGGCGGGCTGCTGGCGCGGCGGGATTTGCCGGGCCACATGGGTGAGTTGGACCAGCACGGGATCGACGCGATTGACGTGGTAGTGGTGAACCTTTACCCGTTTGTGGAAACCGTGAGCAAGGCAGGGGTCACGCTGGACGACGCGCTGGAGAACATTGATATTGGCGGGCCAACGATGCTGAGGGCGGCGGCGAAGAACTTTCCGTCGGTAACGGTGATCGTGGATCCGGCGGATTACGAATGGGTGGCCGACGCGCTGGCGGGCGACGGCCTGGACCTGCAGCAGCGGCGCGGCCTGGCGACCAAGGCGTTCCAGCACGTCGCGGTGTACGACGCGGCGGTGGCCGAGTACCTGGCCGCCGACCCCGCGTCGGAAGAGGAGATGCCGGAGCAGGTCACGATTGGGTTGACGCGGGTGTCATCGTTGCGCTATGGGGAGAACCCGCACCAGCGTGGAGCGCTGTACGTGCCGGCGAGCGGCGGCTCGGGAGGCTTGGCGCGAGCCCAACAGCTGCACGGGCGGGAACTGTCTTTCAACAACCTGATGGACGCGGACGCAGCCTGGCGGACGGTCAGCGATTATGGCGAGCCGGCGGCGTGCGTAATCAAGCACGCGAACCCGTGCGGGCTGGCCTCGCGGGACGACCTGGCGGAGGCGTATCAACTCGCATACGAGGGCGACCCGGTGTCGGCGTTCGGCGGCATCGTTGGGTTCAACCGGAGGGTCACCGCCCCAGCGGCGCAGGCGATGGAGCCGGTATTTTACGAAGTGGTAGTCGCCCCCGGATACGACGGCGACGCGCTGGAAATCCTGCAACACAAGAGGAACCTGCGGATTCTTTCGGTTGATCCCGCCGTTTCATCAGGCGGAGCGACGGATTACGACCTGCGGCCGCTTAGCGGCGGGATGCTGGTGCAGACGCCGGACGCCATTGACGAAGACGCCGGCAAGTGGACTGTCGCAACAGAGCGGGCGCCCAGTGCCTCCGAACTGGCCGACCTCGCCTTTGCGTGGAAGGCGGTCAAACACATCAAGTCGAATGCCATTGCGTTTGTGAAGAACCGGCAGTTGGTGGGTATGGGCGCCGGCCAGCCTAACCGCGTGGTCAGCGTGCATCTGTCGCAGCGAGCGGCGGGGAACAAAGCAACCGGGTGCGTGCTGGCATCGGACGCGTTCTTCCCGTTCCCGGACAACATCGAACTGGCAGCCGAGGCTGGCATCACGGCAATCGTGCAGCCGGGAGGATCGATACGGGATGACGAAGTTATCGCCGCCGCCAACGATGCCGGGATTGCGATGGTGTTCACCGGCGTGCGGCACTTCCGCCACTGATCAGCGCGGTTGGACGCTTACCTGGACATTGAGACCACCGGGTTCATTGGCGGCAGGTCCTATCCGACGGTGGTGGGGATTGCCGTAGATTTTCCCGGAGACTGGTCGGTGGAGCAGTTGGTGGGCGATGACATCACGCCGTCCGCGATTCGACACGTGCTGGAAGGCGTGACCACCATCTACACCTTCAACGGCAGCAGCTTTGACCTGCCGTTCTTGGCGTGGAAACCCGGCGTTGACTTGCGCCGACGATTTCAGCATCACGACCTGATGCACACGTGCCGGCGAGCCGGCCTGCGCGGCGGCCTGAAGCGCATTGAGCGGGCGCTGGGCATTGAACGGACCGACTTGCCGGAGATGGACGGGCACGATGCAGTGTTGCTGTGGCGGAAATACCGGCAAGAGGCAAGCACGGCGGCGCTGGACCTGCTGCTGGAGTACAACCGAGCCGACGTGGAGAACCTGCGAACGCTGCGCAACCTGCTGGAAGAATCACAAGACCGGAGGACCTGACCGTTGGAACTAGGATTGAAGGGTAAGAACGTAGTGGTAACCGGGGGCGGCAACAACATCGGCAGGGCCATCACGTTGGCCTTCGCCGCCGAGGGTTGCAACTTGGCGATTGCGGAACTGAACCGGGAGGCCGGCGAGGCAGTGGCGGCGGAAGTGGCGGCCATGGGGAGCGGCGCGACGGCTACGGTGATTGACGCTGACGTCACCGACCTTGCCAGTATCGATGTCATGGTTGCCGATGCCATCGCCCGACTGGGCAGCGTGGATGTACTGGTGAACAACGTGGGGTGGACGGTTGACCGGCTGTTCATGGACAAGTCTCGGGAGGAACACGTCAAGGAAGTGGACGTGAACCTGTGGGGAGCGATCAACTGCATCCACTCCGTGCTGCCGCACATGATCGAACGACAATCCGGAGCGGTAGTGAGTATCAGCAGCGACGCGGGACGGATGGGTGAGTACCGGGAGGCGGTCTATTCGGCGTGCAAGGCCGGCGTCATCGCGTTGAGCAAGTCGCTGGCGCGGGAAACGGGACGCTACGGCCTGAGGTTCAACATGGTGTGTCCCGGCCTGGTGGTTCCACCGCAGTCGGAGGTGGCAAGTTCCGACAGCATGTGGGCGCAGGGGATGGAGGAACTGTTCACGGACGAAGTGCTCGAGCGGGTGAAGCGGGCCTACCCGCTACGGCGGATGGGCACGGCGCAGGAGGTCGCGAACGCGGTGGTGTTCCTGGCGTCGGACGCGGCCAGCTTCATCACGGGCCAGACGCTGAGCGTATCCGGCGGCTACACGATGATGTGACCGCCGCGCGAACGGATACGGTTAACGCGGTAGGGGCGGGCACAAGGCCCGCCCCTACGATTGCCAGACTGCGCGAAAGGCTTACTGTTGGTTGGTTCCAACCAGGGCCCAAGCCTTTTCCTCCATGGCGGGGATGACGGCCTGTACCAAATCGTTATCGACGTTGGCGGCGACGGTGGGGTAGCCGGCGCGGTCAATCATGCTGGACAGGTTGCCGGACTTGAACTGGTCAAGGGTCCAGGCCAGGGTGTGGCCGCTGGTGGTGGTGTCCCAGTAGATCCGGACGTCCTGGTTACGGGGGCCGTAGTGGTAGTGCGGCGCGATCTCGAAGCAGTCGAAGGCCAGGAGCTCGAATTCCTGTCCGAGATGGTCGGTCAGCACATGTATGGCCACGCCGCGGTCGTTGGCGGCGCCGATGTTGGAGCGGAACTCAACGCCGAAGCGGATGTTACCGGCTTCGTAGATGTGATCGCCGCGGAAGTGGGTGACGGTCCGGCGCTCGTCGCGGGCCTTGTCCAGCGCGCAATCTTCGACCTCGTCCATCTTGTTATCGTCGATGGGGTTGGCTTCGATACTGGAAGCAAGGTCCTCGTAGCCGGCGCGTCGCACCATAGCGGGCAGGTTGGTCCGGATATTTTTGAGAGTCCAGCCCAACGGGGTGCCCACGGTGGTCTTGTCCATGTGCAGCCGGATGTTCATGTTTTCCGGGCCATAGTGATAGTGCGGGTCCTGGTCGAAACAGTCGAACCGCAGAATCTCGGTGTCATGGCCGTCAACATCGCCATAGACCTGGACCATTAGGCCCTGGTCGGGCATGATCTCCTTACGGTAGGACAGGGCTACGTCCACCGGGCCGATATTGATAATGGTATCTCCCTTTTCCATGAAGCTCGCCTCCTCTTGGAAGTGGATAAATTTTGCCGCAGCCGAACGTGGCTGCGTGATTTAAGGCGATTATAGCATCGCCTAACGCAATGGCAAGAACGATTTTTATTTATTTGACCAAATACACGGGCACGCTGCAATTGCAGGATATAATCTGCCGTGATTCGATATTGATATGGCACGACGACGTAACCCGATAACGGCCGACTTTACCGGCACCAGGACTCCCGTGGGCAGCGTCGTTCGGTTCCGGGGGCCGGGCGTCGGCGAGTTGCGAGGAAAGATCACGGGCATTCTCTCTAGGCATGCCCAGGTGTGTGGCGAAGACGGTAGCGAATGGTCGGTGCCCTACGCCGCCATCACCGAGGTTGAGCATGCGCCGGCGGTTGAGTGTACGCTGGCCGACGTGGAAGGAATCGCCCTGCGCTTGATGGGTGAGTTCACCGGACGCGGCGCCTTGAAGAGCGGGTGGACGTTCGGGTTTGACCTCGCCTCCTCCCGAGCCGGCGTTTGCCGCTACACCGAACGGCGGATTGACTTGTCGGTGAGCTACTGCCTGGCGGCGACGCGGGTGGAGATTGAAGATACTATCCTGCACGAAATCGCTCATGCCATCGTTGGCCCGCGCCACAATCACGATGGGGTTTGGAAGGCCAAAGCGCGGGAGATCGGCTGCGTCGGCGAACGGTGCCACCGGGTACAACATTCCATCCCCAGGTGGGTGGGCGAGTGCGGTTGCGGGCAGCAGTGGTTCCGGCAAACGCTGCAAAGGCGGATGATTGGCAACCGGGTCTGCGCCAAGTGTCGGGGCGATATTACCTGGCGCCGGAACACTGACGCCGCAATGCTATAATGCCGCCGCTGCCGGGTTCGAGCGGGTCGTAATGCCGCCAATACTGCCCGGAACCAGGAGAATCCCCGATGAAGATAGGTGTCAGCGTTCCGCGTCTGCCCGATGCGGAGGGCATCCGCGAGTTTTGCCAACGCGCCGAGCGGCTGGGGTTTGAATCCGTGATGGCCGGCGACCACATTGTGCTGCCGGTGGGAGGGACGAATCAGTATCCCTACACGCCGACCGGCGCGTTCCAGCGGCCATCGGACGAGCCGTTCCTGGAAACGATGACGATGCTGGGGTTCATGGCGGCGTGCACCAGCGAGATCCGGTTGGGCAGCACCGTGCTGATACTCCCGTACCGGAATCCGGTGGTGCAGGCCAAGATGTTCGCGTCGCTGGACGTGCTGTCGGGCGGGCGGATGATCTGCGGCGTGGGCGTGGGTTGGCTGGAGAAGGAGTTTGATATCCTGGGAGTGCCATATGCCGACCGCGGGCCGATGACCGACGAGTTCCTGGAAATCTTCAACGCACTGTGGACCGAAGAAGTGCCTGAGGTTAAGGGCAAGTATTATCAGATCGACGGGATTTACTTCGAGCCGAAGCCGATACAGCAACCGCGCATTCCCATCTGGGTGGGCGGACACACCCGGCGGGCATTGCGGCGCACCGCCAAGTACGGAGACTGCTGGCACACCACGCGGCAGACACCGGACTTCGTGGCCCAGAACCTTCCCTACCTGCGCGAGCAGACGGAACGGGCGGGACGGGACCCGGCGGACATAACCATCTCGCTGAAGCGCAGCCTGCACTTCACCGACATGGGCGGAGCCGAGGAGGGCGTCGGCGTGCGTTCGGGCGGCGCGTTGATTAACACTACGCAGGCGGTGATCGACGACTTGCATTACTGCAATGAGTTGGGGATTGACCAGCTGACTTTCGACTTTAGGGTGGATGGCATCAGGCCGTGCATCGAGGTCATGGAGCATTTGGCCGAGCACGTGCTACCGGTGGCGGAGCGGCTGGGGTAATCATCCCTGCCGGCCAAAAATGGCAGGCCGGATGAACGCTACTGCTGGCTCTTCAATTTGCGCATGGCTTGCCTTCTCTGCTAGCATTGCATTGGGATAATACAGTGCCGATCACTTCCTGGGTTTTTTGACTGCCTCTAGCGGTCTGGTCGGTGCTATCCCGAATCTACATAGCAGGAGGCTTGTTTATGCCCAGGAAAAGCAAAGCGGCCCGCGACAATCGGGCGAATCAACTCAACCCTAACAATCGGTTGCATACTGACAACCACAGTCAGCAGAACAACCCGAACAATGTTGCCTACTGGAGGGCGAGGGGTTACAACGAACGTCCCAACGACTGGCGAGAGCGGTCGAAACGGGAACGCTGATCGCCTACGCAGATATGGCGTATATCGCGGCGCAGGGGTGAAGATCTTCGCCCCTGCGTTTTTGTGGTCCGCGTTCCCGGTTCACAACCCGCTTTCCCTGAACCAACCGGCTCGCTCCACGAGGTGCTCGGCGGTGCCGCGCATACGCTCGACCTGATCGTCGGTGACCTGGCGTTTTACGGACCCCGGTATGCCGGTGACAAAGCTGCGGTCGGGCACGTTTACGTTGGACAGGATCACGGAGTTCGCCGCGATCGGACATTCCCGGCCGATGGTGGCGTCATTGAGGAAGGTTGAGTTGTTGCCCAGCAGACTGCCCTGACCGATGCGGTCGCCGTGAACGACGACGGAGTGCCCGATGGAGACGTAGTCCTCGATAACGAGGCCATCACCATGCACTACCGAACCTTCCTGGATGTTGACGTGGTTGCCGATGGTGATGACATCGCCGTCGCCGCGTATGGTGACGCCCGGCCAGACGCTGCTGTACTCCCCGATGGCAACGTTGCCCACCACGTAAGCGGCCTCACTGACCCAGGCGGTAGGGGCGATTTTGGGTTCGATACCCCGCAGACTGCGTATCAAAGCGCGTACTCCTCAACATAATGCGCCGCCGGCGTTGGGGCCGGGGCGCGGTTTGGCGTGGGGAATTATAGCGTACTCGCGCTCTGTTGGTTGGGGTCGATGTACAGGGCTTTCAGCAGGAAGTACATGGTCAAGAAAGTGTCCACCAGAATACCCAGCGCGAACAGGCCCATCACGCTTTCAAATGTTGGCCGCCAGATGCCAGTGGTGTAAAGCAGGAATGCTACCACGTACACCGTCCCATTAGTGAGAACGGACTGATAGGCCATGTACTGGGTTTTACCCAGCCCATAAAACACCGAGTCAATTACGGTATTGAACGAAAAGAGGACGTAGGGCACGAACAAAATGCCGAAGGCGGTGATGGCCCACTCCACCGTTGCCAGGTCGTCGGTCAACATTCGCGCGAACGTTGGAAATGCCGGCGCCAGCGCGATCCAGACCACCATCATTCCGGACGTGATCACCATCGCGGCGTGCCATAGTGTCCTGACGCGAGCTATATCGCCGGAGGCGTTAGCGATCAGGGCTTTGGCCGAATCTGCGAACGCCAGCACCGGCACCAGCATGAAGCTCCACAGTATTTGAATAGCCACGTAATAGCCGCCGATTTCCTCAGCCCCAATGGTGTTGACAATGCGGATGATCATAAAAAAGTAGGCAACATTCCTGATGAGGCTGTCCACCCCGCTGCCTAACCCGACTCGGAGGTATTCCCTCATATCGGCGAAAGACGGAGGGGACTTGAGCGCGTCCGACAGGGTTCCTCGGGACAATAGTAGCAGGGCCAGTCCAACCACGAATAATCCTACGCTAGCTAGTAGCGTTGACCAGCCCACGCCGATGACGCCAGCGTCCAGCGAGAATGCGTAGCCCCCGAAAAACAGGCTGTCCAGCACGAACCGCATCAGCACGTTGACAATCGCCATCACGAACACAAAGGCCCGCATACCAAGCGACTCAAACAGAACCACGATGGCAGCGGCCAGTATGGTGAACGGGATGCTGAAAATGCTGATGCCCAGAAAACCGCGTGTCTGTCCCCGGATTTCCGCGGATGTGCCGATCAGCGTGATAAACGCATCTCGGAAGAAGAACGCGCCTACAGAGAACACCAGCGACGTAAGGAAAATGAAGGTCAGAACGCTCTTGGCTCTGTCCAACTGTATGGCTGCTCCGCTGCGAATCTGTGAGCCTAGAAAGAAGAAAATCGCCAGTATTGTGGCTTCCTGAAATACCTCAACCACCAGCCCTACGAACTGCCACTGCGAAACAATCGCAAGGCTGCCGGCGTCGGGAATTTCGTTCCCTACGAGGTACACACGGTAAAGCTGATAAACGTTCGGCAGGCCCAGGAACAGCAGGATGAACAGAAACAGCCGCCAGTCCCATACCTTTAGGTAATCTCTGACGTGTTCCAGAGTTGCCATTCGGAAATTCATTAGCGGCTTGGGTGTCAGTTGAGGCGAATCAGTCGCGCCATTCTTTGACGGCCTGGCGGGCGGCGCGTTCGCGTTCGCGGTCCATGATGGCGCGGCGCTTGTCGTACTGGCGCTTGCCGCGGGCGACGCCGAGCTCGACTTTGGCCCGGTGGTTTTTGAGGTAGATGCGGAGGGCGGCCAGCGTAAGGCCCTTTTCCGCCGTCTGAGCGGCCAAGTCGTTGACCTCGCCGCGATGTACCAGCAGCTTGCGAGGGCGGCGAGGCTCGTGGTTCATGTAGCTGCCGGAGTCGTAGGGGGCGATGTGGGCGCCGTGGAGCCACAGTTCGCCGTCCTGGACCCGGGCGTAGGCGTCGCGCAGGTCAACCTTGCCGGCTCGGATAGACTTGATTTCGGTGCCGGTAAGGACGAGGCCGGCCTCCACCTTGTCCAGAATTTCGTAGTCGTGGAGGGCCTTGCGGTTGATCGCGATGTGCCGGTTGTTGCCGGCGGCAGTTACAGAGGTTTTCTTTTTGCTGTTGCGGTTTTTTCTGGCCATATCTCTCACCTGCTGCCCAGCTGCTGTTCCAGAATCTCGATAGCCTTGCGGAGCGCAATGTCGTCGTTCAAGGGGACGGGGAGAGTTTGCGCGTCGGATGCAATCTCGACGTTGGGCGTGACGCCCTGTCCCTCGATCTGAGTGCCATCGGGCAAGTACCAACGGCGGATGGAGAAGTATATTGCCGACCCGTCGGAAAGTTCGCGGGTGATGTTCACGCTGCCTTTGCCAAAAGTGGTTTCGCCGATCACCGTCGCGCGCTCGTTGGCCTTGATGGCTCCGGCCAGGATTTCGCTGGCGCTGGCCGAGTATTGATTAATCAGGACCGTCATGGGGATGGAATTGGCGTCGCCTCCGCGGCTGGCTTCGTGGTCGGTGCGCTGGCCCTGAGCGTCGATCTCGTAAAGAATGGAGCCGCCGTCGAGGAACAGGTCGGACACGTCAAGAACCGCGGCCAGCAGTCCGCCCGGGTTGTTGCGCAGGTCCAGAACCAGGCCGCGACCCCCGGCGTCGTCCAGTTCGTCAAGGGCGGCGCGGACCTCCCCCTCCGTGGTGTCCGAGAAACTGTACACCCAGAGATGACCGATTCCGCCATCCAGCATTCGGAACGTCGTGCTGTCGATGGGGATGCGCCCCCTGGTCACGGTGATGGACCGGTCCTCAAAGCTGTTGGGGCGCCTGACCAGCAGAGTGACGTCGGTGCCGCTAGGCCCACGGATCAGGTTGACGGCTTCGATCAGCGTGAGGTGGTCGATGGTCGCTCCGTCCACGGCGAGGATGATGTCGCCGGCAAGGATGCCGGCGGCTTCGGCGGGAGCGCCTGGAATGGGGGCGATGACGGTCAGGCCGGCGTCGGTGAGGGTGACTCGGGCGCCGATGCCGTCGAAGAAGCCCCGATAGCCTTCCTGTTCCCTGGCATGCTGTTCGGCGGAGAGATATGAAGCGTGGGGATCGTTCAGGGCCGTGAGCAGACCTCGGATCGCGCCGTCAGTCAGTTCTTCCGGTTCCAGCACCTCATGGTCGATGTGCTCTTCGAGGAGGATGCCGTAGGCCTCGCCCAATTTCGCCAGGTCGGGCGGAAGGTCGGCGCCAGTTTGAGACGGTTCGCTGTGGCCGACGGAAGCGCCCGAGCATGCGGCGACAGCCAACAAGACGGTCAACGCGCAGAGGAAGACCGCCAACCGTCCGAGTTTGGTATATAGAGCCATTAGTGGCATTGTAGCACGCGGGGTCTTGCGATTAGACGCGGCGGCGGTTTTGGGAAAGGGTCATGGGATTACCTCCAGGGTTGATGGTCTGAATCAGGATTTACGGGATTATGGGATTTTCAAGAATTCCCGCTCATTTCCGCTCATTTCCGTTCGTTTGAGTAGGGCGTTGGGGTGGGATGTGGGATGAAAGAGTGCGGATTGGGCGGGTTTTGGGGGCGAGAGTGCAGGTTCTGGCGGGCATTTGGGAGGATTTGGGGGAGGTGGTTCGACAGGCTCACCATGAGCGGACGGTGGGGGATTGGACGGTCTAGTTAATGGTATGGGCGGATGGCGAATAGGGGCAAGGGGGAAGTGTCATATACTCGCAATGACACCATTGGTGAGGCTTTGCACACCCTCAGGTACGGCGCAGCACGGCGGCTGCGTTGACACCCTTTTGGCTACGCTGATAGCATCCCCCCAAAGCCCTCCCCTGGATTCCCGCGAGAGCGGGAATGACGGCTGTCTGATCTCGCAGAAGGAGCAGGTGCCTTGGCTGGAATCGCTGCCTACGGCGCATACGTGCCCCGCTACCGGCTGGGCGCGGACACGGCCGGCTGGAATTCTCGCGTGGAGCGGGCGGTCGCCAATTTCGACGAGGACAGCGTGACCATGGCGGTCGCGGCGGGGATTGACTGTCTGACCGGTCGCGACCGCGACGCCATTGACGGGATTATTTTCGCGAGCACCACGGCCCCATACGCCGAGAAACAGTGCGCCGCCATCGTTGCGGCGGCCCTGGACCTGCGGCAGGACATATTCGCGACCGACGTATCCAACGTTTTGCGGGCCGGCACCAACGCCATCAAATCGGCTCTGGACGCGGTGGCGGCCGGCAGCGCAGAGGAGGTTCTCGTCGTCGTGGCCGACAGCAGACAGGGTTCGCCGAGGGGAGAAACCGAGCGCGCCTCGGGCGATGGGGCGGCGGCTTTCGTGATTTCGGCGAGTGGCGTAATCGCCGAATCAGCCGGCAGCCATTCCATTACGGACAACATGCTGGACATGTGGCGCTCGCCGGGAGATTCGTTCGTCCGCACCTGGGAAGACCGGTTCGCGACCGAGGAAGGAATCGAACGGATCGTGCCGGAGGCGGTGGCCGGATATTGCCAGCGCACCGGCATCAAACCGGCCGACGTTGCGCGGGTAGCTTTGTACGCGCCGGATTACCGGCGGCACGGGCGGCTGGCCCGGCAGGCGGGGTTCACCGACGAGCAGGTACAGTCATCCATGTTCGGCGCCGTAGGCAACACCGGCGCGGCCTTCGTTCCGATGCTGCTGGCCGCCGCGTTGGAGCAAGCGAGCCCCCATGATCTCCTGCTGGCCGCCTCCTATGGCGACGGGAGCGACGTGCTGGGTTTCAGGACCACGGCGGCGATTTCTGGCGCGTCACGCCCGGCCATGGGTTTGTCCGGCTGGGTTGAGGCAAAACAGACACTGGGCAATTATGAGACCTACGCAAAATGGCGAGACGTGTGGACGCTGGACGACACTTCCCGCCGGCCGGCGCCGGCCTCGCCATCGGTGTCAGCGTTGTGGCGAGAGGGGGACAAGAACGTGCGCTTGTACGGGGCGCGTTGCCGGGCGTGCGGGTACGTGCAGTATCCGGCGCAGCGAGTGTGCGTGGAATGTCGCGCAGTGGATCAAGGGGAGCCGGTGCGGTTGAGCGACAAGCCCGGCGAGTTGTTCACCTATTCGATGGACTACATCGCGGGGGCGGTTGACACCCCGCTGGTCGTCGCCGTAGTTGATTTTGAGGGCGGCGGGCGCGTGCTGTGCATGATGACGGACCGGGAGTTGGACGAGGTGCGCGTCGGGATGTCGGTTGAGATGAGCTTCCGGAAGCTGCGGGTGGTCAACGGGATACACAACTACTACTGGAAAGCCATACCGAGGCGAACGCCGACGCCGGTGGCGGTTGTGGCCTGACGGTATGGGGCAGATTTCAAGCCTGCCCCTGCGACGAGGAGAAAGAACATGAGTGGAATACGGGACCGAGTGGCCGTGGTAGGCATGGGCTGCACGCGATTCGGGGAGCGGTGGGACGCCTCGGCGGCCGACCTGATGGTGGAAGCGGCGTATGAAGCCTACGAAGACGCGGGCCTCGATGCCGACGACATCCAGGCGGCGTGGCTGGGCACTGTGAGCAGTTTCCGCACCGGCCAGCCGCTGGCGGAGGCGTTGAAGCTGGACTACATTCCCATCACGCGGGTGGAGAATGCCTGCGCCACTGCCACCGACGCTTTCCGCAACGCCTGCTATGCCGTGGCCGCCGGCGTGTACGACATCGTGCTGGCCATGGGCGTGGAGAAGCTGAAGGACAGCGGGTTCTCCGGCCTGGCGATTGCGGCAGGACCGGGGGCCGACGTGGAGCCGCCGACGCCTCCTCCGTCGCAGTTCGCAATGGCGGCGACGCGCTACTTCCATCACTACGACATTGACTATGACGATGGCAAGCGGACGCTGGCGCAGATCGCGTCCAAGAACCACCACAACGGCACGCTGAACTCCAAGGCGCACTTCCAGCGGGAGGTCAGCGAGGAGCAGATTATCAACGCGCCCATGATCGCCTGGCCGCTGGGACTGTACGATTGCTGCGGGGTCAGTGATGGCGCGGCGGCGGCCATCATCACCACGCCCGAAATCGCCAGGACGCTGCGGGACGACTACATCCTGGTGAAAGGGTTGGGTCTTGCGGTCGGCGCGTTCGGCGTGCTGCGGAACGACTGGGACTTTACGTACTTCCCGGAAACGGTGCGCGCCAGCCAGGCTGCCTACGAAGAAGCCGGCATCTCCGACCCCCGCGCCGAAATCGACATGGCCATGGTGCATGACTGCTTTACCATCACCGAGTTGATCATCATGGAAGACTTGGGGTTCAGTCCACGCGGACAGGCCAGCGCGGACGTGGCCAACGGCGCTTTCTCGCTGGAGGGAGACCTGCCGGTGAACACCGACGGCGGCCTCAAATGCTTCGGCCATCCCATCGGCGCCAGCGGCATCCGCATGATCTACGAGGTGTACAAGCAGATGCAGGGGAAGGCGGGCGGCCGGCAGCTGCAGAAGGCGGACCTCGGCATCACTCACAACCTGGGCGGACGGCCCGGCTCGTTCACCTGTTCGGTGGCGGTGTTCGGACGCCCGGACTAGATTTTTGAATTTCCTCAAAATCCGCAAGCGTCCGCTAGGGCGCGGGTCTGCCGGGCATTGCTATAAATATGCCCGATCATGGTGGACACTACGACGGATACGCGGGAGCTGGTGCGGATTGCCGGCCGCGGCGCGCTAGTCAACATAACGATTGACGACAGCGCGTCGATTGAGGTCGCTTGCCGGACGCTGCGAGAGCATCTGGGCCGGGAGAGGCATCTCTACTCCGGCGGCGAAGTGATCGTAGATGTGGGGAAGCGGATCCTGCTGCACGACCACCAGGAACGCATCCGCAAGGTGATCGATTCGGAGTCAGGGCTACACATCAAGCAATTCTGGTGCGAGCCAGCGGTCCTGGAACGCGAGCGCGAGCGCATCGACAACCTCATTGAGTTGCATACCCCCATATCCGACCGGGTGAACGGAAACGGGCGCGTGGAGAGTTCCGCACCGGCGGAGTCAGACCTGGAGCAGATGCCGGCGCTCGAGGCGGAGGTGGAAGATGACCGGCAAGAGCTTGCCGGCGCAGTCTCAGCAGCCGGTGGACGTCCCGGCGTGCCGGCGGACGTAGTGCGGGGCACCTACCGGGCGGGAGAAGTCCACAGGTTCCCGGGCAACGTGGTTGTGCTGGGCAACATCAATCCCGGCGCCCAGGTCATAGCGCAGGGGGACATCCTGGTTTTCGGCAAGCTGCGCGGCCTGGCCCATGCGGGCGCGGGCGGGGATGCCACCGCAGTCATCCTGGCAATGTCGTCCGTTGGCCCACAACTGCGCATCGCCGATTATTTCTGGGACGCCGACCCGCCGCGGGTGGTGGCCGGCCGCGGCCGGCCCGGCGCCAGCAACGGCCCGATTATCGCGCGGATACGGAACGGCGCCGTACACGTATCGCCCTATCAGAAAAACTACTCCATCGACCACGGAGGAAACCCCAATGAGCGGTAAGACCATCGTCATGACTTCCGGCAAAGGAGGCGTGGGCAAGACTACCGCCACGGCAAACGTGGGCACTGCTTTGGCCCTGCGCTCGAACCGGGTGGTGGTGATCGACACCGACATTGGACTGCGGAACCTGGACGTGGTAATGGGCCTGGAGAATCGCATCGTTTATGACCTGGTGGACGTGGTGGAAGAGCGTTGCAAGATCGAGCAAGCTCTGATTCGCGACAAGCATGCCGGGGAGCTGTACCTGATCGCGGCGGCGCAAACCCGAGATAAGGACTGCGTTTCCGGCGAACAGCTGGTTGATCTGTGCCGGCGACTGGAAGCGGATTTCGACTACGTGATCGTGGACTGCCCAGCCGGTATTGAACAGGGATTTCGCAACGCGATTGCCGCCGCGCAAGAGGCGCTGGTGGTCACGACGCCGGAGGTGTCGGCGATACGGGACGCCGACCGGGTGATTGGCCTGCTGCACGCCAGCGAGATTCGTTCGGCCCGGCTGATAATCAACCGCATCAAGCCGGAGATGGTACGCCGGGGCGACATGCTGGACGCGTCGGACGTGCTGGAGATGCTGGCCGTGGACGCCGTTGGCCTGGTGCCATCAGACGACCGGGTGATCACCTCCACAAACAACGGAACGCCGGTGGTGTACGACAGCCAGTCGCCTTCGGGCCGGGAGTTTGTGCGAGTCGCCGCGCGGATTGACGGGGAGTACATTCCGATGATTGACCCGGTGGATGAGCAGCCCACGTCCATCATGGACAAGGTACGTACGCTGATGGGCATCAATCGCAAAGCGTCGGCTCATGTTTAGGCTGTTCTGGAAAAACCGGGGGCTGCGCAAGGGCAGTCCGCGACAAGTTGCCAGGGAACGGGTGGAGTCCGCCATCCGGCGTGACCGCATGGAAGTGTCGGCGCCGCAGCTGTCGGCGTTGCGGGACAATATGTTGGTCACCATCAGGGAACACCTGCCGGTAGCTCCGGAGTTCACGGAGTTCGGGCTGCAGCGGGACGTGGATGGCGTATTCCTGGTGTCGCGGGTGAGGCTACAGGACAGTCACTGAACCCGGTACCGGGCGCGCTACGCGGCCTCGGTTTGACCCGCTGGGTTCGTGGGTTATAATGCGCGAATACCCCGCGCAAGTTGCATTTCCGGCCGTTTGAACGCGCCCGGACGCGGCAGGAGTTGCAAGATGGCCACGGATCCCGCCCCGCAGCGCAGTTACCTGGCGCAGAAAGCCCACAGGTTTCTCGCTGCCCTTGTGTTTCGGGATTTCCGGTTCCTGGCCCTTGCGTCGCTGTCCAGCGGGAGTGGAGCGTGGGCGCTAATCGTGGCGCGAGGAGCGTGGGTGTTCAGCATCCCGGAGTTGCACGCGACCTGGGGACTCTGGGTAGGGTTGATAACGTTTGCCGCGATGTCGCCGCGGTTTTTTGCCACGCCTTTCATCGGGTATCTGGCCGACAAGATGACACGCAAAACGCTGCTGCAGCGGGTGTACGCGTTGCAACTCGCGCAGGCGTCGGTGATGGCAATCCTGGTGATGATGGGAGTCGATAATCCCTGGTATGTAGTGGCCCTGGCCGTTATCAACGGCACTTTGCGGGCAACTCAGCAGACCGCAGCGCAATCACTCACTCCGAACCTGGTGGACCGGGAACGGCTGCCCAACGCGGTGGCGTTGAACGAGGCGATGCAGCAGGGGTCGCGCGCGGTTGGGCCCGCCATCCTGCTGGCCGTCTCGGTGCTGGTGGGCGCCGGCGCGATATTCCAGTCGGGGGGAGTGTCGTTCTCAATTCAGAACCTCTTGCTAACCATAGGCACATCCGCCGTGATTTTCTGGTCGTGCGCGGTGTTCTACCTAGTGGCCCTGGTCGCGGCGCTCAGCATCCGGACCGTCTCCAGCGGCGTGATTGACCGCAACCGGAGTTTCTGGTCCAACACAGCGGCCGGTTTCGTGTACTCGTACACCACGCCGCTAATCTTCGGCATCATTCTAATGGCGCTGGCCCACTGCGTGCTGGTGATGTCCTTTGAGTCCATGCTGCCGCCGCTGGCGCTGGAAAAGCTCTCCGCCGACGGGATTACGTTCGACCAAAACGACGTTTACGCGCTGATGACGGCGCTGGGAATCGGCGCTTTGCTATCGTCAATATTCGTGGGCGGCATCGTGAGCCACCTGACCCGAGGGCGGGTATTCTTGCTGCTGGGATTCACGAGCAGCCTGACGCCCATCGGATTGGGATTGTCTTCCCAAACCGGAATATCCATGATTGCCGCGGTGTTGATGGGTCTGGGCACTTCGGGGTTCATGACCATCACGCACACCGTGATCCATTCGGTGGTGCCGGACGAAATCAGGGGCCGCGTGGCTTCCGTGTATTCGATGCACGTGGGCGGAAGCATGGCCTTCGCGAACCTGCTCTACGGCGCGTTGGCCGACTTCTGGCAGGCCGGCCTGATCATGGCGATATCCGGCGCGGCGTTTACGCTGGTAGTGATCGGAACGCTGGTCGGCAGCGGGTTCTGGCGCGGCATCTACTTCCGAGGGGAGGCGCGACCCGTGGCCGCCGCGAGTCCGGCGGGAGCCGATTAGAGGAGTTGAACTTTGCCCACCGATGAAATAGCCCGATACATGGAGACCACGCCCAAGTCGCGGGCGTTGTGGGAGGAGGCATGCCGCTACCTGCCTGACGGTGACAGCCGGCACTCCATATTTTGGAAGCCTTACCCGATTTTCACCGAGTCCGCGCGCGGGGCGGTGGTTACCGATGCCGACGGCGCGGAGCGGCTGGATTTCATCAACACGATGACCACCATGATCCTGGGCCACGGGCCGGCGCCGGTGCTGGAAGCGGCCCGGGAGCAGATGGACTGCGGCCTGGCCTACAACTCGCCCAACCGCCACCAGGTTGAATTGGCGTCGCTGCTGTGCGAGAGGGTGCCGTCGTTCGATCAGGTGCGCTTCACCAACTCCGGTACCGAGGCCACTTTGAACGCGATTCGGGCAGCGCGGGCATACACCGGACGCAGCAAGATCGCGAAGGTCGAGGGCGGTTACCACGGCACGCACGACGCGGTGATGGTGAGCCTGCGGATTGACCCGACCTCGGGCGGCGACTACGAGAACCCCACGCCGGTGGCGTCAAGCACCGGCCTGGCCGAAGGGACTCTGGACCAGGCCGTGATCATCCCGTACAACGACGTGGACGTGGCGCGGGGCATCCTGGAACGGCACCGGAACGAGCTGGCCGCCGTAATCGTGGAGCCGGTGATGGGCTCGGTGGGTATGCTGCCGGCAGATGCAGGATACCTGAAGATGCTGCGCGAATTTGCCGATGACAGCGGGGCCCTGCTGATTTTCGACGAGGTAATCAGCTTTCGGGTTCTGCCGGGCGGGGCGCAACAGCACTACGGAATCACGCCGGACATGACGGCGCTGGGCAAGATCATCGGTGGCGGCTTCCCGGTGGGAGCCTTCGGCGGCCGATCCGACATCATGAGCATGTACAGTCCGCTCAGCGGGCCAGTAATCAACCACGGAGGCACCTTCAACGCCAACCCGGTAACCATGGCGGCCGGGGTCGCCACGCTGACCGAGTTGACGCCGACGGTGTACCGGCGCCTGGCGGAACTGACCGAGATGCTGCGCCAGGGATTGCGGCAGGTCTGCTCGGAGCTGGAGCAGCCGGCGCTGGTGACGGGGTTAGGGTCGCTGTTCGGCATCCATTTCACCGACCAACCGCTGCGCAACTACCGGGATATTGCCGCTTGCGACAAGGCGTTGAGCGAGCGCGTCTTTATGGGGATGCTGAACGAAGGATTCCTGCTGGCGCCGAACCTGGTGGGGGCAATGTCCACGGAGCTGGGCGAGGTGGAAGTGGACGCGTTTGTGCGGGCGTTCCGGCGGGTTTTGCAACGGCAGATCTAACGTAGGGGCGAATAATTATTCGCCCCTACAACGTTAATATTTGGTTTTCCGCGCTCAGTCCACCGGGGGACGTTTTTCCCACTTTTCGGGGGCGGGATAGACTGGCGTGGCGATCTTGCGGATGTTCTCGGTGGCGAACCAATCGGCGCACTCTTCCCGCCACTTGATGAAATGCGGGGCGTTGCGGTGGGCGTCAAGAGCCGCGTCGTCTTCGTACACCTCGAACAGGTGCAGCTTGTTCTCGTCTTCGTTATCCTGCAGCACGTCGAAGCGCAGGCAACCCGGCTCGTCGTTGTTGGAGCCGCGGGCGTCGCCGAGCATGGACGCCATGAACTGGTCCTTGAAGCCGGGCTTGATGTTGATTTCGACAATCAGGGCAATCATCGTGAACTCCTTGAAGGGTGCGATTCGGAGCGGATTATAGCAGTGGCGGCGGCAAAGTTGTAGAATGCCGGCGCAATCGGCCAACGGGAAGGGAGGAAATCATGGCAGACATCCCCATCGTGTACACGCTGACGGTGTGCCCCGCCTGCGACTCGCTGCGGGCGGCGTGGCGTCGGGAAGGTGTGGAATATGAGGAGCGGCGCGTTGACCAGAGCCAGGACACGCTGGACGAGGCCCTGGACTACGGAGACGCCGTGCCCATCATCGTATGGCCGGACGGGAAGGTGGAGACGGGATTCCGCGGACAGAAAGGTTGAGAAATCGGCTGACGGGCCGGCGGCCCGCTTTCGAGCATGATGTCCGATTCCCCAAGGTTTCTGGATTCCCGCTTTCGCGGGAATGACGGAAGGGTGCGGGATTGAGGGTGGAACGCGGGAATTACTAAAGGACGCGGAAAAGGCAACTTGGAATAGAATAAGGAGGTGTCAAGATGGCTCAGCAAACCAGCGTGGTGACCCCGGAGCGTTTTGCGCAGGGTATGACCTACGATGAGTACATGGCAAGCGTCAAGGTGAACAAGGCGCGCATTGAGGAATACTACGACAACGTCAGCCTGGAGTCCGGGCAGACGGACGCGCTGAGGGAGTTGTCCGGCGCGGAGGGCGGTCCGGCGCGGATGATGGTCATCGGGGAGGACTGGTGCGGCGACGTGGTGCGCGAGTTGCCGGTGCTCGCCCGGGTGGCGGAAGCCGCCGGCCTGGAACTCCGTATTTTCCCGCGCGACGAAAACCACGACATCATGAACGAGTTCCTCAAAGAGGGGAAGTACATGTCCATTCCGGTGGCCGTGTTCTACGACGAAGGGCACGAGTATATCTGCCACTGGATTGAGCGTTCCGAAGCGGCCAGCCGCGAGCAGGGCGAAATCGAAGCCGCCATACGCTCGGAAGATCCGGACATCTCGGACCAGGATTTCGGTAGGCAACGACGGGCGCGAACTGCGGCCCGCGCCGGCGATTGGCAGAAGGCGACGGTGGATGAGCTGGTGGGCATGCTGAGGGAGCACGCGCACTAGACCGGAATACGTCCTAACCGATGAAAGCCGGGGCGGGCACAAGACCCGCCCCTACATTGAACTCGGCTAGCGCTAGCCGTCTGTTCGCTCCAGGGTGAACCGGAAGTCTTCGATCACCGGGTTGGCGAGCAGTTGGTCGCACATTCCGGCGACTGCCTCCTCGGCGGTTTCCTGATCGCCAGCGTCCAGGCGGATTTCCAGGTATTTGCCAATGCGGACGTCGGATACGGCGTCGTAGCCCAGGCTACGCAGGCCGCCCATTACGGTCAGGCCCTGCGGGTCGTTGACGGCGGGTTTCAGGGTCACGTACACGCGGGCTAGAAACACGTTTCGGGTCCTTTAGCTGTGTGTGGGGCTACCCGCCGGACGAGTCCGTCATCTGGATGCCGGTGGTGCAGGGCAGGCCGTTGGGAAACTCGGGCCCGGTGTTGCCGGGGAAGTCCCGGAAGAATCTGGCGATGCGCTCGGAGTCAACGCCAAGCATCCGGTCGAGAACTCCCCAGGTGGTCAGCGCGACCATGCCTTCCGGGATGCCGTGATAGCGGCGAACGATGGCGTATTCCTGGGCGAACGGGATCGCGGCGACGGCATCGCGCAGTGCGGCGACTTCAGACTCGTCGTTGAGGTTGTAGCTGACGATGATGTTGCCGTGTTCCAGGTTGTGAACCAGCAACTCATCAGGCAGCGGGTAGTTGTAGAAACCGCAATCGCTCCACGCGCCCCAGTGTTGGCCGGAAGTCGGCGGCACGGTGTTGTAACCGTTGGGCTCGACGTCGGAGATGCGCAACCGGGAGGGGAAGTGGTTACGGCTGGGCATGATGACGGCACGGACCGGCCCGTCGGTTACGGGGACTTCGCTCAATGATGGGCCCGCGGGTGTTGGCGACGGAGGCGGCGCGGACGGTGACGGCGTAGGCGACGGGTCCGGGTTGCTCAATGGAACGGTGGGCGCCGGCGTGGCCGGAGGCCTTGCGGTTGGAGGAACCGTGGTCGGAGTCGGCGGAATCACGGCGGTGGCGGTCGGGGTTGGCGCGATGGTCGGGGTCGGGGCAACCGTGGGAGCCGGAGCCGCGCCGGTCCGGCATCCTATGAGCAGCGAACCCAGGGCGACCGCAAGGATTATGACCAACGCCCGCGCCAATACCATTTTGACGCGGCCCTTGCTACGCGGGATTCATGACGCCGCCCTGGGTGCAGGGCGCGCCGCCATTGGGAAACTCGGGGCTAAGGGTTCCCGAATAGGCGTCAAAGAAGGCTTCGATCCGGTCCTTTTGCACGCCTGCCATGGGGCCGTCGATCACTCCCCAGGTGGTGAGAGCGACGGTGCCCTCCGGAATCTGATCGTAGAAGCGGGCTACGCCCCAAAGATTGGTTTTGCCTATGGAGTCGAATACGTCCTCAAGTTCCTGGATCCGTTCAGCATCGGTGAAGTTGTAGCTGACTATGATGTTGCCGTGTTCCATGTTGTGGACGATGCGCTCATCGGGGACGGGTTGATCGGGTGGGTAGAAACCGCAGGCTACCCACCCGTCCCAGTGGCGGCCGGAGGTCGGCGGCGCGGTGGAGTAGCCATTGCCGCCGGTGACGTCGGCGATGAGGAAGTTGGTGGCGAAGTGTGCCCGGTCTTCGGAGGTTGGCACTTCCGTGCCCACGCCCTGCACGTAGCCATCCGCGCTGCCGCGTCCGGCGCCGCCGAAGTTAAGGGGCAACACGACCGGGGCCAGCAGGGCGAGGATAAACAGCCCGGCAATAACCGCGAAGGATATCAGCAGCCAACGGCTACGGAAGCCGCCTCCGGTGGCGATAGGGGGCGTGCGCCGGCTGGAACGGCGGTCGGCCCGCCGGCGGCGGTGTCTGGACGGCGGCAATTTGCGCTCCCGATCCGGTGGCAGATGCGGACTACAGGGATTGCCCGGTCAAAAGCCGGTAGGCTTGACGGTACAGCGCGGCCGTTTGTTGCACCACGTCGTCCGGCAGTTCAGGGGCCGGCGGCTCCTGGTTCCAGCCCTGGGAAGTAAGGTAGTCGCGCACAAACTGCTTGTCGTAGCTGGGCTGCGACTTTCCGGGCGCGTAGCCCTCAGCATCCCAGAACCGGCTGGAGTCGGGGGTGAGCAGTTCGTCGATGAGGATCAGCTCGCCGTCCAGGATGCCGAATTCCATCTTGGTGTCGGCCAATACGATGCCCCGTTCTTTGGCGAAATCATGGGCGTACAGATAGACGGCCTTGCTGACGTCCTCCAGCTTCTGTGCCATCTCCGCGCCGACCATTTCCACGACCTCGGCGTCGGACATGTTCTCGTCGTGGCCCTCTTCGGCCTTGGTGGTGGGAGTGAACAGCGGTTCCGGGAACAGGTCGCCTTCCACCAGGCCCGCCGGCATCTCCTTGCCGGACACGGTGCCCTGCCGTCGGTATTCGCCCCAGGCTGACCCGGTGATATAGCCGCGCACGATGCACTCAATGTCGATGCGCTCCGCCTTTTTCACCACCATGGCCTGCCGGCCGACGTTATCCTCGGCGTAGGCGGGGTCAGACATGATCGGGTTGTCGGCGTAGGGCGCGGCTTCCGGCGAGTCGGCCAACGCTACCAGGTGGTTGGGCACGATGTGCTCGGTGAGGCCGAACCAGAACGCGGACATGCCGTTGAGCGCGGCGCCTTTGTCGGGGATACCGTTAGGCAGCACTACATCGAAAGCGGATATGCGGTCCGTGGCTACCATCAGCAGCAGGTCATCGGTCAGCTGGTAGGTGTCCCTGACCTTGCCACGGTGCATTCGGTTGGACATTCGGCTTTCAATAATCATGGCACCCTTCTGTACGCTGTGTCGTGTCGGTCGGTTTCAGGCAAGCACGGCGGCCGGCAGCAGGCCGATGCGCTCAAAGTTGTCGTCGATGTAGCGGGTGTAGTAGCCGTAATCGAAAAGCTCATCCATCTCGGTGGAGGTGAGGTGCTCGGACGCTACCGGGTCAGCCTTGAGCAGTTGGCGGAAGTCATGGGCGTCGTCCCAAGCGCGCATGGCGTTGCGCTGGACGATGTCGTAAGCCTCCTCGCGGGAGAGGCCCTTTTCCTCCACCAGGGCGAGGAGCACCCGCTGGCTGAAGATGAGGCCGCGACTGCTCTCCAGGTTCTGCCACATCCGGTCAACGTCAACCCGGAGGCCGCGCATGACGTGGGTGAAAATGCTGAGGATGTAGTCCAGCATCAGGCAGGTGTCGGGCAGGATGATGCGCTCGGAAGACGAGTGGCTGATGTCGCGTTCGCCCCAGAGGGCCACGTTTTCCAGCGCGGGCACGGCGTTGCCCCGAATGGTGCGGGCCAGGCCGCAGATTCGCTCGGTCAACTCCGGGTTGCGCTTGTGGGGCATGGAGGACGAACCGGTCTGCCCCGCGCCAAAAGGTTCCTCAACCTCGTGAATCTCGGTGCGTTGCATTCCACGAATCTCGGTGGCGAACTTTTCCAGCGACGCGGCCACCAAAGCGCAGGTGGTGATGAAATGAGCGTAGCGGTCGCGCTGCACCACCTGGTTGGAGACCGGGGCGACCTTGAGGCCAAGGTGGGCGCAGACCCGATCCTCGATGTGGGGGGGTATGGTAGCGTGCGTGCCGACGGCGCCGGAGACTTTGCCCACGCGGATTGACTCGCGAGCCGCTTCCATGCGCTCACGCTGGCGGCGTAGTTCGTCCCACCACAGCGCAAGCTTCAGGCCGAACGTCAAGGGTTCGGCGTGGACGCCATGGGTGCGGCCCATCATCAGGGTGTCCTTGTGCCTTACGGCTTGGTCCCGAACGGCGTCGATGGCGGCGTCGATTTCCTTGAGCAGCAGGTCGGCGGCGGCGACCATCTGCAGCGCCTGGCCGGTGTCCAGCATGTCCGAGGACGTCATGCCCAAGTGAAGCCAGCGGCCTTCGGGGCCGAGGGTTTCGGTGATGGAGCGCAGGAACGCGGTGACGTCGTGCCGGGTGGTCTCGAAAATCTCCATCATGCGGTCATGGTTGTAAGCCGCCGACCGCAGCGATTCCATATCTTCCAGTGGAATTACGCCGGCTTCCGTCCACGCTTCGCAGACGGCCAGTTCCACGTCCAGCCACATCCGGTACTTGTTTTCGTCCGACCAGACTCGCTTCATTTCGGGCCTGGAATATCGGTCAATCACTGCGCTGTCGCCTCCGCAGGGGGTTTTCAACAAGCAGATATTTTACCATAGCCGCAGCGGTGAGGGTTGATATGTTACCCGCGAAAGGCGGATCTGCGAAAGCGGCGGACAGGATTTTCAAGATTTCGCATTGGCCTCCTCTTGGTTGATTGGGTTGGTTGGTTGCACGCCGGAGGCGCACTTTCAGCCTGCCTGAGGTCGGTTTCCGGAATTCACTTTGGTCGTTGCCAGCCCCACGGCCGGGGGTGGTACGCAAGGGGGTTTATACCCTCCGAGTGGGTGA
>JAPPCX010000023.1 GCA_028875655.1 Chloroflexota bacterium | reverse complement strand
ACATGGACCCTGCAATCACCGCTATTTCCGCTTGACATCAAAGACAGTTGCTTCTCCAACTCGGCCTGCCGCAGGAAACCAGCGCCGGTAAAGGGAGCAATGAACGGCACCCCTTGCGCGTTCGCCAATGGCGACGCCGAGCGCGAGGTCGGCGTCCCGACCTCACCAATCAGCGCGAAAACGCCCTCCCGGTTAATCAGGTTCAGGGTGTTGGAGTAGGCCAAATGCGGTTCATACTGGTCGTCCAGAGTTGATAACTCAAGCATACGGCCATGGACTCCGCCAGCCTGGTTCTGTTCCTGGAACGCCGCCTGAATTCCCAGGCGCATTTCATTGCCCAGCGCCTGCGCCGGGCCGCTGAAGGCGGCGGACTGCCCGAACAGGACACGGTCGTCAAATACGCCCGGATTCCCCTCATTGGCCATAGCCGCCATCGCTTGGGGATCAGCTTCCGATTCGCCTTGCGTCGGGGGTACAGGTGATTCCTGGCAGGCCGCCATTAAGACCATCATCATGGCGGCGACGGCGAACATCGCCATAATTCTCGCGTTTCCGGCGGTTGCGATTGCGTATCTCATTGTCGGGACTTCAACTCCTTGAAATTCGGCAAGGTTTTCCGATTTTTCCGGTCTGGGCAACGGTTAGATGCCCAGCAGGTTCTCCACGTTCTTCCACAGTATGGCGTCTTTCTCTTCCTGGGTAATGCTTTCCAGGCTCAGAATCCAGGACACGGGCCAGTCCTGCGCCATGTCGTAGGGCCAGTCGGTGCCGAACAGCACTCGCTCAATGCCCACTGAGTCAATCAGGAACCGCAGCGCCTGCTCGGTGTACACGATGCAATCGTAGTAGAACTTGTCCAGGTACTTGCTGGGCGGCAAGGATGCCAGGCGGTCCGCCGCAGGTATGCGCTCCCATCCCCGATCCATGCGGCCGGCGCCGTAGCAGGCGAATCCGCCGCCGTGGGACAGGCAGATGCGCAGGTCGGGGCAGGCGTCCATCACGCCGCCCATCACCAGGGAAGCGAAGGTCAGCGTGCGGTCGGCCAGGTTGCCCACGGAATTGGGCAGGTGGTAACGCTTGATGTGCCGGTCCACGATGGTCTCGCCGCCCTGGTGGAACAGGATCACCGCGCCCAGTTGCTCGGCGGACTTCCAGAAGGGCATGAATTCGGGCTCGTCCAGCAGCTTGCCATTGATCTCGTCGTCGATCACGGCGCCTTTGAAATTGAGGTTGACCATGACCCGCTCCAGCTCGGCGATGGCGGCGGGAACGTCCTGCATCGGCAGGGTGGCCAACCCGGAGAAGCGGTCGGGCCAGGACAGCATCATCTCGCTGATTTCGTCGTTACATTCACGGGAGGTGGCCAGGGCCACGCCGGCATCCAGCTCGTAGTTGTAGAACCCGCTGAAGGGCGAAATAACGTGCACGTCCACGCCGAGAGAGTCCATATCGGCCAGCCGCTGTTCCGGCGTCCAGCTCGACTTGGGCGGCAGTTGGCCTCGGCCTTCGCCGCCCAACACCAGCAGCGGGCGGCCGATGGCGTCACGTTCGCGCCTGAGGGTGTGCCAGTCGCCACCATCCTCGGTGGCGCGCCAGAAGCATTGGGGCGTCAGGTGGGCGTGAATGTCGATACTGCGCATGTTGGTCTCCTTACCCGTCGGCGAGCGCTTCAGCGTCGTCGATGTAAGCTGCGGTTTCACGGATGCGGCGCTCGGTCTGATCGTTGCAAAATCCGGCGTAGAAGCACAGCCCATGCAGGTTGTGAATCCGGCTGTAGTACCGGCCCTGCAACCGCCTGGCATCCGGCGTTCGGCGGGCAAGAGAATCCAGGTTGTTGGTGGTAGCGGCGGTAGTGGAGGGTTCTTCGCCGGTGCGGGCCAGAATCACGGCATCGGTGGCGCGCCTGGTGGCGCCCCACGCCTTTTCCGCTGCGTCGCGGACGTCGCCGCGTTCCAGTTGATAAACTGCTTGATTATGGAGCTGACGAGCATCAGCGAATAACTCTTCGATTTGGTCCTGGATGTTGATAGTAGTCACGTATCCGCTCCCGTGGATTGGTGGGCGCATCTTACCGATTGCAATGTGTCAGTCAGGGGATACCGCTAGCCGGCTTCCGGTTTTTGACGCGGATGTTTCGCGAGGAAGTCGTCGGCCATCTCTTCCAGCGTGACGAACCGCACGCCGTCGTGGGAGCGGATGTGCTCGACGATGCGCTCCAGCATCAGCAGCACCTGGGGCCGGCCGCTGACGTCCGGGTGAATGGTTATCGGGAAAACCGCCTCGTCGTACTCCCGGTACACCCAATCGAACTGGTCGCGCCACATCTGCTCGATGTCCCTGGGATTCACAAACCCGTGGCTGTTCGGCGACTTCTTGATGAACATCATGGGCGGCAGGTCATCCAGGTACCAGTTGGCGGGTATCTCCACCAGGTCGGTTTCCTCGCCCCGCTTCAGCGCGTGCATCCAGTGGTCCGCCGGCATTGCGTAGTCAATCTTGGTCCAGCGGTCGCCGACCCGCACGTAGTAGCACTCAAAGTCCTTGTGCATCAGGCTGTGGTCGTACTTGATGCCGTGTTTCAACAGCAACTCGTTGGTGACGTGGCTGAATTCCCACCAGGGCGCCACATAGCCCCGGGGCCGCTGTCCCGAAAGCTCGGTGATCAGGTCGATGCAGCGCAGCAACACCGCCTCCTCCTGCTCCGGCGACATGGAGATGGGGTTTTCGTGGGAGTAACCGTGCATCCCGATTTCGTGACCTTGCTCCACGATCATCCGACACTCGTCGGGAAATGTTTCGATGGAATGGCCGGGGATAAACCAACTGGTCCTGATGCCCAGCCGTTCAAAAAGCTTCAGCAGCCGGGGCGTCCCGACTTCGCCGGCGAACAGGCCGCGCGAGATGTCGTCGGGCGAGTCCTCGCCGCCGTAGGATCCGAGCCAACCGCCAACGGCGTCCAGGTCAACGCCAAACCCGCACAGAATCTGCTTATCGGCCATGTCCCCTCCTTTCCATCCCGACGGCAATCCATGTCAACCGTATGAAAATTCTCACACAGTATAGTACCCCATCGCAGCCGTATGAAAATTGTCACACAGTATAGTACCCCATCGCAGCGCCTAATCGCACAATGTTGCGGACGCAGTTCTGATTCAGGACCCTGACCTGATCCTGGGGCCGGGCGTGTTAGTATCTGCTTCAGGAACGTTGTTGAGGTGGACGACATGGCATTAAAAGGTGAAGACTGGCTGGCATTGACGCCCGAAGAGACCCTGGAGCCGGATATCCCGATTTGCGACCCGCACCATCACTTCTGGATTTCCCGGCCTGAGCCGGCGGCGTACCAACGCTACCTGCTGCCGGAGCTGAGCGCCGACGTGAACAGCGGACATAACGTGCGCTCCACGGTGTTCATCGAGGTGCGGTGCGAGTATCGCCAGGATGGCCCCGAAGAGATGCGGCCGGTTGGCGAGGTGGAATATATCGAAACCATCGCCGCGGAGAGCGCCACCGGCAGCCACGGACAGACGCGCGCCGCCGCTGCCATCATCGGACACGCCGACCTGAAACTCGGTGACGCCGTGCGTCCAGTGCTGGAAGCGATGCAAGCGGCCAGCCCGACCCGGTTCCGGGGCATTCGCCATTCGACGGGCTGGGACGCGAGCCCGGAGTTGGCACAGCGGGATATTCGGGGCGCTTTGTCCACCGACGGTTACCGGGCCGGCGCCCGGGTGATGGCCGACATGGGACTGGTGCTGGAGAACTCGCTGTATCACCCGCAACTGCCCGATCTGGCGGCACTGGCAAGAGCCGTCCCCGATCTCACCATCGTGCTGAACCACATCGGTGGCCTGGTGCGCGTCGGCCCCTACGCCAACCGGGACGACGAGGTGCTGCCCGCGTGGAGGGCAGGATTGGCGGAGGTAGCTCAGTGTCCCAACGTGGTGCTCAAGCTGGGCGGTGTGGGTCAGGTTCGTTACGGCTACCGGTGGGACGAGCGGGAGACACCCATCGGATCCGAGGAGTTGGCGGGAACTCTCGGCCCACTGATGAACTATTGTATTGAGCAGTTCGGGCCGGACCGCTGCATGTTTGAAAGCAACTTCCCGGTGGACAAGCCATCCTATTCCTACAACGTGCTGTACAACGCCTTCAAACGGCTTTCCGCCGGCTATTCCGCCGCTGAGCGCGCTTCGTTGTTCCACGATACCGCCGCCCGCGTGTACAACATCACCGTTTAACCCAGGCAGTCGCACCATCACCGTCATTCCCGCGAAAGGGGGAATCCAGTGACCGATGCGTTAGAATACGCAACAATCAACCACCAAACAAAGGAGCCGGACAATGGCAGAACTAGTTTTTGGCCTGGCATCATCCCATAGCCCGCAGCTCAGCACGCCCGCCGATGGCTGGGCCGGCCGGGGCGAGCGCGACAAGGGACACCTTGAGCTTATCGGCACCGACGGCATCACCTCCAACTACGAGGACCTGCTGGCCCGCACCGACACCGAGCGCATCGCCAAAGAGATTACGCCGGAGAAGTTCGAGCAGCGTCACCTGCGGAATCAGAAGGCGATTGCGCATCTGTCCAAGAAGCTTTACGACGCCAACTTGGACGTGCTCGTTATGGTTGGCGACGACCAGCATGAGTACCTGCTGGACGATAACATGCCGGCCTTCTGCGTCTATTGGGGCGACGAAGTGAAGGTCACCGGTCACGAGGCCGGGCCATCCACCGGCGGCCGGCATCTGATCGGCTATAACACCGAGGATCAGCACGTGCCCACCGACTCCGCGCTGGGTCTGCACATCATCAACGGCCTGATGGACGCCGAGTTCGACGTGGGCAGTTCCAGGTTCCTTGACCCAACCCGAGGCCGGGGCGAGCAGGGCGGCATCGGCCACGCCTTCGGGTACGTCTATAACCGCCTGATGACCGACGGCATCATTCCCACGGTGCCGGTGATGCTCAACACCTACTACCCGCCCAACCAGCCGACGCCCAAGCGGTGCTACAACCTGGGGCAGGCGCTACGCGAGGCCATCGAGTCCTGGGACAAGGACATACGGGTGGGCATCCTGGCGTCGGGCGGCCTGAGTCACTTCGTGGTGGACGAAGAGCTGGACCAGCAGGCACTGGCTGGAATGCAGGCCAAGAGCGTTGACCAGCTGATGGCGTTGCCGCGAGAAAAAATCAACTCCGGCAGCTCCGAAATCCGCAACTGGATCGTGGTAACCGGCGCCACCGAGCATCTGGACATGGACGTGGTGGACTACGTGCCATGTTACCGCTCGCCGGCCGGCACGGGTTGCGCCATGGGGTTTGCGACGTGGGGGTAGGCAAAGCCCACGCTGTCATTGCGAGGAGCGGTAGCGACGTGGCAATCTCGTTGCTTGCGCGATATTTCCTACGCTAACGAGATTGCCACGCTCCGCTCGCAATGACAAGAGCAGGTTACGACCGCAGCGGCTCGGAGATCAGGGCCTTGATGCGCTCCGTGATGTCGGTCTGGTCGTAGTTGCGCAGGAGGTTGATTCGGTTGCGGTTGGGGTCGCCGCCGTGCCAGTATTCGTAGATTTCCTGGCGCATACCGAACGACGAGGCCGCGAGGTCGTGTGCCAGACGGAACAGGCGCGACTTGTACTCCACGCCCACGCCCCGGCCCGGCATGTAACGGTCCAGGTAGGGCCGGAACTCCGGGTTGGCCAGGTCGGCCTCGCTGGGCTGCATAATCATGCCGGAGCCGGAAATCTCCCGTAGCAACTCAACCATCCGCTGCGACATCTGGGCGAAGTAGATGTTCATGCCCGAGGTTGACCCCAGGGACATCATCCCGTTGTCGGCAAGGTAGGAGTTGTGCTCCACGCCGTCCATGGCGTGCCGCCACATCTCGGTGTGCATCGCCATCTCGCCCAACTTGGCCGACACCTCCCGGTATTCAATGACTCCGATAGCCTCGGCGATGAGCGTAGCAACGGCGGTCATCAGCTTCATGCGCTGGTGGATGCGGCAGAGGTTGCCCCAGCCCCGGAAGTTGGTCTCTGAACCTAGCCGTTGCAGCAGGGGGCCGGAGTCGTACAGCATGAAGATGCGATCCCACGGCACCAGCACGTGATCGAAGAACAGCATGGCGTCCTGCTCGTCGTACACCGCGCCCAGGGGATGGCCGTAGCTGCCGGGCCACTGGGACACCGGCTCACGGCAGAGGATTTTCAGACCCGGCGTGTCCGTCGCAATCGAGAAGGCCAGGATGAACCTTTGGTCGGAGCGGCGCATGAAGGTGGCGGACAGCGACACATAGGTCTCGTTGCTGATGGGCGCGGCGGTGGCGAGTTGCTTGGCGCCGTGGACGATTACGCCGTCGGCGGTTTCCTCCACCACGTGCAGGGCGACTTCCGTTTCGCCCTCGTCCCGGGTTTCGTTCTGCGGCTGTTGGCTGCGGTCCACTTGGGGGTCGCCCAGGGCGTGGGTCAGGAACAGGTCATTCTCCATGCAGTAGCGATGATAGTTGATAATGTTCTCGCCGAAATCGCAGCGCGGGTGTTTCACCTGCCCCAGCGCGTCGCTGATGGCCACCAGGCTGATGATGTGCGGCGCCAGAATGTCGGGGCTGCGGCCCAGCTGCCCCCACGATTCCTCGTTCCAGATTTCGCTGTTGCGTCGCTGCCGCTTCAGGTCTTCATGGCTGCGTGGCAGCAACCACGACGTGCTGCATCGGTTTCCCGTATCCGGGGAGATGAACGTCATATCGTCCTGATACAGCTCGGAATGTTGCAGGTCGTAGATGCGGGCCAACTCGTGAACCATGCCGGCCAGGGCAGGGTGGCTGGGCACGTCGTCAACCTTCTTGCCGTCCAGCCAGACTTCCCGCCCGTCGCGCAGGCTGGAGATGTAGCGTGCGCCGGTCATGGCGCCGGGGGATGTTTCTACTTTCAGCGCCATCATTCTCTCCTCAAAGACGTTAGGCTCATTGCATGCTCTCTGGATTCCCGCCCCGTATCAAGTACGGGGTGACATCCTTTCGCGGGAACGACGGTGGGGGCCGGGAATGACGGTAGGGGGCCGGGAATGACGGTGGGGCCGGGAATGACGGGAAATGTCAGGTCCCCTAGTCCAGGAATCCCGATTCTTGCCGCCAGCGCACGTAGTCGGTCAGGCCCCCGGCCAGGTCGTACTGCGGCGTCCAGCCGAGGTCATGCCACAGTCGGTAGCCGGATAGCGGTCCTCGCGTTGGCCCCAGTGAACTAACAGCCGGCGTCGCTGCTGGTATCAGTTGCATCGTTTCCGGGAACAGTGCCGCCAGCGTGCGTTGGATCTGTCCTTCGGTTACGGGCATTCCGTTGGTAACGTTGTACAGGTCATGGGGCAGGTGATCGGCGTCAACCACCGTCGCCACCGCCGAAGCGGTGTCCAGCACGTAGGTGTAGTCTCTGCCGTGGTCGGAGTCGTTGGATTCTATAGGTTCGCCGCGCAACAGCTGGCTTGTCCACTGGTAGGGAGTGGACATATTGCCGCGGTGTCCGGTGACCCGTTCCATCGGCCCGTAAGGAGTGCTCAATCGGAGGCTCACCGTGCTGAACCCGTGCAACTCACCGTAGCGTCGGGTCAGTTGTTCGCTGGCGAACTTGGTAATGCCGTAGAGGTTTCCCGGTTGCGGCGCGTCGTCTTCGTTGTAGGTCTGGTCGGGGTCGCGGCAAAGTCCGTAGGCCGCGCCGGAGCTGATGTACACGAAGCGATCTACGTTGCACAACCGAGCCATCTCCAGGAGGTTGCCCGTGCCAGTGAGGTTGATGTCCAAGATGTCCTTGCTGCGGGCAGTTTCCAGGTCGGTGCGGTTCACGGTGAACACGGCGGCGTGGACGATCTTCTCGAAGTTGTGGGCGGAGCGCAGAGCGTCCAGGGCCGCCACGTCGAGAATATCCCCGTGGAGGAAGGTCACCTGTTCTGCCAGCTCACCCATGAATCCCAGCAACAATTCGTCAACGGGCAGCACGTCCAGGCTCACTACGTCGTGGCCCCGCGCCGCCAGCTCTTTGACTATGTTGGCGCCAACAAAACCGGTCCCGCCGGTTACCAGAGTTGCCATTTCCACTGCCTCCTTGCCCTGCAATTACTCGCTGCTGGCCGGCCGGCGCAACGGCATCACCGCGATTATCGCCGCCGTAATCAGCGTGAGGACGCCCGCGTAGTAATACACCGCCCCGTAGCTGCCCGTGTAGTCAATGATCGCCGACGCCAGGAAGGGTGACCCGATGCCGATCACTCCGTTGATGCCAAACAGCAGGCCGATGGCGGTGGCTTCCCGGCCTTGTCCCGCATAGTCCAGCACCGATGCCTGGATGATCTGGTGCAGCGCGAAGCTGAACAGCCCCAGTCCTGCCATAACGGGGATCAGCAGCAGGGTTCCGCCAACGCTGACCACTGCCATCGACAACAGGGCCGCCACGACGAAGCCCGGCGCCATGACCGCTTTGCGGCCCCATTTGTCCGAAAGCCATCCCAACAAGGGCGCGGAGACGATGCCCATGCCGGTCATGAGAGCGTAATGCACGCCGGCCTCAAAGGCGCTCATCTCCAGCGTTTCCCGCAGGTAGAACGGCGTCCAGTTGAACAGCGCGTTCAACCCGATCCCCCGCAGCAGGGCCGCGAGAACGAGACCCATCACCACGGGGTTTTTCAGCAGCCGGGCGGCGTAACGGAATCGCTCCGCAAAGTCGCCGATTCCCGCCGCGTCCCCTTCGCGTCCTACCCCGCGCAGCGACCACCAGACCATCGCAGCCATCAGGATTGCCAGCCCAGCGTATATGAAGAAGACGTGCCGCCAGATCAGGAATCCGGTGCCAAGCAGCAAGCCCGCCAGCACCGGGCCGGTGACGTTGCCCAGGTTCGACCCGAAGCCGCTCATGGATATTGCGAAGCCCCGCCGGTCCGGGAATCGCTGCGAAATCGCCGCCGCTGAAGGCAGGTGCCAAAGGGATCCGGGGATCGACACGAACAGCATGATCAGGACGACGACCACGAAATTCGGAGACCCGCCCATGGCGGCGTAGGTTACGGCGTGTCCCAGCATGCACGCCGTGAGGATCAACCCCCAGTATGACTTGAGAGCGTCCGTCAGCGGCCCGCCGCCCAGGCTGGTGAAACTGGACCCGGTCTGCCGCACCGCGAACAGCGTCGCCGTCATGAAGGTGGTAAGCCCCATGGCTGCCGCGATCTCGGTAATCAGCAGGGGCAGCCCCTGGTCGAACATGTGGGACAGGCCGTGTCCCACCGAAAGGCTGCCGAGGACGAATACGCGGTTGTTCTTGATACCGGATGCTTCGGGCGCGGCCGGTGTGGCGGCTTGCACAGGCAATATCCTCCGAGGGGCGAAAAAGACAATGCGCTGATTGTAACGATGCGTCCCGGCGTGGGCAAGTTGCAGCAAACCGCTGCGGGGCGCCGTATCGTATAATGTGGTCGCCATCCTCAACCTGGTCTGGATCCCGCGCACACCTCTATGGAGATAAATCCCTATGGTCACACGAGGGTTTTTCGGCCGGCGTCGTGAAACGCCGCCGCGTCCCATTCCGCCCGGCCAGTACCTGGAGCGCGGCTTCCCCGTGCTCACTGCCGGACCAACCCAGCGGATCCCACTGGATCAATGGACGTTCACCCTCGTCGGAGTAGATGGCGAACCCCTCGGTGAATGGAATTGGGAACAGTTCCGCAGCTTGCCCGAAACCGAAATCTTCACCGACATCCATTGCGTCACCAAGTGGAGCAAGCTGGACACCACGTGGAAGGGCGTGACCATTGACGACCTGCTGGCCGCCGCCGGCGTCAGCGACGTTCCGCCCTACCTGATGGCCTTCTCCTATGGCGGCTATACTACCAACCTGCCCACTTGGGACGTAATCGAAGGTCGCGGCATGGTCGCCTTCGAGTTCGACGGTCAGGCCATCGCCCCTGAACATGGCGGCCCCGCCCGCTTGGTGGTGCCGCATTTGTACTTCTGGAAGTCCGCGAAGTGGCTGCGGGGCATCCGCTTCATGCCCCAGGATCAGCCCGGATTCTGGGAGCAGTACGGCTACCACATGTACGGGGACCCGTGGAAAGAACAGCGCTACTGGGGCGACTAGATGCCCGCGCACTCTGAACCTGGGGGTGCGGGCACAAGACCCGCCCCTACGCCTTGGCAATCCGCTGTCGTGGAGCGGGTAGTCGTCGAGACCTACCGGGCACGGACTTTCACCCTGCGACTGGCCAAGCCGCGTCCCTTCACAGCCGGCCAGCACTACGATGTTCGCCTCACCGCGCCCGATGGTTACCAGGCCCAGCGTTCCTATTCGGTGGCGTCGCCTCCATCCGGCCCGACCGGGACCATTGACCTTACCGTAGAGTTGATTCCTGACGGCGAGGTTTCGCCGTACTTCCACGAGGTAGTGCAGCCCGGGGATGTGCTGGAAGTGCGCGGCCCCATTGGAGGGCCGTTCACGTGGACGGCGGAAATGGGCGGGCCGTTGCTCCTCGTCGCTGGCGGCTCCGGAATCGTCCCGCTGCGCTCGATTCTGGCGCACCGTGAGGCCATAGCAGGGGCAGTACCAGCGTTGCTCTTGTACTCCGTTCGGACATCGGACGACATAATCTACCGAGCATGGCTTGATGCGCTGCCCCAGGGCAACCCGTCAGTTCGGGTGAGCTATACGCTCACTCGCCAGCAGCCGGCTGGATGGGTAGGATACAGCCGCCGCATCGACCCTGCCATGCTGCAGGAGTGCCTTGCCGAATTGGCGACACTCAACGGCGATGTCGTCACCCCGTTGTGTTACGTATGCGGCCCAACCGGATTTGTCGAAACCGCCGCCGATGCTTTGCTTGCGGTCGGCATACCCGAACCCTCCATCAGAACCGAGCGTTTCGGACCTACTTCCTGATCCGATCAGAATCCCGTAGCCAATCCGGCGAGCCACTGGGCGGCGGGAAGGATAGTTGACCAGAGGATTGCCGGCCTCAGCACAAAGTCAGCCGCAATCAGCGCCACCAGCAGGATCGGCGCGAATCGCTGAAACCTCTGGTGCGTTTCCGCTGCGCCGTCCGGCAAAAACACGGCGAGGACCCGGTATCCGGACAGTGGGGAAAGCGGGAGCAGTTGGAACACGGCGTGCAGCAGGTTGTAGATGATGAGCAGTCCGACGACGTCGGAGATTCCTGCCCGCAACCCTCCCGTCATCACCAGCGTGAGGCTGTCCGGCGACGGGATAGCCCACGATAGCCAGCCCGCCTTCACCGGGGCGGCAAGGACGAACGCAACGCTCAGGTTGCCCAGGGGTCCAGCAGCCGCTATCGCCACCGACGGCCAACGACCCTGTCGTCCCGGCGGGCCGGGAATTGGCCGACCCCAACCCAGCCCGGACACCGTCGCTACTGCGATGCCAACCGGGTCCAGGTGCCGTAACGGGTTGCCGTACAGCCGGCCCTGGGCTCTGGGCGCCGGGTCTCCGAACACCGTCGCGGCCACCGATTGGAACCACCCGCTGACCCATATAGCCACGCCCGCCGAGATGGCGCACAGCACGGCCAACCGGATGAAGGCGGGAACGTCGTCGGGCAGCAGATTGGCGGATGAGATCAGCAACGAATTACTGCAGGACCGCCGCCAGGTCGGGATGCAACGCGCTTTCCTGCTTGTCAATGCCCGTGTACTGCAACCGCTTCACGTACTGACGCACGTATTCCGAGCGCAGCCGATCCACAGCGGATTTTCCTTCCGCCATCCGTCGCACCGACCCGCCGGCGATTATCGCCAGCGCCTCCCAGAGCACCGGGTCTTTCAGCTCGCCGGCCATGTCCTTTTCGATGGAGCCCAGGATGCGGCGCAGGGAGACGCCGAAATCCACACCTTTGACTGCCACCGTCAGCTTCAACATTCCCAACCCGTAGGCCATGTGGCGAGCCTTGTCCTGCAAGCACAGGCCGAATATCCGCCGGTCAACCGGGTTGGTCGCATAGTGCATCCCGAACCGGTACAGCAGTAGCGTCAGCGTGCCCCTGGCAATGTACAGCGACACGGAGACTTCCGGCCAACCCGCCCGCGTCTCCAGCATCCTGCGGCTCATCAGGCCCGGGGATTCGAGGCCCAACGCGCCGCCGTTGCACAGCGCCCGGTGTCGCATCGTCTCGAAGTGCCGCGCCGAGTCGAACTCCTGGGTCGCCAGAAACATCTTCGGCTCGATGTAGGCGTAGTTCATGCGGTGGAGCCATTGACCGATGGTGTCAATCTCGGCGGTGGCGTGCTGCCCCAGCTCGGTGCACAGCTGGCACCAGGCCAGTTCCAACTCCTCGGTCAGCGTTGGGAGTTCGTCCCACGCGATGTCCTGCATGGCGTTCCAGCGCCGTTGGATCGCTTCTTCGTAAAGAGTTGCCGCGTTGTCCGACCACAGCTCGTCCTTGCGGTTCACGGAGTAGTTGTCGAGGCGAGGTATTCCCGGCGTGGCGAACGACCCGCGCGGCATCCGGGTCATCTCGCGGCTCTCGTCGGGTATTTCGCCGTACACGCCGGTGGCTATTGATTCGACGGTGAGCCCGTGCGGGGTCAAGGGAGCGCGCGCACCCCACTGGCGGGTGTCCTTCATCCACGGGAACCGTTCGGTTGGCGACTGGACGGTTTCTTCCTCCGGCTGGACGTCTGAGGCGGTTTCAGCCGGCTGGGGGGAGCCGTCGCTCTCTACGACGTTCTGTTGCACGCGCTCAGCAGCCGAGGAACGGTAGTGGCCGGTGGGGTCGCTGTCGTCCGTGGGCGCGCCGTTGAGGTTCTGGCCGTCGTTTTGAGTCGTCATGATGCTCACCGTAGCGAAACGGCCCGCCGACTTGGAGGCGGCGGGCCATTGGGATTGCTGATACTGATCGCAGGCCGGATTACGCCGCCTTGTAAACCTCCAGCAGGGCCGGGTTGACGCGACCGTTCTCAATGCGGTCGTCAAAGCCGCAGGACTTCAGTCGCTGGAAGTATTCCTTGACCTGCCGTTGGCGGATGGCAGCAAGGATCTTCTTGCCTTCGTCGGCTTTGTCGGCGCCGCCACCCAGGAGGATGGCCAGCGAGTCGGCGGTCAGGTTGGCGCTGCGGGCCGCCGGGTTCTCCCCGCCGTTGCCGGTGGCCTGACGGTCCTCGGCTTCGTCGAGGTAGGCGTGGATTTCTTCGCGGCGCTCAGGCGTGCATTCGTTCATGTAGCGAGCGTGGAGGACGCCGAAAGCGACGTGGCGCGCCTCGTCCTGGGCGGCGCGGCGGTAGATGGCTTTCTCAGCGTCATTGTACGCCATCAATTCGCCGAGGCGGAACAGGGTGAGCACGTTGCCTTCGCCGACGATGTGCAAGCGGCTGGACATTTCGGTGAATTCCCGCGCGTTGTCGGTGCTGCCGCCGGTGACGTCGCTGACCGAGTCGATCATCCGCATGAGTCCGCCGCCGTTGGCCAGCGCCCGCTTGCGGAATACCTCCATGTGCCGCGATTCGTCCATCACCTGGGTGAGCAGGAACATGCGCACTTCGTGGTAGTCGGGAGACATCTGCGCGATGAAACGTCCCGGCACGTCCGCCGCTACGAACTCCACCTGGGCGAAGAAGGTTGCCAGCTGGCACTGGGCGGCTTCGACGTCATCGGGCAGGGGGCGCAGGGTGTCCCACGGGATGTCGGTCGCTGATGACCACTGGCGGGAAACGGCCTCCTGGTACAGCTTGGTCAGGTTGTATCCCCAAACTTCCTTCTTGTCGCGGAAGGTGTAGGCCGCATACTGAGGAACGCCCTGGCGCGGCAATGCGCCCCGGGTGCGCTGGGTCTGGTTGGGCGATTCGTCCAGCAACTCCGGCGTGTGCTCGGCCAGGGTCGGGTCGTTCGCCAATTCTTCGGCGGCGCCGGGAATCTGCTGCTTCAACTGTTGCAGCCACGAAAGGTCGAAACCGTTGTGGACCGCCTCTTCCATCTCGGCGGTGGGGCGATCCTGCAATATCGTCATGTTTCTGCCTCCCGTTCCCTAATGTACGGAGTATAGGCGCAATGTACCCGATTGACGCTCACAGCGTCAAGTTGACAAAGGGTCGGAATGTTGCTAACGTCTAGGCGTTAACAATTGAATCCACCAACTCCCGCCGGTGGCTCGTCCGTCGCTGCGACAGTGCGGCGTAAGGCGAGCTGAAAAGGAAATCCGGTGCAAATCCGGTGCGGTCCCGCCACTGTAATTGGCGAGACGCCCTCCAACCGGGATTGATCTCCAGTCCCCGGTTCCAGCCACTGTTCGTTATCAAGCGGATGGGAAGGCGGAGGCGCGTCGCTACAGCCATCAGCCAGGAGGCCTGCCAGCGGGTGTGTTCCAGCTGCACTTCGTGGAACGAGTGGGCGGACGAACCCGGCTGTGCCTGGGGCTCCCCTCGAAAGCCGACCCGCCATCGTTACCCGACTGTACAAGTGCAGCCGGGTTTTATTTTTCCCAGGTCAGCACTTTCCTTGCGCCGCTCCGACGGGTCGGTCTCCTCCTCCTCCGAGCTGTCGGGGCGCGCATTCCATTCGCCACCGGTTCGCCCGGCCCCTCGCCGCCGCTGTTATAATCCGTCCGACCGCCCGCGTTGTTACTCTCCACGCCCAATCAGGAGCGCCGCCCATGCCCGAAAGCACCGTTTCCACCCTCCGGAACATACTTGAAGAATGTCGAGACGGCGCCGATGGAATCGGCTTCAACGAGGTCGTGGTGATGCTGGAAAGCACCGCCGCTTCCGCCGAGGTGTACATGGACTTCGACGATCTCCGGTTCACCCCGGACGGCCGCATCGTCACGCTGATGGCACCCGGCGGTACTCACATGCACCTGGACATGTCCAAGATCCGCGAGGCCGAATTTATCCATACCACCAACGACCAGGGGCTACCGTCGTACCAGCTGTGGATGCGCGACGGCGACGGAAACCCCGCCATGCGGATCTACCTGCGCAAGTCCGACATCGACGCCACCAACCCGCCTCGCCACGAGTTCTTCATGGCTCTGCTGGACAAATATCCCGACAAAATCGCCCTTTCCGCCAACGAATTCGGCGCATCCGGCGACCACCCGTAGCATGACCTCCGCTATCGTCATCGCCGGCGTGCGCTCAGGGGTCGGCAAAACCACCATCGCCAGCGGCGTCATGGGAGCGCTGTCCCGCCGGGGCTTGCGCGTGCAGCCTTTCAAGGCGGGCCCCGATTACATTGATCCCACGTATCACACTATCGCGTGCGGCGTGCCTTCCCGCAACCTGGACACCTGGCTGCTCCCCCATCCCGTCGCTGCTGAGCTATTCCACCGCGCGGCCGGCGCAGCAGACATCGCCGTCGTTGAGGGTGTCATGGGTGTCTTCGACGGCCATTCTTCCCTTGACGAAGACGGCTCCACCGCCGAGCTTGCCAAGCTGCTGGACGCCCCCGTAATTCTCATAGCCGACGCCGGCAAGGTCGCCCGCAGCGTGGCCGCCGAAGTGTTGGGCTATCAGCAGTTCGACCCCGACCTACGCATCGCAGGCGTGATTCTCAACGGCGTCGGCAGCGAGCGGCACCTGGAATTCTGCCAGCCGCAGATTGAAGCCACCACCGGCCTGCCCGTGGTCGGCTGGCTGCCCCGCCGCGATGACCTGATTCAGCCGGAGCGCCATCTCGGCCTGATACCCACCGTCGAGGGCACGGTGCTCAGCGAATGGTACGACGCGCTCAACGCCCAGATCGAGCAGACCATTGACCTTGACGCCATCGTCCGCATCGCCAAAACCGCCGGCCGACCGTCCAATACCGGTTCGCAGGTGTTCCCCGATGAACGTCAGCCGGCCCGCGCCGCCATCGCCGTGGCACGGGATCGCGCCTTTTCGTTCTATTACCAGGACTCGCTGGACCTGCTTTCGGCCTGGGGCGCCGAGGTAATTCCGTTCTCGCCGCTTGATGACTCGGGCCTGCCTGACGGCGTGAGCGGCGTTTACCTGGGCGGCGGTTTTCCCGAGCTGTTCGCGGAGGACCTTTCCCGCAACGATGGCATGCTCCCTTCCATCCGGTCCGCGATCCAGCGCGGCTTGCCGGTGTACGGCGAGTGCGGCGGCCTCATGTACCTGGGCAAAAGCCTTTCGGATCTGGACGGCCGGCAGTTCCCCATGGTGGGCGCGATCCCCGTGGTGTCATCCATGGAAGGCAGGCGACTGCATCTCGGCTACCGTGAGGTGGAAGCCTGCGCCGAGGGGCCATTACTCCGCGCCGGCGAGCAGGTGCGTGGCCATGAGTTTCATTGGTCGGTGCTCCAGAATCCGCCCGGCGAAGAATCCGCCGCCTACCGCGTGGTCAACCAGGCCGGCCGACCTGAAGGGTTCAGACAAGGGAGCGTTTGGGCCTCCTACATCCACGTCCACCTGGGCAGTCGGCCCGGCCTTGCCCGCCGCTTCGTTGATACCTGCGCCGCCACATCCGGCGGATGATTTCCTCGCATAAGGAGACCTCCAAATGACAACGCAAGAAACTCGCCACGGCCCCCAGTCCGTGCGCGGCCCTCGCATCAACAAGGGGCTGGTAATCGTCAACACCGGCAACGGCAAGGGCAAAACCACCGCCGCCATGGGAGTGCTCATGCGGTCCTGGGGCCGGGACATGAAGGTGATCATGCTCCAGTTCATCAAGCACACCACTGCCAACTTCGGCGAGCAGCGCGCCGCCGAAAAAATGGGCGTGACCGTGCGCGCCATGGGCGACGGTTTCACCTGGCGATCCCAGGATCTGGAAGCCAGCGCCGATCTGGCCCGCGCCCTGTGGGAAGACGCCAAGGAAGTAATCGCTTCCGGCGAACACGACCTAGTGATCCTGGACGAGTTCACCTACCCCATGCACTACGGCTGGCTGCCCGTTGAGGACGTGATTGACGCCCTCAAAGCCCGTCCTGAGATGCAGCACGTCATCATCACAGGCCGCCATGCTCCCGAAGCCCTGGTGGAGTACGCCGATCTGGTCACCGAGATGAACGTGGTCAAGCATCCCTATGACGCCGGTATCAAGGCACAACCGGGGATTGAATTCTGAAAATTTGTTCCCTGTCCCTTGATGGGAGAGGGCTAGGGTGAGGGTGACAGTATGACCATCTCCACATCGGTTGACCAGACCATCGCCGCCATCGGCCCGCTGGACGCCGCAGCCGTAGCCGCCGCCGAGGCCCGGCAGGGTGTATTGACCAAGCCGCCCGGCAGCTTGGGCCGGCTGGAATCCCTGTCGATTCAACTTGCTGGGATTTTCGGGGAGCCGATCCCGCAAATTACCGGCAAGGCGGTCATCGTGGTCGCCGGCGACCACGGCGTCGCCTCCGAGGGCGTCTCGGCCTACCCCGCCGAAGTTACGCCCCAGATGGTGTTCAATTTCCTGGCCGGTGGCGCGGCCATCAACGCTCTGGCCAGACACGCCGGCGCAAACATCACCGTAATTGACGCCGGCGTAGCGGTTGACCTCGACCCGCAGCCCGGCCTCACCATCGCCAAGGTCGGCTACGGGGCCGCAAACATCGCCGTCGGCCCCGCCATGAACCGCGACGATGCGGTACGGTGCCTGGAAATCGGCATCAAGGCGGCCAACGCCAGCGCCGACGCCGGGGCCAACCTCATCGCCGGCGGCGACATGGGTATTGGCAACACCACGCCATCCGCCGCCATCACCGCCGCCATCACCGGCGCCGACGGTGCCACGGTGACCGGGCGCGGCACCGGCGTTGACGACGATGCGCTGGCAGCCAAAATCGCCACCATCCGCCGTGCCCTGGAAGTGAACCGGCCCGACGGAAACGACGGGCTGGACGTGCTCGCCAAGGTCGGCGGATACGAGATCGGCGTGCTGGCCGGCGTCATGCTGGGCGCGGCGTCCCGCAACTGCGCCGTCATCGTGGACGGATTCATCAGCGGAGCGGCGGCATTGATCGCGTGGCGGCTCTGCCCGCAAATCGCTGATCGGTACATCGCAGCTCATCGCTCCGTGGAACCCGGCCATAACGTGGGATTGCAGGCTATGGGATTGTCGCCGCTGCTCGACATGGAAATGCGCCTGGGCGAGGGTACCGGCGCGGCATTGGCCATGCACATCGTGGAGGCATCCGCGAAAATCCTGTCCGAAATGGCAAGCTTCGCCGAAGCCGGCGTCTCCGACCGCGACGACTAACGCTCTCTGCTCTGAAAGTGATTCGAGCCATCTACGCCCCGCTTCTGGTAGCGCTCTCGTTCCTTACCATACTGCCGGTCGGGCTCTCATCCGCAACCGACGTCGAGATTTCCAGATCCCGGGGCTGGTACCCGTTGGTGGGTTTGCTGTACGGCCTGCTGCTGCTGGGGTTGGTGTTGCTGTGGGCGCTGGCCTTGGGGGCGCCGGTTTTTACACCCGTCCTGGCGGCGTTGCTGGTGATGGCGATGGCGGCGGCAAATCGGTTTCTGCACCTCGACGGCCTGATGGACTTTTGCGACGCCATGTGGGGGGGCCATACGGTGGAACGGCGGCTGGAGATCATGCGTGATTCGCGCGTGGGCTCGTTCGCTGTGGCCGGATGCGTGAGCGTGTTGCTGGTCAAATACTCAGCGTTGCTTTCGCTGTTGACCATGGTGCCGGGCCTGGGTGGATTACTGTTTTTCCCAGTCGTGGCACGGTGGGCGATGACGCTGCTGCTGACCGTTTTCCCCTACGGCCGGCCGCAGGGAATCGGCAGCGCGTTTGCGTCGAGCGGGAGGCCGTGGCTGGCGACCGGATTTGCCTTGCTTACCGTAGCTGCCGTAGCGTGGTTCTTGCTGGGGCTGGCGGGAATCGTGACCTTGGTCGTGGTCTCGGTCGTTTCGTTGCTCTTGGGCTGGAGGGCTTCGAGGCGACTGGGGGGAGGGTTGACGGGTGATTGCTACGGCGCGGCCAATGAGATCATGGAAACGCTGGCGCTGGTTTTGCTGCTGATCCTGTTGTGGCGCCTAGAACTGGACGGGATGGGGTTCACCATAGGTTACGGGGGAGGGATTTTGACGGAATTCCGTTGGCCCTTCGCTCTCGAGTACGGCTGGTTCTCTTACTCGGCCTACTGAAATGGACGCGCTGGGGCACACCATCAACACGTTGCCCGTTCCCCTGGACGCGCTGGCCCTGTTGCTGGCGCTGCTGCTTGATCTGGCGTTGAGCGAGCCGCCCAACCGGTTGCATCCCACCGTGTGGATCGGTAAAACCGTGGCGCTGGCGGAGCGCATCGCACCGGGCCCGCATTCGTCATCAACCGTCCAACTGGCCGCCGGCGGTGTGATGGCCTTGCTGATACCGGCGGCGTGGGCTGCTGCGGCATGGGCGGCAAGTTTCGGGTTGATGCAACTGCATCCGTTGGCGTATCTGGTGGTGGTCGCAGCTTTGCTCAAGTCCACGTTCTCGGTGCGGATGCTGCACCGCGTCGCCGCCGACGTCGGGCGGATTTTGTCATCGGGCGACGTTGATGCAGCGCGCCGGCAGATGTCCGCCCTGGTGAGCCGCGATACCTCTCAACTCACCGTAGGGCAGATGGCGGCCGGCGCGATCGAGTCCGTCGCTGAAAACATCACCGACAGCATTGTCGGCCCGCTGCTGGCCTTTGCCCTATTCGGTCTTCCCGGTGCTGTTGCCTACCGCGCCATCAACACGCTGGATAGCATGGTCGGCTACCGCGGTCGTTACGAATACCTGGGGAAGGCATCTGCCAGGCTGGATGACCTGGTGAACCTGATACCTGCCCGGCTTGCTGCGGGGATGCTTTGGATAGCGACCGCCATTCTGCCGGGTATGGCCGCCGGCCCGGCGTGGCGCATCATGCTGGCGCACCACAGGCGCACCGAGTCGCCCAACGCAGGCTGGACCATGGCGGCCATGGCCGGGGGCCTGGGCGTTACGCTGGAAAAGCTCGGCCACTATCGCCTGGGAGACCCCGCGCCCGAACCACTGCCGAAGCACATTGGCAACGCAACCCGCGCGCTATACGGCACTACCGTGCTGTCCGCAGGGGTAGCAATCGGCCTCATTTGGCTGCGGTGGTCCTTCTGGCCGTGGTGGTAGAATGAGGGCGCCCATCCAACCGGGTGAGAGGTGCGAGATGACCACCATACAAGACGGGACGCAGATGACGCTGGCCGAGTACCGCGACCTGCCGGAAACGGATGGGGGGTTGTGGGAACTCATCAACGGCGAGGTGTATCAAATGCTGCCGGCCACAATTGAACACCAGTTCCTCATGGACTTTCTGGTCAGGATGATTAATAACCTGATGATGGCCGTACAGCCCGCACCGGGGTTGGCGTTCAGCAACACCGGTCTGGCGTTGTCCGACTTGTATGCGCCGACGCCCGACATCATCTACCTGCGGTCCGAGAACCTGCACCTGATTCACAGCGGCTACGTTGAGTGCATACCTGACCTGGTGGTCGAGATATTGTCCTCCGACCGCAACCGGGATCTAGTGATGAAGCGAGATTTGTACGCCAGCGCCGGCATCCCCGAATACTGGACACTGGACCCGGTCAACGACGTTCTAACTGTCCTGGAACTATCTGGGGGCGAATACGTTGAGCGAAGGCTGGGCCGCGATGACACCCTTACCACGGCGACCATACCGGGGTTTGCGCTGCCGCTGGAGCAGCTTTTCGGCGACCCCATTCGCGCATTGGCTCGCGGCAATCGCTGATTCTTCGCAAATGGGCAGTCAACCCGACAACGACGCCGCTCCACTCCGCCCCGTCCACGGCGGCATCAAGGAGGCGGAACTGCGTGCCCTGGGCATGCGCATGGAGGACTGCCTGGACTTCTCCGCCAGCGTCAGCCCATTGGGGCCGCCGGCCGGCGTTGCCGAAGCCATCGCCGCCGTTGATCTGGCCGCATATCCAGACCCCCACTGCCTCGCCTTAACCGAGACTATTGCCGCCCATCACGTAGAGGATGGCGTAGCGACCGGCTCGGTGATCGTCGGCAACGGCTCGACGGAAATCATCCACCTGTTGACCCGGGCCTACATCGCAACTTCCACGGGCCATGTCCCTGCTGCCCTCCTCCTGACGCCAACCTACGGGGAATACGACGGTGCGGTTCGCATCGCGGGCGGGAAGGTTGTAACGCTGACGGCAACCCGATGTTCTCGGGGGTTCTCGTGGGACATGGGTGTCGCTGCTGAACTGATCTCAGCCGAAAGGCCCGCCCTGACCTTTGTATGCAATCCCAACAACCCGACCGGCGCGCTTATCAGTCGATCACAGCTCGCAGCGTTGGCAGACGCGGTTGCGGGGGTAGGCGGCCTGCTGGTCGTGGATGAAGCATACATCAACCTGTCGGAACGCCATGCGGATGCCGGAGTGATAAATCTGGCGGCGCGGTATGGCTCCGTGGTAGCCCTGCGTTCCATGACCAAGGACTACGCGCTTACTGCCTTGCGGTTGGGCTATGCCATTGCCGCGCCGCCGGTGATCGCTCGTTTGCAGGCGTTGCAACCCGACTGGAGCGTGAACGGCTTGGCGCAAGCGGCCGGGATAGTGGCCCTTGCGGATGCTGAGTATTTGCAGCGGGCGCGGCAGGCGGTGGCGGCATCCCGAGACTGCGTAGTCGAACGCCTGGGAGCGTTGGGCATCCGGTGTTATCCGACTGCGGCCAATTTCGTGCTGGCCCAGGTTGGTGATGCTGCCGCACTGCGCGACCGATTGGCGCGGCAGGGACTGTTCGTGCGGGACTGCGCCTCGTTCGGCCTACCGGACTGTATCCGCATCGGCCTGCGGCCTGTGGTGGACTGTGTGCGTTTGGCCGATGCCATCGCTGCATTGGTGGATTCCGGCTCAAGGCCGGAATGACGGAATAGGATATAAGGAAACGGCATGGGAATTATCTACATCACCCGGCACGGCGAAACCGAATGGAACGTTGCGGGACGAATCCAGGGGCATACCGACGTATCATTGTCGGAGCGCGGGCGCGAGCAGGCGCGGATGCTGGCACGGCGTCTCGCGTCGGTACCCATAGACGCGGTTTATTCATCCGATCTGTCGAGAGCCTCCGAAACCGCCCGCGTCGCCGTCGGCGAAAGAGACGTTCCCGTAACGTTCACCGAGGAACTGCGCGAGTACAACAAAGGTGTATTCGAGGGTCTGACCGAAGCGGAATACCGCGACAAGTACCCCGAGCTGTATGAGCCTTCCATGGCCAATGACCTGGATTTCGCTCCGCCCGGCGGCGAGACCATCCGCGAGACCAGCGCTCGCCTGGCCAGCATAGTCCAACGGGTCAAGGACGCCCACATGGATCAGAGCGCCTTGATCGTCGGGCACGGCGGAAGCTTGCGGGCGGGCATTGTCTCGCTGCTCGGTTTACCATTGGAAGCCAACTGGAAATTTGCCATGTCCAACTGCTCCCTGACGGTGATCTACACCTACCCCGACAACGCCGTCATGCACCTGTACAACGACACGTCGCACATCAGCGGCGTGGTGCGGGCGTGGGAGCGGTGACCCTGTACGGTCGGGCGTTATCGGATCGGCCGCGCTATTCCGCAAGGAGTTCGTTGAGCCTACGTTCGATAAAAGCCACGCCCCGGGCACCGGAACTGCGCTGGGAGATTTTTCCCTGCCGGTCCAGGAAGACGTAGCCGGGCAGCGCTTGGACATCGTAGGCTGCGGCCAGTTCCGCATTGGCGTCGTACAGGTTGGGAAATGTCAGCCGATTGCGTTCGGCGAAAGCGGAGGTCTCCGCCATCGTGGTGCTGTACTGGGAAACGCCGATGACATGGACGCCGGCAGCCCGCAGCTTCTCACGGTAAAGAGCGGCAACGGCGGGCAACTCCCGCCCACAGTGCGGTCACCAAGGAGCCCAGAACACCAGCAGAGTAGGAGAGCCGTAGGAATCGCCCAGAGATATGGGGCGGCCGTCCAGCGATTGAGCTTGAAACGCGATTGACTCCTCCCGCTGGCCGGCAGCAAGCGGCGCACGAGTCGTATCCGCCGACGGGCTAGCCCCCGCGCCGCCGGCCAGCAATTCCGGCTGCGCGGGGGCCACCAGCGCCAAGTCAATCCGGCAGCTCTCATATTGCAGGTAAGCGGGTTCCGGCGTGGCCAAGGGGCGCAAAGACGCTACCACTGCGCGCCCGTCGGAATCGGACGGCTGAGACTGCGGCCCGGCGCAGCCGAGCAGCAAAATGGCAAATGCCGCCAAGATGAGCGGCAGCGAACGCCAAGCACTGAGCAATGTCCAATACGGCGCAATCATACAATTTTATAATACCAGCGCCATTGGGTTACGCAACCGCCCCAATTGCGGCGTCCAGGATGTCCGCCGCCAGGTCCATCTGGGCCTCAGTCGTCGTGAAAGGCGGCACGAAGCGCAGTGCCGACCCGCGCCGGCGGACGCTGACAATCAGCCCGCTCTCCAGCAGTAAGCGTCCGATTTGCTGGCCTTGGCTGTAGGCCGGTTCCTTGGTCTCCCGGTCGGTCACGAACTCAATCCCCTGTAACAGGCCCCGTCCGCGCACGTCACCGATGAGTTCGTGCCGCTCTTGCAGTCGCTCCAGGTGTCCGCGCCAATATCGGCCCATCCGCGCGGCCACGTCCACCAGGTTCTCTTCCAGGATTATATCCAGGCTGGCGATGGCGGCGTTGCAGGTCAGTGGGTCGTTGGAATGGGAGTGGGCGACGACCAGCCCGGTTTCCACGGCGTGTTCCTCGATTTCATCGGTGGTGATGGTCGCGCTGATGGCAATGCCGCCGCCAAAATGCTTCGAGATGGTGAAAATGTCCGGCACGACGCCTTCCTGCTCGGATGCCCACATTGACCCTAACTTGGCCAACCCCGTCTGCGCCTCGTCCAGGATCAGCAGCATCCCCCGCCGTTCGCAACGCAGCTTGAGCTCCTGAAGCCAGCCGGGCGGCGGTTCAATCACGCCGCCGGCGCTGAACAGCGGCTCGGTGATGACGGCAGCCATGCTTCCGTCGGCTTGGGCGTCCAGCAGCTCGAAACTGGTGTCCAAACAAGTGTAGTCGCACGCCGGCCGCTCCTGGCAGAACGCGCAGCGGTAACGATAGGGCGCGATGATCGGGTAGTTGCCCGGTGCATAGGGGCCATAGCCGCCATGCCATCCCGAGAAAGTAACGGCGCGGGCGGCGTCGCTCATGCCGTGGAAACTGACCACCGGGCTGGCAACCTCGTAGCCGCCGGTGTAGCGCTTGGCGATGGCCATGGCGGCTTCGTTGGAATCGCTCCCGGAGGTCAGGAACATGCTGCGGTTCAGTCCCTCCGGCGTGATCTCCGCAAGGCGACTGGCCAGGATGATCTCCCGGTCGTTGAACATGGTCATGTGGCTGTGGATCAGCGTCTCCGCGCTTTCCTGCAACGCCTGCACGATGCGCGGGTGGTTGTGGCCCAGCGCGGCGCACATCTGACCGGAGTTGAAATCCAGGTATTCCTTCCCGTTGATGTCGCGCACCACCGAGCCGCGCCCCCACACGAATATCGGGCCGGTCACCCCGCTGCGGTCCATGCGGCTGCGGAAACTGTACCGACGCGCCAAGTCCAGCAGTTCTTCTTCCGAGTAGTTATCGACCACGTCCAGCCTCCGTTAGCCTCAATTATGGCCATTCTAGTGCCATGCTGGGTAGTGTCAAATGGAGCTAGCGAATTGCTGCCCGAAGGAAACGGCGCCGTATCGGCGTCGGGCTCTTAGCGGGTATAGTAGGATTGACGGGAAATTCCCACTCCAGGAGTCTTATCAGATGACCACTCCCACGTACACCTACACCTACGACCACATTCACGTCCGCACCAAGGACCCGGAAGGGATGGCCGATTTCTTCGAAACCATGTTCGGGGCCACCGTGTTGCGCCTGGTCCAGAGCGACGGCGCGCCCCGGGTGGATCTGGACATCAACGGACTGGCGATTTTCATTGCGTCCGTTCGGCCCGAGGAGCACATCGACCTCAGCCCGCGCGACCCGCACCTGGGGTTGGACCATTTCGGTTTCCGCGTGGACGACATCGACGGCGCGGTGGAAGACCTGCGCAGCAAGGGCGCAGAGATTTACACGGAACCGCGCACCATCCGGCCCGGCGTCCGCATCGCCTTCGTCCGCGGCCCCGATGACGTGCGCATTGAACTGCTGCAACGCGATGGGTCGGGCCTGATGGAGGAATAGCCGCCGGCATGACCCGTTCGTGGTTCGACGAGCTCACAATGCGCGGGTCATTAGGGTCAGTTCGGGTCAGAGTCTCCGCCGCCGAAACCACCCCCAGAGTGCCAACGCCGACAATAGAATTCCGATCACGATGAGCATCCAGCCGATTCCCTTGATGAGGAATACCGCCACGGGCGTCAGCAGGAACAGGCCGAGGAAGAACAGCGCCAAGCCGCAGCCGAGCGCCCCTGGCGGCCCGGTCGCCCTGAGGATGAAAGGGCCGCGGTCCAGCATGGCGGGTCTTACTCCGCGAGGCTGTAGGTGGCTTGCCGTTCGGTGACCCGGCCCTCCTCACGCAGTTTTGCGAGGTGAGTGCGGACGTTGCGCCCCGCGGCGTCGCGCAGAGACTTGCGCAGGTTGCGTGGGTAAACGGAGCCGACAATCTCTTCCACGGTGGCGGCCCCGTCTCCCAGGGCTGATACCACCTGGTCCTCTCGACCCTGGCGGTGCGCCATCTGCTGTTGGATTCTCTGCTCTCCGCGCATGATGGTATTGCCGTGTCCGGGGCAGACTACCACCGGGCGCGTTTTGGCCATGCGTTCCAGGGAGTTCATGTACTGCTTCAGGTTGCGCACGCTGGACGACGAGTTGCCCAGCAGGTTGTCGCCGCTGAAGAGCACCCGGTCGGGCCGCAGGAAATAGCAAACGTGATCTTCCTCGTGCCCCGGCGTGAACAATGGACGCAGGGCGACCTCTCCGCCAGCGCGGATGATCTCCCGCGTCGATAAGGCGGCGACGGAATCGCCGCCCAGGATGTGCTGCAACCTGGGGGCCAGCTTGGGATGGCAGCGTACCGTGCAACCGAACGCTTCCTGTAGCCGGTCAAGGCCGCCGATGTGGTCGCCGTGGCCGTGGGTGATGAGGATAGCATCGATGGTCGGGCTGCCCAGTTCCTGCCAGTATTCCACGATCTGGTAACGCCAGTGTCGGTACGGCTCACCGGAGTCGATCATAACCATGCGGTCGGACGGGTCGCCAACAAAGTAAATTTGCGTGCCGCCCGGGTGCATCGCCCCGTAGGTGTTGGGGTCTTCAGCGATGTGAGTGCTGTACACGTGCTCGGTAATCTGCATGGCTATGCCTTACCACTCTTTGCCGTTGATGTAGCGAACGGCCGCGATGGCCGCCGTCGCTCCGTCGCCGGCCGACGCCACCAGTTGGGCGGCGGACTGCTGCCGGATGTCCCCGGCGGCGAACAGTCCCGGTTGTGGGGTGTCCATGGACAGGCCGACCGGGATGTGTCCCGCATTGTCAAGCGGAACGAGATCGGCCACCGGCGCCGAGTTGGGATCAAGGCCCACGTAGATGAACAGCCCGCTCAGCGGCTCAACGGTCTCGCCGTCGGCAGTGCGGACCCGGACGCCGGTTACGGTATCCTCGCCTACTATCTCCACCACCTCGGCCCCGTACCGCACTTCCAGCTTTGGATTCGCGGAGATGCGGTCCTGTAGAACCTGCTGGGCGTCCAGGGAATCGCCGCGAACGAAAAGGATAACCCGTTCGGTGTACTCGGTTAGGGTAAGGGCCTCGTCCGCGGCAGAGTCGCCGCCGCCCACCACAGCGACGGTCTGACCCATGTACAGCGGGCCGTCGCAGGTGGCGCAGTGGGACACGCCCCGTCCCTCGAACTCTTCCTCGCCGGGAATTCCCAACGACCTCAGTGACGAACCGGCGGCCATGATGACGGCTTTGCCACGATAGCTCCCGCCCATGTCCCCGGTAACGCGCAGGTAATCGCCATCGACCGATATGCCGGTGACGGTGTCCATCAGGACCTCGACTCCGGCGTTCATGGCCTGTTCCTGGGTTGCCGGCCCCAACTCGTAGCCGGCGATTCCCTGGGGGAACCCGGGGAAGTTCTCGATCTTCTCAAGGTTGATGATCTGTGCGCCGGCCATCATCTGCTCGACGATGGCAGTGTTCAGGCCGTAGCGGGAAGCGTAGATGCCAGCAGTCAGACCGGCCATGCCGCCGCCGATGATTAGTACGTCGAATTCTTGGTCAGGCACCGGTAAACCTCTCTATATGACTGGGTAACGGGTTGATTGCGCGAGGCAATTCCCGGTGATTGTACCATCGCCCGCCGCTATCGACCGATATCCCGCGGTGCGGCCTCCCTTTCCGGCACGTTTTCGAGCAGCGCTTTGACCTCCAGCGGGGAAGGGACGTCGGGAGGCAGACTACTACGCTCCAGTTCCTGCGATACCTGGTCAACTCTCTGCCGGGCGAACCGGCAGTATTCTTCAGAGAGGTCGATTCCCACGTATTGCCGTCCCTCCATGAGGGCCGCTACTGCGGTGGTTCCGCTGCCGACGAACGGGTCCAGAATGACTTTGGCAGTGGTGGCCGCGATGGCGCGCCGGGCCAACTCCACCGGGAAGGACGCGGGGTGCGGATTGCCGCGATCCTGCCGGATCTGCCACACGTCCCCCACGCTGCCGGCCTTGGGCGCCAGCCGGAACTCCGGTTTGGCGATCAGGTAGATGACCTCATAGGTGGGCAGGAAGTAGCCGGGATTGTGATTAAAACCGCCGGAACGCTGCCAGATGATGATCTGCCTGACCGGAAACCCGTCGATTATATCGGCGCGGTCCTGTAGCAATCCCTTTTGCACTCGCCACTTGTGATTGTAGAAAATTGCGCCGTCCGGGGTGAGTACACGGAGCAATTCGTTCAGGCATCGACGCTGCCAATCGACGTAATCCGCATGGGGCATGGAATCCGTATGGTTGGCATAACCCTGCATCAGGGCGGCCCGCGACCACTTCCCACCGTTCCCGTTCTTCATGCCGTTGCCGCTGCTGTTCAGCAGGTTGTATGGCGGCGAAGTGACCACCAGATTGACAGAAGCCTCCGGCATCTTGGACAGGAGGGTGAGGCAATCGCCCTGGTGGATTTGGTTGATCCAGTTGCGCATACTTTGGCGAGATTCAAAAAATTAATCCAATGAGTCGGCCTTATTGAACACGAAACGCCAATACTTTCGCCTAGCGGCAGGCCGGCGACTTTCGCCTATTCCGCCGTTGCGCCCCGCCAACCCGCCGCCTACAATGGCAACGGCAACGCAAATTGCATCCCAGAATCCGGCTCACGGGGCCGGATGCCATCAGGAGGCGCAACCATGCCCATTGAGAAGCTTTCCCCCGCCCTGGACGCGATAATCGACACCGACGCTCCCATCGAAGAACACGGCTCCGGGTTCGGCGGCTCGGAAGGGCCTGCCGAGGGGCCGCTGTGGTGGAGCGACGGCGGATACCTGCTGTTCAGCGACATTCACAACAACCGCCGAATGCGTTATACCCCAGGGTCAGGCGTCACCGTTGAAGCGGAACCGGTGAATCGACACAATGGCCTTACCCGCGATCTGCAAGGCAGATTGATCGCAGCGGAGCACGACGGCCGACGCATCAGCCGCCTGGAGCACGACGGGTCCACCACCGTGCTGGCCAACCAATTCCAGGGCCGGCAACTCAACCGCCCCAACGACGTGGTGGTGAAGTCCGACGGCAGCATCTATTTCACGGACCCGTGGACCTTCCGACGACCCCGGGAGCAGTGGGAGCAGACCATCTCCGGCGTTTATCGTCTGTCCGCCGACCTCGGTACCTTGACACTGCTGGTCGGCGACTTTGTGGTGCCGAACGGACTGGCATTCTCACCGGACGAGACGGTTCTCTACGTCAACGACTCGCGTAAGGGCATCATCCGGGCCTTTGACGTGCAGGACGACGGCACCGTATCGCTGGCAACCCAGCGCTTGTTCGCGGATATGCGCGGTGAGCGTGAGGGTGTGCCGGACGGCATGAAGGTGGACACCGAGGGCAACGTCTATTGCGGGGGTGCCGGCGGCTTGCACATCATGAACGCCGGCGGCGAGACCTTGGGCATCGTGGTTCACAGTCAGCCGGCCACCACCAACTTGTGCTTCGGCGGGAACGACTGGAAAACGTTGTACTTCACCAGTCGTAAGACCATGGGCAGCGTGCCCATCAAGATCGCCGGCACGCCCGTGCCGGTGAAATAGTCCGGTACACACATTGCGGATGCGGCCGGCGTTAGCCACGCTCGCCGCATCCGGGCAGCGTGATAGAATAGCGACGTGCTGGAGGTTCGCGCCTACATCGACCATAGAGGACGACGACCTTTCTACTTGTGGCTGGAAGAGTTGTCTTTGCCGGTGAAACGCCGCATTCTTAGCGTTGTGGCTCGGATGGAGCAGGGAAATCTGGGAGATGTTCGGGGAGTAGGTGAAGGCGTTATTGAGCGTCGGATCGATTTCGGCCCCGGTTACCGGATTTATTTCGCTTGGGATGGCCCGGTCCTGGTGGTTCTGCTGGGCGGTGGGGACAAAGGCAGCCAACTCAGCGACATAGTCAGGGCAAAAGAACGCTGGCGTGAGTACCAAATTCGCTGAGGAACTGAACATGACCATGCCACTGTCGGAAGATTGGAAAATCGGTGCGCGCGAGGTGATTGAGCGCAGTCCTGAACTACGTGCCGGACTAGTGGGAGATATACGGGAACTGCTGGCCACCGGCGACGACGAGGACCGTCAAGTAGCTTACGCACTGGCCCGCGGCCTGTTGGAACTGGAATTCGATACCGATGCTGAGTTGCTCGCCCAACTTGGTGCCGCTGTGCCGGCCTGACCGAAACCAACCCGCACCAAAATTTAGGAGGCTAAACCATGCGCGTAGTACGAATCGCCAACGTAGAACATGTGCCGCTGGGCCCCGCCGAGCCGGTGCCCGGATGGACCGGCGGCGAGGTGCATCGCACCCGCCAGCCTATTATTCCCGAGGGCGAAAGTGACTTTTTCAACGCCAGCGTCGTCAACTTCCAGAAGGGAGCGCAGACGGGTTGGCACCGCCACAGCAGCGACCAGATCCTGGTGATTACGGTGGGGAATGGCATCGTTGCCACGGAGACCGAGGAACACCACGTTGGCGTCGGCGACGTGGTGCAGGTCAAAGCCGGTGAAAACCACTGGCATGGCGCCACTGCCGACGGCTACATGGGCCACATCACCATCACCACCAACGACAGCACCGCCAGCCGCTGAATCCACTTGCGAGTTGGGCCAGCGCAGGGGCAGGTTTAAAACCTGCCCCTGCCGATAGTACCGGGAGTATCGATATGGACCTCATCGACGAAATCCTCGACAACGTAAAGACCATCGCGGTAGTCGGGCTGTCGGACAACCCCGCCCGGGACAGCCACGGCGTTTCGGCTTACATGCAGTCCCAGGGCTACCGCATCATTCCCGTGAACCCGGCCTTGAATCGTGCAGAGGCTCTGGGAGAACAGTCGTATGACGATCTGGCATCGGCGTCAGCGGCGGCGCAGGAACAGGGTGTCAAAATCGATCTGGTGGACGTATTTCGTCGCAGCGAGTTTGCCGGTGGCGTAACCGACGAGGCCATCGCCATCGGGGCCCGCTACTTATGGATGCAGGATGGCGTGGTGGATGAGGCGGCCGCGGAAAGGGCCGAAGCCGCGGGTCTCGGCGTCATTATGGACGACTGTATCCTGAGGCAACACAAGCGGCGACGCGGTGGATAATTTGGAGCGTGAGGCGGTGTTTGTAGGTTGGTGTGAGAGCCGTTCTGCCTTGACACCCTAACCCGCCGGCGAGTAGTATGCGTGCATCTGCCCGGAACCGTCGCGTGGGCACGCTGTCTTGTCGTGGCCGCTACGGTATCCGTCGAAAGCCCAACCCGTTCGCACCGAAACCGTCGCGACAACTGCAGGAGGTATTCGCAATGCCCAGCAACCAGGAAATTGCCCAGATGGCGCACTTGATGCGTCGCGCCGGCTTTGGCGCGTCCTACGCTGAGATAGAAGAACGCGCCGCGAAAGGCTACGAAGCGACCGTCGAGGAACTGCTGACTCCCGGCGCCCAGCCGGACCTGGAGATGGATATTCTCGAGCGTCATTTCGTCGATTGGAAAGAGATGAACGCCCTGGAAGTGAACCAGGCTTACCTCACCTACAGGATGATCAACACCCGCCGCCCGTTGCAGGAAAAGATGGCCCTGTTCTGGCACGGGATCCTCTGCACCGGCAACTCCAAGTGCGAGCATGGCCGGCAAATCCAGCTCCAACTGGACATGTTCCGGGAGTTGGGCATGGGCAGCTTTGAAACTCTGCTCAAGGGGTTGTCCCGCGACCCGGCCATGGTGTTCTACTTGGACAACTGTATGAGCCACAAGGGCGCGATCAACGAGAACTGGGGCCGAGAGCTATTGGAGCTGTTCTCCATGGGCGTAGGAATGGACGGCCAAGCCAACTACTCTGAAGACGACGTGAAAGAAGCGGCCCGAGCCTTCACCGGCTGGACGATCACCAACGCCGTCCCGAGGTACCCCTACGGCCGCTATGAGTCGGGGTTCATCTACAACCCCTACGACCACGACGAGGAGGACAAGACCTTCCTCGGCGAGACCGGCAACTTCAACGGCGACGACATCGTTGAGATTATCTGCCGGCAGCAGTCGGCCGCCCGGTTCGTCTCCCGCCACCTGTACAACTTCTTCGTGGCTGACGAAGTACAGGTGCCCGCCTGGCAGAACACGCCGCCCCGGGACCCCGACGCCATCGCGCTGCTGGAGCAGACCTACTTCGATTCCGGCTACGACCTGACCGCTATGCTGCGGGTGATGTTCAATTCGGACTTCTTCAAGAACGCCCGCTTCGAGAAAGTGAAGAGCCCCACCGAAGTGGTGATCGGCACGATGCGGCTGGTGCAGGACTTCACGTCGCCCAAGCTGGGGCTGCAGCCGCTGGCCAACACCATTCGCTACATGGGCCAGGACCTGATGAACCCGCCTACCGTCGAAGGCTGGCACACCGGCGCCGAGTGGATCGACTCCGGCACGCTGGTGGAGCGCATCAACTTCGCCGCGGACCAGGTAGGCAACACCAGCCTCCCCGGCGTTCAGGAGATCGTATCCCGCCTGCGCAGCGAGGAAATCACCACCGCTGAGGGCATCGTGGACCGCTGCCTGGAAATGGTGGGCGCGTACGAGTTGGCTCCGGAAACTCGCGACCAGCTGATTGCCTACGCCAACAACAGTGGAAACCCGACTCCTGGCACTCCGGAATACTCAGAGGCTATCGCCCAGACCCTCCAACTCATTGTGAGCACCCAGGAATACCAGTTCGCGTAGCCGGACTCCGGTAAAGGACAGGCCTGGCTGGGGCGACGTCAGCCGCCCCAGCGTCTCCACCGATTCAGTAAGGAGATAAAAAATGACCGCAACCAAGAAAGACCCGGTGCTGGTCGTCCTCCAGCTTTCCGGCGGCAACGACGCGCTGAACACGTTGGTGCCCCATGGCGACCCCCTGTATTACGACAACCGCCCGTCCGTCCGCGTACCTGAGGGCCAGGCCCTGGATATCGACGGATACGTGGGCCTCAACCCCAATATGGGCCCGTTGAAGAGGCTCTACGATGAGGGCAAGGTCGCCGTCATCCAGGGCGTCGGCTACGCGAACCCCAACCGCAG
>JAPPCX010000035.1 GCA_028875655.1 Chloroflexota bacterium | reverse complement strand
ATGGCGACAGATTAGCAGGCGGCGGCTATTCCGTCAAGGTTTCCGTATAATTCCCCAAAATAACGTCACCCCGTACTTTGATACGGGGCCTGATTCAGACAATTACGAGTCGTCCCAAATGCCCGCCAGACCCGCCAATATCACCCCCAGAACCCGCTCAATCCACCCCCATCACCCGCACCCCGCCCTACTCAAATGAACCGAGATGAGCGGAAATAAGCGGGAAATCCTAAAAATCCGGTTCATCCTGTTCATCCATGCAAATAACCCCCTCTCGGAGGTAAGCCCATGACCATCTCCCAAGTCCGCTATCGCGCATTCTTCCGCTGGGACGTCCTCCCCGCCCCGGCGCAGCGCGGGTGATAAACTGGTATAACCTGGCTGTCGATCACGCCGCCACCCCATCGTTACAACCCCGTTGCCATATCATCGAGAGGTGCGCCATGCCGCCGGAAATTCGCGCCGTTGGAATTGAGGGGCTGCCCGAAGTGCAGGCCGGAGACGACCTGGCCGGCCAGATCATTGACGCCGCCGCCGCCCAGGGTACGCCCATCGAGGACGGCGACGTGGTGGTGGTGACGCAGAAGATCGTCTCCAAGGCCGAGGGCCGCGTCATGACCATCGACGACGTGGAAGCGTCCCCGCTGGCGCTGGCCATCACCGAGGGGCACCGCCGGGACCCCCGCCACACCGAGATGATCCTGCGCGAGAGCCGGCGCATCGTGCGCATGGACCGCGGCGTCATCATCAGCGAGACCTACCACGGCTACATCTGCGCCAACGCCGGCATCGATGCCTCCAACATCCCCGGCGACAACGCCATCTGCCTGCTGCCGGTGGACCCGGACGCCTCGGCCCGGGGCATCCGCGACGCTATCCGGGAGCGGCTGGGAGTAGATGCCGCCGTGCTGGTTTCGGATACATTCGGCCGACCCTGGCGGAACGGAGCGATCAACGTGTCCATCGGCGTCGCCGGATTCAACCCGGTGGTCAGCTACGTGGGCGAGTTCGACCCCCACGGCAACGAACTGCACACCACCACCATCGCGGTGGCCGATGAACTGGCGGCGACGGCGGAGCTGGTCACGGGCAAGCTGCTGGGCGTCCCGGTGGCCCTGATCAAGGGCTATCCCTACGAGCGCATGGAAGACGCCGACAGCCACGACATCGTGCGCGACCCGGACAAGGACCTGTTCCGGTAATCAGCGGCTATCCCTCGCCGCGCAACCGGCGGTTTTCCTCCCGGAGGCGGACGATTTCTTCTCTCGTATGTTCGTATTCCAGCCCGGTTGTCGGGTTGTGAACATAGAATCGTTGGTCGCGCCAGCGGAAGTTGAGGTTAAGGAGGGGGCTGGTTGACCCCTCACTGCCGTCGGCGTAACGAATCAGCGGGAACTGCTCATACCGGCCGTTGACCAGATGCTCGCCGATGATGGACTGGACGTAGAGACGACCGCCGGTGGGATCAAAGCGCCAGTACTCCGGCACGCCCAGCATCTCGTACACGTCGCGCTTGCGGTCGGAGTCGTTCCGTCGGGTGCTGGGAGGAGCTACTTCCATGACGAAGTCAGGCGGTTTGCCGTTCTGTATCGGATCGTAGCCGATTCGTTCCCAGATGGCAGCAGTGTCCACGTCAAAGGCGACCAGACAGTCGGGGATGACGTGGGGCGGCGGGCCGCTGCTTCCCGGCCGGCGTTCACCGTAGTAAATCGGGATTTCACGCCCGATGAGAATGGTGGGATGGTAAGGGTAGTGATCCCCAGGCGTGAGTATGGAGCGGAGCAGGTCCTGTAAATCGTCGATGGGAAGGTTTTGTCGCATATCCTGAGGCACTCGCGGCAGTTCCGGATAGGGTGCCCATACTTTGGCGTCCGTGCGCGTTTTCGGTTTTGGAGCAGTCATAGCGGTTCCCCAGTCGGTGGGCCGGTGGTCGTGGGAGTAATATTGTAGTGGAATGCTATTGACGCTACAAACGCAACAGTTGCTGCTGTGGCGTCGGAGCCTCAGGCGGGGCGACTTCAGCGTCGGGTTCTGCGGTCTCCGCAAAGCCGGATACGCCCACGCCGAGCAGCCGGAACGCCCGGCCCGGCGTCATCTCCCGCTCCAGCAGGGTCCACGCCGTGGCGACGATGACAGCGTCGTCGTTGGTGGGCTGGGACAGCGTGGTCTGCCGGGTGAAGGTGGTGAAGTCGGAGAGGCGCATCTTCACGGTGACGGTGCGGCCCGTGAGCCCCTTGCGCGAAAGCGAGCCGGCCACGCTGCCGGACAGTCGCTCCACCACGGGCCGGATGTCTTCCACCGCGCTCAGGTCCTGCGGGAACGTGGTCTCGCTGCTGATGGACTTGGCCTCCCGCGACGTCTGCACCGGCTCGTCGTCAATGCCCCGCGCCCGGTCGCGGATGCTGGGACCGCGCTTGCCGAAACGCCGGGCGAACCATTCGTCGGGCATGGCGGCCAGCTCGCCGATGGTGTGGATGGCGTCGTCCCGCAGCCGTGCGGCGGACTTGGGGCCTACCCCCATCAGCGTGCCCACCGGCAGCGGCGCGAGGAACTCCGCCTCGCCGCCCTGCGGCACCACCACCAAGCCGTCCGGCTTCTGAAAGTCCGAGGCGATCTTGGCGACGCACTTGCCGGCGCCCAGTCCGACCGAGACCGTCAGCCCGACCTCGCTGCGGACCCGGTCCTTAATGTCGATTGCGATTGCGATGGGCGAGGTTTGCGCCGACGCCTCGGTGATGTCCAGGTAGGCTTCGTCCAGCGAGACCGGCTGGATGATGGGCGTAACGTCGCGGAAGATGTCCATGATTCGCGCGGACATCTCCCGGTAGCGGTCGAAGCGGGGCCGCACGATGATGCCCTCGGGACACTGGCGCACCGCCGTGGCCATGGGCATGGCCGAGTGGACGCCGAACTTGCGGGCCTCGTAGGATGCGGTGGCGACGACGCCGCGTCCCTCGGGCCGGCCGCCCACCAGCACCGCCTTGCCGCGCAGCTCAGGGTTGTCAAGCTGCTCCACGGCGGCGTAGAAAGCGTCCAGGTCGGCGTGGATGATGTGGCGAACCATCGCGATCACACAAGCGCAGCGGACGGGGTTGGCCGCGCCGCCCCAATTGTACCCCGGACGCGCGCCTGACGCATGGGGCGGGCGTCATTGTGCAACAGTCCAAGTCGGATGTTAGCATCCTCCAAATTGTGCCGGAGAGGCAGTTCCCGTGCCGAAGAGGCAGAGCTTCTTGAGGAGATTTTGACTGAATGCCAACGCTTGGCTCGTGTAGCTACACCTCAGATACTTGATCAATCCACGAAAACATCACCGGTGGACAAGCCGCCCCGTTGTGTTACGACCCTTGCTATCAGACTTGGGCGCACTATGCCGACCGCGATCACACGGAGAAGCGCTGCCATCGCTGCGGCGAAGAATATGCCACCAGCATGGCGAAACCTTTGTGCCTCCCCTGTTTCAGGCAGGTGGACAAGTAGCCGTTTGGCCTTGCGGAATCGCGTGATTGATTTCGGGCGCGGCGGTAGCCGGGACGGCTACTATAACTACTCTAAACCAAAACTTTACAGTAGTTAGGGCTGGCGTTCGGTCAACCGGGTTCAGTCGTCCAGTACGCCCGTGGGTCGGAAGGGCTGTTGCCGACCCATCGCACCATTCCCAGGGATTCCAGCTCCCGCAGAGCGCGCAGGGCTACCGGACGGGAGCAACTAGCCAAGCGCATCAGTTCGCCGGTGCTGCGCCGCCCGGCTAGCGAAAGCTGACGTAAAACGACGCGGGCCAGGGGCGATAAAGCGGTCAATTCGCCGGGCCCGATTATCTCGCCCAGCAGTGTGACCGTTACCCCACCCGACGATTGCCGGACTATTGGCCTTTGCCTGCCGCCGGATTCCATCACGGCCACCATACGGCGCAGACCCTCTCCCAGCTCCTGCCCATACGACAGGTCGGCCATAGCGCGCGCTATTCGGGGATTGCGAGCGAATCGTCTTACGTCGTCCAGATCGTCCACCGACGCAATACCCGGGAAACGGCCCGGATTGGATACTTCAAGCCGGTCATCGAATACCTCAAGCCGGATATGGTCACCGAAGTTGCTGTAAGCGCGATGGATTACAGCGTTCACCAGAGCCTCCAACCAAACCTCTTCCGGCACGATGTCAAGCCAGCCAAATCTTCCGTCCGGCCCCAGCGCCCGGCGCTTTGGCATCGCCTCGCGCAGTGCAACTTGCGCAGTGTCAATCTGAGTAGGCAACGTACCCTCGCAACGAACATCGCTGACCAGATTCTGCTCCGTGCCGGTACGACGCTCCCGGCCGGAATACTTCAAGACCCTGACATACGCTTGCGGGTACGCCCTTTGCGGATTAACGCCGAACAGCAATATCCCGGCGGTTGACGGCTCCCCGTCGGCGTCAATCAAGTCGCGCGCCTCCAGTAAACGTTGCGGGCTGGAATGACCGACACTACCCGCATAGTCGGCGACACTTTTTTCGTCCAGCTCCGCATGACCGTAAGTGCGCGCCGGTGTAACCTCAAAGGTGGTGTCGCCTCGGTCATAGCGCAGTTCCATGCGTTGATCAAAGGACAGCCTGCGGTCTTCATCGCCCACGCGCAGGAAAACGTCGTCGCCGACGGTACTGTGGACTTGATTGCCGGGTGGCACCGTAATTAACAGCAGGTGGTCGTTGCGCCCTTGGCGGTTGATACAATCCAGCAGGATTACATCGTAGCGAACGGGTGGGGTCGTGAAATCCAGCCCGGCTTGCCTCCAGCCGTTTTGAGCCTGGCGCTGGCCGTCCACCCCTTCGCAGACGCCACGGGATAGCCCAACGGCAATCATGCCACCCTCGGTGTTGGCCATGGCGACCAGCGTTTTGGCCAGGTCGCGGGCGGCGATACGGGAACTCTTGCGGTCAAACCATTGCCCTTCCGGTTCGTTGAGCAAACGCTCCGTTACCTCAGGTGGCGGCAAAGCCCGCAGATTTTCTATTGGTGGCAGCATATCTTTACTATACCATACTATAAATAATTTACAGTAAGTAAAGCATCGGTGGAGCAGGGCGATAATGGCTACCCCAGTAATGCCACTGCCGTTTGCCCCGACTCCGGCCAACGGGTACACTGCCATCCGTTGCGCGCTGGCCCGCCTGTGGCGGGTTGAATTTTGGGCAACCGTCAGGCTGATCAGTGGCCGCATCAGACAACACAGGCGCCGCTTCGCGGCAGCAGTCGCCGGGCGGTGGGATTTACTACGGCTGGTGGATGGTGGCCATCACTTCAGTGATGTCCTTCTTTGCCAGCGGTATTTTCTTTCGCGGGTTCGGCGTGTTGGTCATTCCCATCCGGGACCAGTTGGGCATAACCCAGGCCCAGACCAACCTGATCTTTTCCATCGCCCGCGCCGAGGGAGGTTTGGAGGGCCCGGTTGCCGGCTGGCTGATTGACAAGTGGGGCAACCGCGCCGTGCTGGTGCCCTCGTTGCTCATCGCCGTGGTCGGGTACGCGATCATGGCTTTCTGGCTGCCCGGGTTCTGGGGCTTCGCGCTCATCTACCTGGGCCTGGTATCGCTGGGGAACAGCATGGCGTTCCAGCACGCCTGCTTCGCGGGACTGAACCAGTGGTTCCAGCGGCGGCGTTCCCTGGCGATTTCAATCCTGGCGGCGGTGTCGTCCCTGGGTGGGCTGGCGTTGATTCCCACGATGAACCTGCTCATCGACAAGTCCAGCTTGCGGTGGGGCCTGATCGCGTCGGGCGGGTTTTACGCGATTATCCTGTTGCCCCTGTGCATCTGGTTCCGCAACAAGCCCGAGGACATGGGCCTGCTGCCCGACGGGGCAACTCGACCGCCGGCGACACGGAGCGGCCGGGGCGCTGCCGCACCGCGAGAGAGCCGCGACTACACTACGCGGGAAGCGCTGCGGACTCAAGCCTACTGGCTGCTGCTGCTGGGCGCCGGACTGCGTCAGACGGCCACGCTGGGCATCCTGGTCAGCCTGTTCCCAATCCTGGTTGACGACAAGGGAATGAGCACGCAGATGGCGGCGAACCTGATTGGCGTGATGTCCTTCATCAACTTCGTGTCCCGACTGGCGTTGGGGTATCTGGGCGACCGCGTTTCCAAGAAAGGCATCATGTTCTTCAGTCTCACGGTGGAGGGCATCGGATACCTTTTCCTGTGGTTGGGAGACTGGCAAACGGCCATCGGCATCACGCTGGTGCTGGGGTTCATCCTGTGCGAGGGGATGATGGACGGCGCGGGCGTGATCGTGTGGGCGGCGCTGGGGGAATACTTTGGCCGCGATCGTTTCGCCACGCTGCGGGGCTACATCACCTTCGCCTACGCCTGGGCCCTGGTGGCATCGCCGGTGTACGCCGGATGGGTCGCCGACCGGTTCGGCGACTACGACTACGCCATCATACCGGGCGCGATTTGCGCCTTCGCCGCCGGCGCATGCTTCCTGTTCATCAAAAAGCCGCCGGAGCTGATGGCGGAGGCTCCTGCCACCGCAGACGATTAGCCGGGGATCCGGGTCGCCCGTGCTACAATGCGCCTACTGACGGCCCATTGATTCCATCCTTTTCAAGACGCGATCCAATCTCACAGCGGAGTTTGAAAATGTCCACCATCCTGGAACAGTACATCGCCACTCACCCCGGATCCGCCGAGCGTTATCGGGAGGCCGTTGGTATCTTCCCCGGCGGCGTGACCCACGACAACCGCTACGCCGAGCCGTTCCCGCTGTACATCACCCACGGGCAGGGGTCGCATAAGTGGGACGTGGACGGCCACGAGTACATCGACTACGTTTCGGGCCATGGTGCGCTGATCCTTGGCCACTCTCACCCCGCCATCGCCGACGCTGTCGCCGAGCAGATCCGCCGGGGCACGCACCTGGGCGCGTGCACCGACGAGGAGCTGCGCTGGGCCCGGGCCATTATGAACCTGATGCCGGCCGTCGAACGTGTCCGCTTCCACAGCAGCGGCACCGAGGCCACGCTGATGGCCATGCGACTGGCCCGCGCCTATACCGGGCGCAACAAGGTCATCAAGTTGCAGGACCATTTTCACGGCTGGCACGACTACGCGATGGCCGGCTCCGACCGCCCCGCTCCCGGCATACCGGCCGAGTCCTGGGGCAGCATGGTCATCGTGCCGGCCGGCGACCTGAACGCCGTGGAGCAGGCCATGGCGCGCGATGCCGACATCGCGGCCATTATCCTGGAACCCACCGGCGCGCACTACGGCCAGCTCCCCTTTGACGTGCCGATCTACCTGGCCGGCCTGCGCGCGCTGTGCGACCAGCACGGCGTGGTACTCATCTTCGATGAAGTGGTGACGGGATTCCGCGCCTCATCCGGCGGCGCGCAGGTGCGCTACGGCGTCACCCCCGACCTGACCACTATGGCCAAGATCGTGGCCGGCGCCCTGCCCGGCGGCGCGGTGGGCGGCAAGGCCGACATCGTGGACATGATCGCCCAGCGCGGCGATCCGGAGTGGGACAACACCGAGCGCGTCTATCACCCCGGCACCTTCAACGGCAACCCGCTGTCCGCCGTCGCCGGCGCGACCTGCCTGGAGATGATCGCCGCCGAGCCTATCAACGAGCGGGCCGACGCCATGGCGGCGCGACTCAAGGCCGGCCTGAACGAGGTCTTCACCCGCATGGAGGTCAACGGCCATGCCTATGGCGTCGCGTCCATGATCCACTTCACGCTGGCCGACGGCGACTTTGATCGCGAGTTCGGACCCGACGTGAACCGCCGCATCAAGGCCGCGGCCGGCTCTGCCGCGGTCACCGGCATCAAGCGCGCCTTGCAGAACCACGGCGTGGACATCATGGGTCGGGACGCCTTCCTGGTATCCGCCACCCACAATGAGGCGGACATCGACGCCACGCTGGCGGCCTTCGAGGCCACGCTGGCGGAAGTACGTGCGGAAGGGCTGGTATAGGAGGGAGGTCGTCCGCAACCGGCACTGGAGGCCAGTCATGAAACCCCTGACGTTGATCGCTGCCATTTTTGTGGGCCTCGCCGTTTTTGGCGCGACTTTCGGCGCAGCCTGGGAAGACGGAGTTGACCGAGCTCTGTTGGTGTCCAGCTTTGGCGCCTTGCTGGGTTTTGGGATGACATTCTGGATAGTAAGCGTTTTTACGGACTGATCCAATGAGAAATTTGCGATTTGCCTGGCTTGGGCTGCTGTTCGCCGGGGCGTGGCTGTGGCTCGCAGACCTGCTGCTCCAATCTGTGCTGGAGATACGCGGCATCCCCGCGTTGTCGGCGCTGGGGGTCGCCTTGTTCCTTCTGGCTCTGGCGTCAATTCTCAACTGGCTGCTCAAAGTCGCTTGGTCCGAACGGACTCGAGCAAGTACCGATAACCGTGAAGACGACTTAGCAGGATAAACTTATCGACAATTGAGAGGTCGAAAATGGCAAGCTTTTGGGAAAAGATCAGCGTCAACGGCGCGGAGATGGATATGTACGCCAGCGTGCCGTCCAGCAGCGCCGGGTTCAGCGCGCCGTATCCGGCGGTGCTGGTGGCGCAGCACGCCACTGGCGTTGACGAGTTCATACAGGACATCTGCGACCGGCTGGCCGCCGAGGGCTACGCCGCCGTCGCGCCCAACCTGTACCACCGGCACAGCGAAGAGGCCATCGCCGCGTCCGCCAACGGCGGGCCGCGCCCCAGCCCAGGCGCACTGCTCAGCGACCCTGACATCGTGGCCGATATTAATGCCGCCATGGACTGGTTGCTTAATCACGACGCCGTGCAGAGCGACCGCATCGGCGTAACCGGATTCTGCATGGGCGGCCGCGTGGCCTGGCTGGCCGCCGCCAGCAATCCCAACTTCAAGGCCGTCGTGCCTTACTACGGCGGCAACCTGATGACCACCTGGGGCGCCGGCCAAACACCGCCCTTCGACCTGGCGGACGACATCAACTGCCCCATGCTGTTCCACTTCGGCGAGATCGACGCCAACCCGTCGCAGGACGACATGCAAAAGCTCGACGCTGAGCTATCCCGCCTGGGGAAGGACCACACGTTCCACACCTATCCCGACGCCGACCATGCCTTTATGAACCCCGCCGGCGGGCGTTACAACGAAGCTGCTGCGGTGGCGTCCTGGCCCCGAACCTTGGAGTTCTTCGCGCAGCATCTCAACGGATAGTGGTGTAGGGGCGAATAATTATTCGCCCCTACTTGGATCAACAACACGCCCACCTGGACAGGAGGTATCGTCATGGCCAGTTTCTGGGAAAAGCTCACCGTTGACGGCAGCGAAATGGACATGTATGCCAGCGTGCCGTCGAGCAGCGCCGGTTTCACTGCGCCGTATCCCGCCGTAATCGTCTCGCAGCACGGCGGCGGAGTAGATGAGTTCATCCGCACCATCTGCGACCGGCTGGCTGGCGAGGGCTACGCCGCCGTCGCGCCCAACCTGTACCACCGTAACTCGGACGAGGTGATGAACGCCGACCCGCGTCCGCGTCCCTGGGACGTACTCAGCGACCCGGACATCGTCGCCGACATCAACGCCACCGTGGAGTGGCTGAGGAACCATGACGCCGTATCCGACCGCATCGGCATCACGGGTTTCTGCATGGGCGGGCGCGTAGCCTGGCTGGGCGCAGCGTCGAACCCCCACTTTAGCGCCGTTGCCCCCTACTACGGCGGCAACCTGCTGGTGACCTGGGGCGCGGGCGAGACGCCGCCCTTTGAGCTGGCCGCCAACATCAACTGCCCCATGCTGTTCCACTTCGGCGAGGTTGACGAAAACCCGTCGCAGGACGATATGCGCAAGTTCGACGAGGAGTTGAACCGCCTGGGCAAACAGCACCAGTTCTACGTGTACCGCGACGCCGACCACGCCTTCATGGACTTCACCGGCCCGCGCTACCAGAAAGAAGCCGCTGACCGCTCCTGGCCGCGCACGCTGGAGTTCTTCGCGGAGCACCTGAAGGGGTAATAGTCAGAAACGGGGTTTCAAAGCGGGTGGCGCTAGGACAGCCAGGCGGTCACCTCATCGGCCGGCGCGCGCACGGACGCGGAAGGTCGTGAGGGTTGCCCTATGAACAGAGCGCCCACCATGGTCCAGTCGGATTCGGCGCCCAGCGTCTCCGCCAGCCGTGGATGGCGGACGACGTTGCCGGTGCTCCAGTCGCCGGCCAAGCCTTCGGCCACGGCGGCCAGCAGCAGGTTCTGCACGGCGCAGCACGCCGCGGCGTAGTTCTCCTGGGTTAGTTCCTCGCTGTCGCCGGGAACGCTGTACACGTAGATCAGCGCCGGAGCGTCCAGCACGCGCTGTCGGCTGCCGTCGGCGTGCTCCTGGTTGCCGCTGCGGGCGAACAGGTTGTCGTAGGCCAACTGGGCCACCTGGGCGCGCGCTTCCCCTCCCTTTTCCAGGACGTAGAACCGCCACGGGTTGGTGAGCCGGTGGTTGGGCGCCCACACTGCGGCGTCCAGCATCCGCTGAATAGCGCCCCGGTCGGGCACCGCATCTGAGAAGTCGTTGTTCATGCGGCGGTTGTGAATCGCCTCGTACACGGATACGCCGGTTTGGGGCGCGCTAACGTTGCCGCTGCGCAATCGGTTGTTGGTTGTCATAGTAAACGCTCCCATGCCAGTTACGCTTATCAAATCATTATGTGCGCACACTATACCGTTGTCAGTACGCTAATACAAGACTGATTTCCCAGCGCCGCCCGCCAAACGGCCGGCGGCAGGGGAGTAACCGACCGGCCGTTGCACGACCCGAACCTGATGACACCTCGCTGCCGGGTGTCACTCAGGCGTACCGTATTATCAGCCTGTGAACGGTTGCCTCCATGTCGTACAACCAATCTGACGAAGGCCGTCGATTGCGTCGAGCCTATCAGGATTTGCCCAAAACGGAAATGCACGGGGTTTCCGCTTCTACGTGTACTGCGACGCCGACCACGCCTTCATGGACTTCACTGGCCCGGGCTACTAGAGGGAAGCCGCTGACCTGTCCTGGCCGCGCACGCTGGAGTTCTTTGCGCAACACCTGAAGGGGTAGTTGTCAGAATCCTGATCTAGACAGCGCGGCGGCGTCGACTTGGGTGGGGTTGGCGACACCGCGCTTACGATTCACCTTCTATGTCAGGTGAGTAGGTCGTCCAGAACGACGACGGGGAGACCCGCCACACGGCGAAAGGCGCCGTCGTTGGTAACGAAGAGTGCGCACCTGGAGTGCAGTGCCGTTGCCGCGTGAAGCGCGTCCGGCGTCCTGAGTCCGGTCGCGGCGCGCAACTGCGCGGCCTCTTCCCATAACGCGCGTGTGGCTGGTATCAGGCTGACTTCATTAGCGTTGAGGAGCCTCCGGAATAGCGTCTCAAGAACCGTGTTTCCTTCACGCAGCGGCTTGACCAAGGTTTCCAGCATCGCCAGTTCGCTGCTTATGATGTGGAACGCGCCGGCCTGGGCCTGTAGCCACATAGGGGCGAGTAATGCGCGGTAAGGCTCAACGCGCTCTACGCTGTAGATAAACCCGTTAGCATCCAGGTATATCGCCCCGCTATCGGGAAGGGTCAGCTCTCCCATGACGCCCGCTCTTCGTCAAGGTAGGCTGCCACGTCGGTGCCGGATTTGAAGAGGAGTTGACCTGGGGCTTCGGCCAGAATATCGACGGCGGATTGCCCCGACGACGGGAAAGGAAGGTCGGGCTGCGATTCTACCGTAACGGTCACTCGCTCGCCTTCAGCAAAATCCAGGATGCGCTCGAGGGTAAGCGTTCCGTTGGAGTAGGTTGCTCTTACGGTCGTCTTCATCATGGCCTCTTTCGTTGCGCGCACGCTACGGTTTAGACCAGTCAATTGTAGCACTCCGCTATCACTACTGATTCTTACGATTGCATCATCCGCGCAGACGGTGATGGCGCCACTCCGCCGCCGCTACCATAAGGAAGCCGCCGGCTACTCCTGGCCACGCACGCCGGAGTCCTTCGCTCAAAATTTGAAGAGATAGCCACACACGGTGCAGGACAACCCATGTGATTGTCTTACTTGGCACCTGAATACTGGGGCGGGTTCAAAACCTGCCCCGACGTTCATTGCATCGTCATTCCCGCGAAAGCGGGAATTAAGCGACCGTGCCGGCGGTGAGGATTTAACACCACCGTGTCTATGAGTTCTTGCAATGCAGCCACAAGCCAATGAGGCCGGCTGGCACTGCCAAAGGAGGAGCACCCAAAGCGACGCCGAGTATGAGTCCAAGGACGCCAAAACCAAACATTGTAGGCATAATATACCTCTCTGGTGTTAATCCTGTGAGGATGGAATCTCACTACGGTAATATAGTACCACAGCTCGGTAAATCTAATCACCGTTATGGATGATATTTCGCTACTCCGTCGTCTCGATAATGACCGATTGTGTCGCTACGGGCTTTCACCTCCAATAGTGACCTTTCCACAGACGATGATGCAGACGCCAGGCGGTCGTTTGTGTATGGTGCCAGTGGAGCCCTAGCGGGCGTTCTCTGCCGTTTTCATCGATAAATTCGGGTATGACCTCTCCCTCTACATCGTCATAATAATAGATATCCCAATACTGGCCGTTGGTGATTACAGCGACGTCAATGGCTGGGTAACTGTCTGCATAGCGGGCTAGTTGCGCACTGTAGCCTTTGTACCTTGTATCGCCGTCGATCCGTTTTGCCTCGATGACTATGACTGCTTCGCCTTCATCGTCAAGCAGCGTGTAGTCTGGCTTTCCACCTTCGGTAAAATTTTCGACAATGCACTCGGACGGGTTCGACAAGCACCAACCCAGCGCGTTCAGTATTGGATCGATGATGATGTATCGCGTGGACATTTCGCTGTTGTTGGCAGCGGCTTGGTAGTTGTAGTGGTTGGAGCCTGGTTGGGGATCGAACTCGGCTACGTATTGTTGAACGCCGACTATCGCCTGCCGTAGGTTGTTGATGGTCATGGTGTCCTCGGTCGTTTGTCGGCACAATGGCTGGGATTGTTTCTCAATGCAGTGTATCACTGCGATCAAAGCCGAAGAATACCGAGTGCGGGTTAGCGCGTGTGCGAAACGTGCGTTGGGAGTGGTCGCAGCCTGCCCCAGGATACGCCGCTGCAATCTCCCTCGCAGTCCGCAACGATAGCGTATAATGCCGCGTATCATCAAAATGAGGAGTATCCCCAATGCCCCGAGTAGCCTTAGACCTGGAACAGAAAGACGACCTGGCCGTGATCAAGTCCGACGGCTGGCGTGTGGCGCAGGGTCTGGAGCCCGGCGAGCCCAACCAGGGCCTGGTCGCCGAGAAGCGCGGCAGCGACGCGCGTCTGCCCGACTACGACGATTCCGGCTGGGAGAGCGGCGCCGACTTCCAGAAGCGCTATTCCGTTGGTTTCACCTTCGCCTGGTATCGTCTGCGGTTCACCATGCCTGAGACCGTCAAGGGACAGGATGTGACCACCTGCCGCGTCTGGTTCGAGACCAACGTGGACAACTACGGCGAGGTGTTCATCGACGGCAAGATTGACCGCAACATCGGCGTCGTGACCGGAAACAACACTCCCAAGCGCGTCCTGGTGGAAGAGCCGGGCGAGCCGGGCAAGGAGCACGTCATCGCGGTACTGGTCGCCAACGCCCCGCTGGGCGAGCCGGTAGGCGCCATCTTCATGCGCTACGCTACCCTGGCCTTCGAGTCCCAGCCGCCCGCCTAGCGCATCCGCGCCACTACCGCTAAACCGTCGTTCCGGCAGGAGTCGGGGTGACCAAACCAACCCTAACGGAGGCTCAACCATGGCCACCCGCTCTTTCGCCGGCAACGTCAACGCGCCGGACTTCCCTGCAAGCGTCGAATGGATCAACACCGACCGGCCGCTCAGCATGGCCGACCTGCGCGGCAAGGTAGTGATCCTCGACTTCTGGACCTATTGTTGAATCAACTGCGTCCACGTGTTTCCGCAGTTGCGGAAAATGGAAGAGAAGTACGCGAACGAGCTGGTGGTCATCGGTGTCCATTCCGCCAAGTTCCCCAACGAGAAGTACGCCGACAACGTGCTGCTGGCGGCCCAGCGCTACGAGCTGAAGCACCCCATCGTCAACGACGCGGAGTTCCAGGTCTGGCAGCAGTACGCCTGCCGCGCCTGGCCCACGCTGATGTTCGTTGACCCCGAGGGCAAGGTGATCGGCAAGCACGAGGGCGAGTTGCCCTACGAAGCGTTCGACGACCTGCTGGGCCGCATGATCGCCGAATTCGACGAGCAGGGGATGATCGACCGGCGCGACCTGGGCCTCAAGCCGGAGGCCGTGGCAGAAACGGCGCTGGCTTTCCCCGGCAAGGTGCTGGCCGACGGGCCGGGCAACCGCCTCTTCATCGCGGACACCAACCACAACCGCATCGTGATCACCGACCTGGACGGGCAGGTGCAGGCCATCGTTGGCTCCGGCGCCGAGCACTTCACGGACGGCGACTACGCCAGCGCCGCTTTCAACCACCCCCAGGGCATGGAGTTGGTGGGGGATACGCTGTACGTCGCCGACACCGAGAACCACGCCATCCGCAGGGTGGACCTGGCCGCCGGCACGGTGGATACCGTCGCCGGCACCGGACAGCAGGGACATGACCGCCGCGCCTCCGGCCCGGGCACGCAGATCGCGTTGAGCAGCCCCTGGGACCTGGCGCACCACGAGGGCATCCTGTACATCGCCATGGCCGGCACCCACCAGCTATGGCGGTTGTCGCTGGCCGACGGCATGGTGTGCCCCCACGCCGGCACCGGCGGCGAGAACATCGACAACGGCCCATTGGCGCAGGCGACGCTGGCCCAGCCCAGCGGCATCGTGGTCGGCAGCGACCGGGGCGGCAGTCCCATCCTCTACTTCGCCGACTCCGAGACCAGCAGCGTGCGCAGCGCCGGCATCGATCCGGTTACGGGACGTGTCGCGACGCTGGTGGGCATCGACCTGTTCGCCTTTGGCGACCGGGACGGCGTGGAGCATCACGTGCGCCTGCAACATCCCATCGGCATCGAGTGGCGCGAAGGCGATCTGTTCATCGCCGACACCTACAACCACAAGATCAAGAAGGTGTTGCCGCTGACCCGCTCAGTGCAGACCGTCCTGGGTTCCGGCGCCATGGGCCTGCACGACGGCGCGGGCAGGCTGGCGACCTTCAGCGAGCCCAGCGGCCTCAGCTTCGCGGTCTTTGAGAATGGCCGTCAGCCGTTGCTCTACATCGCCGACACCAACAATCACGCCATCCGCGTCGCCGACTTTGAGGCTGACGAGGTGCGCACGCTGGAGATCAGCGGCTTGTCTTGACGGCGTCCGCGCCATCGGGCAACATGATTTCCCGGTCGCAACGCGGCAACGGCCACCGCCATACCCGAATGAAATCAGACCAACCCAGGAGAATACATGACATCCCCCGACGCCAACTATAATGCCGATTTAGACTACGCCGTCAGCCTTGACGATAGCATCACGCTGATGGCGAGCAAGATCATCCGCGACGTGCTGGTTACGCGAGGAGAACCGATCCGGCGGGCCCAACTGTGGCAGGCGGTGGAACTGGCGATGGGTGACCGGAAACCCGACGTTGACGGAGTGCTGAAACGGGACTGGTTCAATAACCAGGGCACCGGCCCGGGCCGCTGGGAGTTGACCGACATTGCGGAGGCGCGGGAATCCCCGTTCACCGATGCCAGGGGCGTGGTGAACCTGGCGGTGGTGGTGGAGTACCTGCGGCGCTGCCGCGGCGAGGCTCCCTACATCGGCGACGTGGGGGAGTTCATCAAAATCTGCCAGCCGGGCGTCGAGTTGGACGCGGCCTGGCTCCTGCAGAGCAGCCGGGCGATTGGCTAGTAGCCGTCCTGGCTGCCGGCGAGGCTGACCGATAGCACGCGCTCCCGGCCGGCCAGGTCGCGCTCGACGGTGATTTCGGCGTCCGGGAACGTTTCCGATGCCAGGCGTCGCGCCTCATCCATCTGCTCCGGGTCCATTTCCAGCAGGATGACGCCGTGGGGTTTGAGGCGGTCCGGCTCGGCGGCCTGTGCGATCAGGCGGCGGATGTGGTCCAGGCCGTCGGGCCCGCCGTCCAGGGCCACCACCGGTTCCCACTGGACTTCCGGTTGCAACGTGGGGATGCGTTCGGTGGGCAGGTAGGGCAGGTTGGCCGCGATCACGTCCACCGGCTCCGGGAGCGATTCCAGCAGGTCGCCTTTCAGCAGCGTGACCCGGTCGGCGACGTTGTGCATCCGCACGTTGTAGGCCGCCACGTCCAGCGTCGGGTCAAAGGCGTCGCTGGCGTAGATGCGGGCGGCAGGCAGGTGGATGGCCAAGTTGACGGCGATGGCGCCGGTTCCGGTGCCCACGTCGGCGATGACCAACTCCCGGCTCTCCATGCCCATGAGGGCCATAAACAGGGCGTGTTCCACCAGCGTTTCCGTCTCCGGCCGCGGGATGAGCACGTCCGGGTTGACCAGCAGGTTGACGCCGTAGAACTCGCGGTAGTTGAGGATGTAGGCCAACGGTTCGCGGGTGAGGCGTCGCTCCACGATGGCGGATAGCTGGGCCTCCTGCTGCGCCGCGACCTGGGATTCCTGCTCGGCGAAGATGGCCTGGCGAGGCATCCGCATCACGTCCATCACCATGACCTCGGCCTCCAGCCGGGCATCGGGGATGCCGGCCGATTCCAGCGTGCGGTGGGTGGCCTGGATTACGTCGCGCAGGCTGGGCATCAGGGCATACGCGGAGATGGCGGCCAGACCGCGCTCCTGGTCGGCGGTGATGAGGCGGTCGATGATCTCGTTGAGGCCGCCGTCCATCAGGCGCTGTATCCCGTGAGTGGACAGGCTGATCCGGTGGTCGGTGATGCGATCCTGGGGGTAGTTGTAGGTGCGGATTTTCTCGCTGCGGTCGCCGCTGCCGATCTGGGCCTTGCGGTTGCTGGAAATCTCGGCCTGGTGCCGTTCCTGCTCGGCGGAGTAGAGCCGGCTGCGCAGGATGGTCATGGCCTTGGACTTGTTCTTGTACTGGGAGCGTTCGTCCTGGCAGACGACGGTGATGCCCGTAGGTTCGTGGACGATGCGCACGGCGGTGGCGACTTTGTTGACGTTCTGCCCGCCGTGTCCGCCGGCGTGGAATATGTCGATGCGCAGGTCGTCTTCCTTGATGTTGACCTCAACCTCGTCGGCCTGGGGCAGCACGGCCACCGTGGCCGTGGAGGTGTGGATGCGGCCCTGCGCCTCGGTTTCGGGAACGCGCTGGACGCGATGTACGCCGGCCTCGAACTTGAGCTTACTGAAGGCGTTTCGCCCGTCCACGGAAAACGCGATGCGGCTGAATCCGCCCAAGTCGGACGGGTTGGAGTCCAGGATGTCCACGCTCCAGCCCTGTTCCTGGGCGTAGCGCTGGTACATGCGGTAGAGGTCGGACGCGAACAGCGACGCTTCCTGCCCGCCGGCGGCGGCGTGGATCTCGACAATCACGTCGCGTTCGTCGTTGGGATCCTTGGGCAGCAGGGCGATGCGGAGTTGCTGGGCCAGTTCGGAAAGGCGGTTTTCAACATCGGCCAATTCCAACTGGGCCATTTCGACCAACTCAGGGTCGCCGCCCTCGGTGATGAGGGCGCGCAGGTCAGCCTGTTCCTCGGCCAGCTTGCGGCGCTCCACGTCGATGCCGACCAGGTCCTCCAGGCCGGAGCGTTCGCGATTCAGTTCACCCAAACGAGCATAATCGGCGGCAACCTCGGGTTGGGCCATCTCGGTTTCGATGGCGCGATACCGCTCCACAATGGGCTGCAACTTATCGAAAATGTCGACCATTTCGCTCACGCCCGCCTGAAAAAACTGTAAATCAGTATAGCCCACCGTGCGGAAAATCGGCAAGGGAGAGAGCCGGCCCTGCACTGTGCAAAACTCCGCCAATGGTGTCATCGTCGTTGCGAGGAGCAAAGCGACGCAATCTCGTTGGGGCTACGGGCGTCGCCATCGGCACGAGGTTGCCACGCTTCGCTCGCAACGACGGTTTCCCACACCCATGAGTGACACGTTCCCCCTTGCCCCTAACCTCCATCCATCCGTACCATTTAACTCAACCATCCAACTACCCCGCCCCGCTCATAGGGAGTCTATCCGGGGCACTAACGAGCACCCTACATCCACCCCACGTGCTGGCTGGTCGTGCCGGCCTAATCAGCAGTGATTTCCGGGCTATCGGTCAGATTCGCCTAATTTAGCGGCAAAATCACTGTAAACCGCGCCTGCCGTCCTTCGCCATCAAAGATCGGGCACCCCAACGAATTGTGGGAATCGAAGATCGGACGCCCCAACTGATTGCGTTGGGGCGTCCGATCTTGTGTGGGCATTTTTAGGAATACAACCAATTTGTGATGAGATCGGAGACGGGTTTAGAGTGGTAGAGAGGATGGTTCGTAACCTCCATTTTGATGGGGGTGTTGTCCACTACGAACCATCCTCATGTGGCGGAGGATGTTTCCAGTTTGGTAACTGGACCGGACTGTAAATCCGAGAAATGTCTCCAAAGGCATTGCGGTTCGATCCCGCCATCCTCCGCCAACATAAGAGCGGTGGGGACGTCTTGGTGAGCAGGTCAGGTTGATAGCCACGCCCTGCCCGGGTTCGAATCCCGGCGTCTCCACCAATAATGGCGGCGCATCCCCGGCTGTGCTGCCAAGAAAAGGAGGCCCGAATTATGAAACTCCTCGAGCTGGGGGCCGTCACCCCCGGCTGCGCTGCCACACCATCATTATAGACTCAGAGCCGTGGCGCGCACAATGAACGGGACGAATATCCGTTCTGTTGATTTCAATACTTGACAGAAATTATTTGCGTCTGATTCGTTGAAATCAGAGCAAGAGAAAGGAGAAAGCAATCATGGACGCGAACAACAGGATCAGCGTCAGGAAGGGCGAAATCGTCAACCGCGGCGGCTCGGAGATCACGACACCAGACAAGGCGGGCACGCTCGCGCCCAAGCGGAAACCAACCAAGAAAGAGCAACTGGACATCATCGGCATCGAGAAGTTCTTTGATCGCTTCTCCAGCGAGGAGGCGGCGACCGCCTTCGTCGAAGAATGTGTTTGGGGCGAGACGCCCTTCTGCCCGAAATGCGGCAGCGATAACGTGTACGAGTCCAAGGGCGGCAAGCCCATGAAGTGGCGTTGCCGGGCGTGCTGGAAATTCTTCTCGGTCCGCGTCGGCACGGTTTTTGAGGAGACCAACCTGACATTCAAGAAATGGCTGCTGGCGATCTACTTCATGCTCTCGGATCGCCATGGCGTCAGCAGCGTCAACCTGTCGAAATTGCTGGATGTCAAGCAGGATACGGCGTGGCACTTGGAAATGCGCATCCGCGAGGCCATGCGGGAGGACGACCCGCCGATGATGAGGGGCACAGTCCAGGTGGACGAGACCTACATTGGCGGCATCGAACGCTGGAAACACGCCAAGAAAAAGTTGCACGGCGATTGGCAGAAAGGTCGGATTACCGTGTTCGGCCTCAAGGAGGGCGGGCCCGGCGGCAAGGTGATGGCGTTCCCATTGAAATTCGCCGACATCGAGGAAATACGGGACGGCGTGCTCGACAACGTGCATATCGGTTCCATCATCTGTACCGACGGGCACGCCGCGTATCGGGGGCTCGAAGACTTTGGGTACGGCCACGAGAAGGTGGAGCACCGCATCGGCCAGTACGTGAACGACAACGGCGGGACCACCAACGCGATTGAAAGCTTCTGGGCACTATTCAAGGGCACATACCGGGGAACCTATCACGGCGTCAGCCGGAAACACCTGCGCCGCTACCTGGACGAGAGTACCTACCGGCTCAACTCGGGCAAAGGCAACGGCTTTGAGAGCATCAAGCGCGTGATCCGGGGAATGGTGGGCAAGCGGCTCACCTACGAGCAACTGACGGGACGGAAGCAGGACTAACGACGTCGTCAGATCAAGCGGCCGCGCCCGTCGCGTCCTGTGCTTCGTTGATTCGGAGTGCCAGACGAAGGCGGGCGCGTTTTGTATTCAGTGTCCTTGCGTCCGGGCTCGCTATTGGTGTGCCTGATCTCCGCCCGGATAATACCGAGGTCTAACTCGATACCGGCCTCAAACTTTGAATACGCCTCGGGCGACTCACCCAGCGCCAGCACTTGACAGATTGACAACTTCACCGGCTCAGGTACGAGCGTGTACCCTAGATCGGGCAACGACAAGGTGAGGCTAGGCATTGGTTCCTCCTTTGTTTGACTGTTGCAACCGCCCCGGGTGCAGGAACACCCGGGGCAACTGCTGTCCGTGGAATTTTCTTGCATCCCTAGGGTACACTCTCTCGGCCGACACACCAAATCATCCGCCGCCGATTTGATATATTGACAACGACATGGGCGGCCCTCTTCCTTGGATGGGCGCACGGGGCCCGTGCGACGACTAGCCCAGCAGGAGACGAGAGATATGCAAGACGATTCCAGGGACGCCCTCAGAGACACGATACGCCGCCTCGCCCGGCCCCAGACGCCAGCAGCGGCCACCGGCATTCTCCGGCTGGCCTGCCTGTACGATGACGACGGAGCTTTGGGCGACGCTGCCCGCTCTATCGGCCTGGACGTGGTCTATGTCCACCAGTCGGGCGATGACTGGCCGGCGGAGGGCGACGATCTTTCGGTCTATGGCCACGCGCCGCCGTTTGACTTGCTGTGCGCCTGCCTGCCCGAAGGCGCACAAGTGGAGGCGTTCACGCTAGCGTTGAGGTTTCTCCGTGTGCGGCGACCGGCCGCGTTCCTGTTGCTGGGAGCAGATTTTGCCGGTGGACTCACCGAGCGAATTCTCGCCCAGGCCAAACAACTTACGTACCAATCTGGCGTACACGTCCGGGACAGTCAGGCCGTCATCGTGGGAACGCTGGACGACGACGACGTTGTAGAGTCGGCGTTGTGGCAGGTCGCGGAAAAGGCGACGCAATAATTGCGCAATTTCGTTCTACTGGTGTACCCTGCCCGCGCAGATGCGGTAGCCGGACTTGCCACCGGCAATGTCGGTTACTCCCTCGTCCCCGCCGTTGATACCGACGAGGTCGAGGGCGGCTCCCAAAGGGTTCTTCGCCTGGACTCGGCCTTCGACAGTCAAATGACCGTCTAGACCGTCCAGCAGGGCGGTCCTCTTGGCATTTTCATCCTCGGAAGCCGCAGATGCAATCGTCGCATTTCGGGGTATCCCCTCATCAGTGCGGCAGACGGGCCGGAGCTTTGGACTCCGGCCCATCAACTTATTACCTAGACCATCATAACCCCGGCACGGCTACGCCCAAAAAATTGACGCGCCCGCCCCCTTGTGGTTCAATGGCCGCGCTAGGGTCGAGGGACAAGGGCACGCAGCCCTGCCCGTTGATTGGGATATTCAGCTTTGGATGGCATTCGTGCCTCCCTTGCGATCCCCTCAACGGGACCCGGCGACCCTAGCAAGACGCCATCCTCATGGCCGCGAGGGAGGTTCCCGATGCGCTTAATTCAGTAAGAAAGTGCGACCCTCGGCACCGCTAATGCCGAGGGCCGCTTGTTTTGGGCATCCATGCCGGGACGCCCAAAGGCCCGAACGGGCCGCCGAAATTATATCGGCGGTTGCCTTGTGGTTCAAATCCCGGCGTGGATGAGAAGGCAAGGCAACCGCTTTTTGGTGGTTGCCAGCCAGATGGAATGAAGGGGGCAACCACCCATGCGAGATCAATTCGTGGCCGACGTTGGCGACTTTGGCAAGTACGGACTACTGCGCCGATTGTGCGGCATCACCGATCCCGAGACGCTGGAGGCTGATCTGCGGTTGGGCGTGGTCTGGTACATGACGCCGGACGACCCGGACGACACCGCGGGCAGGTTCACCGGCTACCTGGCCCACACCAAACAGAAGTATCTGGAATATCACGACTGCGACCCCGGGCTGTGGCACGACTTGCAGACGCTGGTTCCGCACCGCCGTTGCGTCGGATGTATTGAGAAGTCGGCCATTCTCCCGGCGGATACCATCTATTTCGGTCTATCGCTCCACAACGCCGGCTGGAACAACAACGCGGTGAACAATCGGGAAGTGCGCGCCCGGTGGTGGCGGAGTGCGCTCGATGGGATGGCAGACGCGGATGTGGTGTTCCTCGACCCGGATAACACAACATCCGGCCGGCCGAGGACGTTCTGAAGTATCGCAGAGACGGGCCGAAGTATGCCTACATGGACGACCTCAAGGCAGTCTGGGACGCCGGGAAAAGCCTCGTGGTCTATCACCAGTTGAACATGAGCGGGAAGGCTGAGGCGCAGATCAGGAACATTTGCGCCGAAATCCACAAGGCGTTGTGTACGGAACCAATCCCGATGTGGTTTCACCGCGGCACTTCTCGCGTGTTTCTGGTGATCCCCCAGGAATGCCACCGGGAGCGCATCACGGCGCGCCTATGCTGGATGCTTGCCAGTCCGTGGGGAGAACGCGGGCATTTTACGAGGCCACAACGTAGTGGAAACACTGACGCTGAAGCAAAAGAGGCGACATGATGCTGGACTTCCTCTGCGAAATCGCCTGGTGGGTTGTGGTCATCGTCGCGGTCGTTTTGGGTATGGGATTAGGGGCGGCCATAGTTCTGGTCTCCCATCGCCATTTCTGGGCCATCCCAGTGGTTGGGGTATCCCTCGGTCTCCTAGCCATAGTTGCACGCGCAATACTGTCCCTATCGCAAGTGTGCTGACACTCACGCCCAGGGCGGTACCGATAACCGCGGCGGCAATTGATGCAGTATCCATGTCCACATGAAAACACACAGAGGCCAAAATTGGGAATTTATCCCATTAGTGAGATTTCAATTCAATACAAGGAGAATCACCGTGTGGCCATTCAAACGAAAGAAAATCCTGCCACCGACGCCAACCCCCGAGGTAGTGCCTGCGGGTTCCTTACTGGAGGCCAGTGTTCGGGCGGCAATGCCACATCCCGACATTTACACTCACTTGGAGGGATACCGGCCGGATACACTGCTGGTGCATTTTGACCAAGTGGGCACCGCTGCACTTGCTGTTATATGGGAGGGTGAACATCGCGTCACCGTCTCCGTAGATTTCTGGCTGCCCTATGATAAACACACCAAAGAGCGCGGCCACACTGAACAGGACACCTCCGCAATGCAACGGGGAAGAACACTGAGTATCACGGTGCCAACATCCGCATACGAGCAAACAACCGGGATGCTGACCTTTCACCATGAGGATGGTAATACCTACGCCGATTCGCCATTGGCTGAGATTGCGTCCAGCGTTGAGCGATTGAAACACAACAAGGAATAGATGTAGTACCTACTGCCGCAGAGTGTTCGTTAGTGTCCCGGAAAGGTTGTGATCCGTGAGCCAGGCAATTCAATCGGCGCGGCAGGTGCTTGGCTTTGCATTGGTCCTGTCCGCCCTCTCCTGTGTGGCGACGACCTGGGACGGCCTCGATCTCCCCGATAAGGTGGCGTGGTACCCTGAAATTATCCTCGGTGCCGCCGCCGATGCGTATTCAGGCAATCCAGTGCCCCCCTTACTCGTGGCCGGGGCGCTTGGCATCGTGGGTGGCGTTGTCCTCGTGGGCTTCAAGCAGACGGCGGCCAAGACTATTGAGACGTGGGTGCTTGCGGCCAGTTTCGCCGTCCCCCTCGGGGCCGTGGATGTGTCCTTTGGTTGGTGGTACGGCGACGGTTTCCCGTGGTGGATAGGCGACGTCCCCGCCACTTTGGGCGTCCCGGCGGTGCCCCCGGGGAATTGGCCTGATTGGGTACTGGCACCGGTGGCATTCGTTGCCGTTGTTGGCGCGTTCACCCTGTATCTGGTCGTGATGCTGGGCAGCGTGTATGTAATCGCGGCTACCTGGGATCGGATACGCGGCAAACAAATAGCAGGATGACTGGCACAATTTGCCCATGTGGGTGTACCCTGTGCCGCGTGAGACCCCGACCGGAATTGCACCGGTATCTTTCCACCTGCGAGACGGACGCCTTGACTACCTCGGCCACGCCCTCTCACTCATACTAGGTATTGCGGATCGGGAGCGTCAAGCGGAAACGGACAACCGCCCCACGCCTCAACCCCGCCATTGTTTCATAAGTTTAGAGATTTAGGGAGTTGTCGGCGTGTCAGCCCATTGTACATGGAGTGAGTGTAGGGTGCCCGTTAGTGTCCCGGATAGACCCCGCTCATAGTGAGCCTGTCGAACCACTTGCCCCCGCCCCCAAACCCTCTCAAATGCCCGCCAAAACCGTCATTATTGCTCCCAAAACGGCCCAATCCGCCCCCATTCAGCGCCGCGTCTCACTCCAACGCCCTACTCAAGTGAACGGGAGTGAGCGGAAATGAGCGGGATTCTCCAAAAATCGCCGCATCGCCCGGCCCGCAAGGACGCTGCGGTTTGAAATAAATCTGAAACCTTTTGCCAGCGAAATTCGGGTACAATAACAGGACAATCTGGATCTTGAGGTTTGATTCATGAGCTACAAGGCAGAATACATTTGGATTGACGGACAGCAGCCCACGGCCAAGCTACGGTCGAAGGCGAAGATCGTGCCCGATGGCGAGGCTCCTCCCATCTGGGGTTTCGACGGCTCCAGCACCAACCAGGCCCCGGGCGAAAACTCGGACTGCGTACTCAGCCCGGTCCTGACGGTTCCCGACCCGATACGCGGCGGCAACAACAAGCTGGTGATGTGCGAAGTGCTGCTCACCGACATGACGCCGCACCCGTCCAACACCCGGGCCGCCTGCGCCGCCGCCGCGGAGGAGCACGCTGCCCTGGACTTCTGGTTCGGCATTGAGCAGGAATACACCTTCTTTGACGGCATCAAGCCGCTGGGCTGGCCGGACAACGGCTTCCCCGCCCCCCAGGGCGGATACTATTGCGGCGTCGGTTCCGACGAGGTATTCGGCCGGCCGGTGGTGGAACAGCACATGGACGCCTGCCTTTACGCCGGCCTGGACATTTCCGGCATCAACGGCGAGGTTATGCCGGCCCAGTGGGAGTTCCAGATCGGTCCCACCGGCGCTCCGGCGGTGGGCGACCACCTGTGGCTGGCCCGCTGGCTGCTGTACCGCATCGGCGAGGACGTTGAGACCGTTGACGGGCGCCGCGGCATCAGCGCCACGCTGGACCCCAAACCCGTCAAGGGCGACTGGAACGGCGCCGGGGCCCACACCAACTTCTCCACCAACCGCATGCGGGAAGACTACGACGCCTGCGTGGCGGCGGCGGAAGCCCTCCAGACCCGCCACGACCTGCACATCGCCAACTACGGCGACCGGATTGAAGAACGGCTGACCGGTCTGCACGAGACCTGCTCCTACCGGGAGTTCCGCTACGGCGTGTCCGACCGGGGCGCTTCGGTTCGGATTCCGTGGCAGGTTGCCCGGGACGGCAAGGGCTACATCGAAGACCGGCGCCCCAACGCCAACTGCGACCCCTACACCGTCACCCGCCTCATCATAGAAACCGTGGGCGGCGCGGCTTCAGCCTAGAGTGCCCTGGCATCCAGCTCGGGTTGTAGGGGCGAATAATCATTCGCCCCTACGTCGTTTGGGAAAACGGGCTGAGCGGGTGGGTGGCTACGCGGTAAGAATCTCGCGCAGCCGGCGGATTACGATCTCGGTCTCGTCCTCCGTGAGGTTCAGCGGGTCCACCATCAGCTCGTCGGGCGGGCCGAGCTGTTGCAGGAATATGGGCGGGTCGCCCTGCTGAAGGGCGGCGCTGATTTCACGGGGCGACGGACCGGACCAATCGTCGCCGCCGAAGTTGAGCACGGCGGTGGGGATCAGATGGTCATGGCCGTCATGCTCGAGAGTGACGCGCAGGCCCGGAACCTCGACCAGGCTGTCCACCACACGCTGGGCGAGGGAGTGGTAGAACGCCATCTCCGCTTCTTCGTCCTCCTCCACGAACATGGACAGGGCGGTGACCAGGCCCAGGACCTCCTCTTTGGCGACCTTCATGGGGCGTCCGAGGAACTGGGCCGGGCTGGCGTTGGCCAGGGCGGCGTCGATGAGGTCGGCGCGGCCACACAGGATGCCGGTGCCCTGCGGCCCGCGCACGCCCTTGCCGCCGCTGAATATCACCATGTCCGCGCCATCGTTGAGATAGCGGTGCAGGTTGGCCCGCGGGGGCAACATGGACGCGGCGTCAACGATTACCGGCACGTCGTTGGCGTGGGCGATCTCGCAGACCTGATCCAGCGGCAGCATCCGGCGGCTGGTGTAAGGCGCGCACAGGTAGGCGACGGCGGCGGTGCGCTCGTTGATGGCCGCCTCCATTTCCCACGGGTGGCTGTACAGGTAGTTGCCCACCTCGACGATTTTTGCGCCGGCGGCGCGGTAGGCATGGTCGTAGGGGAACCGGTGCATGGTCTGGATGATGATCTCGTTCTTCATGCCGTCGGTGTCGGGCAGGCGGTGCATCTGCGCGGGGTCGCTGCCGGCGATACAGGCCGCGGCTTGGAGGAGCAGTCCGCCGGCCGCGCCGCTGGAGACCATGGCGGCCTCCGCGCCGACCAGTCGGGCAATCTCCTCGCCGGCCCTGCGGTTCAGCTCGTCGATGTTGACCATGACGCGGGATGCGCCGGCCATCTGCTCCAGCACCTCCGGGCGGGTGCGAGTGCCGCCGAGTCGGGTCACCGAGCCGGAGGCGTTGATGATGGGGGTGACGCCCAGGCTGCGGTATGCCTGTTCGGCGTCGGTGATGTTCTGCTGGGTCAAGAGAGCCTCCTGGCTGCTAAGGACGGTTGGGCAGCATTATAGCAAGGGTCGGCAGTTTCACTATGGTAAGATTTCCGCGCTGTTCAAACTTGCCTTACGCACAATCTGGAGGTAGAACCGTGACCACCGCCGACCGTCTGAACGTAATTCCGCTGGGGGAGGCCATGTTCACCCAGCGGGCAATTCGCCGCTTCAAGCCCGACCCGATTCCCGCCGACGTGATGGAGGACATCATGCAGTCCGCCATCCGCGCGCCCAACGGCGGCAACAACCAGGGCTGGCACTTCATCGTGGTGCAGAATGAGGACATGCGCCGCAAGCTGGGCGACCTTTACCATGAGGCGTGGTGGGCCAAGCGGGCCGACGCCGGCATCATGGGCCCGCAGGACATTCCGCCCGGTCCCAGCTCCATGCGCTCGGCCATGCGGCTGGCCAACGAGATCGGGGACGCGCCGGTGATGGTGCTGATCTGCGCCACGTCCAAAGGGGCACAGGCCGCCGGGTCGGTGATACCGGCGGCGCAGAACATGTTGCTGGCGGCGCGGGCCTTCGGCATCGGCGGCACCATCGCCACGCTGCACGCCGTAGTTGAGGAGCGGGTACACGCCCTGTTCAACATCCCCGATACCGCGCAGATCGTGTACTGCATGCCCTTCGGCTACCCGCGCGGCAACTTCGGCCCGGTCACTCGCCTGCCGCTGAACGAAGTCTGCTCCTACGACCGCTGGGGCGCGCCGCGGGACTAAGGAGCATCCTTCGACAGGCTCAGGATGAGCGAACAAATAGCCGGGGCAGGTTTCAAACCCGTCCCGGCGGTTCTTGGGTCAAAGCGGGATTGCCGCGCTGCGCTCGCAATGACAGCCAAGCACGTCAACGGGTCCGTTCGTAGCGGTAGTCCCGCGCCGTGCCGCGCTCCGGCGTGGCGGTGGGGTTGTTGGGCAGGTAGGCGTAGTTGGGATCGACGCCGACCTTGGGAGCCAGGGTGTTGCGGAGCGTGCCGATGTGCTCGACTTCCAGCTCTACGGTGTCGCCCGGCTCCAGCCAGCGGGATGCCTCGTAGCCCTTGCGGATGGACTCGCGCACGGAGCCGCCGCCCACGGTGCCGCTGCCGATGACGTCTCCCGGCGCGATGCGGCTGTCCTTGGCGGCGCGCTCGATGATCTCGCCCCAGGTGTACCAGGCGTTGACGGTCTCGCCGTCGCGCAGCCAGTCGTCGCCGTTGACGCGGGCGTGGGCCTTGAGGTCCAGCCGGCCGTCCCTGATGTGGGGCATCAGCTCATCGGTGGTGACGACCCAAGGGCCGATGGACGACGCCGAGTCCTTGCCCTTGGCCGGCCCCAGCCCGAAGGCCATCTCGTCGAACTGCAGGTCCCGCGCGCTCCAATCGTTGAAGATGCAGAAGCCGGCGATGTACTGCAACGCCTCGGACGCCGGCACGTTGCTGCCCGCCTTGCCGATGATGCAGCCGATTTCCAGCTCGTAGTCCAGCTGCTCCGACGCGGCGGGATAGGGCACGTCCTCGTCCGGCCCGTAGATGACCAGCGGGTTGGAGAAATAGAACACGGGCATCCGGTACCACACGTCGTTGATTTCCCGTGTGCCCTGGGACGTGGCGTGTTCCTCGTACACGATGTAGTCGCGGACGGTGGGCGGCCGCAGGATGGGCGCGCGCAGGCGCACGTCGGCCAACGCAACAGCGGGGGCGGCCCGACTGCCGGCGAGGGCGTCGCCAACGCGGTCGATGGCGGAGTCGCCGGTGTCCAGCAACGCGCCAACGTCCCGGATGGTGCGGCGTCCGCCCAGCAGCGCGGTAACGTCCACCACGGCGTCATCCCGCAAAACGCCGCAGCGGGGGCCGGTTCCGTTGTCATAGGTCAGCAGTTTCATGTTCGCAGTTCCTTTGTCATTGCGAGCGTAGCGTGGCAATCTAGTTATAGCCGGCCAGCCGCTCGGCGTCGGTAATGTAGTCGGCGGTACGTTGGATACGTCCCTCCACCTCATCGACGGGCTCACAGATGCCCAGGTAAAAGCAGTCGCCGTGCAGCGTGCTCTGCCTGGCGTGGTAGCGCCGGCGCAGGGCGCGGAATGCCTGGTCCTGTGTAGCCAACGCTGCCAATCCTCTGGACGTGTCGGAAGAGATTTCCGGTTCGATGCCCGTGCGGGCCAGGATGAGCGCATCGGTGGCGCGCTTGGTGGCGCACCACGCCTTCTCCGCAGCGTCGCGGATGTCGCCGGCCTCCAGCATCCGCAACGCGTCGGCGTGGACGGCACGGGCGTCGGCGAAGATGGCAGGTACGCGGTCGGTAGATACCATGTGACTACGGCGGCTCCCAGAACACCATTTCCATCGGCAGCTCTCTCTCGTCCACAGGGGGATTTACGGGCAACGTTTGAAAATCGTTAGGCCACCCCTTCCGGGCGGTTACTGCCGCCACGAGTGCGTCAACGATGTCATCCCTATCAACGCATTTTCTGAAAAATTTGCTACAACCCGCATCATAGATGTTCCTAGCCCGTGGCTCCACGCTTTTTAGAACCTTGATGCGTTCTTCAACTCCTTTTTGCTCCCTTGCATTCTTATTGTGTTCCATAGGATTCTTTTCGTGCAACGCCCAAAAGCACAACTCAGGGTGGACTTCCCGAACCCTTGGCTGTTTTCCGGTCCCACGGGCTCTTAAAGCGTTGTCGACCTCGGCTATCTTGCGTGCAATCCAGAATGTTGGGAGATCCAGCCATTCTCCGGAAGATGCAATCTCAGCGCATACCGCGGCCGGGAAATCATGCTCTTTGGGCAATGGTGGCACCTTCTGTACGGTTTGGCGAGTAGGAGTTGGGAATACGCTGGCCGCACGGGGGTAACACAGTCGCCTACGAGCCTCGCGGTCGCAATCGCGCCCTCCCGGGCCTTCTGGCAATCCTATCGGTATGTCCACTAGGATCAGATTGGCCGCTTGGTAGCAGGCCAACAAATCCTCAAACGAGCAAAACGCTCGCAACTCATACTCGCCGTTGCTTTTGAAGCCTACGCTGAACCAGCCACAAGGACAACCATCCGCGCCGACGAATTCGCACTGCGATATGGGTTGAACAACCCATTCACATCGCCCCCTTTTGCATTGATGGGTTCTCACATTCGCGGGTACAACGTTTGTGCAATCAGACTGAACAGGCATATACACTTCCTATGCCCTCTTCGTTAAAATTCGCGTCCTGCTCAGTGCATTGGTGAGAAAGTGGCCGGGATCATGATCTTGTTTTCCTGTTTCACGCGGCCGGGGGCGCCGGAGGGCCACTGGGGGATCTTGCTGGCGGCGGCGCGGACTTCGGCGCGGTGGTTGAGGTCCTGGTAGGGCCAGACGTGCATCCACTTGTTCAGGTCGCCGAACTCGGTGAACATGCCGGCGGCCAGCGGGGAGAACTCCTCGCGGTAGGGCAGGGACTCTTCCCAACGGCGCAGCAGCTCGGACATGGCGCCGTTCTCGTAGGTATAGACGCGCATTTCGTAGATGTTGCCCAACGCCTGGTCGCCGCCCATGGGCCGCATGAAGGGCGCGGGGTTCCAGATCTCCGAGTTCATGTTGAGGATGTTGCCGGGGGTGATCTTGGGCGGCCAGTTGGGGTCCTTGCCTGCCTCGGCGCGGATGCGGTTGCGCTCCTCCATGTCCTCGTAGCCCCAGACGTGGATGATCTGGTTCAGGGGGCCGATCTCGGTATGCCAGAAGGCGGCGATGGGTGAATACTTTTCGCGGTGGGGCAGCGCCTCGGCGAAGGCTTCTTCGGCCTGGGGGACGGCGCCGGGTTTGAGGTCGTAGGTGCGGACTTCGTAAATCATGTTTCACTCCTTGGGATGCGTGGCGTTTGCCGATTTCTTATCCGATAGGACAACGCCAGTGTAGCAACGGCGTAGAGTGGGGGCAACAACCGGGCGTCGTCCTTCGACAGGCTCAGGACGAGCGGCTTGGTTTTGTTGTGGCGCTGATATAATGCGGCGCAGACGGGCCGGCGAGGCGATGGGTATCAGAGAGGGATGAGATGAGCGCGCCGAAAATGGAAATGACACCCTTGGAATACGTGGACGCCTCCAAACGGGAGCAGGCGGCCGGCAACCATATCAAGGCGGCGGCGCTGATGTGGCAGGCCACTCAGGCGACGTTTGCCGCGTTGGCTGCGGCGCATGGAGTAAAGTACAGCGGTTTGGATGATGTGGACCTTTTTGCGATTGCTGACGCTTTAGAAGCAGGTGGTGTGGTCCGGAAACGGTACTATCGGAGCGGGATAGCGCCTGGGTCGTTGCTGAAAGACCATGCCAATATGGAAGTGTTGGAGGATTACCAGTTGGAACTGGCTTACGAAACGGCGGAGCAGTTTATTCGAGAGTGTCTTGATGGCCATTAATCCCTCCGACGCATACCGGGACAGGTCAACCCGCCATGAGGCCAGGGCGCGAAACTACCGTCGTCAAGCCGATTTGTTGCTGGAAAGAGATAACGACTCCGATTGCGCCGGTGCACTCCTGTACGAATCAGCCAAGCAGTGCATCAACGCGCTGGCCAATCAACGTGGACAAAACCCCGCTACAACAGGAGGCAAGGTGAACGTATTGCGTGCGCTCGCTGCTTTAGAAACCGACGGACGGGAGTTGATTCGATGCTGGCAATCGTCAGACAAACTTCATGTCCACGCTGATCGTGGACACCTCACCGATGCTGAGTTTCACGGGTACTGGGATGACGCTCAATCGTTTATAGAATCCATGTTGAGCATCTACGCACGCAACGCCTGAAAGGAGGCTGACAATGGAATATCGCATCAACCACGTTCACATCCGCGCGGCCGACCCGCACGCAACGGCGGCGTGGTACGAGCAGCACTTCAACGCTCGCATCGTGTCGGAGCGCACCGTGATGCCCAACACCATCACCATCGGTATGGAGATGGGCGGGCAGTGCCGGCTCAACGTGTCGTCCAAGCCGCCGGGATCGTCGGACGAGCGCGCCGTGGCCGAGCTGAACCGGCTGGGCCTGGAGCACTTCGGGTTCGACGTGGAGGACATCGAGACTGAGATGGAGCGGCTCACCGCGGCCGGCATCCGCACGGTGCTGCCGATTACGGACACGCCCACCGGATCCCGGCTGTCGTACATCGAGGGGCCCGACGACGTGTTGATCGAGCTGGTGCAGCCGGCGCCGGCCGCATAGCGTATAGGAGGTCAGGACATGGCGGATACGCCTCTGCACTATCAGACAATTACCGAGGTGGCGGGCCGGCTGGCGTCCGGCGAGATTTCGCCGGTTGAGCTCACGCAAGCCATCCTGGACCGCATCGCCGCGCTGGACGGGGAGCTGAAAAGCTACGCGACGGTGATGGCTGAGCCGGCCATGGCGTCGGCGCGGGCCGCCGAAGCCGATATTGCCGCCGGACGCTACCGGGGCGGGTTGCACGGGGTGCCTATCGCAGTCAAGGATCTGTGCTTCACCACCGGCGTCCCAACCATGGGCGGCGCGAAGGTCCTGCGCGATTTTGTGCCCGACTTCGACGGCACGGTGGTGCGGAGGCTGAACGACGCCGGCGCCATCATACTGGGCAAGCTGAACCTTACCGAAGGGGCGATGGCCGGATACAACCCCGAGTTCGACATCCCTGTGAATCCGTGGGGCGCCGACCGGTGGGCCGGCGCATCGTCCAGTGGTTCCGGCGCGGCCACGGCGGCGGGCCTGTGCTACGGGTCGCTGGGCAGCGACACCGGCGGGTCGATCCGCTTTCCGGCGGCGGCGTGCGGCACCGCGGGCATCAAGCCGACGTGGGGACGGGTGAGTCGCTACGGTGTGCTGGCGCTGGGCGAATCGCTGGACCACGTGGGGCCGATGACGCGCAGCGCGGCGGACGCGGGCATCATGCTGCAAGCGCTGGCCGGCCATGACCCCAACGATCCGACGTCGCTGCAGGCTCCGGTGCCTGACATGCTGGACGGCTTGGGCAAGGACGTGGCCGGCGTTCGCATCGGCGTGGACGAGGAATACATCGGCGGCGGCGAGGTGGATTCGGAAGTTGCCGAGGCTGTGCTGGCCGGGGCGCGCCTGCTGGAAAGCCTGGGCGCGGTTCTGGTTCCGGTGCGGATGCCGGACACGCTGCCGTACTCGCGGGCGTGGGGCGTGCTGTGCTCGGCGGAGGCAGCGACGGCCCACCGGGACACCTTCCCGTCCCGTGCCGACGACTACGGCCCGTGGTTCCGCGGGTGGCTGGAAAAGGGGCGTGGATACAGCGCGGTAGATTACGCCGCCGCCAACCTGGTCCGGCTGGAGTGCAATGGCGTGCTGGCCGGCATCTTCGCGGACATCGACGTGCTGGTGTGTCCGTCCATGACCGGGGTGGCGCATCGGGTGACCCCGGAGGAGTTGTACGGGCCAATGGGCGAGGACGAATGGACGTGGGGGCGGTTCACCATCCCCTACGACTTCAGCGGCGCGCCGACCATATCTCTGCCGGCCGGCCTGAACGGCGCGGGCCTGCCCCTGAGCATCCAGTTCATCGGCAAGCACCTCGCCGAGCCGCTCCTGGTGCAGGTCGGCCACGCCTACGAGCGAGCGACGGAACACGATTTGCGGCCACCGGTCTAGGCTGGAAATCGTATGGCTAACGACCATTGGCGAGACGAAAGCTAATGGCCGTTAGCAAACATGCGCTAGCAATCGGTAGTCAGAATGCCGTTAGCCTAATCGTTGCTAACCGGTACGGTGAACACGGTATTGCCATCGACATCATGCCGATGGTTCGCCAGGGCGATTACGATCTCGTTGGTACGTCGAACGTCAGCCGATAGTTGCCGAACGTCGGCCGATAACTGGCTGACCTCCGTTGCGATTCGGCCCAGTTCGGCCGCCTGCGATTCCACGCGCTGGAACAGCTTGCCCAGCGCAAAGGCACCGCCCAGCAGAAAAAGCGTGACCGTAATGGCTGCGCCGATCAGCGCGTAGGTTTGTGGTTCCACGGATACCCTCCAACGTAGGCCCGTATTTTAGCACGGACGCCGGGGCGAGTCGTCAAATTACCCCGCCATTCCGATTTTCGCCGGAATCCAGGCGTTTCCATAACCAAATCGTTCTGTGACAGCAAGCGATTCTGGATTCCCGCGAAAGCGGGAATGACGGAAATCGGGTAGTTCACTCTTGAGCCTGTCTCAAAAGTCGGGATGCCGGTTGGGGTGTAGACTGTGAGCAAGCCTG
>JAPPCX010000074.1 GCA_028875655.1 Chloroflexota bacterium | reverse complement strand
CAGGATTTGCCGGATTTGAGGATTTTCTGGATTCCCGCCTGCGCGGGAATGACGGGTGGGGGGCGGGAATGACGGTAACAATCGGTGTATTTCTAGCCGATGGTGTATTTCCAGCCGATACCGGTGGGATTTTGGTAGCAGTTTTTGAGGGAAGGTGATTTCAGGCAGCAGCCCCGGGTTGACCTGGAAACCCTGATCCACACGGAGTACCGGCTGATCTGCGAGTTGTCGTTCAACGCAGGGCGGACGGTGACCTTCGATCACCTGATAGGAAGGCTGTGGAGGCCGGAGCTACGCAGCGGCCGGGTCAACCTGCGCACCTACGTGAGACAGCTGCGTCGCAAGCTGGGAGAGACGGCGAGCAGCCCGAAGTACATCTTCGCCGCGCCGCGGGTCGGGTACCGGATGCCCAGCCCGGAGGTGGAGGAGGCGGAAGAGTGAAACGAGTGGTGGGCCTGACTTGACGGTAGACAGTACCATCTTCGAAATGTGGATAGGGCTGTGATCTCTCCCTTCCGTCTTTGAGCGGCCCATTGACCAGTGAATCTAAAGCCGGCCATCGGGCATCCGCAGGAACCCTTAATCACTATGCTCTCTCGTGGACATCCGAGACCAAAGCCAATTGCGGGCAAACGAATTGGCAGTTCCTGTAAAATAGCAAAGCAACTGGATAGACACTCTCGATGCACCAAAACCAGTTGGGAGAAAGGAAATGCCGTTGGCATATTTCGGAATAGCGTTAGCTGCATTCGCCGTCCTGAGTGGATGGTTCATGACTACCACAAACATGGCAAGTTTTCCAGAACCGCACATCTGGGTCGGCAGCGCAATTGGGTGGGCACTCGGAATGGTGCTTGCCGCTTGCTCTAACGAGAGTGCCACGCGTTGATGTTCGCACCACCGGTAGGCGATATGCCGCTGAATCCAATCATCCTTGGACCGGATGCCCGGCGGAAATATCTGACACCCTGGGCAGCCAAGGCATCCATTCGACCACGACCTCCGCCTTGTCGTCCAGGATTTGAGCTCCCTTTTTCCTCGACACCAACGATCCTCCCGACCTGCTACTGGTACCGTCGTCATTCCAGAACTCCCGGCTGCTCCAACCGGAGCCATCCCGTTGCCAGCGCATTGATTCGCGAAACCTTCCCGCCACCACGTCGTCCAGCAGTTCCGCCAGCCTCTCGAATTCCTCTTCCGGCATTTCGTCGCAGGCATCGCAATGGCAGCTTGGAAATCCCTCGGTTACCCAACGGCCTACCCGTACTTCCAAGCCCGGGGAATCAGTAAAGGCGATGGCAACCGGCGCGCAAGATTCCTGCAACGGCGTCAGTCTCACCGTCGGCCTGGAAAGCGGAGCGCGTTCCAACTCATCGTCCAGTCCGAAGCCCTCTTCAAGGGTCACGTCATACTCCAATTGCAGAAGGGCCACCTTCTCCAGCGCCCAATCGTGCAGGGGCTTGAACCGTTCCTGATTGGTGAAACGCGTATAAGCCTCATCGAGAGGTTCAGGCGGTCCCTGTCCCATTGCACTGTAGCTGAACCACCCACCTTCCGGCATGTCCGACCAATTCCGTTCCATATGATGCCTCGCAGACGTTGGACTTGTTTCCGGCAGCGGCCCGATTCCTTATAGAAAACATAGTCGAATCCTCGACACCAGGCGAACAATTCTCATGCTTCGCGTGTCACTTCCACCAGACCCGTCAGTCCGGCAGGTACTGGGCCACGATCCCGTCTTCCAGGTCCCTGGTCTCCTGCGGCCAGTACGCCCGGGATAAGGTCAATCCCTGGCCGCGGTGCGTGGCCGACGAAAGATGGACCTCGGGAAAGGAATCCGCCAACTCCTGTATGTACCTGACCGGTACCAACACGGCCAGGTGGTTGGGAGCAGCCCCGCCCGTCTCGGAAGCGGGCACCACGTAAACGTTCTTTTCCTTCAGCCAGGCGCGGATGGACGAGATGGTGCCAGCGTCGGGAGCGTTCATGCCCACCACCACGCTATCATCCTTGATGATCATGGCGTACTGCGCGGCGCTCTCGGCGGGAACGCCGTTGTCCAATGCCGCAACCACCATGCGCAGCGAGTCGTAGGGGCGAGTATTGATGGATGGTTCCTCCGTAACGGGCGCCGGCTCTATCTCCACCTCAAACACGTCGGGCCGTTGCACGACCCCGAGTATCTCACCGGTGGGCAGGTCCCACGTGTGGGGCGCCACTTGCTCTCCGCCCAGAGACGCGATGAATTCCTCAAGGCCCGGGTTGATGTCAAATTCGGTGTAGGAACCGATGGAGACGGTTACCCTGTCCGGTACGGGAAGCCCCTCAGCCTGCCTGTGCAGCAGACCCCACAGGTAGGGGTCTATGTGCGTCGTGCCGGGGCCTGGGTCTATGATGACCCGTTGGCCTTGCCTCGATTGGCCGGCGCCTCCCTGGTCCGTCGGACCCGAGTCCTCCAACCCGCAAACTTGGCTGGCCCGGATGAATTCCGCTGGAGTCTCCCCCAGGCTGGCGCCCTGCATGGCCGCCACCAGTTCCGCCGGTCCGCCCAGCGCTTCCAACATACAGACGAACCCGGCACGATCCCCAGGGGCCATCCCCAATCGCGGTGCGTAGTTCTCCCATTCGGCGTCGCTCAGGCAGGACACGGAAACGGCCAGGGCAGCCATGCTCAGGGCCAGGGAGTTGGCGGGAGCCTGTCCGGCAACGGAGGGCGCCAACAGCGCCCGCAGGTCCAGGGGTACGAATCCCTCCCTGATGCACACGGCGGTTTCCACCTCGAAGGGCTCCACCTGCCCGACCAGTTGGGTCAGGAACAGCCGCAGCACCGTATCGTCCTGGAGGCAGTTGACGATGGCCGCCGTGACCTCCGGAGAGCCTCCGGGCGGCGGTACCGACAGCATCTCCAACTCGCGGGGTCCCATACCCTTGTCTTCGAGGCAGGAGCGTTCCCCGGGTGAAAGTTCGGCGAAGAACTGCTGCGGGTCGTCCAGTTCCACCGGGATCAGATCGTCCGGCGGCAACCCCTGGCTCTCAGCGCCTTCAGGCGCGGGAAAGCCGAACTCGGTCTCAATGCCGCATGCCCTTACCGCCTCCCCCAGCGCCACGCTCTCTTCCATCGTCAACCCCGCTCCTGTCGCGTCCGCTCCCGAGAGGACGGCGATGATGCGCTCGCCCGATGGCGTCCCTTCCAACTCACCGAGCAGGCACGCGATTTCGTCCGGGTTGGGAACCGGACCTTCACCGGCTGGCGTCAGCTTGGCAACCTCGTGGGACGTCAGGCAAGACATTAGTCGTAATGCCAGTGGTCCGCTCGCCACATCGCCCGGCTGGGCTAGGGCTTGAGCGAGTACCGGGTCTGTCTCCAGGAGTTCGACCATGCACTGCTGGGTTTCGACGCTGAAGCCGCCGGCGGCTATCGACAACATCGAGATTCTCGCAGCCGCCAGCCGGTCTCCCGAAAGACAGCTCTCAACCGGGGACAAGGCGCCGTCATCGCCCGCCAACAGGTCGCCCGCGCCGCCGGTAAGAGGAGCATCCAGGAATATCTGATAGTCCTCGCCCAGCCGGGTCTCCAGGCACGCGGTTTCGTCGGAGGTGAGCAGAGCGGCGAAGTCCCGTCCCGT